>NZ_JBEOSJ010000002.1:0-585053 GCF_040302905.1 Streptomyces sp. NPDC096193 | reverse complement strand
CTGCGGGCCGCGCCGGCTCGCACCGTACGAAGTCGCAGCGGGGGAGTACCGCCCACATGTGTGTTCGCCGCCAGCGTTAGGGTGCAGCATGGGCAGGCCCGGAGCCCGCTTCCGCATCTCCGGGCCTGGCGTCCGCCTGCGTTTTCCTCCGGCCAGAGCCCGCTTGCGTTGCGGCGCCCCCGTACCCGGTCGCCCCCGGAGCTCCTCCGCTCCGGGACGGTGAGGCGCCCGCCGGCCTCCTCAGTCGATCCGGGCCAGCGCCGCCTCCGCCGCCGCCGTGAGACGCGGGTGCGTCCGCGCGGAGCGCAGTATGTCCCCCGCACGCCGGTCCCCGAGCGCCCCGAGGCCCTCCACACAGGCGAGCGCCACCCGCCAGTGCGGATCGCCCGGCGTCAGCCGGCGCCGGAGCACCGTGATCAGAGCCGGTGCGGATTCGGGGGCGCGCAGGCGGGTGAGCAGCCGGACCGGCACCAGGGCGTAGGCGACCCTCAGCTCGTTCGTGGCCAGCGCGGCCGCCGCCCGCGGGGTACGGGGATCGCCCAGCGCCGCCAGCGCGTGCGCCGCGGAGACGCAGCGCGCCGGATCACGGTGGTTGAGCAGCAGTACGAGGGCCTCGAAGGCCCGCCGGTCCCCCGCGCACCCGAGCCGGAAGGCGGCCATCTCCCGCGCCCACAAGGGACGTTCCTGTTCGATGAGGACGCCCGCGAGCTCCTCCTGGTCCTCGGTCGTCAGCAGCCGTTCGTAGGCGACCGAGCCGCCCGACTCGCCCCTCAGCCGCTGGGCCAGCGACCGTAACTCCTCGTCCATGCCGGTCAGCGTAGCGACGGGAGGGGTCGCGCACGGCGGCGATCCAGATCACACCGGACCAGGTCTGGCGCGCTCGTTACTGGCGAGTTAATCTCAAGTGAGCGGGTAACCCCCGCACAGCTCCCGGTGGCCTGGTGACGCAGCCACCGCGAGTGCAGTCGGTTCGGCAAGCACCGTGATGCGTCGGTGGACGTATCGCGTACGGCGTGGCTCCGGGACAGAGTCCGCCGGCACTGCACCACGACACGCAATCGACGTGCGCCGTGCGCCCTTTGGCACCTCCCCACGCGCACCGCCCGTGCGCATCTCCCCGCGCGCACCTCTTCTTCAGTCGTCACTCATCCCTGGAGTCCCCTGATGGACACCCCTCTCCACACCATTGCCGTCGTCGGCCTCGGCACCATGGGCACCGGCATCGCCGAAGTGCTCGCCCGGGCCGGCCGTGAGGTCATCGGCATCGACATCAGCGCCGCGGCCGCCCGCCAGGCCGTCGTCGCCCTCGAAGCCTCCACCGCACGCGCCGTGGAGCGTGAGCGGATCACCGAGGAGGAGCGCCGCAACACGCTCGCCCGCTTCCGCACGTTCTCCGAACTCCAGGCGGCCGCCGACGCGGATCTCGTGATCGAGGTGGTGTCCGAGTCGTACGAGGCCAAGCAGCAGGTCTTCCGTGCGCTGGACGACATCGTGCGCCCGACGACCGTCGTCGCCACCGGCACCAACGCCCTGTCCGTGACCCGCCTGGCCGCCGACTCGTCGCACCCCGAGCGCGTGCTCGGACTGCACTTCTTCAACCCCGCCCCCGCGATGAAACTGGTCGAGGTCGTCTCCTCCGTGCTGACCGCGCCCGCCGCCGTCGAAGCGGTCACCGCGCTGGCGCGTGAGCTCGGCAAGGAGCCCGTCGCCGTGGGCGACCGGCCCGGTTTCGTCGCCGACGGACTGCTCTTCGGCTACCTCAACCAGGCCGCCGCGATGTACGAGGCCAAGTACGCCTCCCGCGAGGACATCGACGCCGCGATGAAGCTCGGCTGCGGCCTGCCGATGGGCCCGCTGGCCCTGCTGGACCTGATCGGCATCGACACCGCCCGGACGGTTCTCGACGCGATGTACTCCGCGTCCCGCGACCGGTTGCACGCGCCCGCCCCCATCCTCAAGCAGCTGAGTGAGGCCGGTCTGACCGGCCGCAAGGCGGGACGCGGCTTCTACACCTACGCGGCACCCGGTGCCGCGGCCCCGGTGCCGGACGCGCTCACCCCGCGGCCGGCGGCCGAGGGAACGGGCGGCCGTGAGGTGCGTTCCGTGGGCGTGGCCGGTTCCGGCACCATGGCGAGCGGCATCGCCGAGGTCTTCGCCAAGGCGGGCTTCGACGTGGTGCTCGCCGCGCGCTCGCTGGAGAAGGCGGAGACGGCCAAGTCCCGTATCACCAAGTCCCTTTCCCGCTCTGTCGACAAGGGCCGGATGACGGCCGGGGCCCGGGACGAGACGCTCGGCCGGATCACTCCCGCCGGCTCCCTGGACGCCTTCGCGGATGTCGATCTCGCGGTCGAGGCCGTCGCCGAGGACCTGGAGATCAAGCAGCAGCTCTTCGCCACCCTGGACAAGATCTGCAAGGAGGGTGCGGTGCTCGCCACCACCACCTCCTCGCTGCCGGTCGTGGCCTGTGCCCGCGCCACCTCGCGCCCGCAGGACGTGATCGGCATGCACTTCTTCAACCCGGCGCCCGCGATGAAGCTGGTCGAGGTCGTCCGCACCGTCCTGACGGCGGACGACGTCCACGCCACGGTCCGCGCGGTCACCGCGAAGATCAAGAAGCACCCGGTGGACTGCGGCGACCGTGCCGGCTTCATCGTGAACGCGCTGCTCTTCCCGTACCTGAACAACGCGATCAAGATGGTCGAGGAGCACTACGCGACCCTCGACGACATCGACGCCGCGATGAAGCTGGGCGGCGGCTACCCGATGGGGCCCTTCGAACTCCTCGACGTGGTGGGGCTCGACGTCTCGCTCGCGATCGAGAAGGTGCTGCACCGCGAGTTCCGCGACCCGGGTCTCGCTCCCGCCCCGCTGCTGGAGCACCTGGTGGCCGCGGGCTGCCTCGGCCGGAAGACCGGGCGTGGCTTCCGCGAATATGCCCGCCGCTGATCACACCGCCGGCTGGGGCGGACTGCTCGATCCCTCGGACGGTCCGCCCCCGGCTCCGGCCCCCGTTTCCGCCCCCGCCACAGGGGCGGGTGCTCCTCACCCACAGGCGCGCTCTCCTGCACGGATGCAGTACGTTCAGGTCATGCCGCAGCCCGCCAAGCCCGCCCGTTCCAAGGCCACGTCCGACGCTCCGGAGAGCGCGGCCGGCAGTCGCGCCGCCGCGCAGCGCCTCAAGATGCGGCGCGAACTGGCCGCAGCGGCGATGGAACTCTTCGCGACCAAGGGCTACGAAGCGACGACCGTGGACGAGATCGCGGCGACCGCGGGTGTCGCGCGGCGCACCTTCTTCCGGCACTTCCGCTCCAAGGAAGAGGCGATCTTCCCGGACCACGACGACACGCTCGTACGGGCCGAGGCCGTGCTGAACGCGGCTCCGCCGCACGAGCACCCGCTCGACACGGTGTGCCGGGGAATCAAGGAAGTCATGCGGATGTACGCGGCCTCCCCCGCCGTCTCCGTGGAGCGCTACCGGCTGACCCGCGAGGTCCCGACCCTGCGGGAGCGCGAGATCGCCTCGGTGGCCCGCTACGAGCGGCTGTTCACGCGCTATCTGCTGGGGCACTTCGACGAGCGCGACCACCACGACGGCAACGACGATCCACTGCTGGCGGAGGTGGCGGCGTCCGCGGTCGTCACCGCGCACAACCACGTGCTGCGCCGCTGGCTGCGCGCGGGCGGCCAGGGTGACGTGGAGACCCAGCTCGACCACGCCTTCGCGATCGTCCGCGACACCTTCGGCACCGGCATAGGGGCGGGCCGCTCGCGGGACCGGATGCCCACGGCGTCCGCGCCCCGCGCCGGCGATCCGGCACCGGCCGCGGCGGTGACCACCGAGGGCGAGGTGCTGGTGGCCGTGGCGCGCACGGACGCACCGCTGGACGACGTGATGCGCACGATCGAAAGGGCACTTCAGGACCGCCGCGCCTGACCCCGCGCGCCGGGCTCCAGCCTCCCCGTCGGGCCCTGAAGTTCATACGGATGGCGGTATCCCCAGTCGCCGGGCTGCCACGGGAATCACCCCCTGTCCCCTCGCTCCGAGCAGCGGAGCGCACGCGATCACTCACAGTGAGCAACGGCCGTCCCCTCCGGGGCGGCCGTTGTTGCTCATGTGTGCCACCCAGATGACAACTGAGAGAAATTGTTGGCACGCAGTGTCTTGTCACCTGGCACGCCGTGCCATACGTTGAAGTTGTCCGGGCGGCCGGCGTGCAGAGACCATTCGTACGCCGGCTGTCCCAGCAAACCCTGAGTTTGCGGCCCGGACGCCTGCGTCACAGGCACCCTTTCGCGCCCACCGGCGCCGCCACACCCGCACCACCCGCCGAACCGACGGCACACCTCCACACAGCAGCACACCGACGTTCCCCTCAGCGTTCCCCGCAACGCGCTTCGCCGGAGGCACCCGTGAAGGACATCCTGGACGCCATTCAGTCGACGGACAGCACGCCCGCCGACTTCGCCGCACTGCCCATCCCCGAGTCCTACCGCGCGGTCACCGTGCACAAGGACGAGGTCGAGATGTTCAACGGCCTCGAGACCAAGGAGAAGGACCCCCGCAAGTCCCTCCACGTCGAGGACGTCGCCGTGCCCGAACTCGGCCCCGGCGAGGCGCTGGTGGCCGTCATGGCGAGCTCGGTCAACTACAACTCGGTCTGGACCTCGATCTTCGAGCCGATGGCCACCTTCGGCTTCCTCGAGCGCTACGGAAAGCTCTCGGAGCTCACCAAGCGCCACGACCTGCCGTACCACGTCATCGGCTCCGACCTGGCGGGCGTCGTCCTGCGCACCGGGCCCGGCGTCAACGCCTGGCGGCCCGGCGACGAGGTCGTCGCCCACTGCCTGTCCGTCGAGCTCGAGTCCTCCGACGGCCACAACGACACGATGCTCGACCCCGAGCAGCGGATCTGGGGCTTCGAGACCAACTTCGGCGGCCTGGCGGAGATCGCACTCGTCAAGTCCAACCAGCTGATGCCCAAGCCCCAGCACCTCAGCTGGGAGGAGGCCGCCGCCCCGGGCCTGGTCAACTCCACCGCGTACCGCCAGCTCGTCTCGCGCAACGGCGCGGGCATGAAGCAGGGCGACAACGTCCTGATCTGGGGCGCCAGCGGCGGACTGGGCTCCTACGCCACCCAGTTCGCGCTGGCCGGTGGCGCCAACCCGATCTGTGTCGTCTCCAGCGAGCAGAAGGCGGACATCTGCCGCTCGATGGGCGCCGAGGCGATCATCGACCGCAGCGCCGAGGACTACAAGTTCTGGAAGGACGCGCAGACCCAGGACCCGAAGGAGTGGAAGCGCTTCGGCAAGCGCATCCGTGAGTTCACCGGCGGCGAGGACATCGACATCGTCTTCGAACACCCGGGCCGCGAGACCTTCGGGGCGAGCGTCTACGTCACCCGCAAGGGCGGCACCATCACCACCTGCGCCTCCACCTCGGGCTACATGCACGAGTACGACAACCGCTACCTGTGGATGTCCCTCAAGCGCATCATCGGCTCCCACTTCGCCAACTACCGCGAGGCGTGGGAGGCCAACCGCCTGATCGCCAAGGGCAAGATCCACCCCACCCTCTCGAAGGTCTACTCCCTCGAAGACACCGGCCAGGCCGCGTACGACGTGCACCGCAATCTCCACCAGGGCAAGGTCGGCGTCCTCGCTCTCGCCCCGAGCGAGGGTCTGGGTGTGCGCGACGAGGAGATGCGCGAGAAGCACGTGAACGCCATCAACCGCTTCCGCAACGTCTGACTGAGGTCCCACACATGACAGAGCGTCACAAGGACCGGCCGTGGCTCATGCGGACGTACGCGGGCCACTCCACCGCCGAGGCGTCCAACGAGCTCTACCGGCGCAATCTCGCCAAGGGCCAGACCGGTCTGTCGGTCGCGTTCGACCTGCCGACACAGACGGGCTACGACCCGGACCACATCCTCGCCCGCGGCGAGGTCGGCCGGGTCGGGGTTCCCGTCTCGCATCTCGGTGACATGCGCAGGCTGTTCCAGGACATCCCCCTGGAGCAGATGAACACCTCGATGACGATCAACGCCACCGCGATGTGGCTGCTGGCGCTCTATCAGGTCGTCGCCGAGGAGCAGGGCGCGGACGCCACCCGGCTTCAGGGCACCACCCAGAACGACATCGTCAAGGAGTACCTGTCGCGCGGGACGCATGTCTTCCCGCCCGTGCCCTCGCTGCGGCTGACCACCGACATGATCACGTACACGGTGGCCAACATCCCCAAGTGGAACCCCATCAACATCTGCAGCTACCACCTGCAGGAGGCGGGCGCCACGCCGGTCCAGGAGATCGCGTACGCGATGTCCACCGCGATCGCCGTGCTGGACGCGGTGCGGGACTCGGGGCAGGTGCCGGCGGAGAAGTTCGGCGACGTGGTCGCCCGTATCTCCTTCTTCGTGAACGCCGGTGTCCGCTTCATCGAGGAGATGTGCAAGATGCGCGCCTTCGGCCGCATCTGGGACCAGGTCACCCGTGAGCGGTACGGCATCGAGAACGAGAAGCAGCGCCGTTTCCGCTACGGCGTCCAGGTCAACTCCCTGGGACTGACCGAGGCGCAGCCGGAGAACAACGTCCAGCGCATCGTGCTGGAGATGCTCGCCGTCACGCTGTCCAAGGACGCCCGCGCCCGCGCCGTACAGCTCCCGGCCTGGAACGAGGCGCTCGGTCTGCCGCGCCCGTGGGACCAGCAGTGGTCGCTGCGCATCCAGCAGGTCCTCGCCCACGAGTCGGACCTGCTGGAGTACGAGGACATCTTCGCCGGCTCGCACGTCATCGAGGCCAAGGTGGACTCGCTGGTCACCGAGTGCCTGGAGGAGATCACCCGGATCCAGGAGATGGGCGGCGCGATGGCGGCCGTCGAGTCCGGGTACCTCAAGTCGCAGCTGGTCTCCTCGCACGCGGAGCGGCGGGCGCGGATCGAGGGCGGCGACGACAAGATCGTCGGCGTGAACATCTTCGAGACCACCGAGCCGAACCCGCTGACGGCCGACCTCGACACGGCGATCATGACGGTCGACCCGGAGAACGAGGCGCGGGTGGTGGCCAAGCTGCACGAATGGCGGGACAACCGCGACGAGACCCGCGCCACGGAATCGCTCACCGCGCTGAAGAAGGCCGCCGCAGGGACCGAGAACCTGATGGCGGCCACCGTCGAGTGCGCCCGTGCGGGCGTCACCACCGGCGAGTGGGCGTGGGCACTGCGCGATGTGTTCGGCGAGTTCCGCGCGCCGACGGGCGTCTCCAGCGCACCCGTCGCGGTCACCGCGGAGGCGGGCACACCGCTCGCGGTCGTCCGCGAGAAGGTCTCCCGCACCGCCGACGAGCTCGGCTCGGGACGGCTGCGGCTGCTGGTCGGCAAGCCCGGCCTGGACGGGCACTCCAACGGCGCCGAGCAGATCGCCGTACGCGCCCGCGACGCCGGCTTCGAGGTGGTCTACCAGGGCATCCGGCTCACGCCCGAGCAGATCGTCAACGCGGCCCTGGCCGAGGACGTGCACTGTGTGGGCCTGTCCATCCTGTCCGGGTCGCACGCCGAACTGGTGCCCGATGTGCTGGACCGCCTCCGCGAGGCGGGGGCGGCGGACATCCCGGTCGTCGTCGGCGGAATCATCCCGAACGCCGACGGCACCGCTCTGAAGGCGGCCGGCGTCGCCGCCGTGTTCACCCCGAAGGACTTCGGCATCACCGAGATCATCGGCCGTATCGTCGACGAGATCCGGAAAGCGAACAAGCTCGACCCTCTGGAGGTCCCCGCATGACTGTCAACCGTCTGAGGCCGCGCCGCTCCTGCCTCGCAGTGCCGGGCAGCAACCCGCGCTTCCTGGAGAAAGCCCAGGGCCTCCCGGCGGACCAGGTCTTCCTGGACCTGGAGGACGCCTGTGCGCCGCTCGCCAAGCCGGACGCCCGGCACACCATCGTGAAGTTCCTCAACGAGGGTGACTGGACGGGCAAGACCAGGGTCGTGCGGGTGAACGACTGGACCACCGAGTGGACCTACCGCGACGTGGTCACCGTCGTCGAGGGCGCCGGTCAGAACCTCGACTGCATCATGCTGCCGAAGGTGCAGGACGCCCAGCAGATCGTGGCGCTGGACCTGCTGCTGACCCAGATCGAGAAGACGATGGGCTTCGAGGTCGGCAAGATCGGCATCGAGGCGCAGATCGAGAACGCCCAGGGTCTCAACAACGTCAACGAGATCGCCCAGGCCTCCCCGCGCACGGAGACCATCATCTTCGGCCCGGCCGACTTCATGGCCTCCATCAACATGAAGTCGCTGGTCGTCGGCGAGCAGCCGCCCGGCTACCCGGCGGACGCCTACCACTACATCCTGATGAAGATCCTGATGGCCGCCCGTGCCAACGACCTCCAGGCGATCGACGGCCCCTACCTCCAGATCAAGAACATCGAGGGCTACAAGGCCGTCGCCCAGCGGGCCGCGGCGCTCGGCTTCGACGGCAAGTGGGTCCTGCACCCGGGTCAGGTCGAGGCGTCCAACGAGGTGTTCTCGCCCTCGCAGGAGGACTACGACCACGCCGAGCTGATTCTGGACGCGTACGACTACTACACGTCCGAAGCCGGCGGCAAGAAGGGCTCGGCGATGCTCGGCGACGAGATGATCGACGAGGCCAGCCGCAAGATGGCCCTGGTCATCTCCGGCAAGGGCCGTGCCGCGGGCATGACCCGTACCTCGACGTTCGAAGCCCCGGAGGCCTGAGCACCATGCAGTTCGGACGCACCTACGAAGAGTTCGAGGTCGGGGCGGTCTACAAGCACTGGCCCGGGAAGACGGTCACCGAGTACGACGACCACCTCTTCTGTCTGCTGACCATGAACCACCACCCCCTCCACATGGACACCAACTACGCGGAGAAGACGACGGACTTCGGCAAGAACGTCGTCGTCGGCAACTACATCTACTCGCTGCTCCTCGGTATGTCCGTGCCGGACGTCTCCGGCAAGGCCATCGCCAACCTGGAGATCGAGTCGCTGAAGCACGTCGCGCCGACGTTCCACGGCGACACGATCTACGGCGAGACGACCGTTCTCGACAAGACGCCGTCCCGCTCCAAGAGCGACCGCGGCATCGTCCACGTCGAGACGAAGGGGTACAAGCAGGACGGCACGCTGGTCTGCGTGTTCCGCCGCAAGGTGATGGTCCCCACCGAGACGTACATCAAGGAGCGCGGCGGCGAGCAGCCCGGCCGCCCGGAGTTGATCGAGCCCTCCAAGAAGCCGGAGAAGCAGTCATGAGCCGACTCGCCCAGACGCACGGGCTGACCGACATCCAGCAGGAAATCCTGTCGACGGTCCGGGACTTCGTCGACAAGGAGATCATCCCGGTCGCCACCGAGCTGGAGCACCGCGACGAGTACCCGACGCAGATCGTCGAAGGCCTCAAGGAGCTCGGCCTGTTCGGGCTGATGATTCCCGAGGAGTACGGCGGTCTGGGCGAGTCGCTGCTCACCTACGCGCTGTGCGTCGAGGAGATCGCCCGTGGCTGGATGTCCGTCTCGGGCATCATCAACACGCACTTCATCGTGGCGTACATGCTCAAGCAGCACGGCACCCAGGAGCAGAAGGACACCTTCCTGCCTCGGATGGCGCTGGGCGAGGTGCGCGGCGCGTTCTCGATGTCGGAGCCGGCGCTCGGCTCGGACGTGTCGGCCATCACGTCCAAGGGCGTCAGGGACGGCGACGAGTACGTCCTCAACGGCCAGAAGATGTGGCTCACGAACGGCGGAACGTCGAATCTGGTGGCTGTTCTGTGCCGGAGTGACGAAGGACACCCGGAGGGCACCGCTCCGCACAAGTCGATGACGACCTTCCTCGTCGAGAAGGAGCCCGGCTTCGGTGAGGTCCGTCCGGGCCTCACCATCCCCGGGAAGATCGACAAGATGGGTTACAAGGGCGTCGACACCACCGAACTCATCATGGACGGACTGCGCATTCCGGCCAATCGGGTACTCGGCGGCACCACCGGCCGAGGGTTTTACCAAATGATGGACGGCGTCGAGGTCGGGCGCGTCAATGTCGCGGCACGCGGCTGCGGTGTCGCGCAACGCGCCTTTGAGCTGGGCGTCTCCTACGCACAGCAGCGTCACACCTTCGGCAAGGCCATCGCCCAGCACCAGGGGATCCAGTTCAAGCTGGCCGAGATGGCTACCAAGGTCGAGGCCGCGCATGCCATGATGGTGAACGCGGCACGCAAAAAGGACTCCGGGGAACGAAACGACCTGGAGGCAGGGATGGCGAAGTACCTCGCCTCCGAATACTGCAAGGAAGTCGTCGAGGACGCCTTCCGGATCCACGGCGGCTACGGCTTCTCCAAGGAGTACGAGATCGAGCGCCTCTACCGCGAGGCTCCGATGCTGTTGATCGGTGAAGGTACCGCCGAAATCCAGAAAATGATCATTGGACGCAGGCTGCTCGAGGAGTACCGGTTCCAGGGATGATTACCCCTTTCGTGCCGGTTCGTCCGCGAAGAAGATCACACCCTGTCAGCGTTCTCTGAGGGTTTCCGGCCGACCGACTCGGCTTCTGGCTTTCCCAGTTACGGCTCACAACCGATAACATCGCTTGGAAAGCCGCCGTCCCCCGTTGCCAGCGCGGCATCATCCGCTACGAAGGTCATCCATGCCCCACAGCCAAACCTCTGCACCTCGCGGCCGTGTACGCCTCGCGCGCGGAGCATCGCCGTGGCTTCTGCCGACCGTCGCCACCGCCGCCCTCAGCCTCGCCCGCTCGCGCCGTTCGCGGCGCGCGGCGGTCGTCGCCGTGCCCGCCACCGCGCTCGCGGCGGGCATGCTGTGGTTCTTCCGCGACCCCGAGCGCGAGATCACTCAGGGTCGCGTCATCTCTCCGGCCGACGGTGTGGTGCAGAGCATCATGCCGTGGAAGGACGGGCGCACCCGGGTCGCGATCTTCATGAGCCCGCTGAACGTCCACGTCAACCGCGCGCCCCTCGCGGGCACGGTGACGTCCGTGGAGCACATCCCCGGCGGCTTCGTGCCGGCGTTCAACAAGGAGAGCGAGAACAACGAGCGCGTTGTCTGGCACTTCGACACCGAGCTCGGTGACATCGAGATGGTGCAGATCGCCGGTGCCGTCGCGCGGCGCATCGTTCCTTATGTGCCCCAGGGCACGAAGGTCGAGCAGGGTGACCGTATCGGCCTGATCCGCTTCGGCTCGCGCGTGGACATCTACCTTCCGGAAGGTGTCGATGTCGCTGTCGAGGTCGGTCAGACCACGACCGCGGGGGTGACTCGCATTGACCGTGGTTGATCCCGACACACAGGCAGGCTGGGGCGCCGAGGCGGATGCCGAGGACGACGCGGAGGAGATGCCTCTCTCTCTGCGGCTGTCAATAGCGGACACTCTCACTCTCGGTAACGCGACGTGTGGATTCATGGCGGTGTACTTCACCACCACCGGCATCCTCATCCCGCATCTCCAGGGCAGCCAGGAGACCGGCATGGCGCGTCACAGCGCCGCCACCGCCGTGATCCTGATGCTGCTCGCCGCGATCTTCGACCTCTGCGACGGGCTCGTGGCGCGCAAGCTGCGCAGCTCGCCGATGGGTGCGGAGCTGGACAACCTCTCCGACCTGATCAGCTTCGGGCTCGCGCCGGCCTACTTCGTACTCGTGTACGGCATGGTCGCGGACGACGCCCACCAGCGGGTCTCGGCGGTGGCCGCGATCGTGGTGCTCCTGGCGGTGGTCCTGCGGCTCGCGAGATTCTCGTGCGTGACCATGAAGGACGGCATGTTCCAGGGCATGCCGAGCCCCTTCGGCGCGCTCACGGTGGTCTCGATCGTCCTGCTGGAGCTGCCGTTCATCCCGACGCTGCTGGCAATCATCGGTACGGCGTGGCTGATGGTGAGCCGGGTCGAGTATCCGAAGCCGCGGGGCGTCCTGGCGGTGGCGATGCTCGGATGGATCGTGGCCGCGATGGGTCTGCTGGCGGCCTGGGCGTTCGACGCCCCGGCGGGCCAGCTGCTGCTGCAGACCGGCTGCGCACTGCAGATCGTGCTGGCGGCGACGATCCCGCTGTTCGCGACAGCGCGACGGGTGAACACGTTCCGTGACAACCGTCGTGAGAGCCGTGAGGCCAGGGCGGCTCAGCTCCCCTGACACGGCGACGGCATACGAGGAGGGCCCGGGTGCGATCCGCACCCGGGCCCTCCTCGTGTGTGCGACAGGTTCAGCCGCCGTGGGGGCATCCTGCGGCCTGTCGTGTGGATACGGGCCGGCCCGATCCGAGCGACAGACCCTAGCCGCCGCTCTTGAAGGACTCCGCCGCCTTCGCCACGGCCGCGGGCCGTACCACCTTCAGTCCGCCCGGGACCTTGTTGTCCGGCTTCATGATGACGCTCTGCCGCGTCGACGGCGCCGCCGGGTCGGAGAAGTCATGCGTGATGCCGAAGCCGCTCTCGTACGCGGAGAGGGTCAGCAGGGCCTTGTCGACGCCCTCACGGGTGAGGTTCTTGTCGGCGCAGGCCTTCTTCAGCAGCTCGCCGTAGACCCCCATGGCCGTGTAGCCGGCGACCACACCGTTGTCGAGGCCGTCCTTGGGGTAGGCGGCCGCGTACTCCTTGGCCAGCTTCGCCGGCGCCGCGTCCGGGGCACCGATGGGGAGGGTGGAGGCGGCGACGTAGTAGTCCTTCATCAGCGCGGGCCCCGCGGGGGTGGCAAGGAGCTGCGGCGCGTAGGCGGAGTTGTTGCCGATGACCGGCACATTGAAGCCGCCGGCGGCCGCCACGCCGACGAGGGAGGCCGCCTGACGCGGTCCGGCGCTGATGACGACGGCCTTGACGCCCGCCTTCTTCAGCGCGGCCACCTGGGCCGACATGTCGTTGTCGGTCGGTTTGATCTTCTGCTCGACGATGCTGAGGCCCGCCTGCTGTGCCGCGTACCGGGAACCGGCGAGGGCGTTCTCGCCGTAGTCGCCCTCGAAGTAGACGTGACCGATCTTGTCGCCCTTGGCGATGCGCTTCTGGGCGAGCAGATAGTCGATCGCGTTGATCGTCTCGATGTCGTACGTCGCTCCCACCACCCGGACGTACGGGCTGCCGAGCAGGCTGGCCGACCACGCCTGCGGCAGGACAAGGCCCTTGTCCTGGCCGTCGATGCGCTGCTTGACGGCCGCCACGAACGGCGAGCCGATGAACTGGGCGAAGCCCAGCACCTTCGGTTCGAGCTCGGTGTAGCCGGCGAGGGCCTTCTGCGGGTCGTAGCCGTGGTCGCGCACGGTCAGCTCGATCTGCCGGCCGCAGACACCGCCGGCGGCGTTGGTCTGCTTCGCCCACAGCTGCTGGGCCTGGGTGACGCTCTTGCCGAGTGAGGCGTAGACACCGGTCATGTCGGTGAGCACACCGAGCGTGATGGTCTTGGCGGTGACGCCTTCGCCGGTCTTCACTCCCCCGGCGTCCTTCCCACCGCCGTCACCGCTCGTCGCCTTCTCGCTGCATCCGACGGCGCTGAGCGCCAGTACGGCCAGCACCGCCATGTATCTCTTCGGCTTCATGTCTTCTCCCGTCGGGACACTGTCGGGCGGGTGAGTCCGCCGGGCAGGAACAGCACCACCGCGACGACCGCGGCGCCGTACAGATAGCGCGACGCCTCGCCCGGCGAGACGCCGCCCGTGCCCGGGGCGGCGACCAGCGGGAGGCTGTCGCTGTAGTGGGTGAGCACTTGGGGCAGCAGGGACACGAAGGCCGCGCCGACGACCGCGCCCGCGACGGTGCCGAGTCCGCCGATCACGATCATGGCGAGGTATTCGAGTGAGAGGATCATGCCGAAGTACTCGGGGACCGTGCGTTGGAAGACCAGGGCGAGCAGCACGCCCGCGAGGCCCGCGTACATCGACGAGAGGACGAAGACGGCGGCTCGGTAGCGGGCGACCGGGACCCCCATCACGCCCGCCGCTATGCGGTGGTCGCGCAGGGCGTTCATGGCGCGCCCGGGGCGGCCGCGCAGCACACCGCGGGCGAACAGCCCACAGGCAAGGAGCGCGACCAGGGCCGCGTACCAGAGCTTCTCCGCCGACTGGAACGGCACGGCGGCGATCACGACCTCCGTGTCGTCGAAGGTGAAGCCGAACAGGGACAGCGGCGGGACGGCGCGGCCGTTGAACCCCCCTGTCAGATCACTCGCGTTGAACAGCACATGCTGGCCGATGAAAATCAGGGCGAGGGTGGCGATACCGAGATACGCCCCGCTCAGCCGGCCGGCGATGGGGCTGAACAGGCCGCCGGCCGCGCCCGCGAGCAGGACGGCGAGGATCGCGGCGAGCCAGGTCGGCAGGCCGAGGCCGGTGAGTCGGTGGCCGTTCTCGACCTCGTCCCCGCCCGCGAGGACGCAGTAGCCGTACGCGCCGACGGCGAGGAAGAAGGCGTGGCCCATGGAGAGTTGGCCGGTCGCGCCGGTGAGCAGGTTGATGCCGATGGCGCCGATCGCCGCGGCCATCGCGAACAGCCCGGCCTGGAGCCAGAAACGGTCGAGGTAGAAGGGCAGGGCGAGGAGCAGGAGACCGCCGAGGATCCAGGCGTACGCCCGGGGGTTCCTGAACGCCACCGAGGCCCTGGGCGCCCTGAGAGCCGGGGACTTGTCGAGCGTCTCGGGCAGGGTGTCAGACACGCGCGGGCTCCTTCGTGCCGAAGAGTCCCGCCGGCCTGATGAGCAGGACGAGCACCATCACCAGATAGGGCGCGAGATCGCCGATGCCCCGGCCCAGGAAGGACAGTTCGCTCTGGTACCCGGTGGCGAACGACTCCGTGACACCGACGATCAGCCCGCCCGCCAGGGCGCCGGTGGTGGAGTCGAGCCCGCCGAGGATCGCGGCGGGGAAGGCCTTGAGCGCCGCGAGCGAGGTGGCGCGTTCCAGCCCGGGGGTCGGGAAAACGGTCAGGAACAGTGCGGCGACGGCCGCGAGGCCGCCCGCGACGCCCCACGCGGCGAGCGAGACCCTGCCGAGCCGCACCCCCATCAGCGCGGCGGTCTGCGGGTTCTCGGCCGCCGCCCGCATGGCCACTCCCCAGGAGGTGAAACGGAAGGCCAGCAGGAACGCCGTGATGAGGAGGGCGGCGGCGACGAACGCGGCGATCCGGGTCTGCGCGATGGTGATGTCGCCGATGGTGACGACCCGGTCGCCCCAGGGGTCCCCCAGGGCGAGAACGTCGGTGCCGATGCGGCGGGTGAGTTCGGTGGTCAGCAGGATGTCGACACCGATGGTGACGATGGCGAGGACGCTGTGGTCGGAGCCCCGGTAGCGGCGCATCACGAAGAACTCGACGGCGGCTCCCACGACGGCCGCGCTCGCGATGCCGACGGCGAGCGCCGCCCAGAAGCCGATGTCGTCGTGGAGGACGGCCGTGACATAGCCGCCGGCCAGCAGGAGGGACGCGTGGGCGAAGTTGACGACCTCGGTGGCCTTGAAGATGACGACGAAGCCGAGGGCGATCAGGGCGTAGACGGAGCCGATCGAGAGCCCGCCGAGGAGAAGTTCGGTGAAGGTCGTCATGCCTGCGCACCTGTTCCGAGGTAAGCCCGGACGACCGCCGGGTCGCTCTGCACCTGGGCCGGGGTGCCGTCCGCGATCCGGCGCCCGAAGTCGAGTACGGTCACGGCGTCCGCGAGCCGCATCACCACCCCCATGTCGTGTTCGACCAGCACGATGGATATGCCGAGACCGTCGCGCACGCCCGCGATGACGGCGGCGGTCTGCTGCCGCTCGTCGGCGGTCATGCCCGCGACGGGTTCGTCGAGCAGAAGCAGCCGCGGCTCCATGCACAGCGCGCGGCCGAGCTCGACAAGCTTCTGTTTGCCGTACGGGAGTGCTCCGGCAGGACGGCCGAGATCGGCCGCGAGCCCGACGAACTCCGCTATCTCGCCGACGCGTTCCCGGTGTCGCCGTTCCTCACGGGCTGCGGACGGCAACCGCAGTCCGGTTGAGAGGAACCCCGCCCGAGTGAGCCGGTGGCGGCCGAGCAGCAGGCTGTCAGCGACGGTGGCGTGCGGCGGGAGGGCGAGGTTCTGGAAGGTGCGGGCGACACCGAGCGCCGCGATGCGGTGCGGGGGCAGGCCGGTGAGTTCGCTGTCGCCGAAGTGGACCGTGCCGGAGGTGGCGCGGTAGACACCGGACAGGACGTTGAAGCAGGTGGACTTTCCCGCGCCGTTCGGGCCGATGACGGCATGGACGCTGCCGGGCGCGACGGTGAACGAGACGTCGTCGAGCGCGGTGAGACCGGCGAAGCGGACGGTGAGGCCGGAGACGGTGAGCGCCGGCGTGGCGGCGGCGCCGTCCTCGGCAGCAGCCGCGTCCGGGGCCGTCATGCGGACCACCTCCGCAGCGCCGGTGCGGCAGCCTCTGCCCGTACGGCATCCTCCGCGGCCTCCTCGTCGACGACTCCCAGATAGCGCCTGCGCACCTCGTCGGAGGCGGCCAGCCGGTCGGCGGGGCCTTCCAGAGCGACCTCGCCGACCTCCAGGACGTACGCCGTGGAGGCCAGCCGGAGCGCGATCGCCGCGTTCTGCTCCACCAGCAGGACCGAGGTGCCGGCGGTGTTGATCTCCTGGACGGTCTCTGCGATCCGTTCGGCCATCAGCGGGGCGAGGCCCAGGGACGGTTCGTCGAGGAGCAGGAGCCGGGGCCGTGCCATCAGCGCCCTGCCCAGCGCGAGCATCTGCTGCTCACCTCCGGACAGCAGCCCGGCCCGCTGATGGGCGCGGTCGGCCAGGACCGGGAAGAGTCCATGGACGCGGGCGAGCGCCGCGGCGGCCTCCCGCCGGCCGCCACGCGCCCCCAGTGCGCCCGCCCGCAGATTGTCGGCCACCGTCATCCGTGCGAACACCTGCCGCCCTTCGGGTACGTGGACCACTCCGGCGGCCACGACGCGCGCCGGGCTGAGGCCGTCCAGCGGGCGGCCCTCGAAGTGGACGGAGCCCTCGGTGACCCGGCCGCGCTGAAAGGAGAGGGTGCGTGAGATCGCGCGCAGCAGCGTGGACTTGCCTGCCCCGTTGCCGCCGAGCACGGCGACGATCCTGCCCTCCGGCACCTCGACGGAGACCTCACGCAGCGCCCGCACCGGCCCGTAGCCGACGGACAGTGCTCGTACCTCGAGCGAGGCGGCCATGCAGTCCCCCTTCCGGGGCCTGTGTCCTGCGTGCCCCTGTGGGGCCTCACATCAGCACCGGCGCCGCCGGGCCGTCCACGCGGCGGGGACGAATCGCTGCGGATGACCAGCGGCGCAGCGCACGCGTTGTGCACGGGCACAAGCGCCGGGACCCTCGGCGGCCGTGGCCGCGGGGCGTGCTGTGGACATCGGCGCAGTGGGTGCGGGTCCTGCCGGAGCGGGCTGCCGAACAGCCGCTGACGCGTCACCCGTTCGACCATGGACCCGTGGCCCGGGGATCATGGCCGGATGCCGTCAACCGAAGCAGCGCTGAGTGAACTCCAGGACCGTGCCACGCTCTGGAGCGTGGGCGAGATCCCCGCGGGCGAGGTCGTCGACGCGGCCTGCGACGCGCTCGTCGTCGGACTCGACAGCCCCGGACTCCGGGTACTGGCGGCCTGCACCCGCGCCGAGGCGGGTTATGCCGTGCACGACCTGCTCCCCGCGGCGCTCGACGAACTCGGTCTCGTCCTTGATCCCGTCGCGGGCGTGGCCCGTGAGGAGGCGGCCGTGCGAGCGTTGGCCCGGCGCATGCTGTCCGGACAGCTGGCGTCCTGGGAGCTCACTTTCCTGCTCCACCAGCGCTACGGGCACGAACTGCCCCTGGTCGAGCGGCTCGTCGAGCTCGACGACGAGTACGCCGTCATCGAGGGGGACGATGAAGCGGTGGCCCGGGTCACGGCCGCGGTCATGGAGGAGGCGCGACGCATCGCGGACCGCCCGCGCGACATGGTCGAACTCGCGGACGCGCAGGGCTGACCCGGACCGGGCGGCGGGCCCGCCGGACCTGGCCGGTACGTGCCGGGTCGGGTCTGTAGCCGACCGCGGGTTCGCACGGGTCGGGGTGCGCGCGGGCTCGTGCGGGTCAGGGTGCGGGCGGGCTCGCACGGGTCGGGGTGCGCGCGGGCTCGTGCGGGTCAGGCTGCGCACGGGCTCGTGCGGTGACCGGTCAGTGGCCGGCCGCGAGTTCGCCGCTGAGCCTGCCGTGCAGGTCGGCGCTCGGATCGTTCAGGCCGATGATCTCCACCGTTTTGCCCCGCCGGGCGTAGGCCGTCTCGATCGCGTCGAGGGCCGCGACGGACGAGGCGTCCCAGACGTGGGCGGCGGACAGGTCGATGACCACCCTGCCGGGGTCGGTGGCGTAGTGGAACTGTCCTACGAGGTCGTTGGAGGAGGCGAAGAACAGCTCACCCGTCACGCGGTAGACCACGGTCGTGCCGTCGGGGTCGGTGACGGCGGTGACCTCCGCGACGCGGGCGACCCGCTTCGCGAAGATGACCATGGCGGTAATTGAGCCCACGACGACGCCGATGGCAAGGTTGTGGGTCACGACGACGCAGACCACGGTGACGAGCATGACGACGATCTCGCCGGCGGGCATGCGCCGCAGCGTCGTGGGCGCGACGGAGTGCCAGTCGAACGTCGCGAACGACACC
The DNA here is from genome assembly GCF_040302905.1 of Streptomyces sp. NPDC096193. Lineage (NCBI taxonomy): Bacteria > Bacillati > Actinomycetota > Actinomycetes > Kitasatosporales > Streptomycetaceae > Streptomyces > Streptomyces sp. NPDC096193. Next base: position 566,430 of record NZ_JBEOSJ010000002.1, on the reverse strand, counting down.
ATCACCATCACGGCGACGAGCGCGGCCATGGGGATGTCGGAGACGACCGGCCCGAAGACGATGCACAGCACCATCAGGAACGCCCCCGCGAGGAAGGTGGACAGACGGGTGCGGGCGCCGGAGACCTTCACGTTGATCATCGTCTGGCCGATCATCGCGCAGCCGCCCATGCCGCCGAAGAAGCCGGTGACGATGTTGGCGATGCCCTGCCCGATGGACTCGCGGGTCTTGTTGGAGTGGGTGTCGGTGATGTCGTCGACCAGCTTGGCGGTCATCAGCGATTCCATCAGCCCGACGAGTGCCATCGCCAGCGCGTAGGGGGCGATGGTGGTCAGGGTGTCGAGGGTGAACGGCACGTCCGGCAGGCCCGGCACGGGGAGCGAGGACGGCAGGGCGCCCTTGTCGCCGACCGTGGGCACCGCGATGGCCGCGCCGACGGTGATGGCGGTCAGGATGACGATGGATACCAGCGGGGCCGGGACGACGGTGGTGACCTTCGGGAAGAACACCATCAGCGCCAGGCCACCGATGATCAGCGGGTACACGGCCCACGGCACGTTCCGCATCTCCGGCACCTGGGCCATGAAGATCAGGACGGCCAGCGAGTTGACGAACCCGACCATCACGGAGCGGGGGATGAACCGCATCAGCTTCGCCACCCCCAGCGCGCCCAGGATGATCTGGAAGACGCCGGCCAGCACGACGGCGGCGACGAGGTGTCCGAGGCCGTGTTCACGGTTGAGCGGTGCGATCACGAGGGCGACAGCGCCGGTCGCGGCGGAGATCATCGCCCGGCGGCCGCCGACGACGGAGATCACGACGGCCATGGTGAAGGAGGCGAACAGACCGATCGCCGGGTCGACCCCCGCGATGATCGAGAACGAGATCGCCTCGGGGATCAGGGCCAGGGCGACGACGAGCCCGGCGAGGATCTCGGTACGCCAGACCTTCGGGTCGGAGAGCCAGTCGGGCTTCAGACCGCGCAGGCGCGCGGCCGGGGACACGGCGGAAGCAGCAGAAGGCAAGGGGACGGAACCTGTCGTGCTCGGGCACGCCGCGTGCGGCGGGCCGGAATGTGCGGCGGGAGGACGCGCGGAAGCCGGGCAGGCACCTCGCGGGTGGCTCCGCGGGACACGGAGCAGTAGTCGATACGGACGTCGTAAGAGCAGGTCGAGAAGGCGGTTCGAGGAGCAGGTCGAGAGCGGACGGAGCCGGGAACGGTCGGCAGCGCGGCCGGGCTCGTGTCAGGGGCGATGCGTCACGGTGGGCAGGCGGCTGCGCCGGGCGTCAGGGGCTCGCGCACGCTTCTCTCCTGCGGGATTCGGATCTCCGCCGGGGGCACCGTCGGCCCCGGCTCGAAGGCGGCAGGGCGGCGGCAGCGCGCCCCGGCCGTCGGCAACTCTACCCTAACGTTAGAGTAGAGATCCGCGGTGCCCACGCGGGCCCGGGTGACATGGACGAGAAGGCCAGAGGGATCAGCGGCGTGGACGGCAAGCACATGCAGATCGGCGAGGTCGCGGCACGGACCGAGCTGTCCCTGCGCACGATCCGCCACTACGAGGAGACCGGCCTGGTCGTCCCGTCCGCCCGCTCCCAGGGCGGCTTCCGCCTCTACACCGAGGACGACGTCGCCCGCCTCATGGTCATCCGCCGGATGAAACCGCTCGGCTTCACGCTGGAGCAGATGGGCGACCTGCTGGAAGCCACGGGCCGCCTCGACGCGGACGACCGGCTGGGAACGAGCGACGGGCTCAACGCGGACGACCGGGCCGAGGCGAGCGACCGGGCCGAGGCGAGCGACCGGGCCGAGGCGAGCCACCGGCTCGATGCGGACGACCGGTCCACGGCGGATGACCGGCTCGGCGCCGAGGAGCGCGCGGCTCTCCTGGAACGCGTACGCACTTACCAGCAAGCCGCTGCCGAACAGGTGGAGAAGCTGCGCGTCCAGCTCTCCCGCGCCGAGGAGTTCGAAGGCACCCTGCGGGCCCGTCTGGCGCGGAGCGCGCCGGCTGCCCGCCCCTGAGGTCGCCCCCTCGGCCCAAGCGGCGAGTAGCCTCACGAACGCGTGGTTCGCCCGGCCGGTCGGAACCGGGGACGGACCGGGCGGACGCCGGGCGCGCGCCCGAGCACGAGTGCCCGGACCCGCACATCCTGGCCGGCGCGCCCGCAGACCCCGTCCGCGCGCCCGCCGGCCCGGCTCAGCTTCAGCTCACGTCAGGAAGTCCCGCGCGATGTTCTCCGACACCTTCTCCAGCAGCGGCCCCGCCTCCGCCATGCAGCGGACCGGGTCCGGTTCCAGCTCCAACAGGGAGTAGGCACGGCGGATGCCCGCGCGGCCCAAAGCCTCCGGGGGCAGGGTCAGCCGGCCGCAGACCGCGACGACCTCGATGTCCTGCGCACGCGCCGCCGCCGCGACGCCCGCCGGTGCCTTGCCGTGCAGGGTCTGCTCGTCGAGAGAGCCCTCGCCGGTGATCACCAGAGTCGCTCGCGCCAGGGCGGGGGCGAACCCGAGCACGTCGAGCATCACCTCGATGCCGGGACGGAAGCTCGCGCCGAGCGCGACCAGTGCCCCGTAGCCGATGCCGCCTGCCGCACCCGCGCCGGGCAGGCCGGCCCGGTCGGGGCCGAGGATCGAGGCGTAGTGGGTGAGCGCCTCGTCGAGGGTGGCCACGTCCTCCGGTGTCGCGCCCTTCTGCGGGCCGTACACGGCGGGCGCGCCCTTTGGGCCGGTGAGGGGGTTGTCGACATCGCTGGCGAGGACGAGTTCGACGTCCTTGAAGCGCGGGTCGAGCCCCGACAGATCCGCTGTGGCCAGTTCCCGCAGACCACCGCCCCCAGGGCTGACGGGCGCGCCGCCCTCATCGAGGAAACGGGCGCCGAGCGCGGCCAGCATGCCCGCGCCACCGTCGGTCGTCGCGCTGCCGCCGACGCCGAAGACGATCGTGCGGGCGCCCGCGTCGAGCGCGGCACGCAGCAGCTCGCCCGAGCCGTAGGTGGTGGCGGTGAGCGGCGCGAAGACCCCCTCGGGCAGGTGCTGGAGGCCGGACGCCTCCGCCATCTCCACGACGGCTGTGCCGTCCCGGAGGGCGTAGGTCGCCGTCACGGCCTGGCCGAGAGGACCGGTCATCTGCGCCTCACGGCGTTCAAAACCGGCCGCCACCGCCGCCGCGACGGTGCCGTCGCCGCCGTCCGCGACGGGCAGGGTCTCGACCTCCAGGCCGGGCACCACCCGCCGCAGGCCCGCCGTCACCCGCTCCGCGACCTGTACGGCCGTGAGCGAGCCTTTGAACTTGTCAGCCGCCACGAGCACGTGCTGATGAACTGCTCCGTCCGTCACTCTGCTATCCCTTGCTGTCGAACAGGCAGTCGCGCCGCCCCGACCCTATCCGGCAGGTCACAGGACGTGCCACCCCACCACGAACCGTGAGAACCCGCGCGCGAGACCGACACGAGACAGAACTGTCCGCCCACCACCGCGCGCTTCGGGCCGCGTTTCGGTAGACCGGACGTATGGGACTGCACCATTCGGAGCTCGCCGACCGTACGCTCGGCGGCTGGCTCGGCAGGATCGCGGGGAACATGCTCGGCAAACCGGTGGAGCGTGGCGATCACTGGACACGCGAGCGCATCGACCGGTATCTGCGCCGCACCGGTGCTCTGCCGCTCACGGACTATCTCCCCGGGCCACCGGCGGACGCCGGCCCCGGTGAGTTCGAGCTGCGTCCGGAGTGGCGGGAGTGCGTGCGCGGCCGGATCCATGGCAGCTGCCGGGACGACGACATCGACTACGCGATCCTCGGCCTGCATCTGCTGGAGACGCACGGCTTCGCCTTCACCACCGAGCAGGTCGGCGACCTGTGGCTGCTGCGGCTGCCGTATTTCCAGACGTTCACCGCCGAGCGGGCCGCGTACCGCAGTCTGGCGAACGGCCTCAAGCCGCCGCTCACCGCCTCGTACGACAACCCGTATCAGGAATGGATCGGCGCCCTCATCCGCGCGGACGTCTTCGGCTGGACGTCCCCCGGCGATCCGCACCGTGCCGCCGCACTGGCCCGCCGGGACGCGGTCCTGTCGCACACCGGCAACGGTGTCTACGGCTCGATGTGGGCGGCGGCCCTGGTGGCCGCCGCGTTCACCGCGAGCCGTCCGCGCGAGGCGATCGAGGCGGCCCTGGAGCGCATCCCGGCGAGCTGCCGCCTCGCCCGTACGGTCCGCCACACCACGGCGCTGTACGACGCGGGGGCGTCCTGGTCCGACACGATGGCCGAGATGGAGGACCGGACGGGCGGCCTCGGCTGGATCCACGTCGTGCCCAACGCCGCCGTCATCACGGCCGGACTCCTGTACGGCGCCGGGGACTTCACCGGCACGGTCGCCCTCACCGTCCGCGGCGGGCTGGACACCGACTCCAACGGCGCCACGGCGGGCTCGGTCGTGGGCGTGCTGTGCGGGGCCGCCGCCATCCCCGCACAGTGGACACGGCCGCTGGAGGACCGGGTGCGCAGCGCGGTGTTCGGGTTCGACGGCTCACGAATCAGTGAACTGGCGGAGCGTACGGTCCGGTTGGCCGCGACAGCGTGAGGGAGGCGGCGGCTGCCGTTCAGGCGTCGAGGACGGCGAGAGCCGTCCGGCCCAGCCGTTCGCGGTCAGCGACGACGTCGATCTCCGTGATCCCGTCCTCGGTGACCGTGAAGGCGAGGACCAGGGACAGCCGGCCGCGCGGTGCCATCGCCAGGCCGATCCGTCCGTCGAGGAGCGCGAGTCCGGTGAAGCGTGCCCGGCCGGTGGCGGCCATCGCGCCCGTGGCGACCGTGGCAGCGCCGCTGACCACGACGGGTTCGGGGGTGGGAACGACCGACGGGGCGGCGGTGAGGACGACATCGGGGTGGAGCAGCGCCACCAGCGCCTCGAAGTTCCCGCCGCGGGTGGTGGCCAGGAACGCCTCCACGGCCTCACGCTGACGGATCATGTCGGCATCGGGCGCCGGGGTACCGCCCTTGATCCGGCGGCGCGCCCGGCTCGCGAGCTGTCTCACCCCGGTCGGCGAGCGTTCGAGCATCGGCCCGATCTCGTCGAACGGCACCGCGAACATGTCGTGCAGGACGAAGGCGAGCCGCTCGGCCAGGAACGGCCCGTGCACCGCGCGGACAAGAGCTGAGGCGCACCGGCGCGGACAGCGCGGTGGCAGGCGAGCCGGGGTCGCCCCGAACGACAGGCCCTAGGCTTCCCGCGTGACTTCCGACTACTCCGCGTACATCGCCTCGCTCCCTCGCGTCCTGGCCGGCGCCGCCACGATCTTCCTCGACGAGGAGGGCCGGGTGCTGCTCGTCGAACCCAACTACCGCAAGGGCTGGGCACTTCCCGGCGGGACGGTCGAGTCGGACGACAACGAAACGCCCCGGCAGGCTGCCCGCCGGGAGACGCTGGAGGAGATCGGCCTCGATGTGCAGCCGGGGCGGCTGCTCGCGATCGACTGGGTCCCGGGCGCGGGACGCCCGCCGATCGTCGCCTACGTCTACGACGGCGGGGTGCTCAGCGAGTCCCGCCTCAAGGCCATCCGGCTCCAGGAGGAGGAGCTGCTGTCATGGCGGATGGTCGGCCGCGAGGAGATCCACACCTATCTGCTGGGCGAACTGGGCCACCGGGTGGTGGCCGCGCTCGATGTACTGGCCGCGGGGGCGGGTGCGGTGGAACTGGAGAGCGGCAGGCCGGCGCTCTGACCCGACGCTCGGCGGCGGGGCGCACGCGGGCCTCACCGCGCGGTGGATCAGCGCGCGGCGTGGGATGCGGTCATCGCACGGCGGAGGGTCGTCCTCGTACTGGACGTGTTCGGGCGATCCGACAACGCAGCAGGCGCCGTAGCTGTCGTCGTGCGCACGCCCGGGATGACGGGACAGCCCTCGGACCGTCCGGCGCGGCAGGACCGGCAAAACCGGTTCGCCGTCGCGGCACCCGCTGCATAGGCTCGCCGTATGACTCTCGTCGCGATTCTCAGCGGCGCCGGGATCTCCACGGACTCCGGCATTCCCGACTACCGCGGGCCCAACGGCCTGTGGCGGCGCGATCCGGAGGCCGAGAAGCTCGTCACGTACGACTACTACATGGCCGATCCGGACGTCCGGCGACGCGCCTGGCGGATGCGACGGGACAGCCCGACATGGCGCGCCCGTCCCAACGCCGCGCACCGTGCTGTCGCCGAGCTGGAGAAGCGTCCGGGGTTCGCGGTCCGGGTGATCACCCAGAACGTGGACGGGCTGCACCAGTTGGCGGGGATGCCCGACCGCAAGGTGCTCGAACTGCACGGCACGTCACGGTCGGTGGTGTGCACGGGCTGCCATCTGCGCTCCTCGATGGAGGACGCACTGGCGCGGGTCGAAGGGGGCGAGGAAGACCCGTCCTGTGTGGCGTGCGGCGGGATCCTGAAATCGGCGACGGTGATGTTCGGGCAGCGGCTCGACCCCCAAGTGCTCTCCGAGGCGATGGCCATCGCCAAGGCGAGCGAGTTCTTCGTGGCGGTCGGCACGAGCCTTCAGGTGCAGCCGGCGGCGTCGCTCGCGGGGATCGCGGCGGAGCACGGCGCACGCCTGTCGATCGTCAACGCGGACCCGACGCCGTACGACGAACTCGCCGACGAGCTCGTCCGCGAGCCGATCGGCACGGCGCTGCCGAAGCTGCTGGCAGCGCTCCCGGGTGCGTCCGGCGGAGCATGACCTCCCAGGCTCCGCCGCATGCGCAGCACCTCGACCGAGTACGGCCGCTGTCTTCGGACCGTGCCCCCGAGGCCTGTCCGGCCCGTCCGGCGGTGCTTCGGACCCGCCGTCCCCCGCATCCGAGGTCGTTCGTGCGGGAGCGGCGGACGGGCCGAGGCTAGAACAGCGCGCCCTCCGCGCCTCGTTCGTGGGCGAGCAGTCGTTGCTTGCGCTCCAGCCCGCCGCCGTAACCGATGAGGCTTCCGGAGGCGCCGATCACCCGGTGGCACGGCACGATGATCGACACCGGGTTCTTGCCGTTGGCCAGCCCCACGGCCCGCGAGGCGCTCGCTTTGCCGAGCTGCCCGGCGAGTTCGCCGTACGTCCGCGTCTCGCCGTACGGAATCTTCAGCAGCAGCTCCCAGACGCTCCGCTGGAAGGGGGTGCCCTCCAGTCGGACGGGCAGATCGAACTCCACCAGTTCGCCGGTGAAGTACGCGTCCAGTTGTCCGATCGCGTCGCGGAAGGGGGCCGGGGCCTCCTCGCCGAACGTCTCCTCGCCGGGACGGTGGCGCTGATCGGTCATGTAGAGGCCGCTCAGCGTGCCGTCGGTGGCGACGAGGGTCAGCGGGCCGTAAGGGCTGTCGACCACCGTGTACTGCTTGACCATGAGGAAACTCCTTACGCGGGAAGGCGGTTGACGGGGTGGTCGCCGGTGGCCCACAGGTGCTGGACGGCGTAGGCGCGCCAGGGGCGCCAGGCCGCCGCGCGTGCGGTGAGGGCGGAGGGGGTGACGGGCAGGCCGAGTCCGGCCGCCGCGTGGCGGACTCCGAGGTCGCCGGGCAGGAAGGCGTCCGGGTCACCGAGAGCCCGCATGGCGATGGTCTCGACCGTCCACGGCCCGAAGCCGGGCAGGGCGGTCAGCTCCGCGCGGGTCTTGTCCCAGTCGCTGTCGACGCCGAGCCGGAGCGCGCCGTCGGCCAGGGCCCCGACCAGGGTGGTCAGCGTGGTGCGGCGGCTGCGGGGCAGCGCCAGGGACTCGGGGTCGAGTGCCGCGAGAGCTTCGGATGACGGGAAGAGGTGGGTGAGGCCACCTTCCGGGTCCTCGACCGTCTCGCCGTGCGCGAGGACCAGCCGGCCCGCGTGCGTACGCGCGGCGGCCGTCGAGACCTGCTGGCCGAGCACGGCACGTACGGCGAACTCCGCCGCGTCGACGGTGCGCGGCACCCGTCGCCCGGGGGACTTGTCGACAAGAGGTGCGAGCAGGGGATCGGTCCGCAACTGGTCGTCGACCGCGACGGGATCGGCATCCAGGTCCAGCATCCAGCGGCAGCGGCTGATCGCGATGGTCAGATCGCGCGGGTCGGTCAGCGACAGCCGGCAGGCGATGTGGTCGGGACGGGGGGTGAGGGCGACGACGCCGTGGCCGTGCGGAAGCCGCAGAGTGCGCCGGTAGGCGCCGTCCCGCCACTCCTCGACGCCGGGCACGGCCGTGGCCACGAGGTGCCCGAAGAGGTTGCTCGGGTCGAGCGGCGCCCGGTACGGCAGCCTGAGCGCGATGAATCCCGGCGTCTGCGGCGGGGCGGCACGGCTGCGGGCGGCGCGGGAGCGCAGGTCACCGGGGGCGAGCGCGAAGACCTCGCGAACGGTGTCGTTGAAGGTGCGGATCGAGGAGAAGCCGGCGGCGAAGGCGACCTCGGCCATCGGCAGTCCCGTCGTCTCGATCAGGACGCGCGCGGTCTGCGCGCGCTGGGCCCGGGCGAGGGCGAGCGGGCCCGCGCCCAGCTCCGCGAGGAGCTGCCGCTCGATCTGGCGGGTGGAGTAGCCGAGCCGGGCGGCGAGTCCCGGGACGCCCTCGCGGTCGACGACCCCGTCCCGGATCAGACGCATGGCACGGGCCACGGAGTCCGCGCGGGCGTTCCACTCGGGGGAGCCGGGCGTGGTGTCGGGGCGGCAGCGCTTGCAGGCACGGAAACCGGCCTGCTGGCAGGCGGCGGCGCTCGGATAGAAGGTCATGTTCTCGGCCTTCGGCGGCACCACCGGGCAGCTGGGACGGCAGTAGATCCGCGTCGTCAGGACGGCCGTGAAGAACCAGCCGTCGAATCGGGCGTCCTTCGACCGGACGGCGCGCACGCAGCGCTCGGTGTCGGTGTGCATGGGTCAAGCATCGTGCACAGTCAGTGCCGACGCTGGCGAGAAAACGACATCAGCCTCGCGCTGCCAGCACGCTGCCGATGCCCGATGCCGCCCCGCGTACGGGACCGCGGCCCCCCACCGACGGAGACCGGGACCACCGCTCCCCATCCGCGCAGACCGGGACCACCGCGCCCCACCGACGGAGACCGGGACCACCGCACGCCGCCGGCGGAGACAGGACCGCGACACCCGTCCGGCGGAGACCAGGCCGCCGCACCTCACCCGCGGAGACCGGGACCACCGCGCCCCACCCCCGGAGACCGGGACCACCGCACGCCGCCGGCGGAGACAGGACCGCGACACCCGTCCGGCGGAGACCGGACCACCGCGCCCCCACCCGCCGAGCCCGGAACCCTGGCGCCTCCCGCGAGGCACACCCGCCGCGTCCCACCCTCAGGAACCCGCGCCCGGACCGCGAGGGATCACCCCTCCGATCCCAGCACCGCATCGAACTCCTCGTACGCCCGGTCGTCGAACAGCACGAACCGCACCTCCGTGACCGGCGGCCCCGCCTCGGCACGGACCGTGCGGACGGCGATCCGGGCCCCGTCGTCCATCGGCCAGCCGTAGATGCCGGTCGAGATGGCCGGGAAGGCCACGGTGGCCGCACCCAACTCCCGTGCCACGCGCAGCGATTCGCTGTAACAGGAGGCGAGGAGGTCACTGCGGTCCTGCTCCCGCGACCACACCGGACCGACCGTGTGGATCACATGGCCGGCGGGCAGATGTCCCGCGGTGGTGGCGACCGCCTGGCCGGTCGGCAGGCCCTTGCCGTAGTGCGAGGCGCGCAGGTCGCGGCACTCCGCGAGGATCGCCGGTCCGCCGCGGCGGTGGATGGCTCCGTCGACACCGCCGCCGCCGAGGAGCGAGGAGTTGGCCGCGTTGACGACGGCGTCGACCTGCTGCTCGGTGATGTCCCCGCGGACGAGCACGATCTTCGGCTGCTGCTGTGTCATACGTCCATCATCCGCCTGCGGGCCCGCCGCCGCCGTGGCGTCCTCACCGGGCACCCCGCAGCCGGCGCCACACGGCCTTGGCCGCGTGGTGGCCCGACATTCCGTGGACCCCCGGACCGGGCGGGGTCGCCGACGAGCAGAGGAACACGGCGGGGTGCGCGGTCGCGTACGGGACGCGGGCGAGCTTGGGCCGGAGGATCGTCTGGAGGCCGGCGAAGGCGCCGCAGGCGATGTCCCCGCCGACGTAGTTGGCGTTGCGCGCCGCCAGTTCGGGCGGGCCCGCGACCGCCCGGGCGAGTACGAGATCGCGGAAGCCGGGTGCGAAGCGCTCCAGTTGGCGCTCGATCGCCTCGGTGGCGTCACCGTCCCAGCCGGCCGGCACATGGCCGTACGCCCACAGGACGTGCTTGCCGGCAGGCGCCCGTGAGGAGTCGATGAGGCTCGGCTGTGCGGTGATCAGGAACGGCTTGTCGGGCTGACGGCCGTGCAGAGCCGCGCCGAGCGCCGCCTCGATCTCGTCGGCCGTGGGGCCGATGTGCACCGTCCCGGCGCTGCGGGCCTCCTTCGCGGTCCACGGCATGGGGCCGGACAGCGCGTAGTCGATCTTGAACGCGGCGGGGCCGTACCGGTAGTGCTCGTACGCGTTCCCGAGGCCCGCGATACGGGCCAGGGCGGTGGGTGAGGTGTCGAAGATGTACGCGCGCGCGGGCGGCAGCTCGTCGAGGCGCTTGACCTCGGCGCCGGTGTGGATCGTGCCGCCCTGGTCCCGCAGATACGCGGCGAGGGCGTCGGAGATCGCCTGCGAGCCGCCGCGGGGCACCGGCCAGCCCTTGGCATGGGCGGCGAGCGCGAACAGCAGCGCGATACCGGCCGTGGCGATGCCGCTGGTGGGCGCGATGGCATGGGCGGCCAGGCCGGCGAACATACCGCGGGCCTTCTCGCCCTGGAACCGGCGCGCGACCCAGGTCGCGGGCTGGATCGCGGTCGTCCCGAAGCGGGCGAAGCGGTACGGATCCCGGGGCAGCCCGTCCCAGGGCGTGCGCAGGAAGTCGGCGGCCATGGTGTCCCAGTGCCCGACGTACGGCGCGACCAGCCTGCGGTACGTCCCCGCGTCCCCGGCCCCCAGCGACATGGCGCTCTCCCCCACCGAGCGGCTCAGCACGGCGGCGGTGCCGTCCGGGAACGGGTGGGCCAGCGGCAGTTCCGGCTGCAACCACTCCAGGCCGTACCGCCCGAGCGGCATGTCCGAGAAGGCCGGCGAGCCGACGCCGAGGGGGTGGACGGCGGAGCAGGGGTCGTGGCGGAAGCCGGGGAGGGTGAGCTCCTCGGTCCTCGCTCCCCCGCCGACGGTGTCGAGGGCTTCGAACACCGCCACTGAGTGGCCACGGCGGGCCAGTTCGACGGCGGCGGTCAGTCCGTTGGGGCCCGCCCCCACGACGACGGCATCGAGCATCGACGGCACCTTCGGACTCCTTTGTCAGCCGATGGCCAGGAGCCCCAGGATATTCCGGGGCGCCGACAGCGGTGCCCTGGGTAGGGTCCGGAGCCGTGAACAACGTGATCGAGGGGATGTCCGCCCAGCTCATGGCCGTCGGCGGGGTACGCGCGGTGGCACTCGGCGGAAGCCGTGCCCGGGGTGCGCACCGGCCCGACTCCGACTGGGATCTCGGCGTCTACTACCGGGGTTCGTTGGATGTCGCCGCGATGGCCGCGCTGGCGTCGGAGGTGACGGGCGGACCGGTCGAGGTGGCAGGGCCGGGCGGGTGGGGGCCGTGGGTCGACGGCGGGGCGTGGCTGGTCGTCGACGGCAAGCCCGTGGACTGGATCCTGCGGGACCTGGACCGGGTGGAGCGGGTCTGGGCGGACTGCCGCGCCGGCCGCTACGAAACCGGCGTGCAGCCGGGGCACCCGCTGGGATTCTGGTCGCCCGCGTACGCCGGCGAAGTGGCGCTGTGCCGCGTACTGGCCGACACGGACGGCGAGTTGACGGCGCTGCGACAGCAGACGCAGGCGTACCCGGAAGCACTGCGCGAGGCCCTGATCCGCGCCTCGTGGGAGGCGGAGTTCTCGGTGACGGCGGCGGCCAAGTCGGTGAGCACCGGGGACGTACTGCACCAGTCCCTGTGCCTGTCCCGCGCCATGGGAATCCTGGTCCAGTCCCTGCACGCCCACCACAGGGTGTGGTGCCTGAACGAGAAGGGCGCACTGCCCGCGGCGGCGAAGATGCGGGACACACCGCAGGGGTTCGCGGAGGGCGTGGAGAGGGTGCTGAAGGGGTTGGACGGGGAGGCGGTCGAGGCGGCGGGGAGGCTGGTGCGGGAGGTGAGGTCGGTGGTGGGCGCGTGAGCCTCCCGCGCGCTCACGACCGGGTGGCGGTCCGGCACCCGTCGCCGCCGGCGTCCCGCATGAGCGCGTCCAACGGGACACTGCGGTCGTACGGGTCGACCTCGGTGCCGTCGCGCGGGCCCGCCACCGCACGCTCGGCGGCGAACGCCGGGGCGTAGTAGCCGGTGCGGTTCTCGCCGCAGCCACCGTTGACGATGTCCACCTTGTAGGAGACGAGAGAGAACGTCCCCGGCTCGACGACGACCTTCTCCGGGTCGTCCCAGCTCATCACGATCTCGCGGCGCACGATGGTCCGCGCGACCTCGTCGCTTCCCGCGGCGGCACGGACGACCGGATACACGTAGGTGACGTCGGTGGTCATCTCCACCGCGCCCCGCTCGGCCTCCCGGTATGTGACCAGTCCCCGGGTCTTGACCACGTCCCCCACGAGCCGCACCTTCGACGGTGCGAAGCGGCTGAACAGCAGCAGGGGATCGTCCTCCGCGGTGGGCTTGCGGAACGCGGTCACCAAAGAGTTCTGGACATCCTTCTGATGCGGATTGATCAGGGCGATGGCCTGTTCCGGCCGCTGCCCGCGCAGCACACCGGGGTCGAGGTTGGACGCGGCGAGGAAGTCACGGGTGCTGCCGATCGCCCGCGCGACCTGCTCCTTGCTCATCCAGCCGGTCGCCCGTGCCTCGGGGAGATCGATGCCCGCGATCCCGTCGCCCCACTCCGTCGCGGGTGAACCCCTGAACGGCTGGTCCGCGGTGGGACGTTCTCCCTCCGGCTCTCTCTCCGTCGGTCGGTCCGCCTGTTCCGACTCCGCGGCGAGTGACCCGCTCTCGCCACGTCCGCCTGCGCCGCCGAACCAGCCGGTCACCCATCCCGGGTTCAGGGCCACGACGAACAGGCCGATCGCGACCAGCAGACCGACCGCGTACCAGCCGTTGCCCCGCAGTCTCCGTGCCGGCGGCCGGTGAGTGCGCCACCCCTCCGGCGGGCCGGGCTCGTCCCGCAGCCGCCGCGTGACCATCCGGGCCCGCGCCGACGGCTCCTCGGGTGCGTCGTGGGTTCCGGCCTCCGACTCTCGCAGGAAGCGCTCCCACTCCTCGTCCGATATGGACGCCCCGTCCTTCCCCACGCCCGTCCCCGCCCCTCCGCCTCACCGGTCCCTCCCCAGGGCCGGTTCTTGTCCGTCATCATCACATGGCGCGTTCGCATGGTCTCAACCACGTGACGGGCGACGGCGGTTACCCGCCGGAACCGACGGCCGCGCCCGCCCGGCGACCACCTCAGGTCGTCAGCAGGGCGCGGATCCTTCCGGCCACGGCGTCCGTCCTCGCCGACGTGAACGGCAACGCGTTCCCGCCCGTGATGCGGAACCTCTCTCCCGCGAGCGTCACGTCCGTGCCACCCGCCTCCTCCACCAGCAGCAGTCCGGCCGCGTGGTCCCATGCGGCGGGCCAGGAGAAGGCCACCGCGTCCAGGTCGCCGCGGGCGACCGACAGATACTCCAGTCCGGCCGAGCCGCACGGGCGGGCGTCGACTCCGTCGACGTTCAGGCCGAGCAGGGCGCGCTTCTGGTCGGGGGTGGTGTAGTCGGGGTGGGACATCGCCACGCGCAGGACGGCGTCGGGGCCGGGCGAGCCCGCGCGGAGGGGTTCGCCGTTGAGGCGGGCGCCGCGGCCGCGGACCGCCGTCGCCATGTCGTCGCGAACGGGTGCGTACGTCCAGGACGCCAGCACCGTCCCGTGCTGCGCGAGCGCGACCAGGGTGCAGAAGCCGGGGTCTCCGTGCACGAACTGCCGTGTGCCGTCGACGGGGTCGACGATCCACACGGGTGCGTCGCCCTGGAGCGCGTCGTACACCGTCGGATCCGCGTGAACCGCCTCCTCGCCGACCACCACCGAACCGGGGAGCAGCGCGGTGAGGGCGGCGGTGAGGTGCTCCTCGGCGAGGCGGTCGGCCGTCGTCACGAGGTCGTGCGGGCCGGTCTTCTCGACGATCTCGTGCTCGGCGAGCTGGCGGTACCGCGGCATGATCTCGGCGGCGGCCGCCTTGCGGATCGCCTCCTCGACGTCGGACAGGTCACCGGCAAGAAAGTCATCGATCATATGTCCAGCTAAGCACGGCCCTCTGACATCGGGCTGTCCCCTCAGCGTCCCACCGCGTAACCCTGCATTCCCCTCGGGTTCGCCCCGGCGGAGAACACCCCGGTGCGCGGGTCGCGGGCGACCGCGCACAGCCGGCCTTCGGACCACGCGTCACCCACCGTGACGTCATGGCCGCGCCGCCGCAGCTCCGCGATCACGTCGGGCCCGACGCGGGACTCGACCGTGACGCTGCCGGGCGACATGCCGCGCGGGTAGAAGGAGCCGGGGAAGCTGTCGTTGTGCCAGTTGGGGGCGTCGATCGCGCCCTGGAGGTCGAGCCCGCCGCGTACGGCGGAGCCCAGCGCCACCGCCAGGAAGAAGTGCAGCTGCCACTGGTCCTGCTGGTCCCCGCCGGGGGTGCCGAAGGCCATCACCGGCTCGCCGTCACGCAGGGCGATCGAGGGCGTCAGGGTGGTGCGCGGCCGCCGGCCGGGGGTCAGGGAGTTGGGCAGCCCGGGATCGAGCCAGGCCATCTGGAGGCGGGTGCCGAGGGGAAAGCCCAGTTCGGGTACGACCGGGTTCGACTGGAGCCAGCCGCCGCTCGGCGTGGCGGCGACCATGTTGCCCCAGCGGTCGACGACGTCGATGTGGCAGGTGTCGCCGCTGCTCCTGCCGTCCTCGGCGACGGTGGGCTCGCCGACGCCCATGGCGTCGTCACCGGCGTCCCCGGCCACATCCGTGGCGTGCGGACTGAGCCGGGGCGTCCGGCCGCCGGGGCTGCCGGGCCGCAGTTCACGGGAGGCGCGCTCGCCGATCAGGGCGCGTCGTGCGGTGTTGTACGGCTGCGAGAGCAGCTCCTCCAGGGGCACGTCGTCGGCGTCTCCGTACCAGGCCTCACGGTCGGCCATGGCGAGCTTGCAGCCCTCCACGAGCAGGTGGATGTAGGCGGCGGAGCCGTACGGCGGCAGGTCGTCGGGAAGCAGCGCGAGCTGTTGCAGGAGCGCGGGGCCCTGGCTCCAGGGGCCCGCCTTGCACAGGGTCCAGCCGTTCCAGTCGTAGGTGGCCGGTGCTTCGTGGGCGGCGGACCAGCCGGCGAGGTCGGCGGCGGTCAGCGTGCCGGTGTGCCGTCGGCCGCTGGTGTCCATGGTGGGGCGGCCGGACTGCTTCAGCAGTGCCTCGGCGACGAAGCCTTCGCGCCACACCCTCCGCGCCGTCTCGATCTCGGCCACCCGTCCGCCGCCCGCGCTCTCGCTCTCGGTGACGAGCCGTCGCCAGGTCGCCGCAAGGGCGGGGTTGCGGAACAACTCGCCGGGCTCGGGGGCGCGGCCGCCCGGCAGATAGACGTCGGCGGACGAGGTCCACTCCGTCTCGAAGAGCTCGCGGACCGCCTCCACGATCGCCCCGACGAGCTCCACCGGCGGATGCCCGTCCTCGGCGTACCCGATCGCGTACCGCAGCACCTCGGCGAGGGACTTGGTCCCGTGGTCGCGCAACAGCACCATCCAGGCGTCGAACGCGCCGGGCACCGCGGCGGCCAGCGGCCCGGTGCCGGGCACCAGGTCGAGTCCGAGGGACCGGTAGTGGCCGATGGTGGCCCCGCCGGGTGCGGGACCCTGTCCGCAGAGCACGCGTACGTCGCCGCCGGCCGGGGCGAGGAGGATCGGCACCTCGCCCGCGGGCCCGCACAGATGCGGCTCGACGACGTGCAGCACGAAACCGGCTGCCACGGCCGCGTCATAGGCGTTGCCACCGTCCTCGAGGACCGCCATCGCGGACTGCGAGGCGAGCCAGTGCGTGGACGAGACCATGCCGAACGTGCCCTGGAGGGTGGGCCGGGTGGTGAACATGGTGCCCCTTTCGCAGCAGTGGGCCGTACGCGGACCCTTCTCGCCGCCCGCCGCCCGTCGAGCCGTACGACCGGTCACCGAACCTGTGCGGCATCCCGAATTCACCGGGCCCGAGACGGGAGTTCGGCATTCGTGCAGGCTAGTCGCCTATGCTGCGGCGCCATGAGCCACTCCCCGCCCCGCCCGCATCCGTCCTCACCGCGTTCGGAACGGCCGGGAGGCCGGCTCCCCTGCCCGGCGGCCAGGGTTCGGCCTGGCGGTCCGACGCGGTGGTGCTGAAGCCCGCCGCGATGGGACCCTAGAAGACCTCGTGGCGCGCCGGAGTGCTGTGCCACCTCCCGGAGACCGCCGGCTTCCGGGTCGCACGGCCGGTCGCGGCGGCCGACGGCTCCTGGTGCGCCGGCGGCTGGGAGGCGTGGCGCATGGTCGGCGGTACGGCCGATCCGCGCCGGCCCGACGAGGTGATCCGTGCGCAGCTCGCGCTCGATCTCAGCCAGGATCACCCGCTCGGGCTCCGAAAGTCCGGCTCCATCCATGACTGACGCCTCCCTACGCTCGCAGAAGACATCTCAGGGTCCAGTCGTCTCCCCGGACGATGTTCCCCAGCGTCGGGTGCCGGCCCGGACCACGGTCATGGCGGACACCTTCCCCTCAAGTGTGCGCGACAACCGGCGGATACGCTGGCCCACTGCCGGATTGTGTCTCGCTGCGCATACCCGGTGGAGGCAGCTTCACTCGGGCGCGGGGCGGCGAGGTCGTACAGAAGCAGCTGCAAGTCGGCCACGAGCCCGCCGATCACCGTCGCAGTCTCGGTGTCGTGGTCGCGCGGGCGAGGCGTTCCACGCGGCGGTGGCGCACCTGCCCCGGCCGCGCTTCCTCGGCGTCCGGGACAACGCCTGGTCGCGGGCGGACCGGCTGGCGTGGGGCGAGAGCGACGAGGGCCCCGACTTCCCGCTGCTGCGGCCCCTGCTGGCGGCACGCCGCCCCGTCGCGGCCCCCGCGCAGATCGTGCACGGCGACCTGCTGGGCAATGTGCTCTTCGAGCCGGACGCTGCGCCCGCGATCATCGACTGGCCACCGTACTGGCGGCCGGCGTCCTGGGCCTCGGCGGTCGTCGCCGTCGACGCACTGTGCTGGTGGGGCGCCGATCCGGCGCTGCTGGACCGCTGGTCGCACCTGCCCGACTGGACCCAACTCCTCGTGCGCGCGCTGGTGTTCCGCATCGCCACGCATGCGACGCTCGACGCGACGCAGGAGAGCGAGTACCGCAAGGTCGTGGACCTGGTCCTCGGCTGAGCCGACCGACGGTCTCTACCGGCTCGGGTCCGGAACAGCCGCCCCCCGCGCGAGCAGCAGCAGCGCGTCCACCAGGTCGTCGGCCGAGCTGCCCGTCGCGAGGCGGCGCAGTTGGAGGCCCATCACCAGGGCGACGGTCGTCGCGGCGAGCCGTTCGGCGTCGGGGACGCCCAGGCCCGTGAGGATCTGCGCCGCGAGCCGGTCGTAGGCGGTGAACGCCTCGGCCGCCGCCTCCCGCAGCCGCTCGTCGCGTCCCGCCTCGACGTACAGCTCGAAGGGCGCGATGTGCGCGCTGTCGAAAGAGGTGCCGTCCGCGACCTGGCCCGCCAGGGACGCGGCGCCGCCGATGTCGATGCCCTCGCTCTGGCACTGGTCGGCGAGTTCGGTGAAACGGCGGGTCTCCTCGCGCACGAAGTGCAGCAGGCTCTCCCGCAGCAGGTCGTGCTGGGTCTCGAAGTGGTAGGTGACCGAGCCGAGCGAGACCCCGGCCTCCTTGGCTATGCGCCGGTTGGTGACCGCCGCGACACCGCCCTCGCCGATGATGTGCAGGACGGCGGCGATGATGCGCTGCCGGGTCGGCGCGGAGCGGGCGGCGTGGGACATGCCTCTCATTGTTCCACCGGGGTGCTCCTGGAGATCCCGGGGGCATGGGGACGCTTCTCGTACCAGCGCTGGTCGGCCTCCAGTTGCGCGGCGAGCGAGATGAGCGTCTCCTCGCTGCCGGCCGGGCCGAGGAACTGGGCGCCGACGGGCAGGCCGTCGGCGGTGAGGCCGGCGGGCACGTTGACGCCGGGCCAGCCGAGGACGTTCCACGGCCAGGCGTAGGGGCACGCGGCCGCCATGGCGGCGTTCGTCCGCCAGGCGCCCAGGGGGTCGAAGGTGCCGATGCGCGGGGGCGGGGTCGCGGTGGTCGGGGCGAGCACGACGTCGAATCCGCGGCCGTCGAAGATCTCGCCGATCCGTGCGTGCTGGCGGGTCTCGCGGGCACGGGCCGCGCGCACGACCCGACCGCCGAGCCGCTTGCCGGAGCGCATCGCGCTGCGGGTGCGCGGGTCGAGCAGCGCCGGGTCGGGATGCAGTGCGGCGGCTTCCGCGACACCGGCGGTGGCGCGTGGCACGAAGGAGAGGCCGATCAGGCCGTAGCGAGGCCGGGCCTCCTCGACGTGGTGGCCGAGCCGGGCGAGCGCCTCGGCGATGCCGGTGACCGCGCGCCGTACCTCGGGGTGGGGGCCGGTGCGGGTGAGGGTCAGCGGGGGCCGCCAGGCGAGCGCGATCCGCAGCCTGCCCGGTTCACGGCGCGCCGCGGCGGAGGCGTCGATCGCCCCCGGGCGGTGCAGATCCGCGGGATGCGGGCCCTGCACCACGTCGAGCAGCAGGGCGGCGTCGGCGACGGTGCGGGCGAGCGGGCCGTTGACGGCGAGGCCCTGGAAGGCGTCGGAGTACGGATGCAGGGAGACGCGGCCGCGCTGGGGCTTGATGCCCACCAGATGCGTCCAGGCGGACGGGATGCGGATGGACCCGGCACCGTCCGAGCCGAGGGCCGCGGGCACGAGCCCGGCGGCCACGGCGGCTGCCGAGCCGCCGGACGAGCCGCCCGGGGTGTGGTCGGTGGACCAGGGGTTGCGGGTGGCGCCGAAGGCGGGTCCCTCGGTGAACGGCCACTGGCCGAGCTCGCAGGAGTTGGTCTTGCCGACGACGACCGCTCCGGCCGCGCGCAGCCGGCGGGTCGCCTCACCGTCGGAGCCCGCGGCGACGATGTCGCCCTGACAGCCGAAGAGGGTGGGCAGTCCGGCCACGTCGGTGTCGTCCTTGACGGCGACCGGTACGCCGAGCAGCGGCAGCCTCTCCCCCGCGGCGAGCCGCCGGTCGGCTTCCCGGGCCTCGGCGAGTGCTTCCTCGGAGCGCACCCAGCGGAAGGCGTTGATGGTGCCCTGACTTGCTTCGATGCGCTCGACGGCACGCGCCACCAGGGCCTCGGACGTGGTGTGGCCGTCCGCCAACTCGCTTACGTGTTCCGCCAGTCCGCCGAATTCGTCTGTGGACACGACCGCCCCGCCTCCCTATTGTTCGTTCGAACGAACAGAACTGGAGGGTAACCAGATGCGCATCACCGGAGCAACCGTTCTGCTCACCGGCGTGACCGGGGGCATCGGCGGGGCGCTCGCCGCCGAACTGGCGGCGCGCGGGGCGTCCTTGGTGGTCTCGGGCCGGCGCGCCGAGGCACTGGCACCGCTCGCCGACGCCTACGGCGCCCGCACGGTTCTCGCGGACCTCGGTGACCCGGACGACGTACGGCGGCTCGCCGAGGAGGCCGCCGGGACGGACATCCTGATAGCCAATGCCGCCCTGCCCTCCAGCGGCGACGTCCTCGACTACTCGCCGGAGGAGATCGACCGCGCTCTCGCGGTGAATCTGCGGGCGCCCACGATGCTGGCCCGCCTGCTCGCCCCCGCGATGATCGACGCGGGCCGGGGTCACATCGTCTTCGTCGGTTCACTGTCGGGGAAGGCGGCGACCAAGTCCTCCTCCCTCTACAACGCGACCAAGTTCGGGCTGCGCGGCTTCTCCCTCGGCTTCCGCCAGGATCTGCACGGCACGGGCGTCGGCGTCTCCGTCGTGCAGCCCGGATTCGTCCGCGACCTCGGGATGTTCGCCGCCACCGGTTCGGGCACGCCCGGTGGGGTCCGTACCGTCTCGCCGCGCGCGGTCGTGAACGCCGTGGTGCGGGCGGTCGAGCGCGATGTCGCCGAGATCAACGTCGCTCCCCTGGAGCTGAAGATCCTGAGCGCGGTCGCCGGCCAGTTCCCCGGCTTCGCCGAGCGGGTGCAGCGGCGGGCCGGCGCGGAGCCGACGGTCGAGAAGATCGTGGAGGCGCAGCGTTGCCGTCGCTGAACGCCGCGCCTCCGTGGGGTCTCACGCCTTCCGGCGCTCCGGGAGCCGCATGAGCGCGACGTAGAGCACCAGCGAGGTCGCGAGCCCGACCGCCCAGCCGTAGTCGGCGAGCGGCTCGAGGAACGGGATGAGACCGTCCTCGGGGAAGGGCCCCTTGCCGGGCGCCGAGTGCGAGCCCCCGATCGCCAGCACACCGCCGACGACGAAGGCGGCCACGGCCCGCAGGTTCCAGCCGGAGGTGTACCAGTAGCGGCCGTCCTCCGTGTAGAGGCCGGGCAGATCGAGGACCGTGCGCCGGATCAGCCAGTAGTCGGCGATGAGGATGCCCGCGACCGTGCCGAGCAGGCCTCCGACCAGGCCGAGCCACGTGAAGATGTACAGCTCGGGTGTCTCGGTCAGCTTCCACGGCATGATCAGGACGCCCACCACGCCCGTGATCAGCGCTCCGGTGCGGAAGTTGATGAGCTTCGGCGCCAGGTTCGCCAGGTCGTACGCGGGTGAGACGACGTTGGCCGCGATGTTCACCGAGATCGTCGCGATCAGCACCGTCACCAGTGCGAAGAGCAGCCCGAAGACGTTGTCGGTCTTGGCGGCGAGCTGGACCGGGTCCCAGACCGCCTCCCCGTACACCGCCTGCGAGCCGGAGGTGACGAAGACCGACAGCAGAGCGAAGAGCGTCATCGTCGTCGGCAGACCGAGTGTCTGGCCCCAGATCTGGGCCCGCTGACCGGCACCGAAGCGCGTGAAGTCCGGGATGTTGAGGCTCAGGGTCGACCAGAAGGCGATCATGCCCATCAGGGAGGGGAAGAAGACGGGCCAGAAGTCGGCGCCCCAGCCGAGTTCGGAGGGCTGGTCGAGCAGCGGGCCGAAGCCGCCGGCCTTGACGGCGATCCACACGAGCAGCACCACGGCGCCGACGATGACGAACGGCGCGGCCCAGTTCTCGAATCGCCGCAGCGCCTCCATCCCCCGGTAGATGATGGCGAGTTCGAGGACCCAGAAGAGCAGGAAGCAGACCCACAGCGTCCAGGGCCGGCCGCCGATCTCCGCGGCCGAGGTCCAGCCGCCGAAGATCTTGCCCAGCAGGATGAAGATGCCCTGCCCGCCGATCCAGGTCTGGATGCCGAACCAGGCGCAGGCCACCGCGGCCCGGATCAGTGCGGGCAGATTCGCGCCGCGCAGTCCGAACGACGCACGCGCCAGGACCGGGAAGGGGATGCCGTACTTCGGTCCGGCGTGACCGGTGAGCAGCATCGGCGCAAGGACGATCACGTTGGCCAGTGCGATGGTGAAGACCGCCTGCTTCCAGTCCATGCCGAGAGCGACGAGTCCGGAGGCGAGCAGCCAGGATGGGATGTTGTGGGCCATGCCGACCCAGAGTGCGGCGAAGTTGTAGGTGGTCCAGCGTCGTTGGGCGACGGGGACGGGCAGCAGGTCATCGTTGACGAAGCGGCCGTCGGTCGGGGCGGCGCCGGGCGCGAGTTCGACGCGGCCGGACGAGTCGGGTATCGGCTGGCCGGAGGGGGCCGGGGGGACGGTCGCGGTCATGGCGCTGGCCCTTCGGAGGTCTTCAGCGGTGGTGAGCGGTCATGCACGGCGGGCGGGAGCGGGCTGCGGCGCGACGGTGATCTCAGCCGCCCAGCGCGGGGATGATCTCGGCGCCGTACGCGTCGATGGTCACTTCCTTGGCGTCGTGCATGTTGTAGACGGCGAACTGGTCCACGCCCAGGTCGCGCAGCGTCCTCAGCTTCTCGATGTGCGCCTCGGCCGGCCCCAGCAGACAGAACCGGTCGACGATCTCGTCCGGGACGAAGTCCGTGGAGGGATTGCCGGCGCGGCCATGGTGGCTGTAGTCGTACCCCTCCCTCGACTTGATGTACGAGGTGAGGGCCTCGGGCACCAGGTCGGAGTGCTCGCCGTAGCGGGAGACCAGGTCGGCGACGTGGTTGCCGACCATTCCGCCGAACCACCGGCACTGGTCACGCGCGTGGGCCAGGTCGTCGCCGACATAGGCCGGCGCCGCGACGCACATGGTGATCGAGTCCGGGTCCCGTCCGGCGTCGGACGCGGCGGTCCGCACGGCGTTGATCATCGACTCGGTGAGATACGGGTCGGCGAGCTGGAGGATGAAACCGTCGGCCTTTTGGCCCGCGAGAGCGAGCGCCTTGGGGCCGTAGGCGGCCATCCACACCGGCAGCTTGCCGCCCTGCACCCACGGAAGGCGCAGCGGCTGACCGTCGACCACGGCCTCGCGGCCCTCGGCGAGGTCGCGGATCACGCCCATCGCCTCGTCCAGCCGGGCGAGGGTGTTGGGCTTGCGGCCCGCGACCCGCATCGCCGAGTCGCCCCGGCCGATGCCGCAGACCGTGCGGTTGCCGTACATGTCGTTGAGGGTGGCGAAGGTGGAGGCGGTGACCTCCCAGGTCCGGGTGCCCGGGTTGGTCACCATCGGCCCGACGATCATCGTCTCGGTGTGTTCGAGGATGCGGCTGTAGATGACGAACGGCTCCTGCCAGAGCACCGCCGAGTCGAAGGTCCAGCCGTACCGGAAGCCGTTGCGCTCCGCGCGCCGCATCAGTCCGACGACGCCGGATGCCGGCGGATCCGTCTGCAGGACGAGTCCGAAGTCCATGGTCTGACCCCTTCTAGCCGAGGTACTGGCAGGTTCCGCGCGGGGTGTACTGGCCGTGACCCGCCCGGCCGGTGAACTTCCGCTGGTCGATGACGACTTCACCGCGCGAGAGCACGGTCTCCACCTGGCCGGTGACCCGCTTGCCCTCGTAGGCGGAGTAGTCGACGTTCATGTGGTGGGTCTCCACCGACAGGGTCTGCTCGGTGTGCGGGTCGTAGACGACGACGTCGGCGTCCGCGCCCGGCGCGATGGTCCCCTTCTTCGGGTACATGCCGAACATGCGGGCCGGGGTGGCGCACGCGATCTCGATCCACCGGCGGCGGGTGATGTGCCCGTCCACCACGGCCTGGTGCAGCAGGTCCATCCGGTTCTCGACACCCGGCAGACCGTTGGGAATCCTGGAGAAGTCGCCGCGGCCCAGTTCCTTCTGCCCGACGAAGCAGAACGGGCAGTGGTCGGTGGAGACCACCTGGAGATCGTTGGTCCGCAGTCCGCGCCAGAGCGCCGCCTGATGCTCCTTCGGCCGCAGCGGTGTGCTGCAGACGTATTTCGCGCCCCCGAAGTCGGGCTCGGCGAGGTTGTCCGTGGACAGGAAGAGGTATTGCGGACAGGTCTCGCCGAAGACGTTGAGCCCCATGTCGCGGGCGGCGGCGAGTTCGGCGAGTGCCTCTTCGGCCGAGACGTGCACGACGTACAGCGGGGCGCCCGCGACCCGGGCCAGTTGGATGGCGCGGTGGGTGGCCTCGGCCTCCAGCAGCACCCGGCGCACCTCGCCGTGGTAACGCGGGTCGGTGCGGCCCTCGGCGAGTGCCTGTTCGACGAGGACGTCGATGGCGATGCCGTTCTCGGCGTGCATCATGATCAGCCCGCCGTTGGTGGCGGAGCGCTGCATGGCGCGCAGGATCTGGCCGTCGTCGCTGTAGAAGACGCCCGGATAGGCCATGAAGAGCTTGAAGGAGGTGACGCCCTCCTCCACCAGACGGTCCATCTCCTTCAGCGACGACTCGTTGACGTCCGAGAGGATCATGTGGAAGCCGTAGTCGACGGCGCAGTTGCCGTCGGCCTTGGCGTACCAGGCGTCTAGCCCTTCGCGCAGCGGGCGGCCCACCGACTGGACGGCGAAGTCGACGATGGTGGTGGTGCCGCCCCAGGCGGCGGCGCGGGTGCCCGTCTCGAAGGTGTCGGAGGCGAAGGTCCCGCCGAACGGGAGCTCCATGTGCGTGTGGGCGTCGACGCCGCCCGGGATGACGTACCTGTTCGTCGCGTCGATGATGCGGTCGGCGGTCCAGGGCTCGGAGACGGCGGACCCGTGGGCGGCGAGCGCGGCGATGCGGCCGTCCTCGATCAGTACGTCTGCGTGGATCTCGTCCGATGCGGTGATGACCAGTCCGCCGCGGATGAGGGTGCGGGTGCTGCTCATGGCTGGTGCGCTCCCTTGGGATACGTACGGTCGGCTGGGGCCCGGTCCCGGCGACAGGCCCCCTGCGCGGGGCCGGTCGGGCGTCAGGCGCCGGGGCCTGTCGTGGGGATCAGGCCCTACACGCTGCGCAGGGCACGTTCGAGGATGGACGCACCCTCTTCCGCCTCGGCCACGGTCAGGGAGAGCGGAGGCGCGACGCGCAGCGCGCTGGTGTTGTGGCCGCCGCCCTTGCCGATCAGCAGACCGCCCTCGCGCGCGGCCTCCAGGACGGCCGCCGCCGCCTGCGGGTCGGCTTCGTCGGTGCCGGGCCGGACCAGTTCGATCCCGAGCATCAGCCCCCGGCCGCGCACTTCGCGGACGGCGGGCACGCCCGCCCCGATCCCGCGCAGCCGCTCCAGCAGCAGTCCGCCGACGCGGCGGGCGTTGCCCTGGAGATCGTGCTCCAGCAGATACGCGAGATTGGCGCTGCCCGCGGCCATGGTGACCGGTGAGCCGCCGAACGTCGAAATGGAGTTGGCGTCCAGCGAGTTCATGATCTCGGCACGCGCGACGACGCCGCCGACGGACATGCCGTTGCCGATGCCCTTGGCGAAGGTGAGGATGTCCGGCGGCCCGTTGCCGGCGTGCGCCTGCCATCCCCAGAAGTGGTCGCCGGTACGGCCCCAGCCGGTCTGCACCTCGTCGGCGATCCACAGGATGCCGTGCCGGTCGAGGACTTCGCGGAACGCGGCGTACAGACCGTCGGGCGGGGAGGTGAACCCGCCGACGCCCTGGATGGGTTCGGCGATCAGCGCTGCGACGTCGCGGGTGTGGCCGAGCAGGTCCTCCAGGTCCGCCACGCACGCCTCGATGAACTGCGCGTCGGACAGGTGGGCGTACGGCCCCCGGGTGCGGACGCCGCCGTGCACGTACAGCGTCTGCAGCGGGGAGAGCGAGGTCGGGGACCAGCTGCGGTTGCCCGTGATGGACACGGTCGAGAACGAACGGCCGTGGTAGCTGTTGCGCATCGCCAGGATCTGGTTGGACCGGCGGTGTCCGGTGGCCAGCAGCAACGCGGTGTCGTTGGCCTCGGTGCCCGAGGTGGTGAAGAAGACCCGTGCGTCGGGGATGCCCGAGAGCGCCGCGATCCGCTCGGCGAGTTCGACCATCGGGCGGTTCAGATAGAGCGTCGAGGAATGGATGATCCGGCCGGCCTGCTCGCTGACCGCCTTGGTGACCTCGGGCAGCGCGTGGGCGGTCATCGTGGTGAGGATGCCGCCGAAGAAGTCGAGGTAGCGGTTGCCGTCCGCGTCCCAGACATGGCGGCCCTCGCCATGGGTGATCTCGATGGGCCGCTGGTAGTAGAGCGCGACCCAGTCGGGGATCACGGCTTTGTGCCGGTCGTACAGATGACTCACGGCTGCACCAGCCCCTCGTACGCGTCGGGGCGCCGGTCTCGGTAGAAGGCCCACTGCTGCCGCACGGTGTCGATCAGGTCGAAGTCCAGGTCGCGTACGACGAGTTCCTCGGCCTTGTCGCTGGCAACCTCGCCCACGAACTGGCCGCGCGGGTCGACGAAGTAGCTCGTGCCGTAGAAGTCGTTGTCGCCGTACTCCTCCTCGCCGACGCGGTTGATCGCGGCGATGAAGTACTCGTTCGCCACGGCCGCGGCCGGCTGTTCCAGCTGCCAGAGGTAGCTGGAGAGGCCGCGCGAGGTCGCCGAGGGGTTGTAGACCAACTGGGCTCCCTGGAGGCCCAGTTGCCGCCAGCCCTCCGGGAAGTGACGGTCGTAGCAGATGTAGACGCCGACCTTGCCGACCGCGGTCTCGAAGACGGGCCAGCCCGCGTTGCCGGGCCTGAAGTAGTACTTCTCCCAGAACCCCTTCACCTG
Source organism: Streptomyces sp. NPDC096193 (assembly GCF_040302905.1). NCBI lineage: Bacteria > Bacillati > Actinomycetota > Actinomycetes > Kitasatosporales > Streptomycetaceae > Streptomyces > Streptomyces sp. NPDC096193. The sequence goes on along the minus strand of NZ_JBEOSJ010000002.1, from coordinate 540,211 downwards.
AGGGATGTGGTGCTTACGGTATTTGCCCAGGTAGGAGCCGTCGGCGTCGATCACGGCGGCGGTGTTGTAGTAGAAGCCCGCGCCCTCGATCTCGAAGACCGGGACCACGATGACCATGCCGGTCTCGCGGGCGAGCTCCTGCATCCGGCGGACGGTGGGACCGTCCGGGACGGGCTCGGCCCAGCGGTAGTGCTCCGGGTCCTGGACCTGGCAGAAGTACGGGGCGTTGAAGACCTCTTGGAATCCGATGACCTTGGCGCCCTGACGGGCCGCTTCCCGGGCATGTTCCTCGTGTTTGGCAATCATGGATTCGGTGTCGCCGGTCCAGGTCGCCTGGACGAGTGCGGCGCGTACGACAGTGGCCATGAGCTGCTCCTTCGGCCGAACGGCAGAGGGCCTCTACGCACGTAGACGAATGCGTAGATGGAGAACGTAAGCCCCGTCACACACTGGGGCAAGACCATCGTCGTCAACCCGCAGAGTCGATCGTGTTTCGCACCCGAGCGGTCGACACCGTACGGGTCAGGCGCTGAGGTGGCCCGAGACCCTTAACGCGTGGACAAGATCGCGCTCATGGGCCACTGATCCGGCACGGGCGGCCGCCAGCAGACGGGGGACGAGTCGGGCGGGGTCGCGGTCGGCGATTCTCGCCGTGTCGGCGGGCGTGTGCAGCTGGGCGTAGGCGGTGAGCAGGGCGAGCGCCTCGGGGTCACGGCCGTCCTCGTCGAGCGAGAGCACAGCGGCGGCGATCTCGTCGGCGGGGCGGGTCACGCCCTGGCGCAGGAGCTGCCGGCCGTCCTGGGCGCGGCCAGCACCGGAGAGGGCTCCGGCGATCGCCGCGAGCCGCAGCACGGGCTGCGATGCGGCCTCCCACAGCAGCGTCGCCCAGTCGGCCTCCAGGCCGGCGCGGTGGAGCTCGGCGGCGAGCACGGGCAGCCGCTCTGCGGGCAGGGTGGCGGCCTCGCAGAGCAGAACATGGGCCTCTCCGCTGCGGCCCTCCGCCCGCAGCCGCCCGAGGGTGCGTACGGTCTCGTGCGCGGCGCGCAGGGCCTCGCCGGTGTCGGCGGGGACGGGCTGCTCCTGTTCGGGGGCCGTGCTCGCGCCGCCGTACCGCGCCCCGCGGGGCAGCTCGCCGCCGACGGGGAGCTCGGGCACGGCTACGGCCTCCACGTCCTCCTCCATCCCGGCGAACCGGGCGCCGCGCGGGCGGCGGCGCTTGTCCTTGGCCTTGCCGCCGTCCTTGCTCCCGCCCTTGCCCTGGCCGGGCCCTGCGGGAGCGCCGGGCCGGGGGTTCTCCGCGTGCGGGGCGGGACGAGGTCCTTCCTGTGCCGGAGCGGGCCACGGCGCCGGGTCCGGCCGGGACGCCTGGCGCGGCACGCGCTCCCCCGGTCCCGGGGCGCCCGCCCGGCCGTGTTCCGGCGGGGGCAGGGCGGCCAGACGCCGCCGCAGCTCCGCGCTCCTCGCGGTGGCCCGCGCGTGGTCGTCCCGGACCCACTCCAGCTCGTACGACAGCGCTTCCGCCGACTCCGTGCCCACGGGCTCGGCGGCGATCAGACGGATGAGCTCCTCGTGACGGCCGGCGGCGTGGATCAGTTCGCGACGCATCAGCTCCAGGCGCTCCACCAGCGCCTCGCGACCGCCCGGCCGGAGGTCGTGGGCCGCGGCCGAGGCCGTGTGCAGCTGCTTGGCACGGAGCTGTTCCTGCTCCACGAACTCCCGTCCGCGCACCACCGCGAGATCCTGGAGCAGCGATCCGACGACGTCCCACGGCGGGACCTCGAAGCCGTCCAGGCACGCCTGCATGCCCTGCGGGTCGCGACGCAGGAAGACCGCGTACCAGCCGCCGTCACGGTCGAGCAGCGCGGCCAGCCCCTGGAGGTACCGCGCGAACACTCCGGTCTGTGCCGGTACTTGATGCACCGCCATCACTGCCCCGCCCCACCCTCGACTGGGTGGCATTGGACATCAGACGTGTTACGGCACTGCTACGCGCTGTTTTCAGATGGTTACCGCAATGCCGGTGTGCGGGCGCTTCCCGAGCCGCACCAGCGTGGCCGGCCAGTCGACCAGCCAGAACTGCCAGGTGTACTTGCGCGCCAGGAGTTTGCGGATCCGTGCGGTCGCCGCCGCGTCGAGGAGTTCGGCCGTCCCCTCGGCGGTGGGAGCACCCTCGGTGATCCGGCCGCGCACGTCGCACACGGTCACCACGACGCGCGGGTCGTTGCGCAGCCGCTTGACCTTCCAGGAGTCGGTCCGTGTCCAGGCGTACAGTTTTCCGCCGTCCTCGGCGAACCAAACGGGGGTGGCGACACCCGTTCCGTTCTTACGGAACGTGGTCACGCTGATGTACTTGGCGGCGGCGAAGTCCTCGGCAGTCACGTTCGCGAGACTACGCCGTGTCCGGGGGCCCCGGCGCGGCCGGTCCGGCTGTCCGCGCGCGTACTCCGCTTCCGCCTCTGCGCGTGGTCACTCGGGTCCGTATCGTGGGCCGTTACGAACTCGGCCGGTGCGTACGCGCCCCGTCGCACGCCGCGTTCACCGGCTGGAGGGCGGACCGGCCGAGCGCGTGCGTTCGTACTCGACCGAGGCGGATTCTCGCCGTACGACGTCCGTTTCACGAAGCCGTTGCGCTCGGTCGCACGCAGCGCCCCGGTGAGCACCGTGGGGCCACCCGGTGCAGTGCGACGCCCGGTTCGGAGAAACGGTGGCGGGCCGGTTCGTACCCGACGGGCCCTGGAGCCCGTCAGGCCGCCGGCACCAGCGCGCAGCGCACCACCAGTTCGTCCATCGACAGACCGAGCACCCGCGCGAGTGCGGCGACCGTGAAGAACGCGGGCGTCGGGGCCCGGCCCGTCTCGATCTTGCGGAGGGTCTCGGCCGAAAGGCCGGCGGCGGCGGCGATCTCCACCATGCTGCGGTCGCCGCGCGCGACGCGCAGGATCCGGCCGAGCCGCTCGCCGCGTTCGCGCTCTTCGGGGGTGAGAGGGGTGCGCACCATGGCGGTATTCTAATGCTGGTATTCCTATACCGGTAGCACCGGTATAGTAATTGGCATGGTAGAGATCAAGAGCGATGCCTCGATCGAGGCGATGCGCGAGGCCGGCCGCCTCGTGGCACAGGCACTCACGGCGGCCCGCGAGACCGCGGCCGTGGGCGTCAGCCTGCTGGAACTGGACCGTGCCGCCAGGTCGGTGCTGGACGAGGCCGGAGCGGGCTCACCGTTCCTGGACTATCACCCCTCCTGGGCCCCCATCCCGTTCCCCGCCGTCATCTGCGCCTCCGTCAACGACGCGATCGTGCACGGCATCCCGGACGGATACCGCCTGCGGGACGGCGATCTGGTGAGCCTGGACTGCGGGGCGATCCGGGACGGCTGGGTGGGCGACTCGGCCGTCAGCTTCACGGTCGGGCGCGCCCGGCCCGAGGACGTTCGGCTGATCGCCACCGCCGAGGAGGCCCTGGAGGCCGGTATCGCGGCCGCCGTCGTCGGCAACCGCATCGGCGACATCGCCCATGCCGTCGGCCGCGTGTGCCGGACGGCCGGGTACGGCATCCCGGACGGCTTCGGCGGTCATGGCGTGGGGCGCAGCATGCACGAGGACCCGGGCGTCCCGAACGAGGGACGCCCGGGACGGGGCATGCCGTTGCGCCACGGGATGGTGCTGGCTATCGAGCCCATGGTGATCGGCGGCGGCACCGACGACCACCACACGGCGGGCGACGGCTGGACGATCCGCACGCTGGACGGCAGCCGCGCCTCGCACGCGGAGCACACGGTGGCGATCACGGACGACGGCCCCCGCGTCCTCACCGCACTCTGACGGGCCCGAGGCACCGGGGCCCCCGCCGCCGGATCCCCGGCTGTCAGTCCCTTGCGACGAACTGTTTGGCCAGCGTCTCGCCGAGAGTCACCGCCGCCCCGTGGTTCTCGATCGGCAGCACCGTGGTGTTGGAGAAGAAGATGTACGTGACCCCGCTTGCCGTGCCGCCCGTCGACGGGTCCGGATCGATGCCCAGCGCCCGGGCGGTGGCGTAGGACGCCTCGCCGATGATCTGGCTGGGGCCCGTGTCCCCGACGACCGCGTACTGCACCTGGTTTTTGTGGATGACGGCGACCACACCGCCGCCCTTGATGCCCGCGCTCGCGTAGTTCCAGATGGCGCTGCTGGTCGGTACGACGACGTAGGGCAGCCGCTCGGCGTTCAGGGCCCGGCCGTCGGACTGGTGGAAGGCCGTCGCGGCCTGGAACCAGGGGTCGGTGCCGCTGTTGCACGCGCTCGTGACCTGGCCGTCGCAGTCGATGTCCATGTCGGCCGTCCAGTACACGACGCCCTCCTTGCCGCAGACCGGGATCGTCGCCGGGGTCTCGCTGTCCGTCCGGTACAGGCCGTTCGAGATCTGCGGACAGTCCGTCACCTTGGCGAGCAGGTCGGCCGCGGCGACCGTGCCTTCGCGGAAGGCACCGGCGCCGGTCGCCGCGGAGCTCGCCGTGGCGGGCAGCGCGACCGCCGCGAGGAGGGCGGCGCCGGAGACGGCGAGCGCGAGAGTGCGAGTGCGCATGGGAGGTGTCGCCTTTCTGTCAGGAAAGCGTCCTTACCCGCTCACGCGCACATCCGATCGCCCCCGCCCGGCGCCTGCCGGCCCCGCAACGCCAACGCCCGCCGCCCGTCCGGGGTTTGGGGCCCCGGACGGGTGGCGGACCTTTGCGCCGTTCGGTCAGCGGCCGTACGGATGACCGCTGGGGCTGACGACCATGGCCGAACCGCCGCCCCTGCGGACCTTTTCGGCGGCGGCGAGCCAGCGGCCGTCGGGCAGCCGCTCGATGCCCGTCGCCGCGCCGATCTCCGGGTTCTGCCGGAAGGCGTGACCGATCTTCTCCAGCTGTCCGCGGAGCGGGCTGTTCCACAGCGCGGGCTCGATCTCCGTCGTCGTCTGGTTGCGCTGGCTGGCGCGCGGCGCGGCGATCGCGTCCACCAGGGGCAGATCGCGGTCCAGACGGCCCGTCAGGGACTGGAGGACGGTGGTGATGATGGTCGCGCCGCCCGGGGAGCCGAGCGCGAGGACGGGACGGCCGTCCTCCAGCACGATCGTCGGTGAGATCGACGAGCGCGGTCGCTTGCCCGGACCCGGCAGGTTCGGGTCGTGCACCGCCGGGCTCGCCGGGGCGAAGGAGAAGTCCGTCAGCTCGTTGTTGAGCAGGAAGCCCCGGTCGGGCACGGTGATGCCACTGCCGCCCGTCGACTCGATGGTGAGCGTGTAGGCGACGACGTTGCCCCACTTGTCGGCCGCCGTCAGATGGGTGGTGTTCTCCCCCTCGAACGTGGTCGGGGCCGCCGTACCCGATCCTCCGCACGCCGCCGGCCGGCTCGGATCGCCCGGCGCCAGCGGGCTGGTGAGCACCGCGTCGTCCTTGATCAGGCATCCGCGCGAGTCGGCGAACCGCTGCGACAGGAGCCCCTTCGTCGGCACCTTCTCGAACGCCGGGTCACCCACCCAGCGCCCGCGGTCCGCGAACGCGATCCGGCTCGCTTCGATGAAGCGATGCAGATACTGCGTCTGCGTGGCCTTCGACAGGTTGCTCCGCTCCAGGATGTTGAGCGCCTCGCCGACGCTGGTGCCGCCGGAGGAGACCGGGGCCATGCCGTAGACGTCCAGGCCGCGGTAGGAGACCTTCGTGGGCGCCCGCCGGATCGTCTCGTAGGCGCGCAGGTCGCGCGTGGTCAGGTCGCCGGGCCGTACGACCCGGGTCGCGCCCTTGGCCACCGGAGGCGTGCGGACGGTGCGCACGATGTCCCGGGCGAGGTCGCCGCGGTACAGCGTGCCGACGCCCTTGCGGGCGATCTCCTTGTACGTGCGCGCCAGATCCGGGTTCTTGAAGACCGAGCCCACGACCGGAAGCTGCCCGCCGGGCAGGAAGAGCTCCGCCGAGGCGGGGAAGTCCGCGAAGCGGGCCTGGTTGGACTGGGTCTGCGAGCGGAAGGTGGCGTCGACGGTGAAGCCGTCCTTCGCCAGACGTTCGGCCGGCTGCAACAGCTGCCCGAGCGGCCTGCTCCCCCAGGCGTCCAGCGCCGACTCCCAGGTCGCCGGGGTGCCGGGGGTGCCGACGCCCAGACCGCTCGTCACGCCCTCCTCGAAGGGGATGGGCTTGCCGTTCTCCAGGAAGAGGGAGGCGTCGGCGGAGCGGGGCGCGGTCTCGCGGCCGTCGATGGTGTGGACCGTGCGGGCCTTGGCGTTGTAGTAGACGAAGAAGCCGCCACCGCCGATACCGGCGGAGTAGGGCTCGGTGACGCCGAGCGCGGCGGCCGTCGCGACGGCGGCGTCCACGGCGTTGCCGCCGCGGCGCAGGACCTCGATGCCCGCGGCCGACGCGTCCGCGTCGACACTGGCGACAGCGCCGCCGTAGCCCACGGCGACCGGTTTCTTGACCGGTGCCCCGCCCGGCGGCGAGGAGGTGGGCGGGGCCGCCGCCCCGATCGAGATCACGGCCGCGGTCACGGCCAGAGCCGACACATTCCGTGCGACGGAGCGACGCATCCGTACCTCCAGTCAACGTACGTCCGCGCAGCGTAACTTCACCGCGCGCCTCACGTCAGGACCGTCTCGAACAATGTCGCGACAACCCCGCTACCATGCGCGCCCATGACTGACGACGTACGCAACATCGTGCTCGGCGTGGTGGCCGCCGGCATCAGCGCCACGCTCGGCTGGCTCACGCGCACGTATGTGTGGCGCCGCAAACTCCGTCGCAAGCAGGCATTCTTCGGTCTGCCCACGAATTCCGAGTCGCTGCTCGTGGTCAACCGCGAGGCCGGCCGGGACGGCTCCGTGCACCGTTTCGACGTCTTCGCCCTCCTGGAGCTCTCCGCGCTGATCAAGGGCTGCGGCGCGCACGCCCAGATCATCTGGCACGACACGGCCCAGCAGGGCTTCGGCGAGCGGACCGAGTTCTGCGTGGGCGGGCCGTTCTCCAACCGGCGGATGGCCGCGCATCTGCATTCGCTGCTGCCCGGGGTGCGGATCAACACCGATCCGGAGCCGGGGCCGGACCAGGGAGCGTTCCAGATCGGGTCGGAGCGCTACCGGATGGAGCCCGGCGTCGCCGAGTACGTGTTCCTCGCCCGGCTCACCGCGGGCCAGGACGCCCGGCCGGTGTTCCTCTTCTGCGGACAGCGCGCGATAACCAACCAGGCGGCGACCCGCTATCTCGCCCGCAACCACGAGAAGCTCACCCGCAAGCACGGTGCCTCGTCGTTCTGCCTGCTGCTCAAGGTGGTCAATTCGCAGGCGTACGGGTCGGACGTGGTGGAGGTGGTCGCGGACGTCACCCGTGCGGCACAGGCACCGCTGCCCACCCCGCGGCCCTCGGCCCAGCCGGCGGGCTAGTGCCTCGATCGGCACGGCAGACCACGTCCGCGCCCCGTCAGGGCCGTCCCGCACGCACCGCGGCCCCCTGCGGGGCGTGCCGAGCGATCGCGTCGAGCAGTTCGGTCGCCTCCAGGTCGAAGACGCGGGTCTCGAAGCAGAGCCCCTGACCGCCTGTGGGCCGTCCGCGGTCGGCCGCGAGTCTGCGGTACGCGGCCCGTGGCCGGCAGGTCGGCGGGAGGCCCCCGACGGGCGCGGCGCAGTCGACGACGACATGGTCCGGCGGGGTGCTCACGCCGGTGATCCGTGACCAGGGGACGGTCCTGGCCGGCCAGAGCGGCAGCCGCACCTCCAGCCCGCCGGCGTCGACGGTGAGGCGCATCGGCCGCACCAGGTGGGCCGCGCAGCTGACGGCGAACACGGCCACCGGCACTCCGACGATCGCGAGCGCGATGCCTCCGGAGGTGCCGTTGGGGCCGTCGACGATCGACGCCGCGGCGATGCCCCAGACGACGAGCAGCACGATCGCGGCGAGCGGTACCCACTCGGCGCGCCGCCTCAGCCTCAGTCGCAGGATCGTTCCTGCCGGTGCCGGATCCATCTGGCGAGAGTGCCTGACGACCGGACAGAACACCAGGGGTCACGGCCCGCAGGGGTCGAGGCCGGTAACGGACCCGGCATGTGCCGTGGATCATGCCTTACCCTGCGTTTCTCATCACATCGGAATTAGAGGGAAATCCGGGATATTACGGAACCTGCGACACCGGACCGGACTCTCACTGCGCGACCGAGATCGCAACGGAGGTTTTGCCTTGAGCCGTACACGACCGCGCTTCCCGCTCGGCCGCCGACCCGTCCGCCCCGTCGTGTCCGTCGGCGGCGCGGTGCTTGCCGTACTGCTCACCGGATGTTCCGGCGGCATCGCGGACGCCGATGCCGACGGCAAGGACGGGCCCGCGATCTCGGTGACGCCGATCGGCAAGCAGGTCATCGGCGCGCCCGTGCGGGTGACGCTCGCCGAGGGAAAGCTGAAGGAGGTCACGGTCACCGACGCCAAGGGCGGACGGCTGGACGGGCGGATCGCCGACGACGGCCGGAGCTGGACGTCGGTCCGCCCCGCGGCCCCCGGAGCCCGCTACTCGATCGCGACGAAGGACACCGGCGGAGGTACTGCCACGGCGGCCTTCGCCACCGCCGGGGTCAACAAGCTCGCGATGACCCCGGGCAAGAACGCCACGGTCGGCGTCGCGCACCCCCTGTCGATCGTGTTCGACCACCCGGTGAAGAACCGGGCCGCGGTGGAGAAGCACCTCACGGTCACCACCTCGAACAACACCGAGGGCTCCTGGGGCTGGATGCGGGACTGGTCGGGCAGGGACAGGATCGACTGGCGGCCGAAGGAGTACTGGCGGCCGGGCACGAGGGTCTCGCTCGACGCGAAGCTGAGCGGCATCGACTCCGGCGCGGGCGGCTGGTTCGTCCGTGACTACGCGACGACCTTCACCATCGGCAGGAGCCAGTCGGTCGCGGTGGACCTCGACCGGCACCGCCTGACGCTCGTGCGCGACGGCCGGGCGGTCGGGGAGGTGCCCATGTCCGCGGGCACCCCGGGCGGCGAGAAAGCGTCCTGGCGAGGCAGGACCGTCCTGATGGCGAAGGAGGGCACGATCAACATGCGTTCGGAGACCGTGGGCCTCGGCAATGCCTACAACAAGATGGTCGACTACTCGATGCGGCTGACCTGGTCGGGCATGTACGCGCACGCGGCACCCTGGAACGCCCGCTACTTCGGCAGCGCCAACCGGAGTTCCGGCTGCATCGGCATGAGCGACGCGGACGCCAAGTGGGTCTACGGCCAGGTCCAGGTGGGCGACCCGTTCGAGGTCACGGGCAACGAGGCCAAGGGAACGCAGGCGCTCAACAACGGCTACGGCGAGTGGAATCTGCCGTGGGACGCCTGGCGGACGAAGAGCGCGCTGTACTGACGCGACGTCCAACAATCTTTACTCACACGTAACTTACCGAGGAGTTACCTCGCGTAAGCCGCTGACGTTACCGTCGGGTCACTTTCCCGTGACACGTGTGAGGAGTGACCTGTGGGACAGCCGCGCAAGGTTCTGCGTACCACCGCCATCGGCACCGTCTCCGCCGCGCTCCTCGCCGGGCCGGCGGCGGGTGTCGCGCCCGCCGCACCGGCCCCGGGAGTGACCGCACCCCTCAGCGCCGAACAGCGGGCCGGGGTACCCGGCGTACGTTTCGTCGACATCCACGGCGACGGCGGCACGGTGCTCAAGGGGAACGTGGTCACCCCGGCGGGCGCGGACGGCGGCCGCACCTATCCCGTACTGATCCTGCCGACCAGCTGGGCACTGCCCCAGATCGAATACCTCGCACAGGCCAAGAAGCTCGCCGACGCCGGCTATGTGGTGGTCACCTACAACGCGCGCGGATTCTGGCAGTCGGGCGGCTACATCGAGGTGGCGGGGCCGCCCGACGTCGCCGACGCGTCCAAGGTCATCGACTGGGCCCTCGCCAACACCCCGGCCGACCCCGGCCGGATCGGCATGGCCGGAGTCTCCTACGCGGCCGGGATCAGCCTGCTGGCCGCCGCCCACGACAAGCGGATCAAGGCCGTGGCCGCCCTCAGCGGCTGGGCGGACCTCGTCGATTCCATCTACCGCGGCCGCACCCAGAACCGGCAGGCCGCTCTGCTTCTCAGTGGCGCCGGCCATCTCACCGGCCGGCCCAGCCCCGAATTCCAGCAGTTCACCCATGACTTCCTCGGCTCCCGTCTCGACAAGGAGCAGGAGATGGTGGACTGGGGGAAGAAGCGCTCACCGGCCGCCTTCGTGGACCGGATCAACGCCAACGGCACGGCCGTGATGCTGGGCAACGCCTGGGGCGACACGGTCTTCCCGCCGAACCAGACCGCGGACTTCTACGCGAAGCTGACCGTCCCCAAGCGGCTGGAGTTCCGTCCGGGCGACCATGCCACCCCGGAGATCGGCGGTCTGCTCGGGCTGCCCAACGACACCTGGACCAGCACCCACCGCTGGCTCGACCACTACCTCAAGGGCGACGACAACGGCGTGGACCGCGAGCAGCCGGTCCGTCTCAAGTCCCGTTCCACCGGCGCGTACGAGAGCTACCCCGACTGGAAGTCCGTCGCGGCGGACCGGCGCAAGCTGAACCTGGACAGTACGAAGAAGATCTGGGCCAACGTGGACTCGGGCGCCAACGGCGGGCTCATCCTGCTGTCCAGCATGCTCGACCAGTTCGTGAGACTGCCCCCGATCGCCTCGATCCCGTTGCTGCCGCGGCCGTTCGCCGCGGTGTGGCAGTCGGAGCGGTACGACTCGACACAGCAGATCCGGGGAACCGCGAAGCTGCACACCACGCTCACCGGCACCAAGGAGAGCGGCACCCTCGTCGCGTACCTCTACGACGTGGGCCCGCTCGGCCTCGGCAAGCTGGTCAGCAATGCGCCGTACACCTTCCACGGCAAGACGCCCGGCACGCCGTTCGCCGTCGACCTGGAGCTGTTCTCCACGGCCTACGACGTACCGGCGGGCCACCGTCTCGCCCTGGTCGTCGACACTGTCGACCCGCTCTACATCGAGCACAACCCGTTCGGCGCGCAGCTGACCTTCTCCTCGTCCGCAGCCGACCCGTCGTATCTGTCGGTCCCGCTGCGCCAGAAGTGATCACCGGCTGCTGCCAGGGTTCCCCACCCAGGGCGGGGAGGTCGTGCCCCATGAGCTGCTGTCCTGTCCTTCCGCGCCTATCGAGGCTCGGGAGGACCCCCGGGCAGCAGCGTCCCTGGTTCGGCCGGGGCGATGTCCACGGCCTCTGTTCTCGGATTGCGCCGCTGCCGCCTGGCCATCCAGTTGGCGAACCAGGAGAGCAGCATGCACATCCCGATGTAGATCGGCGAAATCACCATCACCACAGGGATGAACGGCAAATCGTAGTCGAGATTCGACGCGATGAGCTTGCCCGCGTGGAGGAATTCCTCGTAGGTGATGAGATAGCCGAGTGAGGTGTCCTTGAGGGCGACCACCAGCTGGCTGATGATCGTCGGCAGCATCGCGCGTACGGCCTGCGGCGCCAGGACGTTGGCCATGACCTGTGTCTTGCGCATCCCGAGTGCGTACGAGGCCTCCTGCTGACCCCGCTCCACGGAGTTGATGCCGGCCCGGAACACCTCGGCGAGCACCGAGCCGTTGTAGAGGGTCAGTCCGGCAACCAGGGCGGGCAGCGGCTGCACCTTCAGCGCCACGAAGATGAAGAAGATCATCACCAGCACGGGCATCGCCCGGAAGAACTCCACGACCACCGTGGCCGGCCAGCGCACCGCCCGGTGCTCGGAGAGCCTGCCGACGGCGAGGATGCCGCCGAAGAGGAGCGAGAGCACGGCGGCGCAGGCGAACGCCTTGAGGGTGTTGCCGAGTCCTGTCAGGAGCAGCTCCTGGATGCCCTTGTACTCGAAGGGGGTCCACTTGGCCGCGGTGAACTGGCCGGTGTCGAACAGCAGATGGACGATCCAGCCGCACAGGGCGAGGACGGCGACGGTGGAGGTGACGCCGTAGAGCCGGTGCCGCCTGCGGGTGTGGGGTCCGGGGACGTCGTAGAGGGCGGTGGAAGTCATCGGGCGACTCCGAAGCGCTTCTCGAGCACGTTGAACAGCGCACTGATGGTCAGGGTGATGATCAGGTAGCCGACAGCGATCCAGACGAAGGACCAGATGATGCTGTAGCCCATCTCGTTGAGGGGCTTGTAGACACCGAGAAGCTCGGTGACGCTGAACGCGCCCGCGATCGCGGAGTTCTTGGCGAGGGCGATGAGTGTGGAGCCGACCGGTGGGATGACGCTGCGGAACGCCTGCGGCAGCACCACGGTGTTCAGGGTCTGGCCGAAGCTCATCCCGAGGCTGCGGGCCGCCTCGCCCTGGCCCGTCGGCACGGTGTTGATGCCGGAGCGCAGCGCCTCGCAGATGAAGGCCGAGGTGTAGCAGCCCAGCGCGATCACCGCGAAGACCTGGAAGGGCAGGACCAGCCCGAACCGTGGCAGTCCGAGCAGAACGGCGAAGAACAGCAGGGTGAGCGGGGTGTTGCGCAGCACGGTCACCCACACCGTGCCGACGACGCGCAGCGAGCCGACCGGGGCGACGCGGAAGGACGCCATCGCGAAGCCGAGGCCCAGGGCGAGGAGCGAGGCGTACACCGTCAGTTCGACGGTGCCGAGAAAGCCCTTGCCGTACAGGGAGAAGTTGTCGGTCAGTACGTTCACAGGTGCCTCGCTCAGGACGCCGGGTAGCGGTCGATCGGGGGCGGCTGGGGGGCCGGTACCCCGGACAGGCCGAGCGTCGCGGAGTAGGCCTTCCTCCAGTTCCCGTTCTTCTCGTTAACGGCGAGCGCGTCGTCGATCGCGAAGCGCAGGGCGTTGTCGTTGCGGGGGACGCCGATGCCGTAGGGCTCCTCGGAGAACGGCTTGCCGACGACCTTGAGTTCGTCGGGCACCTTGGCCGCGTAGCCGGTGAGGATCGCGTCGTCGGTGGTCACGGCGTCTACCTGGTAGGTGAGGAGGTTGTCGACGCAGACGGAGTAGGTGTCGTACGCGACGAGGTCGGCCTTCGGGTAGTCGCTCTCGATGCGCTGGTAGGGGGTCGAACCGGCGGCCGAGCAGACCCGCTTGCCGTCGAGGTCCTGCGGGCCCTTGATGTCGTTCTCGTCCGCACGGACGAGCAGCGACTGACCGGCGAGGAAGTACGGGCCCGCGAAGCCGACCAGTTTCTTGCGGTTGGCGTTGATGGTGTAGGTGCCGACGTAGTAGTCGATCTGGCCGTTCTGCAGGGCGGTTTCACGGTTCGCGGAGGCGATCGTCCGGAACGAGATGGTCCGCGGATCGAAGCCCAGATAGGCACCGACCATTTTGGCGATCTCGATGTCGAACCCGGTGTACAGACCGGTGGCCGGGTCCTTCTCGCCGACGTACGGCTGGTCCTCCTTCGCCCCGACGACGAGGTGGCCGCGCTTCCTGGCCTTGCGCCAGGTCGGCGAATCGGGCAGCTGGAAGCCCTTGTTCACCTGGTAGTCCGGCAGTTGGTCGGCCTGCGGGCCCTTGACCGGTGGGCTGCCCTCCTTGCCGCAGGCCGTGACGGCCACCGCCGCCAGGACGACCGTCAGCGCCGCCAGGGCGCGCCTCGTACGCATCATCGGTGCTGCACCCCCCGTCAGTGCTTGAGGATCTTGGACAAGAAGTCCTTGGCGCGGTCGCTCTCCGGGTGGGTGAAGAAGTCCTCCGGGGCGCGGTCCTCGACGATGCGGCCGTCGGACATGAACACCACACGGTTGGCGGCGGAGCGCGCGAAGCCCATCTCGTGGGTGACGACGACCATGGTCATCCCCTCGCGGGCGAGCTGCTGCATCACCTCCAGCACCTCGTTGATCATTTCCGGGTCGAGGGCGGACGTCGGCTCGTCGAAGAGCATGACCTTGGGGTCCATGGCGAGCGCGCGGGCGATGGCGACGCGCTGCTGCTGGCCGCCGGAGAGCTGGGCGGGGTACTTGTCGGCCTGGGAGGCGAGTCCGACACGGTCGAGGAGCTCATGGGCGCGTTGATGCGCCTCGCTCCTGGAGCGGCCGCGGACCTTGACCGGTGCGAGTGCGACGTTGGCCAGCACGGTCTTGTGCGCGAAGAGATTGAAGGACTGGAAGACCATGCCGACGTCGGCGCGGAGTTTCGCCAGCCCCTTCCCCTCCTCCGGGAGGGGTTGACCGTCGATGGTGATGCTGCCGGATTCGATGGTCTCGAGTCTGTTCACGGTCCGGCAGAGCGTCGATTTTCCTGAGCCGGAGGGGCCGATGACCACCACCACCTCTCCGCGCCCGACGGTGAGGTTGATGTCCTGGAGGACGTGCAACTGTCCGTAGTACTTGTTGACATCGCGCAGCTCGATCAACGGATCAACGGCCATAGACTGCCCTACCCACCCATCGCTGTGTCGAGGTCAGCGCAAACTATCCAGCCCGATAAGGGACTTCACACCCGACACGCATAAATAGGGCATAAGCCGTATTTACCAACTTCAGGCCTCGGCGGCCTCCGCATAGACCTGGGAGAGCTCCGGCGAACCGTTGACGGCCCAGTCCAGACCGGCCTCCACGACGCTGATCTCACGGCCGGAGACGAGGCGCACCACCGGGCTGCCGCCCGGCCAGATGTGCCAGCTGGCGCCCGGGACGGTACGCACGATCACCGTGCCGAGATAGAGCCCCGCGTCGTTGCCGAGCCAGGGCAGCTCCTCCGGGTCGTCGCGCCAGCGTGGCGGCAGCTGGTCGAGGGCGCTCAAGGATGCCGGGGAGTCGTCCAGTTCGAGCCCGGCCTGTCCCACTCGGACACGCAGCAGCTCGCACTCCGAGAGCAGCTCGGCGATGGCGGCCGCACGCTCGGGGTCCCTCTCGGCGGCCGCGAAGTCACTCTCACCGGTGCCGGCGCCGTGCCGCTTGAGCCAGTGGTCCAAGAAAGGGATGTTCATACCGCTCAGCCTCGCATCCCGGCGGCCGGACGCACTACAGGGCACGCGTCGGCGGTCGTCAGATGTCCAGATCCACAACCACCGGCGCGTGGTCCGACGCGCCCTTGCCCTTGCGCTCCTCCCGGTCCACGAAGCCGTCCTTGACGGCCTTGGTGAACGGTTCGTTGCCGTAGACCAGGTCGATGCGCATGCCGCGGTTCTTCGGGAAGGCCAGCTGGCGGTAGTCCCAGTAGGTGAAGGGCTGGTCGTACTTGAGCGGACGCGGCACCACGTCGGACAGACCGGCCTCGCGCAGCGACGCCAGGGCCGCCCGCTCGGGCTCGGTGACATGGGTGCTGCCCTCGAAGACCGTCCGGTCCCACACGTCGTCGTCGGTCGGAGCGATGTTGAAGTCGCCCAGCACCGCGAAGGGCCGGCTGCCCGCGGCGTCCTCGGCCACCGACAGCTTGAGCGCGTCGAGCCAGCTCAGCTTGTAGGCGTAGTGGTCGTGGGCGACCTCGCGGCCGTTGGGGACGTAGACCGACCGGAGGCGGACCGGTCCGCAGGTGCCGGCGATCGACCGCGGTTCCTGCGTGCCCTCGTAGGCCGGGCCGTCGGGCAGGCCCTTGACCACGTCCTCCAGGCCGACCCGGGAGACCAGCGCCACGCCGTTCCACCGGCCGGCGGCGTGGACCGCCGACTCGTAGCCGAGCTCGCGCAGGGCGTCGGCCGGGAACTGCTCCTCGGTGCACTTGGTCTCCTGGAGGCACACCACATCGGTGCCGCTGCTCTCCAGCCAGGCCAGCAGCCGGGGCAGCCGGGCGGTGATCGAGTTGACGTTCCACGTGGCGATACGCATGAGGAGAAGCCTAGCGGCGGGGTATGACAGTCACAGGTCCGCGGTCTCCCCCGGACCGAGCCGCTCGTGCTCCGCGCCGCTGAGGTTGCCGAGATGCTGGTCGTACAGAGGGCGTGCGAGGTCGGTGAGCAGGGCGTCGTGGATGTCGACGGACCGCCGGGGCTTCACCTCGCGCACATAGTCGATGATCTCCGCGATCTTGTTCCACGGCGCGTGGACGGGAAGCATCAGCGTCTCGACGGGGTGGTCCGGGACGGTGAGCGCGTCGCCCGGGTGGAAGACCGAACCGTCCACCAGAAAGCCGACGTTGGTGATCCGCGGCAGGTCCGGGTGGATCACGGCGTGCAGTTCGCCGTGGACCTGGACGTCGAAGCCCGCCGCGGTGAAGGTGTCGCCGTGACCGACGGTGTGGACACGCCCCGGGAACGCCGCCGAGATCTTCTCGGCGACGCTCCGCAGGGTCCAGATCTCCGCCTCCGCGTCGGCCTCCAGCGCGGCCCGCAGCCGGCCCTCGTCGAAGTGGTCGGGGTGCTCGTGGGTGACGAGGACCGCGTCGGCTCCGACGGCGGCGTCCTCCTCACTGAAGGCGCCGGGGTCGACGACGAGGGTCCGTCCGTCCTTCTCCAGCCGGATGCACGCGTGCTTCTTCTTCGTGAGCCTCATGACTCCATCCTGCTACGGCCTCGGTGTGGTCTCCTCCTGGATGACGGCCTGGGCCACTTTGAAGGCGGAGTTCGCGGCGGGGACACCGCAGTAGACGGCGGTGTGGATGAGCACTTCCTTGATCTCGTCGGGGGTGAGCCCGTTGCGCAGCGCCGCCCTGGTGTGGAACGCCAGCTCGTCCAGGTGACCGCCCGCGACCAGTGCGGTCAGGGTGATCACGCTGCGCGTGCGTCTGTCGAGTCCCTCCCGGGTCCACACCTCGCCCCAGGCGTAGCGGGTGATCAGCTCCTGGAAGTCGCCGGTGAAACCGTCGGCGGCGGCCGTCGCGCGGTCGACGTGCGCGTCGCCCAGCACCGCGCGGCGCACCGTCATCCCCGCCTCGTACGGATCGGGGCGGCCGTGCGTCACCGCCTCGGGCTGTGCGTGAGCGGCGGGGGCGATCGCGGCGACCGGGCCCTTCGGCGCGGAGACCGCCGGTACGGGCTGCGGCACCGGGATGGCGGTCAGCGTGTCCTGCCAGGCGCTGGAGAAGTGGCGCACGAGAAGGTCGGTGACGGCGGACGGCTGCTCGACCGGTGCGAGGTGCGAGGCACCGGGCACCAGCGCCAGCCGGGCGTCCGGTATGCCGGCGACGAGGGTACGGGCCTCCGCCGGTCCGGTCACCCGGTCCTCGGAACCGACCAGGACGAGCGTGGGCACCCCGACACGGCCGAGTTCGGCGCGGACGTCGAAGGCCGCGAGCGCCTCACAGGTGGCGATGTAGCAGCCGGGGTCGGTGGTGCGCACCATCTGGACCGCCCATTCGACGATCGCCGGCTGCGCGAGGGCGAAGCCCTGGGTGAACCAGCGCTCCGGCGCGCTGCGGGCCATCGGGTCGAGGCCGTTGGTACGCACGATCACGCCCCGCTGACGGAACTCGTCGGCCGTGCCGAACCGTGGTGAGGTGGCCACCAGCGCGAGCGACGCGAGGCGGTGCGGATGGCGCAGCGCCAGTTCGAGGCCGATCGCCCCGCCGACGGAGCAGCCCGCGTATCCGAAGCGCTGGATGCCCAGCTCGTCGAGGGTCGCCAGCAACCGGCGGGCGAGCTCGGCGACGGAGGGGGCGGGGTACGCGGGCGCGCCGCCGTGCCCGGGAAGGTCGAAGCGGAGGACCCGCCACTGGCGGGCGAGGTCCCCGATCTGGCGGTCCCACATGTGCCATGTGGTACCCATCGAGGGTCCCAGGATCAGGACAGGCGCGTCCTCTGGCCCGTCAAAGCGGTATTGCAGGGTGTTCGGTGGTGTCTCGCTCACCCGTCAGACCCTCTCATCTCTCACGCACGCCCCCATAGCGGGGGGACGCCGGGCACGGTCCTGACCAGGTCGCGGAAGATCACTCCCTCCTCTGCAAGCGCCGGAACAGGCTCTCGTCCCAGTTCAGCTGGTCAGCGTCGAGGATTATTCGCGCTTCGTCGAACGGAAGCCGACGGACGTTGTGGGTCCACAAGTGTCTCGCCGTACGCCCGACTGTCCGTCTCGGTGTGGCTACCGGCGTGCGGGTGAACCGTCACCGAATACGACACCGGACCCACCACTGGACAAGGGCGCGATCCTGCGCCGGGAGCGGCTGTACCACTCGCACACCATCGAGTGGCGCCGGGCCCGGGACGCCGGCGCGCTGACCCGTTCAGCGAGAGCCAGTCCCGCACCACGAAGTACCGGTCGGACTACCCAACGCGTCGATTCCCTCACCCACGCGCGGGGGTGGATGGACGCGTTCATCTCGCACGACAACCACGTCCGACCGGCATTCCGGGATCGGTTGTCACGCCCCCGCCGGCGTCCACTTCGGCACCGCCGAACTCGTCCGCGAGCAACGAGCGGCCACCCTCACAGTCGCGTTCGAGCAGCATCCCGACGCTTCAACCGCCGACCGGTGCCGCCGAAGATTCCCAGCAGGCGTGGATCAACGACCCAGCCCGACGGCGTGAACCATGGCAACACAGTTCACAGCCGCATATTCATTGCATTTGACTTCACAGCTACCGTCCCACTGACGCTCGCGACGCCCTCCCAACCGAATTGTTAACGCCATTGACTTACCGCTGGCACACCCCTAGCGTCCCCCGTCGAAGCGTTTCGACGGCTGACATCGAAACGATTCGACTTCGCCGCACCTCCCTTCCAACTCTCCCGGAGGCAGTCGATGTTGATGGCACGGAGAAGGGCGCGCCTGCTGGCGGCTGCCCTGGCGGGAACCCTGTCGCTGAGCGCCCTGGCCGCGTGCGGCGAATCCGACGGCGGCTCGGGCGGCAGCCAAACGCTTCGGCTCTGGCACTACGAGGCGCCGGACAGCGCCATGGGCAAGGCGTGGGACCAAGCCGTCGCGGAGTTCAAGAAGAAGCACCCCGACGTCAAGGTCGAGTTCGAGGCGAAGGGCTTCGAGCAGATCCAGAAGACCGCCCCCCAAGTGCTGAACTCCGACGAGGCGCCCGACCTGCTGGAGTACAACAAGGGCAACGCCACCACCGGGCAGCTGTCCAAGCAGGGGCTGCTCACCGATCTGACCGACGTGGCGAAGAAGCGCGGCTGGGACAAGGCGATTCCGCCCACCGTCGCCACCACGAGCCAGTACTCCGCGAGCGGCGTGATGGGCTCCGGCAGTTGGTACGGCGTGCCCAACTACGCCGAATACACGATGGTTTACTACAACAAGGATCTCTTCGAGAAGCACGACGTCGAGGTGCCGACCACCGTCGACGAGCTCGAGCAGGCACTGGCCGCCTTCAAGGACGCGGGGCTGACCCCGTTCGCCAACGGCGGCGCCGAGTACCCGGCACAGCAGTACCTGTACCAGCTGGCACTCACGCAGGCGGACCGCTCCTGGGTCGAGTCCTTCCAGATGGGGGGCAAGACCGACTTCTCCGACGCCGCCTGGACGTACGCCGCCGACACCTTCGCCGACTGGGTCGACAAGGGTTACATCGCCAAGAGCTCCAGCGGAGTCAAGGCCGAGGACGCAGGCGTGTCCTTCATGCAGGGCAAGCACCCGATGTTCTTCTCCGGCAGCTGGTGGTTCGGCCGCTTCCACACCGAGGTCAAGAACTTCGTCTGGGACACCTTCATGTGGCCGGAGAGCGAACTGACGCTCGGTTCCGGCGGCAACCTCTGGGTGGTGCCGGACGGCGCGAAGAACAAGGAGCTGGCGTACGACTTCATCGACATCACGTTGGAGAAGCAGATCCAGAACACGCTCGGCAACGCCGGCGGCGTCCCGGTGGCCGCGGACACCTCAGCCATCACCGACGCGCGGGCGAAGAAGCTCATAGAGGAGTACGACGCGCTGGCCGAGAACGACGGCCTCGCCTTCTACCCCGACTGGCCGGCCAACGGCTTCTACGACAGCCTCGCCTCCGAGGTGCAGAAGCTGATCACACAGAGCGCCGAACCCGGTGACGTGCTCAAGTCGCTCCAGGCCGAGTACGACGACAACGTACTGAAGTGATGACGGCCGTCAACAGCCGGCACGCGCCCCCTGCGACCGCCGGCGCCGACGCGAGCCGGCCCCCCTCCCGCCGGCGCCGGGCCGGCCGCGGCCGGTCGCGAGTGGAAGGCTCGTACGCGCTGTTCCTGCTGCCCGGGGCGCTGGCCTTCCTCCTCGTCATCGTCGTGCCGTTCCTGATGAACACCGGGATCAGCTTCACCGAGTGGTCCGGCGTCGGCACCCCGGAGTTCACCGGGCTCGAGAACTACCGGGAGCTCGCCGGCGACGAGGACTTCTGGGAGTCCTTCCGGCACAGCCTGGCGATGGTCGTGGCGATGGCCCTGGTGCCCACCGCCATCGGGCTCCTGCTCGCCTCCGCGCTCTTCGACTTCGCCACCAAGCGCGCGGGCAGCCGCCTGGCGGCCGTCCTGCGCGCCTGCTTCTACCTGCCGCAGGTGCTGCCGATCGCGGTCGCCGGCATCGTCTGGAGCTGGATCCTCGCCCCCGAGAACGGCTCGCTCAACGAGGTGCTCGGCGCCGTCGGCCTCGACGCCCTGCAGCAGGACTGGCTGGGGGACCCGGACTGGGCGTTGTACAGCGTGATGGCCGTGATGGTCTGGGTGCAGATCGGCTTCCCGCTGGTCATCTTCATGTCCGGGCTACAGCGCGTCGACCCGGCGCTGCACGAGGCAGCGGAGCTGGACGGCGCCGGCTGGTGGCGGCGGTTCTGGCACGTCACGCTGCCGCAGCTGCGGCCGGAGACAGGCGTGGTGCTGCTGTGGTGCACCATCGCCGCGCTGAAGGTGTTCGGCATGGTGTACGTGCTCACGGGCGGCGGCCCCGGCGGGGCCACCAACGTCCCGTCGTACTTCGCGTACCAGAACTTCTTCGAGAACTTCAAGGCGTCCTACGGGGCCGCGATCTCCACCGTCCTCACCATCCTCATCATGGTGCTGGCCGTCGTCGCGCTGCGCCTGCAGACGAGGGCGGAGGACGAGGCCGGATGACCACCGTCAGGAAGTACCCCGTGCTCGCGGCGCTGGTGCTCGGCGCGGTCTTCATGGTGCTGCCGTTCCTGGTGGTCGCCATGAACGCGGTGAAGTCGCCGGACGAGTACTCGAGCGACGGACCGCTCACCTTGCCGGACGGCGTGTACCTGGACGGGCTCGCCGACTTCTGGGAGCGCGTCGACTACGGCGAGAAACTGTGGAACTCGGTGCTGATCTCCGGCTCGGTGGCGGTGCTCGCCGTGGGGCTCTCCGTGCTCAGCGCGTACGCCATCGGCATCGGCCGGATCAAGGGCAGGCCGTACGTGCTCGCCTTCTTCGTGCTGGCGAACATGCTGCCGCAGGAGTCCCTCGTCTACCCGATCTACTACCTCTCCAAGGAGGCCGGCCTCTACGACACCAGGCTCAGCGTGATCATCGTCTTCACCGTCATCCAGTCGGCCTTCGGCACCTACCTGCTCTCCTCCGTACTCTCCGGCTTCCCGCGGGAGATCATCGAGGCGGCCCGGATCGACGGTGCCACCAAGTGGCAGGTGCTGTGGCGGGTGGTGGTGCCCGTCAGCCGGCCCACCATCGGGGTGCTGATGGTGCTGTTCTTCATCTGGACCTGGAACGAGTTCCTGCTGCCGCTGGTCATGCTCGTCTCCGACGACGTCCAGACCGTGTCCGTCGCCCTCGGGGTGCTGCAGGGACAGCGGGACATGGACGCCACGATGACGAACGCCGCCGCACTGCTGGGCATCCTGCCCGCCATCGCCTTCTTCCTCCTTTTCCAGCGGACGCTGACCCGCGGCATCGCCGTGGGCGCGGTCAAGTAACCCGAAAGGCTGCGCATGAAGTTCACCGACGGCTACTGGATGCTGCGCCAGGGGATCCACGCCGCCTACCCGGTCGAAGTCCTCGACGTGACGGAGACGGCCGACGGCGGGCTCGCGATCCACGCCCCCACCCAGCCCATCCGGCACCGCGGCGATCTGCTGAAGGGGCCGGTCATGACGGTCTCCTGCCACTCCCCCATGCCCGATGTGATCGGCGTGACGCTCACCCACTTCGACGGGGAGGTGGACCGGGGACCGCACTTCGGCCTTTCGGAGTCCGACGCGCACACACAGGTGTCGTACGACGACGCGGGGGGCTGGGCCATGCTCACCAGCGGCAGCCTCGCGCTGCGGGTGGCGCGCAGCGGCCCCTGGCAGCTCGACTTCCTCACCGCCGACGGGCTGAAGCCGCTGACCTCGTCGGGGGTCAAGGCCATGGGCATCATGGAGACCGACACCGGCGAGCACTACCTCCGCGAGCAGCTGGACCTCAGCGTCGGCACCAGCGTCTACGGGCTCGGCGAGCGGTTCGGGCCGCTGGTCAAGAACGGCCAGACGGTGGACATCTGGAACGCCGACGGCGGCACGGCCACCGAGCAGGCGTACAAGAACGTGCCGTTCTACCTGACGGACGCGGGCTACGGCGTCTTCGTCGACCATCCCGGCCGGGTGTCGCTCGAGGTGGGCTCGGAGACGGTGTCCCGGGTGCAGTTCAGCGTCGAGGGCCAGGAGTTGACGTACTACGTCATCCACGGTCCGACGCCCAAGGAGATCCTGCGCAAGTACACGGCGCTCACCGGCCGCCCGGCGCTGCCGCCCGCATGGTCGTTCGGGCTGTGGCTGTCGACGTCGTTCACCACCTCGTACGACGAGGAGACCGTCACCTCTTTCATCGACGGGATGGCGGAGCGCGACCTGCCGATGTCGGTCTTCCACTTCGACTGCTTCTGGATGCGCGAGTTCAACTGGTGCGACTTCGAGTGGGACCCGCGGGTCTTCCCCGACCCGGAGGGCATGCTGGCCCGGCTGAAGGAGAGGGGCCTGCGCATCTGCGTGTGGATCAACCCGTACATCGCGCAGCGCTCCCCGCTGTTCGCCGAGGGCCGGGACGGCGGCTACCTGCTGAAGAAGCCCGACGGCGGCGTCTGGCAGTGGGACCTGTGGCAGCCGGGCATGGCCCTGGTGGACTTCTCCAACCCGGAGGCCCGCGCCTGGTACGCGGGAAAGCTCGAGGCGCTCCTTGAGATGGGCGTCGACTGCTTCAAGACCGACTTCGGCGAGCGGGTGCCCACGGACGTGGCGTACTTCGACGGCTCGGACCCGGAGCGGATGCACAACTACTACACGTACCTCTACAACCAGACGGTCTTCGACGTGCTGAAGAAGCACCGCGGCGAGGGCGAGGCGGTGGTCTTCGCGCGCTCGGCGACGACGGGCAGCCAGCAGTTCCCGGTGCACTGGGGCGGCGACTGCGAGTCGACGTACGAGGCGATGGCCGAGTCACTGCGCGGCGGACTGTCGCTCGGCATGTCCGGCTTCGGCTACTGGAGCCACGACATCGGCGGCTTCGAGGGCACCCCGTCGCCGGCGCTGTTCAAGCGCTGGACCGCCTTCGGGTTGCTGTCCTCGCACAGCCGGCTGCACGGCTCGTCCTCGTACCGGGTGCCGTGGCTGTTCGACGAGGAGGCCGTCGACGTGCTGCGGGTCTTCACCAAGCTGAAGCTGCGGCTGATGCCGTACCTGGACGCGGTGGCGCGCGAGGCGAGCGCCGCGGGCGTGCCTATGATGCGGTCGATGGCGCTGGAGTTCCCGGACGACCCCGCCTGCACGCACCTGGAGCGGCAGTACATGCTCGGCCCCGACCTGCTGGTGGCGCCAGTGTTCAACGACGCGGGCGACGTCTCGTACTACGTACCGGAAGGCACCTGGACGCACCTGCTGACCGGCGAGGAGGTGCAGGGCCCGCGCTGGGTGCGGGAGCGCCACGGCTTCGACAGCGTTCCGGTGCTGGTGCGGCCCGGCGCGGTGCTGCCGATCGGCGCGGTCGACGACCGGCCCGACTACGCCTACGCGGACGGCGTGACGCTGCGCGCGTACGGCCTGCAGCCGGGCGACCGAGTGGGGCTGACGGTCGGCGGCGTCGACTTCACCGTCGTCTGCGAGGCCGCCACGGTCCGGGCCTCGGCGGGCGACGCGCGCCGGCCCTGGGCGCTGGAAGTAGTCGGCGGGCCGACGGTGCGCGCCGAGGCGGGCACCGGTCTGATCGTGGCGAGCGCTGAACTGAAGGGTTAGGGGGTGTCCGGTGGATCAGGCTGGATCAGCGAGCTGGGGGCACCTCCCGGGCTCCCAGTGCCCAGGGCGAGTCATGCGGCTTCGGATCCAAGGCGGAGGAGGCTGTGACATCAGCGGTTGCCGCCGCGGGCGACGCGGTCGGGGCACCTCACGTGCCCGAGGGGCTACGGGGGAGTCGGTGACCGACGACTGGGGGCACCTCCCGGGCCCACAGGGCCCAGGGCGAGCAGGAGACGGAGCCGCAGGACGTCGCGAGCCCCGCATGATCCACCGGACACCCCCTGGGGTCCGGATGTCCGGCCGGTCGAACAAGGGACACAGGGGGCGCTGATGGTCAAGATCACCGATGTGGCGCGGCACGCCGGGGTGTCGCCGAGCACGGTTTCGTACGCGCTCAGCGGCAAGCGCCCGATCTCCGAGGAGACCAGGCGGCGCATCGAGGAGAGTATCCGCGAGCTCGGCTACTGGCCGCACGCCGGCGCCCGGGCGCTGGCCAGCAGCCGGTCCAACGTGCTGGCGCTGGTGATCCCGTTCCGCAGCGGGATCCACGTGCCGGTGGTCATGCAGTTCGCGGTGTCGGTGGTGACCACGGCCCGGCAGCACGGCCACGACGTGCTGCTGCTCACCCAGGAGGAGGGCGAGGAGGGGTTGCGCCGGGTCGCCGACACGGCGCTGGTCGACGCGCTGATCGTGATGGACGTGCAGCTTCACGACGCCCGGCTGCCGCTGCTGCGGGCCCTCGACCGGCCCTCGGTGCTGATCGGCTTCCCCGCCGAGCCGGGCGGGCTCACCTGCATCGACCTGGACTTCGAGGCGGCGGGCGCCGCCTGCGTGACGCACCTGGCCGAGCTCGGCCATCGGTGCGTGGCGCTCGTCGGCTCGCCGCCCGAGGTCTACCTGCGCGAGACCGGCTTCGCGCAGCACGTCACACACGGCTTCACCGTCGCCGCCCACGAGCGCGGTCTCACGTCGCAGGTCCACCCCTGCGACGCGACGCGGGCGGCGGCGCAGGCGATGGCGAAGCGGCTGCTGCGCGAGCACCCGGAGCTGACCGGGCTCGTGGTGCACAACGAGCCGCTCGTGCAGCCGCTCATCGACGCTTTCCGCGAGTTGGGGCTGCGGGTGCCTGAGGATCTGTCGGTGGTGGCGATCTGCCCGGACGAGCTGGCGGAGCAGGCGCCGGTGCCGATCTCGTCGGTGGCGATCCCGTCGGCGGAGATCGGCGCCGGGGCGGTGGAGCTGCTGATGCGCAAGCTCGACCGGCTGCCGGTGCCCGAGGCCACGTTGCTGCCGCCGCGGCTGACGCGGCGTGCGACGACGGCGCCGCGGGCGAGCTGAGCGGCCGCCCGCGGACCGGCCCAACGGCCACCCCGGCCCCGCCCGGCGGCGACCACGTTTACGGAATGGCTCGATCCATGTCCTTTGTCGAATCGTTTCGACAAGATCTAAGGAGTCGCATACGTGAAGCGCAGAACCGTACTGGCCGCCACCGTGGCCGCCACGCTGGCCGGTGCCGTCGCCAAACCGGCGGCCGCCGCCCCCGCAGCGTCCCCGGCCGCCGCCAGGCTCGCCGGCCGGGTCGAGGACCTGCTCGGGAAGCTCACTCTGGACGAGAAGATCTCACTGCTGCACCAGTGGCAGCCGGAGATACCGCGGCTGGGCATGAAAGCCTTCCGCACCGGCACCGAGGCGCTGCACGGCCTGGCCTGGCTGGGCCCGGCCACCGTCTTCCCACAGGCGGTCGGCCTCGCCAGCACCTGGAACCCGGACCTGATCGAGCAGGTCGGCTCCGCCGTCGGCGACGAGGTACGGGGCCTGCAGCACGAGCGGCCCGCCGGCTGGGGCCTCAACGTCTGGGCCCCCGTGGTCAACCTGCTGCGCGACCCGCGCTGGGGCCGCAACGAGGAGGGCTACTCCGAGGACCCGTACCTGACCGGCGTGATGTCGACGGCGTACGGCCGGGGCCTGACCGGAGGCGACCCCGACAACCTCAAGACGGCGCCGCTGGTCAAGCACTACCTGGCCAACAACAACGAGGTCAGGCGCGACCAGACGTCCTCGGACCTGCGGCCGCGGGTGCTGAAGGAGTACGAGGAGCCGGCGTATCGGGCCGCCGTCTCCGCCGATGCGGCGTGCGGCGTGATGACCGCGTACAACCTCGTCAACGGCCGCCCCTGCACGGTCACCGACCTCAACGGCTCGGTGCGTACCTGGACCGACCGGACGCTGCTGAACGTCACCGACGCCTGGGCGCCGTACAACCTGCCGGCCACCGGCTCGCAGAAGTACTACGACACCCTCGCCGAGGCCGACGCCGCCATCCTCAAGGCGGGCGTCGACAGCTTCACCACCGACGACAGGAACGCCGGGCCGACCACCGCCGCGATCAACAAGGCGCTGGAGACGGGCCTGTTGACGGAGTCGGATGTCGACACCGCGGTGCGGCACATCCTGGACATCCGCGCCCGCCTCGGCGACTTCGACGAGGACGGCGGCCCGTTCGGGCACATCGGCAAGTCCGTCATCAACAGCCCGAAGCACCAGAAGCTCGCCCGCCGGGCCGCCGACGAGGCGATGGTGCTGCTGAAGAACGACGGCGACGCGCTGCCGCTGAACGCCGGTGCGCTGCGGAAGGTCGCGGTCGTCGGCCCGCTCGCCGACACCCTCTACACCGACTGGTACTCCGGCGAGCTGCCGTACCGGGTGACGCCGCTCGCCGGCATCTCCGGCCGGCTGGGCGCCGGCACCGCCGTCACCAGCAGCGAGGGCGTCGACCGGATCGCGCTGAAGAACGCGGTGACCGGCCGGTACGTCACCTCCGGCAGCGCCGCGGAGGGGGCGGCGCTGACGGAGTCCGCGACCTCGGTGGGCGAGACGGAGCAGTTCGACGTCTTCGGCTGGGGCCAGGGCGTGGTCACGCTGCGGGCCCTCGCCAACGGCAAGGTCGTCGGCATGCGCGACCCGGACGGCAACGGCAACCAGTTCTTCAACGACCAGGACCAGCCCAACGGCTGGTTCGTCTCCCAGCTGTTCACCTTCGAGGAGCAGGGCGACGGCACGGCCCTGCTGAAGTACGCGGGCTACGAGAACTGGCTCGGCGACAACGTCTACCTCCGCGCGCGGGACGGCGACGGCACCCTCGTCCTCGGCAGCGCCGCCCAGGCGAGCCGCTACACGCGGGAGGTGGTGCGCAGCGGCATCGAGGAGGCCGTGGCGGCGGCACGGGACGCGGACACCGCGATCGTCGTGGTCGGCTCCATGCCCTTCATCAACTCCCGCGAGACCGACGACCGCGAGGACATGGGCCTGGCGGAGAGCCAGGCGGCGCTGGTCAAGGCGGTGCTGGCGGCCAACCGGCACACCGTGGTCGTGGTGGAGAACAGCTACCCCACGACGCTGACCTGGGAGCAGGAGAACGTCCCGGCCCTGCTGTGGACGACCCACGCGGGCCAGGAGACCGGCAACGCGCTGGCCGACGTCCTCTTCGGCGACGTCAACCCGTCCGGCAGGCTCACCCAGACCTGGTACCGGTCGGAGGCAGACCTGCCCTCCATCCTCGAGTACGACAACATCAAGCACGACCGCACGTACCAGTACTTCACCGGCGAGGTGCTCTACCCCTTCGGGCACGGCCTGTCGTACACCTCCTTCCGCTACGGCCGCCCGCGCGTCGTCCGCGGCGGCGTCGAGGTCGCAGTCACCAATACCGGGCGCCGCACCGGCGCCGAGGTCGTGCAGCTCTACACCCGGCAGCGCGACTCGCGGGTCAAGCAGCCGCTGAAGAAGCTGCAGGCGTTCCGGAAGGTGGTGCTGCGGCCCGGCCAGACGCGGACCGTGACGCTGCCGCTGTCCCGCACCGACCTGGCGCACTGGGACGTCACCCGCTCCCGGTGGGTGGTGGAGAGCGGCGCGTACGAGGTCTTGGTCGGCTCGTCGGCCGGCGACATCCGCGGTCGGACCACGCTGGACGTACGGGGCGAGACCGTGCCGCCGCGCGAGCTGTCGCGGACGACGCGGGCGGAGAACTTCGACGACTACGAGGGCGTGCGGCTGGTCGACGAGTCCAAGGCGCGCGGCACCGCGGTGGGCGCCGAGTCCTCCGGCGCCTGGCTGCTGTTCGCCGACGCGGACCTGCGCGCGGGCGCGCGCCGGCTCACGGCGCGGGTGGCAAAGGAGTCGTCGGGCGACGGCACGATCGAGGTCCGCCTCGGCGCGCCGGACGGCCGCCTGGCCGGGACCGCGACGGTCGAGAGCACCGGCTCGCGCTACGCCTACGCGGACGTCACGGCGGCGCTGCAGGGCGCGGCCCGGCGCCAGGACGTGTACCTGGTCCTCGGCGAGGGCCTGCGGCTGAGTACCTTCTCACTGCGCTGACAGGAGACCACTTCATGCGACACCGGATCTTCGCGGTCCTGGTGTCGCTGCGACGGTGTTCGCGGTGGCCCCGGCCACCGCGACGCCGTCACCCGGCGCCGACCGCAGCCCGCGCACGGCGTCTCGTACGACCGCTACTCCCTGAGCGTCGACGGCGAGGCCACTTTCATCCGCGGCGGCGAGTGCCACTACGTCCGCCTGCCCTCGTTCGAGACGTGGCGGGACGTGCTGGAGAAGTACAAGGCCGCGTCATGAGGAAACAGGCCGCATGCGTCGATGCCCGGCGCATGCCACCGGTCCGGTAACGCCGCACGTCCGCGGGACACTGACCAGAGCTGGGGGTCGGGGACGTTCTTCCGGGCGGGAAGCACCCGTTGCGCACCGGTCATGCGACGCGTGTCGTTGCGGCGTCCTCGCTTCGGGCGTTTCGAAAGGACAACCGAACGCAACGGTGCCCATGCCGGACGCCACAACCCACCCATTCGGAAGCCCCGCCGGGCCGGACCTGCAGGCTTGCCATCGAACGCCGCTGTCCCCCACACCTGTCACCGACTGCGTCGCCCCCGGATCAAAACGCTCTGACCTGGCGTTACACGGTCATCCTGGACTGACTTGGACGCCCACGGACAGTATTCACGACCTGTGCCAGGTCGTCCCGAGAGAGGGCCCGAGGATGAGTACAGGGGCGTCGTCCGGACCGTCGATCCGGTACTGAAGGGTCTTCGGGGGCGTCTGCGTGTCACTCACCCGCTCCACGGTAGTGACTCCGGGGTCATGAGTGGACGGCCCCCCTCCGCGCACTGCCGCGAGGGCCGGCCGCATGCCGGTCAGGGGGTGGTCGTGGAGACGACGTAGACCTTGGGACGGTCGGTACTGGTCATGTCGACCGTGATGTCCTGGCTGGGCAGTGGGTCCTTCTGCGTGTGGCTGGCACCCGCCCAGTCCCGGGACGGCGGGAAGGTCCAACCGACGGTGTCCGCGTCCCGGTCGCCGATGGTGATCTTGCCGCTCTTCAACGCCGCGCGGTTGATGCCGACGCCCTCCAGGAACAGGTCCAGGCCCGCGGACGTGGTCCGGAACTGCACGAACAGCCGGCTGGTCTTCCAGTTGCTGGTCTCGTAGTACGCGACCCCCTTGGACTTCGGGGGGATCGGCACCCCGAAGACCCGGCGCTTCATCTGCGACGGCCAGGTCTCCCGCAGCCCGCTGGCCGAGGACTCGGCCTCCTTGTCCCGGCCGCTGTCGCGGCTCTGCTCCGCGGAGACCACCAGGTAACCGGCCGGGATGCCGACGAGCAGCACGATGATGATCGCCGTCAGCCAGCGGCGGCCGATCATGTGGCGCCGGCCCTCCGGCGGACGGAAGTTCTCGTCGGGGGCGGCGGACTGGCGAGGCACGGTCATGACTACGGTTCCTGGGTGGGGCCGGGCGATCCGGCGTTGCGGAGGGCCTGTGCGTAGCGCTCGTACCGCTCGTGGCGCTCCACCCGTCGCCGGTTGGTGCGGCGGAAGCGACGTGCCACGAGCCGAGCGAGGTCGGCCGCGCCGACCATACCCGCCTCGGGCCCGAGCTGCGCCTTCGCGATCTTGGCCTCGGGCCGGTATCCGCGACCCGTGAGGTGACGGCGGAAGGCGTCCCGGGCGGGTCCGATGAGCAGGTCGTCGGCGGCGCTGACGCCTCCGCCGATGACGAAGCAGGACGGGTCGAGCGCGGCGGCGAGGTTGGCGATGCCGACACCGAGCCACTGTCCGATGTCCTGGAACAGTTCGACACACATGGCGTCGCCCTCGCGGGCGAGTTCGGTGATCAGCGGTCCGGTGATGTCGCCGACGTTGCCGCCCACCCGGTCGATGAGGCTGTAGGCGACCGGGGAGTCGGCGGCCGCCAGTTCCCGGGCCTCGCGGACAAGGGCGTTGCCGGAGCTGTACTGCTCCCAGCAGCCGCGGTTTCCGCAGGGGCAGCGGTGCCCGCCGGGGACGACCTGCATATGGCCGAACTCACCCGCGACCCCGTACTTGCCCCGCTTGACCTGGCCGTCCTCGAGGATCGCGCCGCCGATGCCGGTGCCGAGCGTGATCATGACGAGATGGTCCTCGCCGCGTCCCGCGCCGAAACGCCACTCCGCCCACGCGGCGGTGTTGGCGTCGTTGTCGACGAGCACGGGGACGGCGAGCCGGGCCGTGAGCGCGTCGCGCAGCGGTTCGTTGCGCCAGGCGAGGTGTGGGGCGAAGAGCACCGTGGACCGGTCGGCGTCGACCCAGCCGGCCGCTCCGATGCCCACCGCGTGCACGTCGTGCCGGTCCGAGAGGTCGAGCACGAGCTCGCAGATGGTGTCCTCGACGACCTTCGGGCTCTTGGACTTGTCCGGCGTCTCGGTGCGGACCTTCTCCAGGATGACCCCGTCGGCGTCGACCACGCCGGCCATCACCTTCGTCCCGCCGATGTCGATTCCGACGGTCGGCACGCGCGGCGCCGTCAGGTGCGAACGCCGCTCCCGGGTGCCGACGGTACGCAGGACGGTGGCGCGGGCGGAGCCGCGGTGGGCGAAGTCGCGGTAGGTGCTCATGTCCCTGCGGGGTTTCGGGGGCGGCTGACGGGCCCGATTCTGCCATCCGGGCCATCGGCCCGCGGCCCCGGCCGAGGACCGGACCGGCCCGGAGCCCCTGGGCGGGAGCGCCGGGCCATGCGGTGCGAGGGGCTACTGGTCGTGGCCCCCCAGATGCGTCGGTACCGGTGCGCGCTCCAGCTCGTGGCGCAGGTCCTCCAGCTCGCTGCCGCCCGCCATCTGACGGGTGAGCTCATCGAGCGTGACGGAGTCCTTGGTGTGGCTGGCGGACATGACTCCGCGCTTGAGCAGGATGAAACGGTTGCCGACGAGATACGCGTGGTGCGGGTTGTGGGTGATCAGCACGACTCCCAGCCCGGCGTCGCGGGCGGCGGCCACATATTTCAGCACCACACCCGACTGCTTGACCCCGAGTGCGGCGGTGGGCTCGTCGAGAACGAGGACCTTCGCACCGAAATAGACGGCGCGGGCGATGGCCACGCACTGGCGCTCGCCGCCCGACAGCGTCCCGATGGGCTGGTCGACGTCGCGCAGGTCGATCCCCATGCGCAGCAGTTCGGACCTGGTGGTCTCGCGCATCATGTCGACGTCGAGCCGTTTGAAGGGACCCTTGCCCCTGGTGGGCTCGGAGCCGAGGAAGAAGTTCCGCCAGACCGGCATGAGAGGCACCACGGCGAGATCCTGGTAGACCGTGGCGATGCCGCGGTCCAGCGCCTCGCGGGGGCTCGACAGGTCCGCCTCCTCCCCCTCGATGAGGAAGGCGCCCGCGTCGTGCCGGTGCAGACCTGCGATGATCTTGATGAGGGTGGACTTGCCGGCGCCGTTGTCGCCGAGGACGCAGGAGATCTCCCCGGCGTGCACCTCCAGCGAGACACCTTCCAGCGCGCGGATGTTGCCGTAGTACTTGCTGACGTCGTCGAGCTCGACGAGAGGCGTCCGCCCGGTGTCCGCGGGCTCCGTGGACTTCGGCGTGGTCATCGCGTTGCCTCCGCACGCTTGCGGACCCATGCGTTGAGCAGGGTGGCCAGAAGGAGCATCGCTCCCAGGAAGAACTTGAACCAGTCCGGGTTCCACTCCGCGTACACGATGCCCTTGCTGGTCATGCCGAAGATGAACGCGCCGACCGCCGAGCCGATCGCGGAGCCGTAGCCGCCGGTGATCAGACAGCCGCCGATGACGGCCGCGATGATGTACGTCAGCTCGTTGCCGACGCCCTCGCCGGACTGCACGACGTCGAAGGAGAAGAGCAGGTGCTGTCCCGAGATCCAGGCGGCGAACGCCACGCCCATGTAGAGGCCGATCTTGGTCCTGGTGACCGGCACACCGACCGCCCGGGCCGCGTCCGCGTTGCCGCCGACCGCGAAGATCCAGTTGCCGAAGCGGGTGCGCAGCAGGATCCAGGTGGCGAGCGCGACCAAGGCGAACCACCACAGGATCGTCACCTTCAAGGTGATGTCGCCGAGGGTGAGTTCGGAGGCGAAGAGCTTCTGCGCGGACGTGAAGCCGTCCATGTCGGCGATGGACTTGGTGGAGACCGTGCCGCTGATCAGCTTGGTGAAACCGAGGTTGAGGCCGGTCAGCATCAGGAACGTGCCGAGCGTGATGATGAAGCTCGGCAGTTTCGTCCGGATCAGCATGTAGCCGTTGAAGACCCCGACGGCGAGCGTCACCACCAGCGAGACGAGCAGCCCGACCCAGACGTTGGCCGTCATCTGGTAGCTGAACATGGCCGAGATCAGCGCGGAGGTCGTCACCATCACGCCGGCCGACAGGTCGAACTCGCCGCCGATCATCAGCAGCGCGACCGGCACGGCCATGATGCCGAGCGTGGAGGCCGCGTACAGCACGGTGGAGAAGCTGGACGCCCGCAGGAAGGAGTCCGCGACGATCGAGAAGAAGAGGAAGACCGCGATGGCGCCGACAACCGAGCCCAGCTCGGGCCTCGCCATCAGCTTGCGCAGCGGCGAGGTGCGCATCAGCCGCTCGTCGGTCTTCTCCGGCTGCGTGGTGCCGGCAGGTGGTGCGGTAGCGCTCATCGGGTTCCCCGCTCGGTGTAGTCCTCGAGCTCGGTGGCGTTCTCCTCGGTGATGATCTGCGGCCCGGTGAGGACGGGCCGCCCGCCGCCGAGGACATCGGCGTTGTACTGATGGAGCCACAACAGGTCGACGGCCTCGTACCCCTGGAGGAACGGCTGCTGGTCGACCGCGAAGCCGAGCGTCCCGGCCTTGAGGCCGCTCGCGACCTTGGCGTTCAGATCGAAGGTGTCGATCTCGGCCTTGCTGCCGGCGGTCTTCTTCGCCTGCACGGCGGCGTCCGCGAAGGGCGCACCGAGGGTGACGACCGAGTCAATGGACGGGTCGGCCTGGAGCTTGGCCTCGATGGAGGCCTGGACGTCGGGCATGTTGGTGCCGTCGACGTACAGGTTCTGCAGGGTGCCGTCGAAGGTCTTCTTGGTGCCGGCGCAGCGCTGCTCGTGTCCGACGTTGCCCTGCTCGTGCAGGACGCACAGGGCCTTCTTCTTGCCCCGCTTGTCCAGCTCGTCGCCGACGGCCTCGCCCGCGATGGTCTCGTCCTGGCCGATGTGCGTCAGCGCGCCGTACGGCTTGGACTGCTCGGATCCCGAGTTGACGGTGATCACGGGGATACCGGCCGCGGTGGCCTTGGCGAGGACGCCCTTCATCGCGTCCGGCTTGGCGAGCGTCACGATCAGGCCGTCGACCTTCTTGTCGATGGCGGCCTGCACGAGCTGGGCCTGCTGCTGCCCCTCGTCGCTGTGGGAGTAGAGGAAGTTGATGTTGTCCTTCGCGGCAGCCTGCTTGGCGCCGTTCTGGACGATGTCCCAGAAGGTGTCGCCGTCGCCCGAGTGGGTGACCATCGCGAAGGTCCAGCGAGGGGTGTTCACGGCGGCCTTGCCGGCCGCGGCCTGCGCCTTGCGCGCGTCCTCGGCCCGCTTCCCGCCGGTGCTGCTGCATCCCGCGAGGGAGGCTCCGAGAACCGCCGCCAGCAGCGCGCCCAGTGCGCGTACCCCTGTCCTTGCCCTAGCCACGACGCCGTGCCCTTCTTGCCGATTCTCCCGGTGCGGCCGGAGGGCGTGTCCTCGCGCCCCGGCCGCCCAAGTATGTGTCACGGCAGGTGGGAGGGTCGGCATCGGGTGGGCCGGGTACGTCATCGCGTTCCGTCGGCGGTGAGCTTCTCGAGCGTGGGCACGTCCTTCTCGGTGACGAGCGCCGGGCCGGTGAGGACGGGCTTGCCGCCGCCGATGACGTTCAGGTTGGTCTTGTTGAGCCACAGCTCGTCGATGGCGAGGTAGCCCTGGAGGTAGGGCTGCTGGTCGACGGCGAAGCCGATCTCGCCGGCCTTGAGCTGTCTGACCACCTCGGCGTTGAGGTCGAAGGTGTTGACCTCCGCTTTCGAGCCCGCGCCCGACTTGGCCTTGACGGAGGCGGCGGCGAACGGAGCGCCGAGCGTGACCACGGAGTCGATGTCCTTGCCGCTCTGCAGCTTCGCCTCGATGGAGGAGGTCGAGGCGGGCATGTTGGTGCCCTCCACATTGAGGTTCTCGACCGTTCCCTTGAAGGTCTTCGCGACTCCGGCGCAGCGGGCTTCGAGGGAGACGTTGCCCTGCTCGTGGATGACGCAAAGCGCCTTCTTCCTGCCGCGCTTGTTGAGTTCCTCGCCGACCGCCTCGCCCGCGACGGCCTCGTCCTGGCCGATGTGGCTGAGCGCGCCGAGCGCGTCCGAGAACTCGGCGCCGGAGTTGATCGTGACGACGGGTATCCCGGCCGCGACGGCCTTCTTGACGACCGCGCCGACCGCCTCGGGCTTGGCGAGGGTGACGATGATCCCGTCGACCTTCTGGTCGATGTAGGTCTGGACGAGCTGCGCCTGCTCCTTGCCCTCCTTGTTGGCGGCGTAGAGGAACTCGACGTTGTCCTTCCTGGCCGCGACCTTGGCGCCGCTCTGGACGATGTCCCAGAACGTGTCGCCCTCGCCGGAGTGCGTGACCATGGCGATCTTGAGGCGTTCGGTGGTCGCGGGGACGCCGCCTCCGCCGTCCTTGGAGGTGTCCTCCTTGGCCTCCTTGCCGCCGGAACTGCTGCATCCGGCGACGGCGACCAGGGCGCATGCGGCGAGCAGGGCTGCTGCCTTGCGGTGGGTTCGCATGGTGGGTCCGCCTTCTCTCCCGGCCGCCCGGTTGCGGCTGGGTGAGTTTCTACGGCGACGGCCGCACCCCGTCAAGACTTTGTCCGAACATTCTTACCAGAAGGACATTCTCACGTGACCTGATCATGCCCAACGACCACCACGAGGCCACCGGCCGCGCTCAGGGGCGTACGAGGAGCTGGAACTCGAAGGCGTAGCGCGAGGCACGGTAGATGTGGGAGCCGAACTCTACGGCCCGGCCGGTGTCGTCGAAGGTGGTGCGTTCCATGGTCAGCACCGGGCCGCCCGCCTCCTCGCCGAGGAGTTCCGCCTCGGGGGCGCTGGCGGCCCGCGCCCCGACCGACTGGCGGGCACTGTGCAGGGTGATCCCCGCGGAGCGCATCATCCGGTACAGACCGGTGGCCTCCAGCCGCTCGGTGTCGTAGTCGAGCAGTCCGGCGGGCAGGTGGTTGCGCAGCAGGGCCATGGGCTCGCCGTGGGCGTACCGCAGCCGCTCGATCAGCTGGACCTCGCTGCCCTCTGTGACGCCGAGAGCCGCGGCGACCTGCGCACTCGCGCTCTCCACGGCATTGCCCAGGACGATCGTGGCGGGCCGCTGGCCGGCTGCCTCCAGATCGTCGTAGAGACTGCTGAGTTCCAGCGGACGCTTCACCTGGCTGTGCACGACCTGGGTGCCGACACCGCGGCGGCGCACCAGCAGTCCCTTGTCGACGAGCGACTGGATCGCCTGCCGGACGGTGGGACGGGACAGCCCGAGCCGGCCGGCCAGCTCGATCTCGTTGCCGAGCAGACTGCCGGGGGTGAGGGTCCCTCTCTCGATGGCCGCCTCCAGCTGTTGGGACAGCTGGAAGTAGAGCGGGACCGGACTGGTGCGGTCCACGCTCAGCTGGAGAGACAGGGACGAGTCCGTCACGTGTCTGGGCTGCTTGGGCACGGGCCGAGCGTAGTCGCCGCTCATGTTGACGGGAAGTCGTGAAGTTCGGTTGTCAGGACAAAGTCTTGACACGGCGCCCGGCCCGGCCCCATTTTTGGGCCATGCGCATCGGACTGATCGGAACCGGACGAATCGGCACCTTCCACGCGGGCGTGCTCGCCCGCCACCGGGAGGTCGGATCCCTGGTCGTGGCGGACGCCGACCCGACGAAGGCGGTCGCGGTCGCCGAGCGGACCGGGGCCACGGCGGCGCCCAGCGCGCACGAGATCTTCACCTGGGGCGTGGACGCGATCGTGATCGCCTCGGCGACCGCGTCCCACGCGGAACTGATCGGCCGTGCGGCCCGGGCCGGGCTCCCCGCCTTCTGCGAGAAGCCGATCGCGGTGGACCTGCCCGGCACGCTGGGTGCGCTGCGCGAGGTGGAGACGGCGGGTACGGAGCTCCAGCTCGGCTTCATGCGCCGCTTCGACGCCGGGTACACGGTGGCCCGCGACCTGGTGCGGTCGGGATCGCTCGGCCGCCTGCACACGGTCCGGGCGATCACCTCCGACCCGGCGCCGCCGCCCGCCGACTATCTGCCGCTGTCGGGCGGCCTGTACCGGGACTGCCTGGTCCACGACTTCGACATCCTGCGCTGGGTCACGGGGCGCGAGGTGGTGGAGGTCTACGCGACCGGCTCGGACGCGGGACCGCCGATGTTCCGCGAGGCGGGTGACGTCGACACGGCGGCCGCGGTGCTGACCCTGGACGACGGGACCCTCGCCACGGCCACGGCGACGCGGTGCAACGGCGCCGGCTACGACGTCCGGATGGAACTCGCGGGCGAACTGGACCAGGTCGCGGTCGGCCTCGACGACCGCACCCCGATCAGCTCCACCGAGCCGCAGGGCGCCCCGGCGGCCGACAAGCCGTGGCCGGGCTTCCTGGAACGCTTCGCCCCCGCGTACGAGGCGGAGCTGGACGCGTTCGTCCGGATGATCCAGGGCGAGGGCACGAATCCGTGCGACGGGCGGGAGGCACTGACGGCCCTGCGGATCGCGGAGGCGTGCGAGCTGTCCCGCCGCGAGCACAGGCCGGTGCGGCTGGAGGAGATCGCGGGCGCGTGAGGGGGCCGCGGTCGGGGAGCCTGAGGGCTGCGATCGGGGCGTCGGGCCGTCGGGCCACCTGAGGCAGCCCGCGGTCGAGGCATCGGAGGCGCCTGAGGCAACCCGTTCAGGGCGCCGGAGCCACCTGAGGCAGCCCGCGGTCAGGAAGTCCACGCCCCGTGAGGCGGCCTCAGGACGCCTGGGACGAGAGGACCGTGCCCTGCGCGACGGCACACAGCGTCTCCTCGCCGTCCTCCCCCACCGCCAGGAGGTCACACCGCACCACGGCCTGCCGCCGCCCACTGTGCACGACGGTGGCCCGCGCCCGGAGGATCAGCCCGGTGGCGGGCCGTACGTACTGCACGGAGAACCCCGCGGTGAGGACGGCGGGCCCGAGAGTGCTGCCGGCGGCGAAGGTGATCGAGTTGTCGGCGGCGTAGGCGAGGACACCGCCGTGCAGATATCCGTTCTGCTGCCGCAATTCGTCCCGCACGTCGACCTCCAGCACGGCGGCCCCGTCCCCGAAGGCGGTGATGCGCGCCCGGAGCAGCCGACTGAAGGGCTGGCTGTCGAGGACCTTCTGCGCGAGGCCGAGGTCAAATCCGGTCATGGCGGGGCTCCTCGGTATGTGGGGGGACCAGTTCTGCGAGCACGGTACGCAGTGTGGTGCGGTCGTCGCTCTCGGAGCCGGCGGCGGGACGGTGCTCCGATCCACGCGCGGATGCCGGCGACCGGGTCGGGACGGGGAAACGCAACGCCCCGCCGCGCGCCCAGAGTTGCTCCCCGTACGCCGCGTGCCGGCCGGTCCGGCTCCAGCCCTGCCGGCCGGGCGACCGGCCGCCGCCACGACTTATCGCGCCCGGTGCGCCATCGTCGCCCTACCAGCGCACGGGGAGGCTGCGTACTCCCCGCATCAGCAGCCCCGGGATCCACTCCGGCGGGCCCGCCGTCGGGTCCAGGGCGAGGTCGGGGCAGCGGGTGAGCAGCGACCGGAGGGCGATCCGGGTCTCCAGGCGGGCCAGGGGGGCGCCCAGGCAGAAGTGGATGCCGTGGCCGAAGGCCACATGGCCGCGGGTGTCGCGGCGGATGTCGAAGGTGTCAGGGGCCGCGTAGCGCGCCGGATCGCGGTCGGCCGCCGCGAGTCCGACCAGGACCATCGCGCCGGCCGGGATCATCCGGTCGCCGATTCGCAGGGACTCGGCGGTGAAGCGCACCGTCGCCGCCTCCACCGGTCCGTCGTAGCGGAGCATCTCCTCGACCGCGCCGTCCAGGAGGGACAAGTCGGCGCGCAGAGCGGCCAGTTGATCGGGGTGGGCGAGCAGGGCCCGTACGCCGTTGGCGATCAGGTTGACGGTCGTCTCATGGCCGGCGATCAGCAGCAGATAGGCCAGGGCACGCAGTTCGGCGGCCGAGAGCCGGTCGTCATTCTCCGCACGGGCGGTTATCAGGGCGGACAGCAGGTCACCCGTCGGCCCCTGGCAGCGTTTGTCCTCGATCAAGTCGTCCAGATACGCGGCCAGTTCGCCGACGGCCCGCTCCAGCTCGGCCTGCCCGGTGGGTGCCACCACCTCGTTGGACCAGGTGCGGAAGGCGTCACGGTCCGCGGCCGGCACGCCCAGCAGTTCGCAGATCACGATGATCGGCAGCGGGAAGGCGAGGGCGTCGACCAGGTCGCCCCGCCCCGCGGGCAACATCGCGTCGAGCAGCTCGTCGGTGATCTGCCCGATGCGCGGGGCCAGCTGTTCCACGCGGCGTCCGGTGAACTCCCGCGCCACCAGTCTGCGCAGCCGTGTGTGGTCCGGCGGGTCCAGGACCAGCAGATTCGGCCCGATGACCCGCTCGTCCAGCATCATCCGGCCCACCACGGCCGGTGATTTCAGCAGCCTCGGGTCGGTCAGCGCGGCGCGCGCCTCCTCGTGGCCGACGACCAGCCAGAATTCATCGCCCTGCACCCCACGCATCTGATGCACGGGACCGGCCTCGCGCCACTTCGCGTAGTACGGATACGGATCGGCGACGAAGTCCGCCCCGTACTCCCCCAGATCGATGATCGCCACCCCGCCAGCCTACGTCCGCCCCTCCTCGTCCAGCAGGCCCGCGTCGTGCGCGAGCAGCGCGATCTGGACACGGTTGTTGAGATCCAGCTTCGCGAGGATGCGCGAGACATGGGTCTTCACGGTCGGCACGCTCATGTACAGCGTCGCCGCGATCTCCGCGTTGGACTGGCCGCGGCCCACCGCGACCGCCACCTCGCGTTCCCGTTCCGCGAGCGAGTCCAGGCGCTGGGCCGCCGTGCTGCGGCGCGGGTCGGGCACCCGGTCGGCGACGTGCGACATCAGCTGGCGGGTCACGGCCGGGGAGAGCACCGGGTCCCCGGAGGCCACCCGCCGCACCGCGGCCACGATCTCGGCGGGCGGGGTGTCCTTGAGGACGAACCCGGCGGCCCCGGCCCGCAGCGCCCGCAGCACCTGCTCGTCCGCGTGGAACGTCGTGAGCACCACGACCTCGGGGGCGTCCGGCCTGCGCCGCAGCTCCTCGGTGGCGCGCAGACCGTCCACCGTCGGCATCCGGATGTCCATCAGCACGACGTCGGGCGAGAGCCGGTCGATCAGTTCCGGCACCTCGGATCCGTCCGCGCCCTCCCCGACGATCTCGAGGTCGTCGGCCCCGCCCAGCATGAGGGAGAGCCCGGCTCGGACCAGGGGGTCGTCATCGACGACGATCAACCGGATAGTCATGCGGCCCACGGTAGCCAGGCCCGGACGTGAAATCCGCCGTCTCCCGTCGCACCGTGCTCGAGGCTGCCGCCGGCGAGCGAGGCCCGTTCGGTGAGCCCGATCAGCCCCTGGCCGGAACCGGGCACCGTGCCGACGTCATCGACCGGAGCGGGATTGTCGACCGCGACGGTGACCCCGGAGCCCGGCCCTCCGCCGACGGCGACGGTGACCTCGGCGCCCGGCGCGTGTTTCCGGGCGTTGGTGAGGCCCTCCTGAGCGATGCGGTAGACGGTGCGCCCCACGATCGCGGGGACGGCGGCCGTGTCGGTGATGCGGTTGTCGAGGGTCACCTTCATCCCGGCCTCGCGGGACTCGGCGACCAGCGCGTCGAGCGTGGCGAGCGTCGGCTGCGGACGGTCTCCGTGCTCGCCCTCGCCGGGCGCCCGGAGCACGCCGATGATCTCGCGGAGGTCCTGGAGCGCCTCGTGCGCGCTGTCGCGGATCACCCCGGCGGCCCGCGCCACCTCGGCGGGTGGCGCGTCCGGCCGGAACTCCAGGGCGCCCGCATGCACGCTGAGCAGGGTGAGCCGGTGGGCGAGCACGTCGTGCATCTCGCGGGCGA
This sequence comes from Streptomyces sp. NPDC096193, assembly GCF_040302905.1. Taxonomy (NCBI): domain Bacteria; kingdom Bacillati; phylum Actinomycetota; class Actinomycetes; order Kitasatosporales; family Streptomycetaceae; genus Streptomyces; species Streptomyces sp. NPDC096193. The sequence goes on along the minus strand of NZ_JBEOSJ010000002.1, from coordinate 499,769 downwards.
TGGCCTCACGGGCCAGCCGCTGGGCCTGCTCGGCCCTGAGCTCGGCCTCGGTCTCGGCCCGCAAGGCACGCTCGCGCAGCGCCACGACGAGCTGGCGCCGGGCGCGTACGAGCATGCCCCAGCCGATCGCCAGCAGCAGCAGGACGACCCCGGCGATCATCGACACCCAGTAGTTCACCGTCGGGTCGGGGCGCACCAGCGGCTGCACGACGGAACCGACCAGCGCGACCAGTCCCACCAGGGCGACCGGCCTGAACGGCCGGTGCACGGCGAGGCTGAAAACGGCCACCAGCATCGCGCCCCCGGCGACCGGCGTGAGCACGGTGGCGACGGTCAGGACCAGGGCCAGGCCGACCGGCCAGCGCCGCCGCACCCACAGAGCACAGCACGCCGCCGCACCCAGCAGCTGATCGGCGAGGACCACCATCTCGGAGGCGTTGTACTTGTCGCTGGCCTCCGCCGCGATCAGCCCGAACAACGCGGCCAGGACGAAGGCGCAGGTGTCCACGATCCAGTCGCGCACGGTCCGCCGGCGCCGGCCCGTGGACGTCTCCCCCCGCCGGTCGGGCTCCTGGGGGTCCGCCATGGCCGAGGGCAGCAGCCAGGGGTATTCCGTACGCGTCATACCGACCAAGTTACGCAGGCGGGAGGCGCCGGACAGGCCGAGGCGAGCGGGAAGCTACCAAAGTCGCCGACGTGGAGACTTTCGGAGCAGGAGTGCATGCCGAGGGCCGACGCGCCAGGGCACGGCGCCGCACGACGATCGCGGGCATGAAGAAGATTCTCGAAGGCGCCGGAATGATCATGCTCGTGCTGGGGGGCTGCGGCGTGATCCGTGAGCTCACGGGCTGGTTCCGCTTCATGGCCTTCACCCGCTTCCTGACGGAGAACGTCTCCTTTCTCGGGGATGCGGCCCTGCTCACGAACATCGTGATCGCCGTGGCCGGCTTCGCGGTGATGATGATGGCCGACAACCTCAAGTGACGGGGGCGCCGGAGGCAGGCGATGCCAAAGGACGGGACTGCTCAGACCTTCGCCGTGTTGAGCCGGGTCACCTCGGCCAGGTGCTCACTCATCCGGTTGCTCACCGTGCCGCTGGTGAAGAGCACCGCGCCGACCACGGAGACGGGGACGGACAGCCCGAGCACGGCGACGAGCTCGGGCCAGTCCCGCTCGGCGGGGCACGAAGAGCCGTTGCCGAGCCCTTCGTTGGCGGTGGACCGGTCCGTGAACAGACGCGCCTCGCACTCCTGGTTCCTGCCGTCGAGGTCGTAGGGCGTCAGAAGCAGCACCCCGAACCACACTCACAACAGGCCGGAAAGCGCGGGCAGTCCGACGCCCCAGCCCTGAACACGCCTGGCCCGGCCGCGGAATTCGATGTCGTACGGGAGTGATCGCATGGCGGACCAACCTGACAACCGTGCCCGCCCGCGGTGTCAGGCCCCGTAGGTCCCGTACTCGGGGCGGCCGGCCAGTTCGTAGGTCTGGATCGTCACGCCGCTGCCGGTGGTGCGGGCCTCGGTGTGCCGGAACGCCGTGGGCACCGCGCCCTCCGGGAAGAGCCGCAGGCCCTTGCCGAGGACGACGGGGTAGGTCAGCACGTGGAGGGTGTCGATCAGATCGTGCTCCAGCAGCGAGTGGGCGAGCCGGCCGCTGCCGTGGACCTGCACCTCACCGTCCGTGCGTTCCTTGAGCGCGGTGATCTCCTTGGCGAGATCGTCACCGCGGATGATCGTGGTCGGCTCCCAGTCGGCCCGCTCCATCGTGGTGGAGACGACGTACTTCGGCTTGGAGTTGAGCTTCGAGGCGATCGGGTCGTCGGGGTCGGTCATCGTCGGCCAGAACCCGGCGAAGATCTCGTACGTGCGGCGGCCCAGCAGAAACGCACCGACGCGGCCGAAGACGCCGTCCATGAAGTGGCCGAAGTCGTCGTCCGCATAGGGAACGGTCCAGCCACCGAGGTCGAAGCCGTCACGGGGGTCCTCCTCGGGCCCGCCCGGTCCCTGCATGACGCCGTCGAGGGAGACGAAGGTGGTGATCGAGAGCTTCCCCATGAGAGGTACCTGCTTCCGTTGCTCGTGTTCGCCCGGTGGGTGAGGCGGTCCAGCCATGCGGTCATCAGTTACGACCCCGCCGGCGCCGGGATCTCATCGGTCATCCGGTGTGTGGGCTCTCGCCGCAGGGTCACACCGGGATTCAACGTCCGTTTGCCGCCGGCACCCAGGAGGCCGGGCCGCTTTGCTTGACGTCATCAGGTCGTACGACACGTCATGACACATCATCACAAGGGGAACTCGTGCCCAGGACAGCTCTGGTGACCGGTGGCAGCCGCGGAATCGGTGCCGCGATCGCCCTGCGACTCGCACAGGAGGGCGCCGATGTCGCCATCACCTATGTGCGCAGCGAGGAGACGGCCCAGGAGGTGGTCCGCAAGATCGAGGCGGCGGGCCGCCGGGGCGTCGCGCTCCGATCGGACGCCGCCGACACGGACACCGCAGCCTCCGCCGTCGGTCGCGCGGCCGACGCGCTCGGAGGGCTGGACATCCTGGTCAACAACGCCGGTATCGGCGTACTCGGACCGGTCGAAAGCCTGGCGACGGCCGAGGTGGACAGGGTGCTGGCCGTGAACGTCCGCGCGGTCTTCCTCGCCTCCCAGGCGGCAGCCGCCCGGATGGAGCGCGGCGGCCGGATCGTCTCCATCGGCTCCTGCATGACGAAGTACGTGCCGGGCCCGGGAGGCACGCTCTATGCGATGAGCAAGTCGGCCCTGACGGGCCTGACGAAGGCGCTGGCCCGCGAACTGGGCCCGCGCGGCATCACGGCGAACCTGATCCACCCGGGTCCGATCGACACGGACATGAACCCGTCGGACGGCCCGTACGCACCTCCGCAGAAGGCGGGCACCGCACTGGACCGCTTCGGAACCCCGGAGGAGGTGGCGTCGCTGGTGGCGTATGTGACGAGCGGCGAGGCGTCCTACATCACGGGGGCGGAACTGGCGGTGGACGGCGGCCACGCGGCGTAACCCGGGGCCGCGCCGCCCTGCCACGGGCGGAGCGACAAGCCCGTGGGACGGCATGACAAACCGGGGTGGAAGCAGGCCCACCCGGCGTGCCGGACCGAGGTGGAAACCGAGCCCGTCCCGCCTGACGTAACCGGCCGGGGCGGCAATCAACCCGTCCCGCCCGGCGTGAAACCCGGGGGGGAACCGAGCCCGTCCCGCCTGACGCAACGGACCATGGCGGCAATCAACCCGTCCCGCCCCGAGTGAAACCCCGGCGGAAACCGTGCCGGCCCCGCCTGACGCAACCGGCCGGGGCGGCAAACAACCCGCCCCGCCCCGAGTGAACCCCCAGGCGGAAATCAAGCCCGTCCCGCCTGACCTAACGGACCGGGGCGGCAAATCAAGCCCGTCCGGCAATTGAGGACACGGCCGAAGGCCGTACCCCGGCGCAGCCGGGCACCCGGGCCGAGCCGTGGACGAAAATCCACGGCTCGGCCCGGACCGGCCAGGTCAGGTCAGGTCAGGTCAGGAACGGACCCCGCCCGCCCCGAACAACCTCAGCCCCCGAGCTCCTGGTGCCGCGCCCGCAACCGCGCCGCCCCTTCCGCCGTGAGCGACCCGAACAACCGCAGTCGCGAGATCCCGCCGTCCGGGTAGATGTCGATCCGCACCCGGCTGCCCACCGCCGGCGCGTCCAGCACGAAGCGGTGGTTCGTGTCCGGCTGGAGCCGGGTCCGCGGGAGGATCTCCGCCCACTCCCCCGCGTCCCCGTCGCGCAGCGAAATCGCCGCCCAGCCCGCGCTGTTGCCCTTCAGGTACGCCGTGTCGATCTCCACCGCGCGGATCTCGGACTGCTCGACGAGCCGGTAGCGGATCCAGTCGTTGCCCTTGTCCCGGCGGCGGCGGGTCTCCCAGCCGTCGTCCATCTTGCGCGAGCGCCCCGGCTGGATGGTGTTGGTGGCCGGGGAGTAGAAGCGGTCGGACGCGTCCTCCACCCGGCCGCCGTTCTCCAGTGCGACGAGGTCGAAGGTGCCCAGCGCGTCGAGCCACGCCGGGTCGGGTGCCACCTCTCCGTACACCCGCAGTCGCGCGATGCCGCCGTCGGGGTGCTGGTTGACGCGCAGGTGTGTGAAGCGCTGCTCGACGTCGACGGCGAAGCCGTTGGCCGCGTGGCCGCCGATGGCCGTCCGCGGTACGAGCGCGGTCCACTTCACATCGTCCGCGAGCAGGTCCTCCGGCGAGGGGGACCCGGCCACCGCGGTCGCCTCGACGGAGACGGCCTGCGGGTAGTTGCCGCGGAAGTGCGCGGTGTCGATGACGATGCCGCGTACGACGCCGGGCGCCCCGAGGCGTACGAGCGCCCAGTCGTGGTCGTCGTCGGTCGGATGCGGCTGCTGCGCGCCCACGCCACGCCGGCGGCGGGTCTCCCAGCCGTCCATGATCTTGCCCTTGTGGCCGAAGTGCTCGGGGTCGAACTCCGCGGCCTCGGGCTTCAGCATGTTCTCGCGCTCGGCGAAGAACTCGTCGTTGGCGGCGATGACGCCCGCGCCCAGCCGCCGGTCGGCGAGGTCGGCGTGGTGCGCGAAGGGGAAGTCGGCCGTGCGGTAGTCGGCGTACGGGTCGCCGCCGCCGTAGGGGCTGGCGTCACCGGTGAAGGAAGGGATGGACACGGTCAGTTGTTCCTTTCGAGCAGACGGCCGGTCGGCTCCGCCAGGGTGCCGTTCTCCGCGATGCGCTCGCCCCGCAGCCAGGTCGAACGCACGACGCCGTACAGGGTCTTGCCCGCGTACGCGGTGACCTGGTTGCGGTGGTACAGCTCCGCCGGGTCGACGGTGAAGGTCTCGTCCGGGGCGAGGACGGCGAAGTCGGCGTCACGGCCGGCCTCGATGGCGCCCTTGTGGGTCAGCCCGGCGAGTTCGGCCGGGCCGGCGGACATCCACCGCACGACGTCCTCCAGGGAATGGCCGCGCCCGCGTGCCGCGGTCCAGATCGCCGGGAGTCCCAGCTGCAGCGAGGAGATACCACCCCAGGCCGAGGCGAAGTCCGGAGTCTTGAGGTCGGTGGTGCAGGGTGAGTGGTCGGAGACGATGCAGTCGATGGTGCCGTCGGCCAGGCCGGCCCAGAGCGCGTCCTGGTTCGCGGCTTCACGGATGGGCGGGCAGCACTTGAACTCCGTGGCACCGTCCGGGACTTCCTCGGCGGTGAGGGTGAGGAAGTGCGGGCAGGACTCGACGGAGATCCGTACCCCCTCCGCCTTGGCGGCGGCGATCAGCGGCAGTGCGTCGCTGGACGACAGGTGCAGGACGTGGACCCGCGCGTTCAGCCGCTTGGCATGGGTGATCAGGTTCTCGATGGCGGTGTTCTCGGCGTCACGGGGCCGGGAGGCGAGGAAGTCCGCGTACCGGGGGCCGGGCTCCTGGGGAGCGGCGGCCAGGTGGTGCGGGTCCTCGGCGTGCACGATCAGCAGTCCGCCGAAGCCGGCGATCTCGGCCATGGAGCGGGCCAGTTGCTCCTGGTCGAGTTCCGGGAACTCCTCCACCCCGGACGGCGACAGGAAGCACTTGAAGCCGAAGACTCCGGCGTCGTGCAGGGCCCGCAGATCCTTGGTGTTGTCCGGGATCGCGCCACCCCAGAAGCCCGTGTCCACGTGGGCCTTGGGCCGTGCGACGTCCTGCTTGGTCCGCAGGTTGTCGACGGTCGTGGTGGGCGGAAGGGAGTTGAGGGGCATGTCGAGAAGCGTGGTGATCCCACCCGCGGCGGCGGCGCGGGTGGCGGTCCAAAAGCCCTCCCACGCGGTGCGGCCGGGGTCGTTCACATGGACGTGGGTGTCGATGAGACCGGGGAGGACGACGTCGTCGCCGACGTCCTCCAGCCCGGCCCCGGCCGGCACCTCGGCGTCGTAGGGGAGCACCGCCGCGATCTTCCCGCCGGCGACGGCGACCGCCGCGGCCCGCGTTCCGTCCGGGGTGATCACCCGCGTCGAGCGCAGTACCAGGTTCACGTCCACATCGGCCACCCGTGCCCCTCACTTCCGTTCCGTGCCGCAAAAATTCAACGAACTGTTGAAGGAGTCTTCACTCCTCGGTGCGGTCCGTCAAGACCCCTCCGGGTCACCGACGGCGCCCGTGACCTGCGGAGGGATCATCCCCCCTGACCGCACGCGCGCGAGCGAACCACCCCGGAGGCATGGATTCACCGAGCTCGAACCCACCCCTTGGACGTTTCCACAAAGTGGAAGTAAGATTTCACAAGGCAGAACGTTGCTTCCACCAAGGCGGGCGCCGAGCGCTGTCGGAGGTGTCCGCCGACACAGGGACAAACACCCCCTGACCGGCAGAGACGCCGTGAAGGGAGCAGCGTGCCGGTCGCAGCCGCCCGGTAGGCTGCTGACTTGCCCGCCCTGCCCGAAAGGACCGTTGCCGTGCCGACGTCCAGCGCCAGCACCACCGATGCAGCCAAGGCCGCGAACAGCGGCGGCGTGCAGTCCCTGGAGCGTGCCTTCGATCTGCTCGAGAGAATGGCCGACGCCGGCGGCGAGGTCGGACTGAGCGAACTCTCCGCCAGCAGCGGTCTGCCGCTGCCCACGATCCACCGCCTCATGCGCACGCTCGTGGCCTGCGGTTATGTACGCCAGCAGTCCAACCGCCGCTACGCGCTCGGCCCCCGGCTGATCCGTCTCGGCGAGTCCGCGTCCCGACTGCTCGGGACCTGGGCGCGTCCGTATCTGGCCCGCCTGGTCGAGGAGACCGGCGAGACGGCGAACATGGCGCTGCTCGACGGCGACGAGATCGTCTACGTGGCCCAGGTGCCGTCCAAGCACTCCATGCGCATGTTCACCGAGGTCGGCCGGCGGGTCCTGCCGCACTCCACAGGTGTGGGCAAGGCGCTCCTGGCGAACACTCCCCCGGACGAGGTGCGGGCCCTGCTGGCGAGGACGGGCATGCCGGCCGCCACCGAGAAGACGATCACGACGCCCGAGGGCTTCCTGGACGCGCTGGAGCTGGTCCGGGCCAGCGGCTACGCGGTGGACGACAACGAGCAGGAGATCGGCGTGCGCTGCCTCGCGGTGTCCGTGCCGAACTCGCCGACGGCCGCGGCGGTCTCCATCTCGGGCCCCGCCGGACGGGTCACCGAGGCGGCTACGGAGAGGATCGTCCCCATCCTCCAGGAGGTCGCGCAGGAACTGTCGACGGCGCTGGCGAACACGGCCGGCGGGAACGGCTGACGATCCGGGCGGTCCGCGCCGCCCCCCGTCGCGCTGAGCACTCAGCGCGATCGAGGGGTCCAGCCGCTGGTGCCATGCGCCTGGAGGCGTCGGTGGAGCAGATGGTGCGGAGCGTGTCCGGGTGCTTCGGCCTCAGCACCCGTTCCTGCACCGGAAGCAGCTCGGTGAAGGCCTCCGTCCGACCGATGACATCACCCAGCACGCCCCGCAGAACGGCGAGCTCGTGCCGGGTGGCGAGCGTGCGCGGATGCTCCGGTCCCAGCACCCGCTGCTGCACCGGAAGCAGCTCGGCACATGCGTCGACCGCACCGGCCACATCACCCGCCATGCTTGTGCACCCCACCAGGAGGCGCCGGGTTCTCCAGGGTGACCGGGTGTTCCGGCCTCTGCGTCCGCTCGCGCACCTGGAGCAGCTCGGCCAGGGGCATCTGCGACTTGGACACAGGGACCTGTTCGCCCGCCGTCGCGTTCCTTCACCCCGCACGCGCTCGGAACCGCACTTCTCGTCGGCATCGCCGTGGTCACGATCCTGCACCTGCTCGTGAAGTGACACCGCCTGCGGCGGGGCGAGGAGCCCGGCCGCAGGCGGGTACGTTCCCGGTGCGGTCCTGCCTGTCCCGCGTGTGCATGCCCCGCGGGGCGGTGCCAGGCAGCCGTACCGCCGGCGTCAGCGCGGCACTTCGCCGAAGAGGTCCATTGCGTTGCGTACCTGCATCAGCGCCGGTGCCAGCGCGCTCACCGACCCGATCGCCCCGGCGATCAGCAGCAGCGATCGCCGCATCCGGGGGACTTCCGGATCACCGGCCGCGACCATCGCCGCCAGCACGGCGAGTTCGTCCTCGGCGATGTCCCGGTCGGGGAACTCCGCCGGGTGACCGGCGAGTTCACGGCGGAGCCGGGCGACGGCAGCGCGCAGCTCCGTCGTCCTCGGGTCCTCGCCGCTCCCTGTCACCCGCGTCTGCCCCACGCTCCGCAACAAAGCTCTCCCCCTCGCACGTCGTTGTGCCGGCCTCTGACCGACCGTTGTTGGCCGGACACCCAGGGTCGCGGGCAAGTTAACGCCATACGGGTCCGTGCGCGCCACCGCATGGACCGAATTCAGGACGTCGGCTGTACGGGGTCGATGGCGCCGCGCCACACGGTCACGTCGAGGGTGATGAAGCGACTGGGGTCCGAATCCGGGGCTTTCCCCTGGTAGGTCACCACTCCCACGTTGCCGGACTCGGTCAGCACGCAGAACTTGGCGCCCTTCGACAGATTCTCCGTCTCGAGCCTGCTTGCGTACCGGGTCTCGCTGCGGCACGTGTCCAGGTCGGCGGCCTGCCCGGTGCGCAGCAGGATCAGCTTGGCGTTCTCGACCTGGATCCAGCCGAGGTCCCATGAGTAGGAGACATCGGAGTTGGAGGCGTCGTCGGCGACCGGTTTCACCGGCTCGTCCCCGAGGGTGATGTGGTAGCCGTCCACGACGTTGAGCCCGGTGTACGTCTTGGGCTCGGGGTCCTTCACCGGCTCGGAGGACTTGTCTCCGCCGGTCTCCGGTGCGGTGTCGGAGGGGTCTTCGGTGGCGGGCCCCTGATCGCCCTTGTCCTCGCCCTTGTCCTGGCTCTGCGACGCCTTGTCCTTGCCGTCCTCCTCGCCGGACAGCGCCAGGAACACTCCGCCGCCGACCAGCGCGCCGAGCACGACGGTGGCGACGACGGCGATGGCCAGATTGCGACCGGTCTTCTTCTTCGCCGGGGCGGGCGTGAGGTGACCGGTGGGCCCGCCGATCGTGTACTGGTGCGGTGGATAGCCGTACTGCGGCGTGGGCGCCGTCCCCGGCCCCTGCGGGTGGGCCGCCTGCGAGTGGGCCGCCTGCTGGTGGGTCGGCTGCTGGTGGGTCGGCTGCGCATGCGGAGGAGGCGTCTGAGGGTGCTGCTGCTGGGGGGGCGGGGTGTGAGCCGACTGCTGGTGTGGCGCCTGCAGGTGGGACGCCTGCGCGTTCGGATAGCCGTACGCCGGGTTCTGCGGCGCGGGGCCGAAGCCGGGCGGCGGGGTCGAGGGGGCGACGGCCGCGGTCGGCGTGGGCACGCCGGGCGGCACCGGCGTAGAGCCGGTGTCCGGTGTATGGGCAGGAGCCGGGGGCTGGGCCGGCGGCTGCGCGGGAGCAGCGGGGGCATGCCCGGCCGGCGGAGTCGCCGGCGGCGCGGGCGCGGCCTTGCGTGTGGTGATCTCCGCGGCCACCGCTCCCGGCAGCCACTCCTCGGGCCGGCGCAACACCGTGTCGGCGTTGGCGGCCTGGCAGATCGCGAGGAGTTCGGCCACCGAGGGCCGCGCCTCCGGCTCCTTCGCCAGACAGCGCGTGACCAACTCCCGCAGCTGCTCCGGAAGTTCGGTGAGGTCGGGCTCCTCGTGCACGATCCGGTAGAGCACACCGTGCGAGGTGCCCTCGCCGAACGCGGCCCTGCCCGTTGCGGCGTACGCCGCGACCTGGCCGAGCGCGAAGATGTCGGTGGCCGGCGTGACATGACTGCCCGCCGCCTGCTCCGGCGCCATGAACGAGGGCGTACCGATGGTGACACCGCTGCTGGTCAGCGAAGTGGCGTCGGCCGCGCGGGCGATACCGAAGTCGATGACTCGCGGCCCGTCGACGGCGAGCAGCACGTTCGCGGGCTTGAGGTCGCGGTGGACGATGCCCGCGCCATGGATGATCTGCAGCGCCTCGGCGATGCCGGCGACGAGCAACAGCACGGTCTCGACGGGGAGTTTGCCGTGTTCGGCGACCGCGTCGGCGAGGGAGGGCCCGGGGACGTACGCCGTGGCGAGCCAGGGCTGCTCGGCCTCGGCGTCGGCGTCGATGACCGGCGCGGTGAACAGCCCCTGCACACGCTGCGCGGCCTGGACCTCCTGGGCGAAGCGCCGCCGGAACTCGGCGTCCTGGCCGAAGTCGGGCCGGATCACCTTGATGGCGACAGGCCGGCCGCCGGGCGTGTACGAGAGGTAGACCTTGCCCATGCCTCCCGCGCCCAGACGAGCGACGATCTTGTAACCAGCGACGTGCTTCGGGTCGTCCTCGCCCAGCGGCTGGAAGACCCCCTGGTGTGTGCGCCCACTCATCGACTCGTGTCCCCCATGGCGAACTTCAGTATTGGCCGGTGCACCCTATCCGAGGTCACCCACGCCTCTCCAGGTCGGACGACGGGCACGGCCCGTCCGGTTGCAGCCCCACCCTCACGGAGTACCGGACGCCCGGCACTTCGCCCATATTTGAGGTAGGGAGTCCTCATGACACACGCACCGAATGAACCCGTCGTCGCCGGACTGCTGCTCGCCGCGGGCGGCGGGCGGCGCCTCGGAGGCCGTCCGAAGGCATTGCTGTCGCACCGCGGGCGGCCGCTGGTGGAGCACGCGGTACGGGTGCTGCGCGAGGGCGGCTGCGACACCGTGCACGTGGTCCTCGGCGCGGCGGCGGATCGCGTACGACAGGAGGCCGATCTGTCCGGCTGCGTCGTCGTCGACAACGCGGACTGGCCGGAGGGCATGGGGTCGTCCCTGCGCACCGGACTGGAGTCCCTGACGCCGACGGCCGCTGACGCCGCGCTCGTCTGCCTGGTGGACCAGCCGGGGATCGGCGCGCCCGCGGTGGCGCGGGTCCGGGCCGCGTACCGGTCCCGGGACGCGCTCGCCGCGGCCTCCTACGCGGGAGAACGCGGGCACCCGGTCCTCTTCGGTGCGGACCACTGGAAGGCGATCGCGGCGAGCGCGGTGGGCGACCGCGGTGCGCGCGCGTATCTGAAGGAACACGCCGACGTGATCGAGCTGGTCGAGTGCGGCGACATCGCGGAGGCGTACGACATCGACACGACGGAGGATCTGACACACCTTGAGTGAACGGCGTGGCACTCAGAGCCATGGTCTGTCGACCCGGAGAATCTCGATATCAACAAACCATTGAACTTCCACCATGAGGAAACTACTATCCACTGGTCAGAAGCGCCCGACTCCACACAAGCGCCCGCGACCGCGTCTCGGCTCTTGCGGCACCGAGTGCCGTATCCCTGCGCCCGGCGGCCGTCAGGCATCGCCCGCTGAAGGAAGTGACAGCTCATGTCCGCACCAGCGCCGTCCCCGCTGGCCATCGTCGAAGCCGAGCCCCTGCCCCGGCAGGAAGAGGTCCTCACGGACGCGGCACTCACCTTCGTGGCCGAGCTGCACCGGCGGTTCACGCCCCGGCGTGACGAACTGCTCGCCCGCCGCGGTGAACGCCGCGCCGAGATCGCCCGCACCTCCACCCTGGACTTCCTCCCGGACACGGCCGCCATCCGCGCGGACGACTCCTGGAAGGTCGCCCCGGCCCCCGCGGCACTGAACGATCGCCGCGTGGAGATCACCGGTCCGACCGACCGCAAGATGACCATCAACGCCCTCAACTCGGGCGCCAGGGTCTGGCTCGCCGACTTCGAGGACGCTTCGGCCCCCACCTGGGAGAACGTGGTCCTCGGCCAGCTCAATCTGATCGACGCCTACGAGCGCCGTATCGACTTCACCGACCCGAAGTCCGGGAAGTCGTACGCCCTGAAGTCCGCCGACGAGCTCGCGACCGTCGTCATGCGTCCCCGCGGCTGGCACCTCGACGAGCGCCACCTCCGGCTCGACGGCCGCCCGGTCCCCGGCGCGCTGGTCGACTTCGGCCTCTACTTCTTCCACAACGCCAAGCGGCTGATCGACCTGGGCAAGGGTCCGTACTTCTATCTGCCGAAGACGGAATCGCACCTGGAGGCCCGCCTCTGGAACGACATCTTCGTCTTCGCCCAGGACTACGTCGGCGTCCCGCAGGGCACCGTCCGCGCGACCGTCCTCATCGAGACGATCACCGCCGCGTACGAGATGGAGGAGATCCTCTACGAACTGCGCGACCACGCGTCGGGTTTGAACGCGGGCCGCTGGGACTACCTCTTCTCGATCGTCAAGAACTTTCGTGACGGCGGCGAGAAGTTCGTGCTGCCGGACCGCAACGCGGTGACGATGACGGCGCCGTTCATGCGCGCGTACACCGAACTGCTCGTCCGCACCTGCCACAAGCGCGGCGCGCACGCCATCGGCGGCATGGCGGCGTTCATCCCGTCCCGGCGCGACGCCGAGGTCAACAAGGTCGCCTTCGAGAAGGTCAAGGCCGACAAGGACCGCGAGGCGGGCGACGGCTTCGACGGCTCCTGGGTCGCGCACCCGGACCTGGTCCCGATCGCGATGGCCTCCTTCGACGCGGTCCTGGGCGCCGAGCCCAACCAGAAGGACCGGCTGCGCGAGGACGTCTCGGTGGCGGCCGGCGACCTGATCGCCATCGACTCCCTGGACGCCAAGCCGACGTACGACGGCCTGCGCAACGCCGTCCAGGTCGGCATCCGCTACATCGAGGCCTGGCTGCGGGGCATGGGCGCGGTCGCCATCTTCAACCTGATGGAGGACGCGGCCACCGCCGAGATCTCCCGCTCGCAGATCTGGCAGTGGATCAACGCGGGCGTGGTCTTCGAGAACGGCGAGCGGGCCACACCGGAACTGGCCCGCAAGGTCGCCGCGGAGGAACTGGTCGCCATCCGCGCCGAGTTGGGCGACGAGGCCTTCGAGTCCGGCAACTGGCAGCAGGCGCACGACCTGCTGCTGAGGGTCGCGCTGGACGAGGACTACGAGGACTTCCTGACGCTGTCGGCGTACGAGCAGCTCCGCGGCTGATCTGCCGCACCGAATCGACGCCCCCGGTACCGCACAGCACCGGGGGCGTCGTCGTGTCCGGCCGGACCGACTGTCTACTCCGCCGCCCTGTCGGAGTGCCCGAGCGTCCGTCCTGGCGCCACGCGGTCCCGCACGAGCCGCTTGACGGCGGTCGGCTCGGGAAACCCCTGCTCGCGCCGGTCCCACACGACGTCCCCGTCGACCCGCACGACGAACACCCCACCGGTCCCGGGCTTGAGGGCGAGCTCGTCCAGCTCGGCCTCGAAGGTGGTGAGCAACTCCTGCGCCAGCCACGCGGCACGGGGAAGCCAGCGGCACTGGGTGCAGTACTCGATCTGGACGCGATGGGTGGGGGCGGGTGCGGAGGCGGCGGGGGTGTTCACGGGGTGACGCCTTTCGGCAGGTGAGGGCGGGTGGGGCCGGCCCCATTGTGCCGAGCGTGGCCGGCCCCTACCGCACCACGACCGTCCGCTGCGCCGAGAAGTCCCCCCACTTCCCGTCCGGCAGCTTCGCCCGCAACTTGATGCTGTACCGCGTGCCCGGCTTGTCGGTGACCGTCATCGTGTACGTCGCCGTCGGGCCCGTCGGCATCGTGCCCCACACGATCGTCGTCGCCGGTTTCCCGTTGAGGTACAACTCGTGGGCATCCACGGGCTCCCCTCCGGTGTCCGGCGGGGTCCAGGTCAGGTCGATGCTGCCCTTGCGGGCCGTCGCCCTGAGGCCGGTGGGAGCCGTGCTCGGGCCCTTGCCGGGTGCCGCAGGCGTGGTGAGGTCGACCGCGGCGCTGTCGGGAGACGAGTTCTCCGCCGCGTCACGGGCGCGCACGGTGAACGTGTAGACCGTCCCCGGCCGCAGCCCCGTGACCTGGGCGGTCGTCTCGGTACCGGACACGCTGTGGATACGGGTGTCCTCCTGGTAGATGTCGTACGAGGTGACCTGATTGTTGTCCGCGGACTTCCCCCAACTGAGGGTCACCGCCCGGCCCCCGTCGACCTTGCCCTTCAGTGTGGCCGGCCGCGTGGGCGCCTCCTTGTCCTCCGGCGTCGGAGCCGGAGTGGTGACGGCTGTCGCGGCGCTCGCCTTCGACAGATTCCCGGCGGCATCCCGCGCCCGCACGGTGAAGCTGTAGGCGGTCTTCGGCGCGAGCCGGTCGATGTCCACCATCTGCTTGGTGGCCGGCAGCGACTTGACCTTGGTCCCCTTCTGGAAGACCTCGTATCCGGTGACGGCGGTGTCGTCGGTGGCGTGCTGCCACATGACGTGGACGGACGTGGCACTCCCCGCCTGCGCGCTGACGCCGGAGGGGGTGCTCGGGCTGGTGGTGTCCTTCTCCTCGCCGCCACAGGCCGTGAGGAGCAGAGCGGCCGCACAGGTCAACGCGGCGAGTGTGGGGGGACGTTGCACGGTCGGGCCTCCGCGGACGACGGGCAATGGTCCAGACCTATATGCCACAGTCGGGGGCCGCTCACAAGGGGTCCGGCACCTTCGTCGGTGCCGCATCCCGCATGGGGGGCAAGCGCAGGTGGCCCGCACGGCCGGCCTCGCGGGCGGAGGCCAGCGCCACCTCAACCTGGATGGCGTGGGCCGATCCTGTTACTTGCCGTTCGCCGGGGGTGGCGTCAGGCCGGGCTCGATCGTCGACCTGACATAGATACGGGTACTGCCCGGCCTGAATTCATGCGCGAAGAGGTCGATACAACGGCGCAGGTACTGACCCTCAGGGGTCGTGAGGTCATCAGGGCAGAGGCTCACCCGGCGCAGCCCTTCCACGAAGGTCTCCGGCTCCGGCAGCTCGAGGTGGGCGAAGGCGGCCGCCGGGCGGTAATCCTTCTCCTCGGGATGGAAGTTCCGGATCATCTTGGTACCCGGCCGGATCAGCCGGGACGTGTACCCGTCCGCCTCCGGGCTGGGGAGGGTGAAGGCGAGCAACCCCGTGTCGTGGCGGCTGCCGGTCTTGTATCCGGCCCGTCGGTCCGAAGCCGTCTTCGGGATGCGGATGCCGATCTGCTCGCCGATCCACGCAGCTGTGGCTCCGCTTTCCCAGCAGCAGTTCTTCTCGCCGTCCGCCTGATCCGACGACCCATCGTCGGCGAGGTACGCGAACCCCCCGACTGCCGCAGCAACGCAGGCGATGACCGCCAGCAGCACGACACCGACGACCCGCACCCGGCGCGCGGGCCGCCTCCGAGAGGGGTCACTACTGGTGCTGTTCATTGATGGACCTCTACCGGCCTTCCTGCTGTTCACGCCCGGGATCCGTACGCCCACCCTCACGCCCTGGCTCGTCGGGTTTCGGGAGAGGGTCGCCGTTCGGGGCGGAGCCGCCCAGGTCGTAGTGCTTGACCGAACTGCTGCCTACCATGTCGAACTCCTGGGCAATGCCAGTGGTGTGCAGGCGGGCCATCTGCCCGTCCGGAATGCTCATCGACGGCAATCCCGGAATCTCGATGGTCACACCCTTGTCCTTGTCCCAGTTGTAGCGGTCCCAGGCGTTGGCCTGGTAGTCGAGGCCTACCTTGGGCTCGCCATTGGCATCCGGCACCACGGTGACCACGCCGGTGACGTTCGACCGGGTGGAGCCGATCGCGTAGAACCAGTTCTTGTTTTCCTCCTTCTGAAAGCTGTAGTCCCGGTTCGCCGTTTCGACAGGCATTGAGACCGGTTGTCCCCCGTTTCTCCTGAATTCCGCCAGAGCCTGCTCGCGCCACGCGTCCTGGCGCTCCCTGATGTCGTCCTCGATGTGGGATCTGAACCGTGGATCGTCGGTCATCATCTTGTCGACGGGCAGGTCCATGTCGTCCCCGCTGTTCCCCAGGTAGTGGGCCATGTGGCGGGATGCGTCGTTGTCGCCCTTCCAGTCCGCCAGCTCGGCGATCACGTTCATCTTCTCCCGCGTCCTGCGCTCTTCCGCTCCGGGCTCCTCGACCCCGTGCGGCCCTGACCCGCGGTCGGGGGCAGCCCGCTTGATTGTCGGAGTCAGAAGGCCCGCTGACAGGAGATCGTCCTTGTGACCCGTCCAGAGTTCAGCACGGGCCTGCGGGCTCAAGGACTGCCACAGCCGTCGCAGTTCAGCTCGCTGCGCCACGTTCGCGTCATCACCGAGGGAGGCCAGCTTCATGGCGCGTGGCAGCTGATCTTCATCGAGCGAGGTGTACGTCGCGTGGCCTGCGTTGTGCGGGTCGCCGCCATGGCTCTTCTTCAGCGCCCGGGACACCGCCGCGTCGATCTCCGCTGCGTGGGCGACCAGCCCGGAAAGCGTGTCGGCGTACCACTGCATGAGGTCCTTCGTGCGCTGCGACGTCCCTTTGGCGTCGCAGATCGCTTCCATCACCTTCACCGTGCCGCCGGGGCCGTCCATCACCAACAGGCCGGGGTCCGGTTCGTCCGTACTGTTGGACCCGCCCTTCCGGGCTTCCGCGGTCAGCTCCTTTGCCCGCTTCTGGATGCGCGTCAGTTCGCTGTGCGCGTCCTCCAGCACGCCCGAGATGCTCTTGGCCTCTCGGTGCAGGTCCCAGACCTCCTTCGCTGTCATACGGACGAAGTCCTTCGTGACCCCGGCATTCACACCGGCCCACCGCGCCCCGTCGGACAGCTGCACCAGACCGCTGTAGACATCGGTCCTCAGCAGTTCCAGTCCGCCGACCATGGTTTTCCAGTCATCGGCTGCCGCGTTCAGCTTGCCGAGGTCCACCTCGATGAGGTTCGTGTACGTGAATGCCCCCACTACCCAGCCCCCCGCTTACTTGACGTACTTCGACATCTCGGACGCCGGCACCGCTGAACCGTCCCGCCGCTTCAGTGCGGCAGCGATCTGCGCCTCGTCGTTGGCATGCAACTTCTTCGAGAAGTCCAGGTGATTCGAGATGTGCGCACACATCTGGAGCACGGTCTTTAGCTGCGCGGTCCAGACCTCGAGCGTGGTGTACAGCTCGTCACCCGCGGTGAGGTTCCGGCTCTTCAGCTCGGCGGCGGCTCGGGCGGTCGACCCTGCCCCGGCCTTGCCCATGCCCGCGCCCGCTATGTCGGCCTTCTTCTGCAGCTCGCCATGGACCCGGAACGCCTCGTTGCCGACCTTGCCCAGATCGTCCTGGCGGACCACCAGATCGGGCTTCATCCCCGAACCCGACCCACCCGGATCGGGCGCCGCCGCATTGAGTCGCATTTGCGCAGATCGACTGTCCTGCGCCTCGGACTTCAGTTGTGCCCACTCGTCATCGAACGTCATCGTTGCCCCCGCCCCGATCTGCATCAACGACCAACACTAGCAACCACGTTGGGAAGGCTCGCTACAGTTACCGCGTCTTGGGGATCACGTCCGCAAACGAAACAACTGCATCTGCGCCTGTCGAACGAGGATGCACATGATCAAGGCCAGGAACGACGCCTACGTGGTCGAGACGAGCACCACGGGAGACCGTGCACTCCGCGTGGCGGCCGGTCTGGGATTGATCTCCACTACGGTCACCGGAGTGCTGGCGCCGCTCTTCGTCAAAGCGGGCCGCCGCGCCGCTGGTATTCGCC
Organism: Streptomyces sp. NPDC096193; assembly: GCF_040302905.1. Classification (NCBI taxonomy): domain Bacteria; kingdom Bacillati; phylum Actinomycetota; class Actinomycetes; order Kitasatosporales; family Streptomycetaceae; genus Streptomyces; species Streptomyces sp. NPDC096193. The sequence continues at coordinate 482,310 of NZ_JBEOSJ010000002.1, read as the reverse complement.
GCGCCCACGCTGATCGCCCTCGCCGCCGTTCCACGGTTGACCCTGCTGGCACCTGCGAGTTGATCAGAGGAAGCATCCGATTCCCAGCGACGTCTTCTGAGATTTCCGGCCGCGCCGACAAGCGAACCAGCCCCGCCCATGGGCAGAAGCACGTCCGCCCCCGCAGGGCATGCGACCACCCCGAGCCCCCGCCCGCCCGATCGGAGTCTTATGGCTTCCTTAGGGCTTGTTGAAGAAGCCCTTCCGGGCCCCCTCCCCGGCCCCCGTCCGCCATAGGCTCCTTCGGCAACCCCCCACAGTCCCGGTGGGCGCGTCCGCGCGCCCACCGGGGTTAACCGGCTCGCCGAATCGACGAGGTGCCTGACCATGAGTTCCCACCGTGCCGCTCGATCCCGCTCCCACGCCCGCCGCAAGGACGGGCCCGGCAAGCGGAACCTCGTCCTGGCACTGGGCGCGCTCACCGTCACGGCCGGCGTAGGGGCCACCCTGCTCACCGGTGGCGGGGATCAGGGCGGCGAGGGGGAGCGCGTGGCGGCCAGTGCCGCCGACGCCCTGCCCGACACGGCCGCGGGCGAGGACACCACGGGCAGCGCCTCTCCCTCGGCGTCCGCGTCCGCGAGTCCCAGTCCGTCGGCCACGCCCAGCCCGACCAAGAGCGTGCCGGTCAGGCCGAAGGCGAAGAAGACCCCGACGACCGCCCCGAAGACCAACGCGAAGAGCGCCAAGGGCACGGGCGGCAGCGGCGGAGGGCGCGCGTCGGGCCCGGTGTCCGGTGGGTCCGGCTCCGGGTCCGGCGGGTCGGGCGATTCGGACGGCGGCAGCTCGAACGGCGCCGAGGCGCAGGTCCTCGCCCTCGTCAACAAGGAGCGCGCGTCCGCCGGTTGCTCACCCCTGACCGCGAACGCGCAGCTGACCGAGGCCGCCGACGACTACAGCGATGTCATGGCCGCGAGCGGCGTGATGTCCCACACCGGTCCGGACGGATCCACCATGACCAGCCGGGTGGAGGCCGCCGGATACGCCTGGTCCACGCTGGGCGAGAACATAGCCCGCGGCCAGGCGGACGCCGCCTCGGTCATGGACTCGTGGATGAACAGCCCCGGCCACCGCGCGAACATACTGAACTGCTCGTTCAAGGAGATAGGCGTCGGCGTGCACGTCGGCGACGGCGGCCCCTGGTGGACCCAGAACTTCGGCGCCCGCCGCTGACCGGGTCCGCTCAGCACCGCAGGACCTGACCGGTCCGGCCGGCAGCGCAGGACCTGACCGGTCCCGCCCGACCGTCTGCCTACCCCCCCGCGTCCGCCAGCGCGAACGACACCCGTACCCGTCCGCCCCCCATCGGCCCCCGCGATATCTCCAGCTCCCCGCCCGCGTCACGGGCCGCCCTGGCCACGATGTCCAGGCCGAGCCCCGTGGAGCCGCCGACACTGACCCCGCGGGTGAGCGCGGTCTCCGGGTCCGCGAAGCCCGGGCCCGCGTCGTCCACCGTCAGCCGCACGCTCCGGTCGTCACGCTCCACCCGTACGGCGAAGGCGGTGCCCTGCGGGGTGTGCCGGAAGACGTTGCCGATCAGCGCGTCGACGACGGCCGCGAGTTCGTCCTCCGGGAAGCGGACCGGCGTACGCCGCGGGGTGAAGGAACGCTCGCACAGCCGCTCCTGCTGGGCCGCCAGCACGGACCAGAAGTCGAGCCGCATCGCGACCACTTCGGCCATCTCCGACGATCTCGACGACACCGTCCCGCCCGCCTGGCCGGCGGCCAGCGGAGTCCGGGCCGCCGTGATGATCGAGTCGAGTTCGGTCTCGAGCTGTTCGACGGCCGCGGTGATCCGTCCGGCCCCGGGTGACCCCCTGATCAGGTCCACTTCCAGGTACAGCGCGGTCAGCGGCGTCCTGAGCCGGTGCGAGAGGTCGGCCACCATCTCCCGCTCGATGGCGAGCAGTTGGACGACACGGTCGGCCATGTGGTTGAACGCCGCGCCGGCTTCCTGCAGTTCCGGCGGCCCGTCCGGATCCACCCGTACGTCGAGGTCGCCGGACCCCAGTGCCAGTGACGCGCTCTTCAGGCTCCGCGACGAGCGGACCACCCGAGCGCCCAGCCGGTCGGCCACCAGCACCGAACCGCCCACCAGACCGATGGCCAGCAGCGCCATCACGCCCCACGACGCCCACACCCCGCGGGTCAGATCCGCGCCGGGCACGTACGACTCGACGACGGCCACCCGGTCCTCGGCGAGGACCACGGGCTGCAGGTAGAACCAGCCGTCGGCGGTGTCCATCGCCAGCGTCTCGCGCTTGCTCACGGCCCGTTCCAGTGCCTGCCGCGGGGCGTGCACCGTGCCGACGAGATCGCCGTCCGGGAGCCGTACGGCCAGTTGGTCGTCGGAGCCCAGGCCGGAGACCGCCTGCTGCACATCGGCCGGCTTCGTCGTCAGGGCGAGCACCGGCGACAGGGCGGCCGCCCGCTGCTCGGCGGCGGTGGTGACGCGGTCCCGGGCCTGTTCGCGTACGAGCAGGGCCAGCGGGATGAGGAAGGACAGCGCGACCATCGTGGTCACGGCGAGGGCGATTCCTGCCAGGGCGCGTCTCATGGCGAGCTGACCAGCTTGATCCCGATGCCGCGCACGGTGTGGAGGTACCGGGGATGCGAAGCCTTCTCGCCCAGCTTTCTGCGCAGCGAGGAGAGGTGGACATCGACCGTCTGGTCCTCCAGATACGGCTGTTGCCACACCTCGGACAGTATGCGCGTACGGGACATGACCTGGTCGGCGTTGGCGGCGAGGTAGGCGAGCAGGTCGAACTCACGCCGTGTGAGGGAGAGCTCGCGGCCGGCGAGGTGCACGGTGCGAGCGAGTGTGTCGATGCGGAGGTCGGTGACCTTAAGGACCGGCTCCCGGGCCCGGTTCGCATCGGGCGCGGACCGCCGCAGCACGGCGGCGATCCGGGCGGCGAGCTGCCCGCCGGAGAACGGCTTGACCATGTAGTCGTCGGCCCCCGCGTTGAGGAGCCTGATGACCTCACGGTCGTCGTCGCGGGCCGTGGCGACGAGCACCGGCACCCGGGAGATCCCGCGGATCATCCGCAGCACGTCGAGACCGTCCAGATCGGGCAGTCCGAGGTCGAGCACGACGATGTCCGGCGGGGCCTGGGTGACCTCGCGCAGCGCTTCGAAACCCTGGTGAGCGGTCTTGATCGCATACCCGTGCGCACTGAGGACCTCGGTCAGTGCGGCACGGATCACAGGGTCGTCCTCGACGACAAGTACGGAGGCCATGGGCAGGAACGTTAGCCGGTCCGCCACTATGGTGCCGTGCCCCGGTACCTGCGCTATCTGCTCATCTGGCTGTCGTGCACGACAGCCAGCGTCACGGCCGTGATATTCACGGTCCACTTCGTGGTCGGCTCGACCAGGCCGACGGCGCCGGTGGCGCAGTCGGCACCCGAGGACTTCGCCGCCTCCCCGACGCCCTCGGCGCGCCCGTCCCGCTCCCCGAGCCCCACCCCTTCGCCGAGCGCCTCCCGGCGGCAGCCGGAGCCGGCGCCGACGAAGACGGCCGACAAGCCGCGGGAGTCACGGCCGCCGACACCGCGCGCGACGCCGAGCCCGCAGGATCCGCCGTCCGACGGGAAGCCGACCGGCAACCAGGGCTGCCAGGAGGGCGGCTCCGGAGTGCACACCATCTCGTCCCGGGGCGGCAAAGCCACGGTGCGCTACGGCAGCGGCGGGGTGTGTCTGATCTCGGCGGTGCCGAACCAGGGCTTCACGGCGAGTACGACGCAGAGCGCCCCGGAGACGTTGACGGTGACGTTCGCGGCCGAGCGGCAGCGCTCGGAGGTCACGGCGACGACGGAGCCGTCGGACCGGGCGAGTGTGCGCGAGACATCGTTCTGAGGGCTGTCCCGTGGGCACACGACCTGGCAGCCCGGGGGTGTGGGACGCCCGGGCCGTCCTCGCTCGAGGACGTGCCGTCAGAAGATGCCGTCGGACATTTCTTCGTAGATCTGGCTCCAGGCAGAATCCTCGTCGGCAAAGGGGTTCCTGTCGAAGGGTTCGATGCTGATCCGGATCCGCTCGGGCGAGAGGTCCGGGTCCACCGCCCTGTCCTTCATGATTCCTTCAGAACGATCAGAGCGCGCACGAGAGATTCGAGACTCTCATGGATCAGGACAGGTTCACCCTCGCCGTCGTCGGCGAATGAGTAGACCCGGCTGTCCTCCGGATTGAATGCCGCCGTGGCATAGGGGAAATACCCGAGGACGAGCCAGGACCGATACTTCTCGGGGACCGGTACATTTCGGCGGCCCAGGCACCGACATGCACCGAGTCCTCAGAAAGACAACTTCTGGCAGGGAGCCCGCTCGGTGAATACAGCCTGCAGACCGGCTTCCTTCTTCTTGTTCATCAAGGGGTAGCCGATCGACCGCTCCGAGTGCATTCCGTCGCTGTATCCCACCAGGATCAAACGCTTACCCGTTTTCAGGCACGTGCGCTCCAGGAATCGACGGTGGCAAAAGGCAGGTCAGAGCCTGTCGCCCGGGCTCTGGATGCTCCAGCGATGAATTTCGGACCCGGGCACGGTCTCCCCTGGTATGGACTCCACAGCGCAGACCTCTTCCCCCGATCTCCGCCCCGCCGCCGACGCCGTGGCGCGACTCGTCGCCGGCATCCCGGACGACCGGCTCGGGGATCCGACCCCCTGTCCCGAGTACGCCGTGCGGGAGCTGCTGGCGCATGTCGTCATGCTGTCGACGGCCTTCCGCGATGCCGCCCGCAAGGACCTCGGACCGTTGACGGCCTCCAGTCCCGGCGATTCGCGGCCCGTCCTGGGTGACGACTGGCGGGACGTGCTCCCGCAGCGGCTGGACGAGCTGGCCGAGGCCTGGACCGTGCCCGAGGCGTGGGAGGGGGACACGCAGGCCGGCGGGGTCACCTTTCCTGCCGCGATCGCCGGCCGCGTGGCGCTGAACGAGCTCGTCGTCCACGGCTGGGACCTGGCGCAGGCCACGGGACAGAAGTACGCCTGCGACGAGGCGAGCCTGCGCGAGTCGTACGGGATGATGAAGCCCGCGCCCGGGGACGAGGAGGCTCGCGGCGACGCGTTCGGACCCGTCGTCGACGTCCCCGCCGATGCGCCGCTGCTCGACCGGGTCATCGGGCTCAGCGGGCGGCGTCCCGACTGGCGGCCGGGACACTGACCCGGGCCGTTCTCGCGCCGCATCCGGGCGGGCGGTGGCCCCGGGAGCGCATCCGGGCGGAAGGCGGCCCGGGAAGTGCAGTGTGGTGGCGGGCCGGATCCCGGTCCGCCATCGATCGAGGCCGACACCTCCGTGACGCCGCCGGCGGCGCGCGATGCGCCGTCAGGCCCCGAGCAGCTTCCGTGCGCGCTCCCTCAGCCGCTCGTCCGCCGGAACGATTCCCGGCTCCACTCCCGACGTCACGACCCGCAGATCGCGTTCGGCCAGCGCCTTCAGCCGGGCGCTGACCGGGGGCGTCAGGGCGTCGGGGCCGAGCGCGCCCAAGGCGTCGAGTGCTGTGTCGGCGTCGGCGTTGTGCTCGACGGAGGTCAGGAGTATCTCCGCCGTACGGACAGGGTCCGGTCCGCCGCTGATCGCTCGTAGGGCGCTGATCGCGGCCGGAGCGTGGGAAGGATCGTCCAGCAGACCCTCCAGGGCGGGTGTCAACGCCTGTGCCGCCGGGCCCACATGGGCGGCCGCCAGGGCTGCCTCCCGGAGCGACCAGCGCGTCCAGGTCCCGTCCGAGGCCTCGGCCAGGACGCCCGCGAGCACGTCGACCGCTTCGTTCGCCTCGCCGGTCAGCCGCCACAGCGCGAGCGCGGTCTGGATGTCCGCGTCGAGCTCGGGGACGGTGCGCTTGCGGCCCGCTGGGGTCAGGGCCGAGCGCAACTGCGGGACCAGACAGGCGCCTTCCTCTCCGAGCGCGCCCGCTGTCCGGCAGGCTTCCGGCGCCGCGCTCTGCTCCAGCCGGCGCCTCAGTTCGTCCACCAGCGGGCCGGTCTCCCCCGTCAGGTTCCACAGGGCGTCGGCTGCCGCGTACCGGCCCTCCGGCGGGCCCGTGACGGCTGCTCGTCGCAGGACGTCCGCGGTGGCGTCGCGGCTGTCCGGCGGGCAGACCGCCGCAAGCGCCTGGGGCACGGCCGCCGGGAAGCGGTCCAGCACCGCGGTCAGCTCGGGCAGGGCGGCGGCCGCCTGTATGCCCCAGTCCGCCAGCAGGCCGGTCAGCCATACCGGTTCGTTCCCCGCCAGTTCGTCGTCGGTCAGCCGGATGCGGATGGCGTTGAGCAGCTCCGGTGCGTACGGCATGTCACGCTCGGGCCGGTTGCCGGGGAACCCGCACGCTGCCGCCAGGGCACGTGCGCGGTCGGGGAGGTCGCGGGCGAGCAGCGGTGCGGCCTCGTGCGGGGCGACCCGCACCAGCACGGCGAGTGCCCGGTCCGCCAGGTCGCCGCCCGCGGCGGCGACCGCGGCCAGCGCCGGGGCCGCCGGCCGCGCATGGACGCCGAGCTTGTCGAGGATGGGCAGCAGGGAGGCCGTGTGCTCCCCGGCCTTCAGCAGGGCCAGCAGCGAGGGAGCCAGCCGCCCGGGGGCGCTGCGGGAGATCACGCAGGCGTGCTCGGCCGCCCACAGCGCCTCCTTCCGGGCCTCGGGGTCCCCGGCGGCGAGTGCCGCCCGGATCAACTCGTACGCCGAGGAGCGGTCCTGGTCCGTGTCGCGCCGCAGCAGCGTGTCGACGACATGGTGCAGCGGCTCGGTGCGTGCCTGGTCGAAGCGGCCGGCGACATGCCGGTCCGCCGGGAGCAGCGACACCAGGGTGTCCCGGTGTGCGGGCGTCCACGGCAGACCGGCGTCCAGGCAGGCCATGGCGGCGACGATCCGCAGCTCGGCCGGTTCGCCGGGAACGATCGCCGCCAGGGCCGCATCCGCGGCATCCGGGTAGTCGAGCCGCACCAGTGCCGCGAGCAGCTCCGCCCGGACTCCCGGTTCGCTCTCCTCGTCCCACAGCCGGCGCAGCCGCGGAAGGGCGGATGCGGCACCGGTGCTGCCGGCCGTCCAGACCGCCGCCTGACGCACCCGCGCGTCCTCGGACGCCGACAACGGCAGGATCAGCGCAAGTTGGGACGCGACGGCCGCCCGGCACGCATCGGGATCGGGCAGCCCGTACACGTCGTCGCTCTCCGCTATGCCACCGAGCAGGACCAGCAGATCGACGGTCCGTGTCCCTGCCGCGGCCAGCTGCGCCAGGAAGGGCACGGCCTGCACGGTGGCGGGGTACACCGTCCCCTGATGCAGGATGCTGCTCCACAGCTCGTCGAGCGCCTCGGCCGCCTGCGCGTCGTCGCCCGCGAGCGCACGCAGCATGCCGGGGAGGTCGTCGGCTTCGCCGTACGCATGCTCCAACTCGGCCCAGCGCACGCTGTCCAGACCGGCGAAAACCTGCTCGTGATCCATGCTTCCGAGCATGTCACGGAGGTCTGACAACGCCTCCGATGCCGGCTCCCGCCCTCGATGCGTCCGACGCGCCCTCCGGGCCGAGGCCGTGCCGACGCGCCCTCAGAGCCGAGGCCGTGCCGACGCGCCCTCAGAGCCAAAGCCGTGCCCCGGAAATGCAGATGTGCCGGCAGCCGCCCCGATGCGATGCTCGCGGTATGGCCCGAGGTACGGCACCACGCGTGAAACCCAGCCTCTACGTCTCCGTCGACGTCGAGGCGGACGGCCCGATCCCGGGCCCCTACTCGATGATCAGCTTCGGCGCCGCCGTGGCCGGCCGCCAGGACGCCGACGGCTACGAGCCGGCGGACCCGAAGGCGCGGACGTTCTACCGCGAACTGCGCCCCATCAGCGAGGACTTCGTGCCCGAGGCACTCGCGGTCAGCGGGCTGGACCGGGACAGGCTGATCGCCGAGGGCAGCGAACCGGGCGACGCCATGGCCGAGTTCGCCGCCTGGGTGCGGGAGGTCTCCACCGGTGCGCAGCCGGTGATGTGCGGCTACCCCGCCACGTACGACTGGACGTTCCCGTACTGGTATCTGATCCGGTTCACCGGCGCGAGTCCGTTCGGTCACTCCGGCTGCTTCGACATGAAGACCCTGTACGCCACCAAGGCGCGACTTCCGCTGCGCGCGGTCGTCAAGAAGACCATGCCGCCCGAACTCCACTCCACGAGGCGGCACACGCATCACGGCCTGGACGACGCGATCGAGCAGGCGGAGCTCTTCAACAACCTCATGGCGTGGCCGGGGCGCTGACCTCGCGGGTCTGCCGCTTCGGTATTCACGGCCCGTAATCGGGTCGAATTTCCTTGCGGGGAAAGGGTGTACGAGTCGTTCCCGACCCTGATAGGAAAGCTTCCTAATAGAAGACGGAACGACGAACTCCTCATGGAGGCAAGGTGCCCACCCCCCACAAGCGCGCCAAGAGTCCGCTCAGGTTCCTCCCCCGCTTGGCACTCGGCGTGACACTGATCGCGGTTCCCGCCACCGCCTTCGCGGCCAACTCCCCTTCGGACGCGAGCGACACTCCCTCCACGACCGCGGCGGCCCCGGCCGCCGTCGGCCTCGACGACCCGGCGAAGAAGGAGATCGCCATGAAGCTCGTCTCCAGCGCGGAGAACTCCTCGCTGGACTGGAAGGCCCAGTACAAGTACATCGAGGACATCGGCGACGGGCGCGGCTACACCGCCGGAATCATCGGGTTCTGTTCCGGCACCGGTGACATGCTCGACCTGGTCGAGCTCTACACGAAGCGCAAGCCGGGCAACGTCCTCGCCAGGTACCTCCCCGCGCTGCGCAACGTCGACGGCAGCGACTCGCACGCCGGCCTCGACCCGAACTTCACCAAGGACTGGACGAAGGCGGCCGAGGACCCCGCGTTCAAGACCGCGCAGAACGACGAGCGGGACCGGGTGTACTTCAACCCGGCGGTGAGCCGCGGCAAGAGCGACGGTGTCGGCGTGCTGGGCCAGTTCATCTACTACGACGCCATCGTGATGCACGGCGACGGCGGCGACCCGGCCGGCTTCAGCAGCATCCGCAAGCGGGCGATGGCCAAGGCCAGGCCCCCGGCCCAGGGCGGCGACGAGAAGAGCTACCTCAACGCGTTCCTCGACGCCCGTGTCTGGGCGATGAAGCAGGAGGAGGCGCACGAGGACACCAGCCGGGTCGACACCGCCCAGCGGGTCTTCGTGCAGAAGAACAACCTCAACCTGAACACGCCGCTGGACTGGAAGGTCTACGGCGACAGCTTCCACATCGACTGATAGCCACGGACCCGCCGCACGCGGCGGGGTGCCGGCCCGAGAGGACGCGTACCCGTCGTGGGGTAGGCGCCCTCTCGCGCGTCTGCCTCCCCGCCGTCATCGGCGAAGGTCCGCTCAGTGCAGAGCGGCCGCCGGCGCGGGCACCGTCACCCCGTCAGGCTTCCCACTGCCCTGCGCGTCCTGCTGCACTTCGTCCGAACCGCCCTTCCTGCCCAGGTGGTTGAAGGCCAGATTGAGCGCGATCGCCACGATGCAGCCGGTGGAGATGCCGGAGTCGAGGACGACGAGCGCGTCCTTCGGGAAGGCGTGGTAGAACTCCGGCGCGGCGATCGGGATGAGTCCGATGCCGACCGACGCGGCGACGATCAGCGCGTTCTCGCCCTTCTCCAGGGCGGCGGTGGCCAGTGTCTGGATGCCGCTCGCCGCGACCGAGCCGAAGAGGACGATGCCCGCGCCACCGAGGACCGGCAGCGGTACGAGCGCGATCACCGAGGCGGCGACGGGGCACAGGCCCAGCAGGATCAGGATGCCGCCGCCCGCGGCGACGACGAAGCGGCTGCGGACCTTCGTCATCGCGACCAGGCCGATGTTCTGGGCGAAGGCGCTGCACATGAAGCCGTTGAACAGCGGGCTGATGGCGCTGCCGAGGGTGTCGGCACGCAGCCCGCCCTCGATGATCCGCTCGTCGGCCGGCCGGTCCACGATCCTGCCGAGGGCGAGCATGTCGGCGGTCGACTCCGTCATACAGACGAGCATTACGACGCACATGGAGACGATCGCGGCGATCTCGAACTGCGGCGCGCCGAAGTGGAAGGGCGTGGGGAAGCCGACGATGTCGGCGTTCTTGATGGCGTCGAGGTTCGCCATGCCGAGCGGCGCCGCGATGACCGTGCCCGCGACGAGTCCGAGCAGGATCGCGATCTGCTGGAGGAAGCCGCGCAGGACCTTGCGCAGGGCCAGCACGATCACGAAGGTGAGGGCCGCCATGCCGATGTTCTTCATCGAACCGTAGTCGTCGGCCGTGGAGTTGCCGCCCTGCGACCAGGTGAAGGCCACGGGCAGCAGCGACACGCCGATGAGGGTGATGACGGTGCCCGTGACGACGGGCGGGAAGAAGCGGACCAGTTTCGAGAAGTACGGCGTGAGGAGGAAACCGAGCACGCTGGCGACGATGATGGCGCCGAAGATGACGGTGATGCCGTCCGCTCCGCGGTCCCTGCCGATGGCGACCATCGGGGTCACACCGGCGAAGGAGACTCCGTTGACGAACGGGAGCCGGGCGCCGACCTTCCAGAAGCCGAGCGTCTGCAGAAGGGTGGCTATGCCCGCGGTGAAGAGGCTGGCCCCCATCAGGAAGGCCGTGTCCGTGGCGCTCAGCCCCACGGCGGGTCCCACGATCATGGGCGGGGCCACCACACCCGCATACATCGCGGCCACATGCTGAAGGCCGCTGGTGAACATCTTCAGTGGAGGCAGGGTCTCGTCGACCGGATGCTTCTTCTCTGCCGGTGCGTCAAGTGCTGCCGGTGCATCAGGTACTGCCGGTGCGTCAGGTACTGCCGGTGCCGCGTCTGCGTCTGCTGTCGCGTCTGCGGGTGTGTCTGCATCGTTCGGAAACCTGGGCTGTGCGGCCACGGTCGGTTCCTCCGGTCGGTTACACGTCGGCGGCGACGCGGGTGTCAGGGAGGTGGTGCGAAGTGGTGCAGCGGTGAGCCCGGTGCTTCGGGGGTGTGAAGACACGAGTCACCGTCCCGGGAGGCGCGGCACCGATATGCGGTGCCGCACCCCCCGGTCACGGCTGCCATGGACCCCGCTCGGGTCCACGGCTTCCGGCCGAGGGCCGTCCCCCTCGACCGGACGCTTGGGTCAGCCCTGTGCGGCGATCCGCGCCAGGCGCTGTGCCTCGTCCCGCGCGGAGCGGGCGATGGCGTCCTCGTCCACCGTGGTCAGGTGGTTGTCCTCGACGACGGTCTTGCCGTCCACGAGGGAGAGCGATACGGGGGCTGCCGCGCCGAAGACGAGCGCGATCACCGGGTCGGCGATGGAGGAGTGGGCGAGCGTGTCCAGCTTCCACAGCACGAGGTCGGCGAGCTTACCGGCCTCCAGCGAGCCGATCTGATCGGCGCGGCCGAGGACCTGGGCACCGCCGTACGTGCCGAGGCGCAGGGCCTGGCGCGCGTTCAGGGCGGCCTCGCGGTGGGGGCCGAGGCGGTTGACGAGCAGCGCGTTGCGCAGCTCGGTGTGGAGTTCGCCCGACTCGTTGGAGGCGGTGCCGTCGACACCGAGGCCGACGGGGACGCCCGCCTTCAGCATGTCGGGGACCCGGGCGATGCCGGCGGCGAGCCGTGCGTTGGAGGACGGGCAGTGCGCGACGCCCGTGCCCGTACGGGCGAAGGCGGCGATGTCCGAGTCGTTCATGTGGACGCAGTGGGCCATCCACACGTCCTGGCCGAGCCAGCCGGTCGACTCGAAGTAGTCGGTGGGGCCCATCCCGAAGAGCTCCTTGCAGAACTCCTCCTCCTCGACGGTCTCCGAGCCGTGCGTGTGCAGCCGTACGTTCTTGCGGCGTGCCAGCTCGGCGCCCTGCCGCAGCAGTTCGGTGGAGACGGAGAAGGGGGAGCACGGGGCGACGGCGATCTGCGTCATCGCGTCGAAGGAGGCGTCGTGGTGCTTGTCGATGGTCTCCTCGGTGGCCGCGAGTGCGCCTTCGAGGGACTCGACGGCGAAGTCCGGCGGCAGTCCGCCGTCGGACTTGCCGCGGTCCATGGAGCCGCGGGCGAGCGTGAAGCGGACTCCCATCTCGCTCGCCGCACCGATGATCGCGCCGGACAGGTCGCCGGAGCCCCTCGGGTAGACGTAGTGGTGGTCCATGGCGGTGGTGACTCCGCCGCGGGCCATCATGGCGAGGGAGCCCTGTGCGGCCGCGCGGGCCATCGGCTCGTCGATTCGCGCCCACGTCGGGTACAGCGCCACCAGCCAGTTGAACAGGTTGTGGTCGGTGGCGAGGCCCCGGGTGATCCACTGGTAGAAGTGGTGGTGGGTGTTGATCAGACCGGGCGTGGCGAGATGGCCGGTGCCGTCGACGCGGCGGACGACGTTCTCCAGACCGGCGGGGGCCAGGCCGGCGCCCACCGACTCGATCCGGTTGTCGGCGACGACGATGTACCCGGACGCGTACTCGGTGTCGTCCGCGTCCACGGTCGCGATGGCACAGTTCTCGATGACGATGCGCGAAGCCGCCATGGCGGTTCCTCGTTCTTCCCATTGTTGGAACGGACCCGGGGGTCGAGCGGGGTGACGACCGGGTCCGCGGTTCTGTTGTTGCGCAGATGCCCCCGCTCTCCCCCTGGGACTCAACGCCGGCGCACGCGTCGGGGGTTCAAGCGGTTCGTCTACAGGTTGGTCATGTCGACGGGGATCCGCGGCTCGACGCCGTCCCGCAGGATCGTGGCCTCGATCAGGCCGTACGGGCGGTCCGCCGCGAAGTACACCTCATTGTCGTTCTTCAGCCCGAACGGCTCGAGGTCCACCAGGAAGTGGTGGTTGTTCGGCAGCGAGAAGCGGATCTCGTCGATCTCGCTGCGGCTGTTGATCACCCGCGAACCCATCTGGTACAGGGTCTGCTGGAGCGAGAGTGAGTACGTCTCGGCGAAGGCCTGCAGGATGTGCTTCTTGGCCTGCTCGTACGACTTCTCCCAGTTGGGCATCCGGTCGTCGTCGCTGGTCCAGTTGTAGCGCCAGATCGAGGCGACGTCGGTGCACAGGATGCGGTCGTACGCCTCCTTGAGCGTCGTGTACTTGTCCTTGACGTAGCCCCAGAACTCCGAGTGGGTGGAGTTCATGACCGTGAGGTCCTTCAGACCGGACAGGACCTCCCAGTTCTCACCGTCGTAGGTGATCTGGGCGGTGCGCAGCTCCTGGCCCTTGCGGGCGAAGGAGTGCCGTACCTCGTCGGAGCCGATGAACTTGGAGTTGGCGTCCGAGGTGGCGATGCGCTCCCAGGAGTACTCCTCGATGCGGATACGCGCCCGGTGGATCGGCTCCTGGGAGGTCACGAAGTGACGGGCCAGGTGGATGCCGAACTGCTCGGCGGACTCGATGCCGTGCTCCTTGGCGAACGCGTACACCGTGTTCTTGGTGGTGTCGGTCGGCAGGACGTTGGCGTTGGAGCCGGAGTAGTGGACGTCGTCCATGTCGCCGGAGAGGGCGACCGAGACGTTCAGGTCCTTGATGTGGTGGGTGTCGCCGTCCCGCGTGATCTTGACGACGCGGTTCTCTGCTTTGCCGTACTGGTTCTGGCCGAGAATCGTGGGCATGTCTGCTAGCTCCCTCGGTAAACGGAGTAGCCGAACGGGTTGAGCAGCAGCGGTACGTGGTAGTGCTCGCCCGGTACGACGGCGAAGGTGATCGCCACCTCCGGGAAGAACGCACCGCTGTCCCTTACGCGGGGGGCGTCCTGCTGCGCCTCGGCTTGCTGGTTGGCGTTGTTCCTGGTGGAGAAGTACGCCTCGGTCTCGAAGTCGAGACGTACATGTGTGGTGCCCTCCGGCAGCGCCGGCAGGTCCTTGCACCGCCCGTCGGCGTCGGTGGCGGAGCCGCCGAGCGCGGTCCACTCGGCGCCGTGGCCCGGGCGGGCCGACAGCGTGATGGCGACGCCCTCGGCGGGGCGGCCGATGCTGGTGTCCAGAATGTGGGTGGACACGGAAGCGGTGGTCTCGGTGCTCACAGGTCACTCTCCTTCGACGAGTCGGGCCAGCCGGATCCGGTTGATCTTGACGAGCTCTCCGCGGGCGATCTCCCGCTCCCGCTCGTCGGAGTTCTGGATCCGGACCCTGACCGCGTCCCGCATCTGCTCACCGGTGGCGCCGGTGGCGCAGATCAGGAAGACGTGACCGAACTTCTCCTGGTAGGCCAGGTTCAGTTCGAGCAGTTCGGCCTTCAGTTCCTCGGAGGCGCCGGCCATCCCCCGCTGTTCGCGGGCGGAGGTCGCATCGCCCGGCTTCGGCCGGCCGATCGGCGGGTGTCCCGCCATCGCCTCGGCCAGATCCGCCGCTGTCAGCTCGGCCATCGCGGCGTCACTGGCGGTGTAGAGGGCCTCGGCGGTGGCGTAGGGACGCTGCGCGAGCAGCTTGTTTCCCCAGGCCGAACTGGCGCACACCTCGTGGAGCGCGGCGCTCGCGTCGCTCTCCGCCGATGTGTTGAACCGGGCGAGGCCCGGCGTCGAGCTCGAAGTCACGGGAGCCTCCGTGGCTGTTTTTCGCTGTGCGTTGGACGGGCTGCGGACAGCTAACGCCCTCCGGCGACATAACGTCAACACTTTGTTGAAAACTCGGTGACACCCGAGCCGCCACTCGGAGAGCCCCACCACGTGCCGTGACCGCGAGCGATCGCAGAGTGAAGCAGGGGCGGGTGGTCACTCGCCCTTGGTGCCGTTTTCGCGGTTCAGATAGTTGTAGACGGTGAAGCGGCTGACGCCCAGCGCACCGGCCACCGTCTCGACGCCGTGGCGCACCGAGAACGCGCCGCGGGCCTCCAGGGAGCGCACGACCAGTTGCTTCGTCCTGCGGTCCAGTTCGGACAGCGGCATGCCGTGACGGCGCTCCAGGGCCGCCAGGATGTGGTCGAGGGAGTCGGAGAGCTGCGGCAGCCGAACCGCGACGACGTCCTCGCCCTCCCAGGAGAGCACCACGTCGTCCGGGCTCGCCTGCCCGGGCTCGACCATCTCCGCGCCCATCGCGTCGACGAGCGGCTTGACCGCGCGGGTGAGGGGGTGCTCCGAGGGGTCGCTCACTTCTCCCCCTCCCCGACCACGTTGATCTGGAGCGAGACCCGGGTGGCGCCGGCCTCCAGGGAGCGGCGCACGAGCGCGTCGACCGCGGCGAGCACGGCGTCGGCGTCACCCTCGGCCGTGTTGCCGAACGGCCCCACGTCGACGGCGTCGAGTTCGGCCGACTGGACGACCTCACGGGCCACCACGGCATGGGCGGGCGCTTCGTCCAGGTCGAAGGGCTCGGTCGTGAACTCCACTCTCAATCGCACGCGCACAACCTAACGCGAGAGAGGCGAAATCGGAGATGGCCCCTTGACAAGTCCGACGGACCGCCTGCAATCTTCCGTTAAGCAGAAACTGACTTCCGCAATACGGAAGGAGCGCACACCCCTCATGGGATACACCGACCAGCGCTTCGATGTGAACCTTTCGATCCTCTTCACGGAACTCCCGCTCCTGGAGCGCCCCGCGGCAGCCGCCGCGGCGGGCTTCACGGCGGTCGAGCTGTGGTGGCCCTGGATCGAGACCCCCACCCCGGCGCAGGCCGAGCTCGACGCCCTCAAGAAGGCGCTCGACGACGCGGGCACCCAGCTGGTGGGGCTGAACTTCTACGCCGGGCAGCTGCCGGGCCCCGACCGCGGCGCGCTCTCCGTGCCCGGCAAGGAGTCCGACCGCTTCCGCGCCAACATCGAGGTGGCGGCCGACTTCGCCGCCTCGGTGGGCTGCAAGGCGCTCAACGCCCTCTACGGCAACCGCGTCGAGGACGTGAACCCGCAGATTCAGGACACCCTCGCCCTGGAGAATCTGGTGCTGGCCGCCCGCGCGGCCGACCGCATCGGGGCGATCCTGCTCGTCGAGACCCTCAACAAGCCGGAGTCCCCGCTCTACCCGCTGGTGAGCGCCCCGGCCGCGATCGAGGTCATCGACAGGGTCAACGCGGCGACCGGCCTCGGGAACGCCAAGTTCCTGCTCGACATCTACCACCTGTCGATGAACGGCGAGGACGTCAGCCAGGTCATCGCGGCCTACGCCGACAAGGCCGGCCACGTGCAGATCGCCGACAACCCCGGCCGCGGCGCCCCGGGCACCGGCTCCCTCCCCCTGGAGCAGCTCCTCGACGAGCTGACGAAGGCCGGATACGAGGGCTGGGTGGGCCTGGAGTACAAGGCCGGCGACCGCCCGAGCGCCGAGTCCTTCGACTGGCTCCCGGCCGAGGCGCGCGCGGCGCGCTGAACCCACACCCAGGCGCGCCGAACTCACAGACGTACGGAAGTTTTCAGGAAGGCACCCTCATGAGCATCGCAGATTCCTCGCGAACCACCCGCCCGGCGATCGCGTGGATCGGCCTCGGCATCATGGGCTCCCCCATGTCCGAGAACCTGCTGAAGGCCGGCTACTCCGTCACCGGCTTCACGCTGGAGCAGGACAAGCTCGACCGGCTCGCCGCAGCCGGCGGTTCCGCCGCGTCCTCCATCACCGAGGCCGTCAAGGACGCCGACGTGATCATCACGATGGTCCCGGCGTCCCCGCAGGTCGAGGCCATCGCGTACGGCCCGGACGGCATCCTGGAGAACGCCCGGTCCGGCGCGCTGATCATCGACATGTCGTCGATCACCCCGCAGACGTCGGTCGATCTGGCGAAGGCCGCTGCCGAGAAGGGCCTGCGCGTCCTGGACGCCCCGGTCTCCGGCGGCGAGGCGGGCGCGGTCGAGGCCGTGCTGTCCATCATGGTCGGCGGTGAGCAGAGCGACTTCGACACCGCCCTGCCGATCCTCGAAGCGCTCGGCAAGACCATCGTGCTGTGCGGCCCCCACGGCTCCGGCCAGACGGTGAAGGCCGCCAACCAGCTGATCGTCGCCGTGAACATCCAGGCGTGCGCCGAGGCCGTGGTCTTCCTGGAGAAGTCCGGCGTGAACCTCCAGGCCGCACTCGACGTGCTCAACGGCGGCCTCGCCGGCTCGACCGTGCTGACCCGCAAGAAGGACAACTTCCTGAACCGGGACTTCAAGCCCGGCTTCCGGATCGACCTGCACCACAAGGACATGGGCATCGTCACCGACGCCGCCCGCAACGTCGGTGCCGCGCTGCCCGTCGGCGCCGTGGTCGCCCAACTGGTCGCCTCCCTGCGCGCGCAGGGCGACGGCGGCCTGGACCACTCGGCCCTGCTGCGCGCCGTCGAGCGGCTCTCCGGCCAGCAGGTCTGATCGACCGGCCCTCGCTCGGGGCCCTCAGATTTCCGGACGGCGTCGGCGCTGACACCAGTCCTGTCGCGCCCAGGCGCCGGCGCCGTCCGGAACACCACACTTCGTTTTCAACAAACTGTTGACGTTGCCTCCGGGGCGAAATTACGCTCCTCGCACCGCCGGCCGCATCAACAGCTTCAGTACGGAAGGTCAGACCCGCCACCATGACGCAGCGTGTGCTTACGACCGAGTCAGGCGCCCCGGTCGCCGACAACCAGAACTCCGCCACCGCCGGCGTCGGTGGCCCGCTCCTCCTCCAGGACCAGCACCTCCTGGAGAAGCTCGCCCGCTTCAACCGCGAGCGGATCCCGGAGCGCGTGGTGCACGCCCGCGGCTCCGGCGCACACGGCTACTTCGAGGTCACCGACGACGTCACCGGCTTCACCAAGGCGGACTTCCTCTCCGCGGTGGGCAAGCGCACCGAGACCTTCATCCGCTTCTCCACCGTCGCCGACTCCCTCGGCGGCGCGGACGCGGTCCGTGACCCGCGCGGCTTCGCCCTGAAGTTCTACACCGAAGAGGGCAACTACGACCTCGTCGGCAACAACACCCCGGTGTTCTTCATCAAGGACCCGATCAAGTTCCCCGACTTCATCCACTCCCAGAAGCGCGACCCCTTCACGGGCAAGCAGGAGCCGGACAACGTCTGGGACTTCTGGGCGCACTCCCCCGAGTCCACCCACCAGATCACCTGGCTGATGGGCGACCGCGGCATCCCCGCCTCGTACCGTCACATGAACGGCTACGGCTCGCACACCTACCAGTGGACCAACGCCGAGGGCGACGCCTTCTTCGTCAAGTACCACTTCAAGACCAACCAGGGCATCCGCTGCCTCTCCTCGGAGCAGGCCGCCGAGGTCGTCGGCTCGGACGCCAACTCGCACCAGACCGACCTGCTCCAGGCCATCGAACGCGGCGTCAACCCGTCCTGGACGCTGTACGTCCAGGTCATGCCGGCGGCCGAAGCGGCCGACTACCGCTTCAACCCGTTCGACCTCACCAAGGTATGGGCGCACGCCGACTACCCGCTCCAGCGCGTCGGCCGGCTGGTGCTCGACCGCAACCCCGAGAACGTCTTCGCCGAGGTCGAGCAGGCGGCGTTCTCCCCGAACAACTTCGTTCCCGGCATCGGCCCCTCGCCGGACAAGATGCTCCAGGGCCGACTGTTCGCCTACGCGGACGCGCACCGCTACCGGCTCGGCGTCAACCACACCCTGCTGCCGGTGAACGCCCCCAAGGTGACGACGGCCCAGAACTACGGCCGTGACGGCATCATGGCCACCCGCAACGGCTCGCGCCACGAGAAGAACTACGAGCCCAACTCGTACGCGGGACCGGTACAGAGTGACGGCGCACCGTCCGCACCGCTCGCCGTCCAGGGCTGGACGGGCACCCACGCGGCTCCCGCTCACGTCAAGGACGACGACTTCTTCCAGGCGGGCGAGCTCTACCGGCTGATGTCCGAGGACGAGAAGCAGCGCCTCGTCGCGAACATCGCCGGCGGCCTGTCCCAGGTCGGCCGTGACGACGTCATCGAGAAGAACCTCGCCCACTTCCACGCCGCCGACGCCGACTACGGCAAGCGTGTCGAGGAAGCGGTCCGCGCCCTGCGCGAGGACTGAGGGCACCGACTGCGCACAGGATCTGACGGGAGGTCATGTCCTGTGCGCCGAGCCCGCCCGGCGGACCCGAATGAGGGGTGGTCCGCGGAGCGGGTGAAGGCGAGGACCGCGGCGGTCGTGCGATGCCAGTGCGGTGGTGAAGGCTCCGGAAGCCGCTTCTTGACCAGAAGGAGGCGGCTCCCCGGAACCAATCGCCGCCGCCGCGGTCCCAGCCAGACAACAGACTCCGCCCGGCGGTGCGAATGTCCTGTCGCGCCAGCCTCGCGCCGTCGGGCGGCACCACGTACGTGAGGGCGTGGAGTACGGACGGTCCCGTACTCCACGCCCTCACCTCGTTTCCCGGCGCACATCCCGGGCGTACGCCACAATCACCTCATGCCCACGTCGACATTCGCCGCCGTCAACGCACTCGACGGCCTCCTCGACGAGCTCGGCGTCGGCGCGGCACGCCGGCGGCAGCTCGACATGGTCCGCGGCGAGATGGACCGGGCGCTCGCCCGCGGCGCACTGCCCGTCGGCGCACGGCGCAGTCTGCGGCGCCTCCTCGAAGAGGACGCCATCACCCCGTATCTGCGCCTCGCCGAATCCGGCGCTCTGCGGGCCCGCCGCGTCGCGGGCGGCCACCCGCCCAGCTCCGGGCCGACGAACGAGATCCGGCGCAGGTGCATCGACCTGCTGCGCGAGGCCCACGGCATGCCCGCCCCCCAACTGGGCGGCGGCGAGGTCGCGTTGCGCCCCGTCCCGCGACAGGCGACACTCTCGGCGCTGCGCCGGCAACTGGACAGGTACCTCGGCGGCGCCATGTCGCCCGCGCAGACCCGACTGACGGCCGTTCTCTGCGTGGAGCTCGACACCGCCGCACGCAGTGGCGAGTTGATCGGGCAGCGTCTGACCCATCTGGCGGACGGCAACGCCGCCGTGTACATCGAGCGGCACCCGCAGGGCGGGGCCACCGTCGGCGCGGAGCCGGGTGAGTGGATCGACACCTCACCCCTGACCCGCGCGGCCCTGGAGAGATGGCTGCCGCTGCGTGCCGAACTCGTCCGGCGCACCCACGGCACCAGCAAGCTCTGGGTCTCGCTGTGGATGAACCACGACGGGATGCTCGACGAGGACGGCCGTACGGTGCTGCGCCCCGCCGGCATGCCCCTGGAGGAGAACGGCCTCATCACCTCCTACCGCGTCGGCCGTCTGCGGTACGACGGCCTGCGCCCGCTGCTTCCCCTCAAGCTGGAGGCCCTGCGCCGGGCGATCGCCGCGGAACGGGAACGCACCGCCGCATAGGGGCCGGCCCACCCGGAGCGACGCCTCCGGTGCGGATTCCTCGGCTGCGCCGGTCGACCGTTTCGGGCGGGCCAAGGGGCTTGTTATCGGATGATCAGATGGGCGAGGCGTCTCGCGAAGGCAGCGAAAGCGCCCCGGAAAGGGGAAACGGCCCCCGCCCCGGGGTCAGGACCGGGGCGGGGACCGCTGGTGCGAGGAGGATCAGACCTTCAGGGGCTTGATGGACGTGGGCGCGTGTCCCGGCTCGGTGGCCAGGTCCTCCCACTCGTTCACGCCGTCGATCTGGACACCCATCGAGATGTTGGTGACGCGCTCCAGGATCGCCTCGACGACCACCGGGACCCGGTACTCGGCCGCCAGCTTCTTGGCCTCCTCGAAGGCCGGCAGCAGCTGGTCGGGCTCGGTGACACGGATGGCCTTGCAGCCGAGACCCTCGACGACCTTGACGTGGTCGACGCCGTAGACGCCCAGCTCCGGGGAGTTGATGTTCTCGAACTCCAGGTTGACCTGGAAGTTGATGTCCAGGTTGCGCTGCGCCTGGCGGATCAGGCCCAGGTAGGCGTTGTTGACCAGGACGTGGACGTACGGGATCCGGTGCTGCGCGCCGACCGCCAGCTCCTCCAGCATGAACTGGAAGTCGTAGTCGCCGGACAGCGCGACCACGGGGGTCTCCGGGTCGGCGGTGGCGACGCCGAGGGCGGCCGGGATCGTCCAGCCGAGCGGGCCCGCCTGGCCGCAGTTGATCCAGTGGCGCGGC
This sequence comes from Streptomyces sp. NPDC096193, assembly GCF_040302905.1. Taxonomy (NCBI): domain Bacteria; kingdom Bacillati; phylum Actinomycetota; class Actinomycetes; order Kitasatosporales; family Streptomycetaceae; genus Streptomyces; species Streptomyces sp. NPDC096193. The sequence goes on along the minus strand of NZ_JBEOSJ010000002.1, from coordinate 461,358 downwards.
TTGTAGACGTGCAGCATCTGCGCGCCGGCGATCTGGGAGAGGCCGATGGTGGTGACGTAGCGCGTCTCCGGGCCGAAGGCCTTGTTCATCTCCTCGTACACGCGCTGCGGCTTCATGGGGACGTTGTCGAAGTGCGTACGGCGCTGCAGCGTGGCCTTCCGCTCCTGCGCGGAAGCCGCCCACTCGCTGCGGTCGGGCAGCCTGCCCTCGGCCTTGAGCTCCTTGGCGACCTCGACGAACAGCTCCAGCGCCGCGCGGGCGTCGGAGACGATGCCGTAGTCGGGCGCGAAGATCTTGCCGATCTGCGTGGGCTCGATGTCGACGTGGACGAACGTGCGGTCCTTGGTGTAGACGTCGAGGCCGCCGGTGTGGCGGTTGGCCCAGCGGTTGCCGATGCCGATGACGAAGTCCGACTCCAGGAACGTCGCGTTGCCGTAGCGGTGCGAGGTCTGGAGACCGACCATGCCGGCGTTCAGCTCGTGGTCGTCGGCGATGGTGCCCCAGCCCATCAGGGTCGGGATGACGGGTGTGCCGGTCAGCTCGGCGAACTCCACGAGCAGGTCGGACGCGTCGGCGTTGATGATGCCGCCGCCGGCGACGATCAGCGGCCGCTCGGAGGCCAGCAGGAGCGACAGCGCCTTCTCGACCTGCGGACGGGTCGCGAACGGCTTGTAGACCGGCAGCGGCGCGTACGTCTCGGGGTCGAACTCGATCTCGGTCAGCTGGACGTCGATCGGCAGGTCGATGAGGACCGGGCCGGGACGGCCGGAACGCATCAGATGGAAGGCCTGCTGGAAGACGCCGGGGACCTGCGCGGCCTCCAGGACGGTGGTCGCCGCCTTGGTGACCGGCTTGGCGATCGAGGCGATGTCGACGGCCTGGAAGTCCTCCTTGTGGATCACCGCGGTCGGGGCCTGGCCGGTGATGCACAGGATCGGGATCGAGTCGCCGATCGCGGAGTAGAGGCCGGTGATCATGTCGGTGCCGGCGGGGCCGGACGTACCGATGCAGACACCGATGTTGCCCGGGTTGGCCCGCGTGTAGCCCTCCGCCATGTGGGAGGCGCCCTCGACATGGCGGGCGAGCGTGTGGTCGATGCCGCCGCCCTGCTGGAGGGCTTTGTAGAAGGGGTTGATCGCCGCGCCGGGCACGCCGAACGCGTTGGTGACGCCTTCGCGCTTGAGGATCTCAACTGCCGCTCGGGCAGCGGTCATACGAGGCATGGGTGCTCCTGCTTCGGCCTGGCGGATTCTCGCTCCTCGCGCCCCTCAGAGCTGGATTCCGTAATGCGGAAGAATAGTTCTGCTATATGGAAGCAATGTAGGCGGCGGGCCTGGCGTCGTCAAGGGATGCCCGAAGTCCCTCCCCAAGGCCCCGCTCTTGATGGACGATGGATGGCAGCAGGACAGACCAAGGGGGAAGTGATGGCCGAGCCGGTCCCGGTGCGCTGCCCGTGCTGCCGCCGCGACCATCTGTTCGCCTCACCGGTGTATCCGTGCGCGTGCGGCGCGCCGCTCGCCCCACCGCTGGTGCGCGCCGCCCCGCCGGAGCGCGTCACGCACCGCACCTGGACCGACGACTGGGTGACCGTCCGCTGCACGGAGTGCGGCCGACAGGACCAGTGGCCGCAGCCGGAGCTCGGCTGTCCCTGCGGCACCGTGCTGCGCATTCCCGTACGCCCGGTGAGCACCCCCGTTCCGGCCGGCCGCTCCTACCCGGCCCCTCCCGCCCGGCTGCGCCTGCCCCGCACGGCGACCGTGCCGCGGCCCTCGTTCCGCCCGGTCACCATCCGTACGGCGCGCGACGCGGTGACGGCGGCGACGCGCTATCTCCAGTGGCTGGGGTTCCGCGACGTGGTCCAGCCGGACACCCGGCCCGCTTCCGGCACGGAGCTGCGCGCCCAGGGCCTGATCGCCCGGGTCGATCCGTCGACGCGGCCCGCGACGCTGCGCGATGTCGAGTGCTTGTGGCTGAGCGGTATGAGCGCCTCGGCGTCGACCGTCTTCTTCTCGCTCGCCGGATACGAGAACGACGCCAGGTCACGCGCGGACGGCGTCGGCGTCCCGCTGTTCGTCATGGACCTCACGGGCAGTCCGCAGCCGGTCAACGGTCCGGCGGACGAGCTGGTCTCCACCGGAGCGTAGGGGCCGCGGGTCATGGACCGGGCGGCCCCACAGCCCGGCGCTCCCGGCGGAACCGGGCCCCGGGTCGTTCGGGCACACTGCCCCTGCGTCAATGCACCGAGAAGGCCGCATGTCCGTCCACCCGGCCGCACCCCACCGGCGCTTCGGGCGCGGCCCGATCGACCATCCCGCCACACGGGCGGCCGGGAGCGTCTCGACCGCGGGCGACGGGTGTGCGTGCGGCCCGGGAGCTGTGAGCCTCAGCCCCGCGCGTACCGCTCACGCAGTTCGATCTTCCGCACCTTGCCACTGACGGTCATCGGGAAGGTGTCGAGGATCTCCAGCCGGCGCGGGACCTTGTAATGCGCGAGGCGCTCGCGGCAGAACGCGGCGATGTCCTCCAGGGCGGGCGGATCAGCCGGGTCGCGGGGGACGACGCAGGCCAGGATCTCCTCGCCGTACTTCTCGTCGGGGACGCCGACGACCTGGACGTCCGCGATCTTGGGGTGGCCGTAGAGGAACTCCTCGATCTCGCGCGGATAGACGTTCTCACCGCCCCTGATGATCATGTCCTTGATCCGGCCGACGATCTGGAGACAGCCGTCCTCGCGCATCGTCGCCAGGTCGCCCGTGTGCATCCAGCGCCCAGCGTCGACCGCCTCGGCGGTCTTCTCCGGCTCGTCCCAGTAGCCGAGCATCACGCTGTAGCCGCGCGTGCAGAGCTCGCCCGACTCGCCGCGCGGCACCGTCACCCCGGTCACCGAGTCGACCACCTTGACCTCGAGATGGGGCAGCACCCGGCCCACTGTCCCGGTACGGCGCTCCAGGTCGTCGTCGCGGCGGGTCTGGGTGGAGACCGGGGAGGTCTCCGTCATGCCGTAGCAGATCGACACCTCGCCCATGTTCATCTCGGCAACGACCCGCTTCATCACCTCCACCGGGCACGGCGAGCCCGCCATGATGCCGGTGCGCAGCGAGCTCAGGTCGTAGGAGGCGAAGCCGGGGAGATTGAGTTCCGCGATGAACATCGTCGGCACGCCGTACAGCGACGTGCAGCGCTCGTCCTCGACCGCGCGCAGGGTCGCCTCCGGGTCGAAGGAGGGCGCCGGGACGACCATGCACGCGGCGTGCGAGGTGGCCGCCAGATTCCCCATCACCATGCCGAAACAGTGGTAGAAGGGGACCGGGATGCAGACCCGGTCCTGTTCGGTGTAGCCGATCGTCTCCCCCACGAAATAGCCGTTGTTGAGGATGTTGTGGTGCGACAGCGTCGCGCCCTTGGGAAAGCCCGTGGTGCCCGAGGTGTACTGGATGTTGACCGGGTCGTCGCAGGACAACTCAGCCTCACGCGCGGCCAGTTGCGCGTCGGTGACAGCCGGAGCCGCGGCCGTCAGCGCGTCCCACGAGCCGTCGCCGATGTAATGGACGGAGCGCAGGCCGGGGCAGTTGCCCCGTACCTCCTCGACGAGCGCCCGGTAGTCGCTGCTCTTGTGGCGCTGGGAGGCGCACAGCACCGAGACACCCGCCTGCCGGAGGACGAACTCCAGCTCGTGCGCCCGGTACGCCGGGTTGATGTTCACCATGATCGCGCCGATACGGGCGGTGGCGTACTGCACGAGCACCCACTCCGCGCAGTTCACCGCCCAGATCCCGACCCGGTCGCCCTTGGCGACGCCGATGCCCATCAAGCCGCGGGCCAGCCGCTCGACCGCCGCACCGAACTCGGCGTACGTCCAGCGGCGGCCGGATGCCACGTCGACCAGTGCCTCGCGGCCCGGGTGCGCGGCGAGGGCACGGTCGAGGTTCTGCCCGATGGTGTCGCCGAGCAGCGCCGTGGTGCCCGTGCCGTGGGCGTAGGAGAGGCTCATCGCAGGTCTCCCTCGGTGTACTCGGCGGACGAACCCTCGGCCGTGCGCTCGCGCAGCTCGATCCGGCGGATCTTGCCGGAGACCGTCTTCGGCAGCGCGGCGAATTCGAGCCGGCGGATGCGCTTGTACGGGGCGAGGACCGCACGCGAGTGCTCGAAGATCCGTTTCGCGGTGTCCGGGCCGGGTTCCCAGCCCTCGGCGAGTACCACGTACGCCTTGGGGACCGCGAGCCGCAGCGGGTCCGGGGCCGGTACGACGGCGGCCTCGGCCACCGCCTCGTGCTCCAGCAGAGCGCTCTCCAGCTCGAACGGCGAGATCTTGTAGTCGGACGCCTTGAAGACGTCGTCGGAACGGCCGATGTAGGTGATGTATCCGTCCCCGTCGCGCGCGCCGATGTCGCCGGTCCGGTAGAAGCCGCCCGCCATCGACTCGTCCGTACGCTCCTGGTCACCGAGGTACCCGGTCATCAGGCCGACGGGCCGGGCCGACAGGTCGAGCGCGATCTCGCCCTCCTCGGCGCCGGGTGCGCCGGTCACCGGGTCGAGCAGCTCGACCCGGTAGCCGGGACACGGCCGGCCCATGGAACCGGCCTTCAGCAGTTGCCCGGGGCTGTTGGCGACCTGCACGGCGGTCTCCGTCTGCCCGAAGCCGTCCCGGATGGTCACCCCCCACTCGCGCCGTACCGTCTCGATGACCTCGGGATTCAGCGGCTCCCCCGCCGCGACGACCTCCCGCGGCCGGGTCCGCAACTGGCCGAGGTCCGCCTGGATCAGCATGCGCCACACGGTGGGCGGTGCGCAGAAGCTGGTCACACCGGCACGGTCCATCTCCGCCATCAGACGGCCCGCGTCGAAGCGCGTGTAGTTGTGGATGAAGACGGTCGCCTCGGCGTTCCAGGGGGCGAAGAGATTGGACCAGGCGTGCTTGGCCCAGCCGGGCGAGGAGATGTTCAGATGCACGTCGCCGGGCTTCAGCCCGATCCAGTACATCGTGGTGAGATGCCCGATCGGATACGACACATGGGTGTGCTCGACGAGCTTGGGCCGGGCGGTCGTGCCGGACGTGAAATACAGCATCAGCGGGTCGTCGGAGCGGGTGATCCCGTCCGGGACGAAGGCCGGGTCGGCGTCGTACGCCTCGGCGTACGCAAGCCAGCCCTCCGTCTCCTCGCCGACCGCGATCCGGGTGTAGTCGCCGGGCACCTCGGCGAACTTGGCGGTGTCCTGCGACCGTACGAGCGCGTGCGAGGCCCGGCCCCGCTCGATGCGGTCGCGCAGATCGGCCGGACCGAGCAGCGGGGTGGCGGGGATGACGACGGCCCGCAGCTTCATCGCGGCGAGGGCGGTCTCCCACAGCTCGTGCTGGTTGCCGAGCATGACGACGAGGCGGTCACCCGGTCCGACGCCCTGGGCGCGCAGCCAGTTCGCGGCCCGGTCCGAGCGCTCGGACATCTCGGCGAACGAGATCCGGGTCTCGGTGCCGTCCTCGTCGACGATGTGCAGCGCCGTGGCGTCGTTGCCCGCGGCGATCACGTCGAACCAGTCGAGGGCCCAGTTGAAGCGCTCGGGGCGCGGCCAGACGAAGCCCTGGTAGGCCGTCGCGTAGTCGTCCCGGTACCGCAGCAGGAAGTCCCGTGCCGTCCGGAACTCCTCCGTCGCGCCGCTTGCCGCCATGTGTCCTCCTCGTTGCCACACCACTGCGTAGCATCGTGTAATCAGTGACCCAGGTCTCACTACCCCCTTTCGGGGGTGACCCGCCGAGGGAGATGAGCAGTGTCCGAGCCCGCCGACGCGGTCGAGATGCGAGCGGCGCTGCTGCGGTTGCGCCGGACGAGCGGGCTGCCCGTCGCGTTCGGCGGTCTGCTGCACGACAGCCGCCAGCTGCGGATAGCCGAACTGAGCGGGGCGCAGACCGGTGCGCTGCGCGGGCTCGCCATCTGTGCGGGCAACGGTCTGGGCGGAAAGTCCATGGCGCTGTCCCGGCCGTGCGCGGTGACCGACTACCGCGAGGCGCGCCACATCAGCCATGAGTACGACGCGGCGGTCTCCACCGAGGGGCTGCGCTCGGTGCTCGCGGTACCGGTCGTGGTGCGCCGCAGGGTGCGGGGCGTCCTGTACGGAGCCCTGCGCCGGCCGGTGCCGCTGGGCGACCGGACCTTCGACGCCGCCGTGGCCGCGGCCCGTGACGTGGAGCAGACCCTCGTCGTACGGGACGAGGTGCAGGAACTGCTGGCGATGGCACGGGAGCCTGCGGCGGGCCGTGCGTCGTGGGAGGAGGTCCGCGAGGCACACGGCCAGTTGCGGGCGCTGGCGCCGCGGATCGTCGACCCGTCGCTGCGTGCGTCGCTGCTGGAGGTCTGCGGCAGGCTGGCCGCTGCCACGGGCGGCCGGTCCGCGGACCCCGCCATCGCCCTCGCGCCCCGCGAGCTGGATGTGCTGGCGTGCGTGGCGACGGGGGCGACCAACGCGGGCGCGGCGGAGCGGCTGGGTCTGAAACAGGAGACAGTGAAGGGGTACCTGCGGGCCGCGATGCGGAAGCTGGGTGCGCACACCCGGACGGAGGCGGTGGTGGCGGCACGCCGCGCGGGTCTGCTGCCGTGACGTGATCCGCCCGGCCTCGGGAATCCCGGGGACTTGCGGCGACGATCCTTGGGGACGCGAGATCTGCGGGCACGGGTGCGCGATCCGAGGGCTCGGTCTGTGGGGGCGCGCCTTGCGGGTGCTGAGGGTGCGATCCGTAGGCCCGCGATCCGTGGAGGGGCGAGCCTCGCGGGTACGAGCCCTGCGGGGACGAACCGTGCGGGGACGAACCGTGCGGGCACGACCGAGGAGTGGCGATGAGCGGGCTGTTCTCACTGGAGGGACGTACGGCGCTGGTGACGGGCGCGCGTAGCGGCATCGGCCGGGCGATCGCCCTCGCTCTGGCGGAGGCGGGAGCGGATCTGGTGCTCGCCGGCCGCGGCGGGCCGCTGGAGGAGACCGAGAAGGCGGTGCGCGCCCTCGGCCGTGACGCCGAGACGCTGGTGCTCGACCTGGCCGTGCCGAGCGCGATCCCGTCCACGGTGCGGGAGTTGCTGGCCCGGCGGCCCATCGACATCCTCGTCAACAACGCGGGCGCGATCCACCGTTCACCGGCCGAACACACCGCCTACGAGGAGTGGCGCGGCGTCCTCGCGGTCAATCTCGACGCCGTGTTCCTGCTGAGCCGGGAGATCGGCACGGCGATGGCGGCGCGCGGCAGCGGGAAGATCGTCAACGTGGCGTCGCTCCTGTCGTTCCAGGGCGGTGTCGGGGTGCCGTCGTACGCCGCGAGCAAGCACGCCGTCGCCGGTCTGACCAAGGCGCTGGCCACCGAGTGGGGACCGCGCGGGGTCCAGGTGAACGCGATCGCGCCGGGCTACATCGCCACCGGTTTCACCAGGTCGCTGCGTGAGGACGGGGAACGGAACACCGAGATCCTCGGCCGCATCCCGGCCGGCCGGTGGGGCACCCCGGAGGACCTCGCGGGCAGCGTGGTCTTCCTCTCCTCGTCGGCGGCGGACTACGTCAACGGGCATGTGCTGGTCGTGGACGGCGGCTGGATGGCACGGTGAGTCGCGGCGGGCCGGAGACAGCACCACGGTGACACCACCACGCGGGAGCAAGCGGGCGGATCCCGGCCCTGGAGGAGTCTGCGCGTCGTCGGATTGAATGACGCCATGGTGTCGACCGAACGCTTCCTGGCCTTTGCCGCGATGTCCCTCCTCGTGATCGTGATTCCCGGCCCGAGCGTGCTGTTCGTAGTCGGGCGGGCGCTCGCGCACGGCCGCCGTACCGCGGTGGCCACGGCTCTGGGCAATGTCGTCGGCTCATACGCGCTGGTGGTGTTCGTCGCCCTGGGCGTCGGCGCGATCGTCGAACGGTCCGTCCTCGTGTTCATGGCGGTGAAGCTCGCCGGCGCGGCTTACCTCATTCACCTGGGAGTCCAGGCGTTCCGGCACCGTAAGGACATGAAGGTCTCCGACATGTCCGCACCCATGGGGCCCGCCCGCAGCGATGTGCGGACCGTCGTGGACGGCATCCTGGTCGGCGTCACCAACCCCAAGGGCATCGTCTTCTTCGCCGCGGTGCTGCCGCAGTTCGTGGACCACTCGGCCGGCAGTCTGCCCGCGCAGATGCTGCTGCTGGGACTGGTCCCGATCTGCATCGGCATGGTCACCGACACGCTGTGGGGTCTGGGCGCCGCCGCGGCCCGCGGCTGGTTCGCCCGCTCCGAGCGGCGGCTGTCGATGGTGGGCGGCGCAGGCGGGTTCGCGATGATCGGCCTGGGTGTGACGGTGGCGGCGATGGGCCGCGCGGACTGACGGGGACGCGTTCCGGGCCGTGGAAATGGAGTGCGCGCGGGCTGTCGCCGCTCGGGTCGGGTGACGGGCCGTCGCCGCGCAGGCCGGGTGAGGGGCCGTCGCCGGTCGGGTCCGGTGAGGGCCGTCGCCGGTCGGCTGGGGACCGTCGCCCCGCGGTGGTGCCGGTCGTGTGAGGTCCGGGAGTGGTTGTCCGCCGGGAGACGTTCGACGACCACCGCAGCCCGCACGTCGGCCTCCGACCAGGCCGTACCGACCCGGCCGTCGGACTCCGATCAGGCCGTACCGAGAACGTCCCCGAAGCGGATGTCGTGCGCGGTGGCCGTGGACAGGGTGGAGAGCATCGACTCCCCCTCCGCGGCCACCGCGTCGCGCTGTGCCCGGGTGAGTTTCCCGAAGGTCTGGACCGTCAGGCTCACCGTGTCCTTCTCCTCCACCGACCGCCAGATCCCGGCGAGGAAGCCGTCCACGAGCAGCGTGGAGCAGGCCTGGTTGCCGCGCCAGGTCAGGCTCTTGTGGTCGGCCACCACACGGCCGCGGTCGGCGTGCGAGAGCAGCAGATTGTCGAACTCGGGCAGGAACCGCGGCGGGGCCGGGGTGTCCTCGTCGGGCCGGGGCGCGTCCGGCAGGTCGAACAGCTCCACCCCCTTCTCGTCCTGGAAGACGACGAGACCGGGCCGCAGCCGCTCGAAGACCTGCCGCATCCGGGTCAGCCCGCACCACGTCTGCATGTCCTTGACCGACGCGGGCCCGAAGGCGGCCAGATACCGCCGTACGACCTCGTCGGCGGACGCCGCGGGCGACGGCTCCCGGCCGAACCACCGCTCGGCCGTCGTCAGCACGACCTGGCCGCTGCGGCCCCACTCGCCGCGCGGGGTGATCTGCACCAGGGGCAGTACGCAGCGGGCGGCCACCGACAGGGACAAGGGATCGGCGTCCGGCCACTCCTTCAGCAGCTCCTCGCGCAGTTGTCCGAGGGTCCGCGGCTCCTCCTCGACCACCTCGCGGGTGATGGTGCGCAGCCGGTCGGGATCGATCCCGTCCAGCCCGCCGCGGGACCGGAACATCTTCAGCTCCCGGTCGGGGCCGCCGGCCTGGACGAACGGCCGCAGGGTGAGGCAGTCGTCCGCGGAGTGCGTGTGGATGGTGGAGCGCAGGGTGACCAGGCGGGCGACCTCTCGGGACGCCATCAGCGCGGACAGCTCCTCGGGGCGGAATCCTTCGAGCCGCGCGGCGAGGGCGTAGTACGGCGGTTTCACGTTCTGCGCCTGGAGGCCGACGAGGTGCTCGACGGCGCCCCTGACCGGCATCTCCGACCGGGGAGCGCGGCGCAGCAGGAGCTGACGTTCGAGGGTGGCGCGGTTGAGGGCGCGCCTGCCGAGTACGGGATGCGTCGTCTTCGGGGCCATGGACCACACGCTACGCAGGCTTGCGGACACCTTCCGTCCTCAAGGGTGTGCGGCTAGGTGACCGAAGACCGGGAGCACCACAGCGCCTCTCGGTCGTACCAGCCGAATCGACGTGGATATCCTGCACCGAGGCCGTGGCGGCGCGCTTCTTCCTGCGCCGCCGACCGACGTGGGAGGTGAGACGCCGATGCCGTTGACGCCGAAGCGACCCCAGTGGCGCCGCCGGCCCCAGCCGCCGGGCGGCTCCTCGCCGGAGAACGCGGCCGGCACCGAGCCCTCCGCCGCCGGGCCGGTGCACAAGGACCAGGGCAGCGTCGTCCAGGCGTCGCTGTACCGCGAGGGCCGCCGTGTCTCGACCCCCGACTCGCTCGCCGAGACCTACCGCGAGCTGCACGAGTACCCCGACGGCATGGCCTGGATCGGACTGCACCGCCCGTCCGAGGCGGAACTCCTGTCGCTGGCAGCCGAGTTCGACCTGCACGAACTGGCCGTCGAGGACGCGATGGAGGCCCATCAGCGCCCCAAGCTGGAGCGCTACGGCGACACGCTCTTCGTCGTCCTGCGCGCCGCGCGCTATCTCGACGCCCAGGAAGAGGTCGACTTCGGCGAACTGCATGTGTTCGTGGGCAAGGACTTTCTCATCACGGTCCGCCACGGCGCGGCCCCGGACCTCTCCGCCGTGCGCCGCCGCATGGAGGAGAACCCCGAACTCCTGGCGCTGGGACCGGAAGCGGTGCTGTACGCCATCCTGGACAGCGTCGTCGACGGGTACGCCCCGGTCGTCACGGGTGTGCAGAACGACATCGACGAGATCGAGACCGAGGTCTTCGGCGGGGACCCGGCGGTCTCCCGCCGCATCTACGAACTGTCCCGGGAGATGGTCGAGTTCCAGCGCGCGACCCGTCCGCTGGTCGGGATGCTGCACGGTCTGATGGCCGGCTTCGCGAAGTACGGCACGGACGAGGAACTCCAGCGCTATCTGCGGGACGTCGCCGACCACGTGACGCACACCAGCGAGCGCGTCGACGGCTTCCGCCAGGCCCTCTCGGACATCCTCACGGTGAACGCGACGCTGGTGACACAGCAGCAGAACGCGGAGATGCGGGCCCTGGCGGAAGCGGGCTTCGAGCAGAACGAGGAGATCAAGAAGATCTCCAGCTGGGCCGCCATCCTCTTCGCACCGACCCTGGTCGGCACGATCTACGGCATGAACTTCGAGAACATGCCGGAGCTGGGCTGGGGGTTCGGGTACCCGTTCGCCCTCGCCCTGATGGGCCTGGTGTGTACGAGCCTGTACTTCATCTTCAAGCGGCGGGACTGGCTCTGACCCCGTCCCTCCATCGGCCCGCACCCTCCTGTCAGGGTGCGGGCCTCCTGAGGGTGCGGGCCGCAGACGTCGTCCGGCGGTCAGCGCCCGCCGGTGAGCTCCTTGAGTGCGATGTTGAGGTCGAGGACGTTCACCGTCGGCTCGCCGATGAAGCCGAGGATCCGGCCGTCGGTGTGGTCCTTGACCAGCTTGTCGACCTTCCTGACGTCGAGGTGGTTCTTCTCGGCCACCCGGTGGACCTGGAGCTGCGCGTACTGCGGGGAGATGGCCGGGTCCAGACCGGAGCCGGAGGAGGTCACGGCGTCGGCCGGGACCTCGGAGGGCTTGACCTTGTAGGTGGCGGTGGAGTTGTCCTTGACCACCGCGGCCTTGGCGTCCGTGACCCACCGGATCAGCTCGGGGTTGTCTGCGGAGCGGTTGGTCGCCCCGGAGAGGATCAGCGAATACTGGGTGTTGACGCTGTTGCTGCCCAGGCCGTTGGACGGACGCGGCTGGAACCACTTCAGGTCCGGGACCGGGGCCTCTTCCGGATCGTGGGGGTTCTTCGGCGGCAGGTTGTACCTCTGCCCGATCAGTTCGGAGCCGACGACCTTGCCGTTGGAGGACACCTCGGAACCGTTGGCCTTGCTGTGGAACAGGGCCTGGGCGACCCCGGTGATGGCGAGCGGGTAGATCACGCCGCAGATGACGGTCAGGACGAGGAGGGCGCGCAGCCCTGCCCCGATCAGCCGTGCCGTACTGCCGACAGAGTTGTTCATGACGTCACCCGATGCCAGGGATGAGGGAGATGAGCAGGTCGATGAGCTTGATGCCGATGAACGGGGCGATGAGGCCGCCGAGTCCGTAGATCCCGAGGTTGCGGCGGAGCATCCTGTCGGCGCTGGTCGGCCGGTACCGCACGCCCTTCAGGGCGAGCGGCACGAGCGCGACGATGATCAGCGCGTTGAAGACGACTGCGGACAGGATCGCGGACTCGGGCGAGGACAGGCCCATGATGTTGAGCTTGTCCAGGCCCGGGTAGACCACCGCGAACATGGCGGGGATGATCGCGAAGTACTTCGCCACGTCGTTGGCGATCGAGAAGGTCGTCAGAGCGCCTCGGGTGATGAGGAGCTGCTTGCCGATCTCGACGATCTCGATCAGCTTCGTCGGGTTGGAGTCCAGGTCCACCATGTTCCCGGCCTCCTTGGCGGCCGAGGTACCGGTGTTCATGGCCACTCCGACGTCCGCCTGGGCCAGCGCGGGGGCGTCGTTCGTACCGTCGCCGGTCATCGCGACCAGCTTGCCGCCCGCCTGCTCCCGCTTGATGAGCGCCATCTTGTCCTCGGGGGTGGCCTCGGCGAGGAAGTCGTCGACACCCGCCTCCTCGGCGATCGCCCTGGCGGTGAGCGGGTTGTCACCCGTGATCATGACCGTCTTGATGCCCATGCGGCGCAGTTCGTCGAACCGCTCGCGCATGCCCTCCTTGACGACGTCCTTGAGGTGGATGACGCCGAGGACCCGGGCGCCCCGGTCGTCCTCGACGGCGACCAGCAGCGGGGTGCCGCCGGACTGAGAGATCGTGCCCGCGAGGGTGTCGGCGTCGTCGGAGACGGTGCCGCCGCGCTCGGTGACCCAGGAGATGACCGAACCCGCCGCGCCCTTGCGGACCTTGCGCCCGGATCCGTTCTCGACGAGGTCGACGCCCGACATCCGGGTCTGGGCGGTGAACGCGACCCACTCGGCGTGCACCAGTTCTCCCTGGTGACGCTCGCGCAGCGCGTACTTCTCCTTCGCCAGGACAACGACGGAGCGGCCCTCGGGGGTCTCGTCCGCGAGCGAGGAGAGCTGGGCAGCGTCCGCCAGATCGGTCTCGGCGACCCCCTTGACCGGGACGAACTCGGCGGCCTGGCGGTTGCCGAGGGTGATGGTGCCGGTCTTGTCGAGCAGCAGTGTGGAGACGTCGCCCGCGGCCTCGACCGCACGGCCGGACATGGCCAGCACATTGCGCTGGACCAGCCGGTCCATGCCGGCGATGCCGATGGCCGAGAGCAGTGCGCCGATCGTGGTGGGGATCAGACAGACCAGCAGTGCGGTCAGCACGATCATGGTCTGTTCGGCGCCCGCGTACTTCGCGAACGGCTGGAGGGTGACGACCGCGAGCAGGAAGACGATGGTCAGCGAGGCGAGCAGGATGTTCAGCGCGATCTCGTTGGGCGTCTTCTGGCGGGCGGCGCCCTCCACGAGGGCGATCATCCGGTCGATGAACGTCTCACCGGGCTTCGCGGTGATCTTGACGACGATCCGGTCGGACAGCACCTTCGTACCGCCGGTGACCGCGCTGCGGTCGCCGCCGGACTCGCGGATGACCGGGGCCGACTCGCCCGTGATGGCGGACTCGTCGACCGATGCCACGCCCTCGACGACGTCACCGTCGCCGGGGATGACGTCGCCGGCCTCGCAGACGACGAGGTCGCCGACGCGCAGGTCGGTGCCGGGCACCCGCTCCTGCGCCCCGTCGTCCTTGGTCAGACGGCGGGCGACGGTGTCGGTCTTGGCCTTGCGCAGGGTGTCCGCCTGCGCCTTGCCGCGGCCCTCGGCCACGGCCTCCGCCAGGTTGGCGAAGATCGTGGTCAGCCACAGCCAGGCGGCGATCGCCCAGCCGAACCAGTTGCCCGGGTCCGTGATCGCGAAGATCGTCGTCAGCACGGAGCCGACCAGGACCACGAACATCACGGGCGATTTGATCATCACCCGCGGGTCGAGCTTCCTGAGGGCGTCCGGCAGGGACGTGATCAGCTGCTTCGCGTCGAACAGACCCCCGCCGACGCGGGCCGCGTCGGGCTTGTGACCGGTGGGCGCGTCGAAATGCGGCGCCCGGGTCGGGGTGGCAGTGGACATGGAGCCCGGCTCCTCGTGCTTCTTCGTTACGGGGGTCATGACGCCAGTCCTTCGGCGAGGGGGCCCAGTGCCAGGGCCGGGAAGTAGGTCAGACCCGCGATGATCAGGATGGTGCCGACCAGCAGACCCGCGTAGAGGGGCTTGTCGGTCCGCAGGGTGCCCGCGGTCGCCGGCACCGGTTTCTGCTCGGCGAGCGAGCCCGCCAGGGCCAGGACGAACACGATCGGCAGGAAGCGGCCCAGGAGCATGGCGAGACCGAGTGTGGTGTTGAACCACTGCGTGTCCGCGTTCAGCCCCGCGAAGGCCGAGCCGTTGTTGTTCGCCGCCGAGGTGTACGCGTAGAGGATCTCGGAGAAGCCGTGCGCACCCGAGTTGGTCAGCGAGTTCACCGGGGTCGGCAGGGCCGTCGCCGCTGCGGTGAAGCACAGGACCAGCGCCGGGGTGATGAGGATGTAGCAGGCCGCGAGCTTGATCTCGCGGGTGCCGATCTTCTTGCCCAGGTACTCGGGGGTACGGCCGACCATCAGACCCGCGATGAACACGGCGATGATCGCCATGATCAGGATGCCGTAGAGACCGGAACCCGTACCGCCGGGGGCGATCTCGCCCAGCTGCATGCCCAGCATGGCGATACCGCCGCCGAAGCCCGTGAACGAGGAGTGGAAGGAGTTGACCGCGCCGGTCGAGGTGAGCGTCGTGGCCACCGCGAAGATCGACGAGCCGCCGACTCCGAAGCGGGTCTCCTTGCCCTCCGTCGCACCGCCGGCGATGTCGAACGCCGGGCCGCCGTGGTGGAACTCGGTCCACATCATCAGTGCGGTGAATCCGATCCAGATCGCCACCATCGTCGCCAGGATCGCGTAACCCTGCTTCACCGAGCCGACCATCCGTCCGAAGGTGCGCGTCAGCGCGAACGGAATCAGCAGGATCAGGAAAATCTCCAACAGGTTGGACAGGCCGTTCGGGTTCTCGAAGGGGTGGGCCGAGTTGGCGTTGAAGTAACCGCCGCCGTTCGTGCCCAGCTCCTTGATCGCCTCCTGCGAGGCCACCGCGCCGCCGTTCCACTCCTGCGTGCCGCCCATGAACTGGCCGACCTCGTGGATCCCGGCGAAGTTCTGGATCGCACCGCAGGCGACCAGGAGGATCGCACCGATCACCGCGATCGGCAGCAGGATGCGCACGACGCCCCTGACCATGTCGGCCCAGAAGTTGCCCAGCTCACCGGTACGGGAGCGGGCGAAGCCCCGGACCAGGGCGACGGCGACGGCGATGCCGACGGCGGCGGAGACGAAGTTCTGCACCGCCAGGCCGCCGGTCTGGACGACGTGCCCCATGGCCTGCTCGCCGGAGTACGACTGCCAGTTGGTGTTCGCCACGAAGGACGCGGCGGTGTTGAACGCCTGGTCCGGGTCGATCGAGGCGAAGCCGAGCGAGCCGGGCAGGCTGCCCTGGAGCCGCTGGAGCAGATAGAGGAAGAGGACGCCGACCGCGGAGAAGGCGAGCACACCGCGCAGATAGGCGGGCCAGCGCATCTCGGCGGACGGGTCGGCGCCGATGGCCCGGTAGATCCACTTCTCGACCCGCAGATGCCTGGTCGAGGAGTAGACCCGGGCCATGTAGTCGCCCAGCGGGCGGTACGCCAGCGCCAGCGCGACGATCAGCGCGAGCATCTGGAGCACGGCGGCGAGGATGGGACTCATGACGGGGCTCAGAACCTCTCCGGGAACACAAGGGCGAGGACGAGGTAGCCCAGCAGGGCGACGGCCACGATCAGGCCGACGATGTTCTCGGCGGTCACAGCTTTGCCACCCCCTTGGCGATGAACGCCACCAGCGCGAAGACCGCGATCGTGATGACGACGAAGGCCACATCGGCCATCGTGAGCTCCTGAAAGAGAGACGGGAGATGTTCTGACATCCCTGAGGAAACCCCGTCCCCCGGCGGACGCGCCCGTCGTTGACGGGTCTCTTACGGCCATCGGCGTTCCCTTGACGGCTCTCTGACGTTCACTGCTCCGACCTGCGAGAATGCGGTCCGGCACCCCTTCGTTCGGGGGCCTCGGCCTCGCCGCGAGAGCGGTTTCGCGCCACCGGACCGCCGCCCGGGCGGCACGGCCGGGCACCCGCGGACGCGGGCCGCCCACCCGGCGCCCGGCCACGCGTCCCCTGACTCCGCGGCCCGCGGAAAGGAACGGCACGGCCCCGCGGCATTCCACGATTCCGGCCGGCCATGGGTCACACTGACGGTCAGTCAATGCCCGACCGGAAGGCTCTGGACGTGCTGGTCAGAAATCGCCCTCGCGCATTTCTTCTCGTCTTTTCCTGCGCCGGACTTCTGCTCACGGGATGTTCGGCGGAGCCGGACAACGGCGGCGCTCCCGACCCGGCGAACGCCCCGCGCGCCTCCGCGTCGCCGCGCGGCCAGGCAGGGGCGCAAGCCAAGAAGGCGAACGCCGGTGTGATCCAGGGGCTGGGCCCCACCACCAGCTCCCGCATCCCCGCCGACACACGGCAGGCTCTGGTCGTCACCGGTGCCGGCGTGGATTCCTCCATCGCCTCGGCGGTTCTGTACCAGCGCGAGGCGGGTCGGCCGTGGGTCGCCGTGGCAGGCCCCTGGCCCGCCCACAACGCACTGCGCGGGTGGACGGACGACCATGTCGTGGACGACCTGCGCTCGCCCGTCGGCGTCTTCACCCTGGGTGACGCCGGCGGACGGCTCCCGAATCCCGGTACGAAACTCCCCTACGACCAGGACGAGCAATTCACGGAATCCGGTATCGGCTTTCTGGGTGAATCGCTGGAAGGCTCTTTCAACTACGTCATCGCCATTGACTACAACCGCATTCCCGGTACGTCACCGCTGGACCAGAACCGGCCCGAGGGCGAGGAAAAGGGCGGCGGTATCTGGGTGCATGTGGATCACGGCGGACCCACACGCGCCTGCGTCTCGCTGGAGCAGCCCCACATGGAGGATCTGCTGCTCCGGCTCGACCCGGCCAGGAACCCGGTCATCGTCATGGGCGACGTCGCCTCACTGATGCGCTGACCCGGCGGACGGCCGGCACGCTCGTCACGGGCGGCCGTGCCAGTCGAGGCACACCACCATCGCGTCGTCGTCCGCCTCGCTCACCCCGCGGTGCCCGGAGAGCTCCTTCAGCACGGCTCCGGGGACCTGGGAGGGCGGCAGCAGCCGGGTGGAGGTGATGGCGCGGGCCAGGGCCTTCTCGCCGTAGCGTTCGCCGGCCGGTGAGAGGACGTCGTAGACACCGTCACTGGCGAACAGCAGGCGGTCACCGGGCTGCACCTGGAAGCGCTGGGCCGTGTAGATCGTCTCCTCGAACATGCCGAGCGGCAGCTGGGGTTCGAGTTCGATGGGCTCGATCCTGCCCTGCCGCATGCGCCACATCTTCGGGGATCCGGCGTCGACGATCTCCACGTCTCCGGTGGCGAGGTCGAAGCGCAGCAGGAGCGCCGCCAGATGGACGATGCCGTGGTAGTGCCCGTAGACCGCCTGGTCGGCGAGAAAGGCCTGGTCCACCAGTGAGAGTCCCGCGCGGCGGGCGTTGCGCAGCCCGTTGATGGCGAGGTTGGTGAGCAGGGCGGCCTCGATGCCCTCGCCCATGCCGTTGGTGAGCGTGAGGGTGAACTGGTCCGCGTCGCCCGACCAGTCGAAGTTGTCGCCGTGTGTGGAGTACGCGGGTTCCAGCTGGGCGCCGATCTCGTACTCGGGGCGGGTGCGGGAGCGGCCGGGCAGGAGCTGCCACTGCATCTCGGCGGCGAGCGTGAGTCTGCTGGCGCGACGCGCTTGGAGGAAACGGTCGGTGTCCCGCTCGGCCACGATGATCTCGTGGCCGAGGATCTCCGCGATGTCCATCAGTTCCCGCTCGACGTCGGGTGTGAGGTCGTCGGCGGCGAGCCGGACGGTGAGGACTCCGAGGCGATCGCCGCGGACACTGACGGGCAGGTGGGCGGTGCGCTGCTGCGAACGCTCGTCCTTCTCCACATGGGGCTGCTGAGCGCCGAAGGCGCGGCCCGGCCCGTTGGCGTGGGCGGGGATCGAGCGGTCCGCGCCGGAGGGGACATTGACGGGCTGCAGTATGGTCATCGCGTAGTCGGCGAGGAGCAGATCGACGGAGACGGCCGCGTAGTGGGCGGCGAGCGCGCCCTGCACTGCCTCGAGGAGTGCGTGAGGCGCAGCCCCGCGCAGTGCACGTTCCACGGCCGTGAATCTGTCCACCGTTCGATTACCACCTGTTCGGGAAGAATGAGTAAAAGGACCGGATGGCCTCTTATGTCTCAGCGACTGACAAGGCCGTTGCGAAGTGTCACAGTTGGGGGCATGCATTCCGAGACTTCTTCGAACGACGATCGGGCTGCCGCCGTCCACGCAGCCCGTGAGGTCATCGAACTTCTCGAAGTGCTCTGGCACAAAGGCCGCGACGCGACGTCCACGGCCCCCGTCTCGTCCTCGCAACTGCGCGTGCTGTACATCCTCGACCGCGACCAGCCCATGAACCTGCGCACGCTCGGCGAGGTTCTCGGGTCGGCGCCCTCGTCGGTGAGCCGGATGTGCGATCGTCTCGACGCCTTGGGCTTCATCCAGCGCTCTCCCAGCTCAGCAAGCCGCCGCGAGCTGGAGCTGCGCCTGTCGGGCCGTGGTGAGAGCTACCTCCGGGATCTGCGGATCCGGCGCGAAGGCGCACTGCTCGAGGTCATCTCCAGCATGACATCCGCGGAGCGTACGGCGCTCGTGGAGGGCCTCGGCGGCTTCCGCTTCGCCTTCGAAGGTGCGGCTCCGAAGGACGGACGGGCGGGTACCGCAGCGGAGTCCGCCTGACCGGGACGTTCGGTGGGAGCGGGATCCCTGCACGGTTCACCTGCCTTGTTCCGGAGCGTAGGGACGGCACGGAGGCACGGACGAGGATCCGCACGAGGTCAGATTGTTTCCTTTGGTGGACAGTTGTCAAACGACAACCGTTGTTGCCGCACCACCGTCATCGGCCGCCGTCGGACGACAACGCCCGGACCAGGTGGGTGCGTGCGATGTCGCACGCGACCGCGAAGGCCTCCACCTCGGGTCCCGAGGCGGGCAGCGCAGCCCCGATCAGATCCGCCGTGCGCTCCTGATGGCCGCGCACCTCCTCCGCGCCCGCCGGACTGAGCTCGATCACTGACTTGCGCCGGTCCTTCGGATCGGCGTGCCGTACGAGCAGCCCGGCGCTCTCCAGCCGGGCGCACAACCGGCTCGCCGAGGGCGCGGTGATACCCAGCGCTCGCCGCATCTCGGCGGGGCAGGCGGCTCCCGCGGAGACGGCGACCAGAGCTCGCAGCCACAGGTGGGGATGGGGTGCGGTGAGGCCCGCGTGCTCGGACAGGGCCATCAGAGCCGCTACCGCCGTCTCGGCGCCCGCCGGAGCCCTGTCTTCCACTGTGGCTGCATCTCTGCCTTCCCGGCGTATCAGCGCTTCACTGTCGCTCATCACACGTTCGGGTCGAGGTTCGGTGTCCTCCTGCGCCTGCCCGGCATCGCGAGCGGCATGCGCAGGGACGTCGGGGCCGCCTTGGGGCCCTACAGCCCCTCCGCTAACATTTTCCGCGCGACAACCATGACGAGGTGGACCGAATGAACGCCAGTGAGCCCGAGGCCCGGCTCGACATCTGCGCAGTACTGCGCGAGCAGGGCGAGAAGGTTGCCGACCGGTGGGTGCAGCTGCAGCTGGAGCAGGCGGCGCTCGGAACCGGAATCACCGAAGCCGAACTCCGCGAGGAAGCCGACACCCTGGTCGACGCGCTGCGAGCCGGCCTGGAGAGCGACCAGCCGGTCGAGCGGCTGGTCGAGGCCCATCAGGACCTGCACCAGGCGATCACCGAGCTGTCCCTGCTGCGGGCCCGGCGCGGAGCCTCACCCACCGTGATCGCCTCGGCCGTGCGGGCGCTGAAGGAAGCACTGCTGGAGACGGTGCAGGGTCTCTCACGTGACAGCGCGTCCCTGTATGCCGCGGCCCGGCTGATCGACCGTCTTCTGGACGCCGCGGCCGCCGTGTCCTTCGCCACGTTCGTCGAGGGCCGCGAGGAGATCATCCGACGGCAGAGCCGCCAGCTGATGGAGGTGTCGACCCCCGTCGTGCGGCTGTGGGACAAGGTGCTCGCGGTTCCGCTGATCGGCACGCTGGACACCGCCCGCACCCAGGTGGTCATGGAGAACCTGCTGGAGGCCATCCAGCAGTACGAGGCGCAGGTCGCGATCATCGACATCACCGGGGTGCCGACGGTGGACACCGCGGTGGCCCACCACCTGATGCAGACGGTCAACGCCGTACGGCTCATGGGCGCGGACTGTGTGATCAGCGGCATCCGCCCGCCCATCGCCCAGACCATCTCCCAGCTCGGCATCGACCTGTCCGCCATCCTCACCCGTGCCACCCTCGCCGACGCCCTGGCCGCCGCCATCCCCCTCACCGACGCGTCCGGGCAGGCGGCCGGTACCGCGGCTCTCCGGTGAGCGGCGGCGGTACCGCGGGCGTGCCGGTCCTGCGCCTGGGAGATGTCCTGGTCACCGGGCTGCTGAACGAGCTCGACGACAAGGCGGCCATCGACTTCACCGACGAACTCACCGAGCGGATCGTCGCCGACCGGGCCACCGGCGTGCTGATCGACATCTCCCGGCTGGAGATCATCGACTCGTTCGTCGCGCGCACCCTCATGGAACTGACCACCACGGCGAGCCTGCTCGGGGCACGCGTCGTGGTCGCCGGGATGCGGCCCGCCGTCGCCATCACCCTGGTGGAGCTCGGTCTTCAGCTCGACGGCGTCGAGACCGCGCTCAACGCCGAGCAGGGCCTCGCCGCCCTGGGTTGGCGGCGGGTTCCCCAAGTCCAGAAGGGGAATGCCGGTGCTCCCACACGGTGATGTCAACGCCGCGCAGACCGCATCGCCGGGGAGCTCCACTGGTACGGAGAAGGACGGCGACGAGACGTCCACGACGTACGAGATCCGGACCGCGGAGGACCTGCTCGTCGTCCGCCACGCGGTGCGGGCGGCCACCCAGCGTGCCGGTTTCGGCCTGGTGGACCAGACGCGGATCGTCACCGCCGCCAGCGAACTGGCGCGTAACGCCTATGTCCACGGCGGCGGCGGCACCCTCGCGATCGAGCACGTCCAACGCGCCGGACAGCGCGGCCTGCGGCTGTCCGTGGCGGACCAGGGACCGGGCATCGCGGATGTCGACCGGGCGCTCACGGACGGGTACACGACGGGAGCGGGCCTCGGACACGGACTGGGCGGTGCGCGGCGCCTGATGGACGAGTTCCGGGTCGACACCGCCCCCGGGCAGGGCACGGTCGTCGTCGCACTGCGATGGAACCCGCGGACGTGACGCCTGGCGTACCCCGGCCGACGGCGCAGATCCCCGTTGACCACCACAGTGCCGTGCAGATCGCGGCGGACCGGGCGCGCGCCCTCGCACGGGAGTGCGGCCTGCCCGGAGCCCTGCCGGACCACGCGGCCGTGCTGGCCAGCGAACTCGCCACCAACATCGACAAGCACGCCCGCGACGGTGCGATCTACCTCCAGCCCTCCCCCCGCGGGAACGGGCTGGACATCGTCGCGGTGGACCGGGGGCCCGGTATCGCGGACATCCCGCTGAGCTTCACCGACGGCTACACCACGACCCGCACCCTCGGGGCCGGTCTGGGCACGGTGCTGCGTACCGCGACCGACTTCACGCTGCGCTCGGAACCCGGGCACGGCACCCTCGCCCATGCCTGGCTCGCGGAGACACCGGGGCAGCAACACCCCGTCACGGTGGGCGGGTTGTGTCTGCCGGCGACCGGGGAGGAGGTGAGCGGGGACGGCTACGCCGTCGCCCGCCACGACGGCGTGTGGACCGGACTCGTGCTCGACGGACTAGGGCACGGCCCCGAGGCCGCCACGGCCACCCGGCGCGCCGTACGGACCTTCCGGGCGCACCCCGGCCTGCCACCGGCGGAACTCCTCACGGCTCTGCACAAGGCCCTGCGGCACAGCCGGGGCGCCGCGGCCACCGTCGTGCGCGTGCATCCCGGGTACGTCGAGCACTGTGGGATCGGCAACATCCGGGTGGTGATGTGCTCCCGCGAAGGCATTGCCCAGCAGTTCACCGGGCAGCCGGGGATAGTGGGATACAACATGCCGACACCGCGCACCGAGCAGCTCGAACCCGCTGCCGCGGTGCTCGTGCACACCGACGGGATCGACCACCGCTGGACGCGTGACGTCCCGCCGGCACAACTGCGCCTGCCCCCCACACTGCTGGCGGCATCGCTGATGCACTCCCACCGCCGGCACCGGGACGACGCCACGGCACTCGTGCTCGGCGGTATCCCCCAGGGGCGGTCATGATCCGCGACACCTTCCGTACGGTGCACGCTCTGCGCCGTACGGCCCGCAGGATCGCCGTCACCCACCGGCTCAGCGCCGAGCAGCGGGCCCGGCTGGTGATGTCGCTCAGTCAGGTCGCCGCCCCTCCCCTGAACAGCGGGCGTCTGGTCACGCTCACCGCCACGCAGGAGTCCGGCCGCGGCGGCGACCAGGTGGTCGTGACCCTGCGGTTCACCCATCCGGGAGTCGGGAGCGGCACGGACCCGCAGACCCTGCCCCTGCCGGGGAGGGCCACCGCCGACGGCACGCTTGTCTGGCGTCTGACGGCCCCTCCCACGGCGCAGCGACCGGCCTGCGGGGAGCAGTCGGCGCGGATCGTCCTGCCCTCGCCGAGCGAGCGGTCGCACAACGGCCGGGCACACTCCGCCACCGCCGTCGCCGGCACCGAGGCGGATCTGGCGCTGGTCGAGGAGGAGTTGCAGGCCACCCTCGCCCGCGCGGACGCCCTCGCGGTCGAGCACCGCCGCCTGGAGGAGGAGCTGGCGGAGACCAACAGCGGTGTCCTCGCCCTCTACGTCCAGCTGGAGGAGCGCGACGAACAACTGCGCGCGGCCCACGGCCACACCCTGCGCGCCCTGGAGGACGCGCTGCGCCCGCGCCCGCTGCGTGCGGACGGCGTCGAACTCGCTGTGCACTACGCCCCGGCCAGCGACGACGCACCCACAGGCGGCGATCTCTACGACTGGTTCACCCTGCCGGACGGCACGGTGCACATCACCATCGTCGACGCACTCGGCCACGGCGTCACCAGTACCCGGACCGCTCTGACCGTCACGCACGCCGTGCGCACTCTGGCGCTGGAGGGGCACTCACTCGGCAGCATCGTGGCGCGTACGGACGAGATCCTCGCGCCGTTCGACCAGAACGTCATGGCTACCCTGCTGTTGGCCCGCCTCGACCCCGCGACCGGCGAACTGGCGCTGGCCAACGGCAGCCATCCGCCCGCGCTGCTGGTGCGCTCCGACGGGACCGCGTCGTACCTGGAGGTCCGCGGCCGCGGCATCGGCTACCCCCAGCCGGGCAGCGAGCGGGTCCTCACCACCCGGCTGGACCCGGACGACCTGGTCATCCTCTACACCGACGGCCTCACCGAGTGCCGGCGCGACCCCTACGAGGGCGAAGCGGCCCTGATGACGTCCGCTCTGCGCCACCGCGCCCGGCCCACCGACCACATCCCCGGCGCCATCGCCGCGGACATACTCGTCGACGTGCTCCACAGCGACGACACCCTCGCGATCGCCGCCCGATTCACCTCCACAGGAGCCGGGAGTGACGACGGAGAACCGGGGTAGACGAGCAGGGCCGCAGAGCGCGGAACACACACGGCGCAGGAGCAGCATGGAACAGATCGGACTGACCGGCAGGGACGCGGTGCTGTCCTGCGGTACGACGCCGTGGGCGAGCGTCTGTTACGACGGTGCGCCGGACGGCATCGCCGCCGCGCGGTTCTTCACCAAGGAGTTCCTGACGCGGGTGCAGGCCGAGTTCGGCCTCCCCGTGTCGGCACACGCGATCGGGACGGCCCAGCTGATCGTCAGCGAGCTCGTGACCAATGCCTGCAAGTACGCTCCCGGTCCCTGCCTCATGGACCTGGAAGTGGCCGCCGACCTTCTGGAGATCACCGTGTGGGACACCAGCCCCGTGCTGCCGGTCGCCCGCGCGGCCGAGCCGGGGCGGGTCGGCCAGCACGGACTGGAGATCGTCCTCGCCCTGTGCGAGGGCTTCGACGTCAGGCGCGACCCGGTCGGAAAGCGGATCAAGGTCCGCACCACCCTCGGCCTGTAGACCACCTCCGGTCCGCAGCCCGGGCGCATGGCCTGCTCTGTCACCGCCGCGCACTCCTGCTCCGCCACCGACGGGGGTGCTCCCTATCCCCGAGGGACGAACCACCATGGATCATCAGTCCACCCAGTCCGCCGCCGCCGACGGTGCGCCGGACCTGCCGAGAGTGACCCTGCTGTCGGACGCTGCCGACCCGGTTCGTGTCATCACCGCGGCCGGGGCGTTCGACCTCGGCTCGCTCCAGCAGCTTGAGGACGTCCTCGCCGAGACGGCCGGGGATGCGGCCGTACGGACCGTGCTCGACCTCTCGCGTGTGACGTTCGGCGACTCCAGCCTGCTCAACCTGCTGCTGAGCGCCCACTCGGAGCAGAATCTGGTCCTGGCCGGCCCGCTCAGCCCTCCGGTGCACAGGCTCTTCGAGGTGACGGGCACGGACACGATCTTCGCCATCGCCCCCGACCTGGACGCCGCTCGCTCGGCCTGACGGGGCCCCGGCCACCGGGTGCACCGACGGACAGTGGGAGAGCGCATGCAGAGGCCGTACGACGTACTGGTGATCGGGGCGGGCCTCGCGGGACTGGCCTGTGCTCACGATCTCGTCTTCGCGGGGCTGTCCGTCGAGGTCCTGGAGGCCTCGGACGGTGTCGGGGGCCGGATGCGCACCGACCGCCGCGACGGCTTTCTGCTCGACCGCGGGTTCCAGGTCTTCAACACCTCCTATCCGCAGGTCAAGAAGCGGCTGGAGCTGCGGGACCTGCGGCTGCACCCCTTCACTCCCGGCTTCCTGCTGCACCGGGGCGTCGAGATGCTGCGAGTCGTGGACCCCACCCGGCGGCCACGGGCGGTGGCCGATCTCCGGCCGGGACGCCTCGCGCCGGCCCGGGACCTGGCGGCTCTCGGCGTGCTGACGGCACGGGACATGCTGGCGCCCGCGGCCCTTCTGAAGCGGGGTCCGGACCGCACCACCTGGACCGCTCTCGCGGAGGCCGGGGTGTCCGACGAGACGATCGACTCCGTGCTGAGGCCGTTCCTCTCCGGGGTGTTCCTGGAGGACGAACTGGAGACGTCCGCGCGCTTCTTCCATCTGGTGTGGCGCAGCATGACGCGCGGGAGTCTGTGTCTGCCCCAGGCGGGCATCGGGGCCGTACCGGCGCAGCTCGCCGACCGGCTGCCGCCCGGCACGGTGAGCCTCGGGACACCGGTCGCCGCGGTCACGGACGACGGGGTGCTGCTCGACGACGGGAGCGAGCGGTCCGCATCGGCCGTGGTCGTGGCCACCGGCCCGCGGGCGGCGTCTCGCCTGCTGCCCGGTCTTGAGGTACCGGCGACGCGGACGGTCACGACGTACTACCACGCCGCCTCCACCCCGCCGCTGGCCGAGCCCACCCTGGTCACCGACAGCCGGCACCGGTTCCTCAACACCTGTGTGCTCAGCGAGGTCTGCCGGTCGTACGCCCCCGAGGGCCGGTCGCTGATCTCGACCTCGGTCCTCGGCCGTGACGAGCCGGGACGCGAGCGGGCGCTGCTCGCCGACCTCGCTGACGTCTACGTCACCGGCACCGGTTCCTGGGACCGGGTGGCCAGCTGCACCGTCGAGGACGCGCTGCCGGCCATGCCGCCGCCGTGGCCGCTGAGCCGCTCCTCGCGCTTCGGTCCCGCGCGCTACCTGTGCGGCGACCACCGCGCCACCGGCTCGGTGCAGGGCGCTCTGGCCTCCGGGGCGAGGGCGGCCCGTGAGGTACTCGCCGACCGGGGCGCCGGGCCACGGGGCCGCGGGTAGTCCCGGCACCCGGCTCGGGCGCGGCGGGCCTCAGGCATGCAGCGCCGATTCCAGGGCTCCGAGCGCCTCGCCCAGTCCCAGCGGACGCACCGTGCCCGCGACGCGCGGGCCCGCCCACCCCGGTCCTGCGGTCAGGACCACCGGCTTGCTGCGCGCGCCCCGGACACCCCAGGTGGTCCGGGCGACGTGCTGGGCCAGCGGCGCGCTCGCGGTCGTCCGCGACTGCGCCCAGAGCACCACTGCCGCCGGCCCGGTCCTGCGGACGGCGGCGCCGAGCGCCTCGACCGGCAGGGCCGGGCCGTACATCCGCACCGGCAGGTTCCGTTCGGCGAGCGCCGCCGCGAGGGCCTCGAGCGGCAGGGTGTGGTTCTCCCCCGGCACACAGGCCAGCAGCGCGGGTGCGCACGGCTCCTTCCCCGACGCGGGACCGGCGCTTCGCCGCAGTGCGCTGGAGACGTGCCAGGAGAGCAGGTGCTCGACCTCGACGTACTGCTCGCCGGAGCGCTCCCACTTGCGTCCGACGGCGCGCAGCGTGGGCACGATGACCTCCTCCCACGCGGTGACGAGACCGTGCTCCGCGATCACCGCGGCCAGCAGGGTGTCGACGGCCTGGGCGTCGAGACGGAGCGCGGCGCGTGCGAGGCCCCGGCACTCCTGGCGTACGTCGCCGAGCTGCAGACCGGTACGGGCCCCGCGCCGCCGGCCCGGATCCTTGTGCACCGGCGGCCTCGGACCGGTCTCCTCCGCCGCCCCCGAAGCGCCGGCCCCGACGGCGCCTGACGACGCGGCGGCGAGGGCGACGCTGGCGGCCTCCGCGGGCGGCAGGCCCGTGCCGGTCAGCGCACACATGCGCTCCAGCATCGCGATGTCCTCGTCCGTCCAGCGGCGGTGTTTCCCGCCGTCGCGCCCGGCGGGGCCGATGCCGTAACGCCGGTCCCACGAGCGCAGCGTGGTGGGCGCGACGCCGAGCCGGCGCGCGACCGCTCCGGTGGTGAGGCCGCCGGTCCGGGGCGGTCCGTCGGCTGCGGAAGTGTCCACGCCTTCGAGCATACGACGCACAAACGACGCGTGTTGCCTGCGTCGATTCGCCCGCCCAAGACTGAGGCATCCCCGGCGGGACACCGGCCAGGTGGCCCAGGGGCGAGCCGCGGACAGCGGCGTCGGACCTGTTCGACGCACCAACCGGCCGGGATCCGGCGGAAGGAGCGAGACGATGACCACGTCAGCACTGGCCGGGCCGGCCGGGCAGCTGCATCCACCGGCCGAGGAGACCCACGAGTCCGGGCAGCTCGCCGAAGGGCTGTTGCGCGGCGACGAACAGAGCTTCGCCGCGATCTACCGTCACTGGGCACCCCTGGTGCACACGCTGGCCGCACGCACCCTCGGCGACGCGCGCGAGGCCGAGGACGTCACCCAGCAGGTCTTCCTCGCGGCATGGCGGGGCCGGACGGGATTCCGGCCGGAGCGCGGACCCCTCGGCGCCTGGCTCGTCGGGATCACCCGGCGCAAGACCGTGGACGCCCTGGCCGCACGGACCCGGCGCACCGAACTCGCCGCGGCCGCCGCCCATGTACCGGCACAGACCGCGGAGCCGAAGGCCGGCACATCGCCCGAGGAGTGTCTGGACCGGGTGCTCCTCGCGGACGAGCTGGCCAGACTGCCGCTCCCGCAGCGGGAGGTGCTGTGCCTGGCCTTCTACGAGGACCTGACACAGGTGCAGATCGCCGAGCGCACCGGCATCCCGCTCGGCACGGTCAAGAGCCACGTACGGCGCGGGCTGCACCGCTTGCGGCGGCGGATCACCGAGACCTACGGCCCGTCCCGGTCCGGTGCGGCGCTGTGACATCCACGGCCCTGCCGGGCGGGGTGACACCCGGCGGCCGGTGCTTCGGGCGTCCCGGGCCGGGAGCCCCTCCTACTCCTTGCCGCGTGCGAGCTTGAAGCGCGCCAGGCCTTCGGACAGTCGGACGATGGGCTCCGGATAGTCGTACTGCGCGCGGTCCAGACCCTCCAGCCGCCACGGCTCGTGCACGGCGGCGCCCCGCAGACCGGCCAGCTCCGGCACCCAGCGGCGTACATAGGCGCCGTCGGGGTCGAAGCGCTTGCCCTGGACAACCGGGTTCAGCACGCGGTTGGGGCGGGTGTCGGTGCCGGTGCCCGCCACCCACTGCCAGTTGAGCTGGTTGTTGGCGATGTCACCGTCCACCAGCTGTTCCAGGAAGTGGCGGGCGCCGATGCGCCAGTCGACGTAGAGGGTCTTGGCCAGGAAAGAGGCGGTCAGCAGCCGGCCGCGGTTGTGCATCCAGCCCTCGTGTCGCAGCTGACGCATCGCGGCGTCGACCATGGGGTAGCCCGTACGGCCCTGCTTCCAGGCCTCGATCTCCTCGGCCGCGTCCCCCTCGGTCCGCCATGCGTCGCCGTGGGGCCGGTAGTCCTCACGGGAAGCCGCCGTGCGCGCGGCCAGCACCTGGTAGTGGAAGTCGCGCCAGCACAGCTGACGGACGAAAGCCTCCGCCCCCGGGCCACCGTGGTCCCGCGCCCGGTGCACGAGTTCGACCGGGGACAGCGCGCCGAAGTGGAGGTACGGGGAGAGTTTCGACGTGTCGTCGCCCGGCAGGTCGTCGTGGTGGTCCGCGTACCCGGCCAGTCCTCGCCGCTTCCAGGTGAGGAATTGTGTGCGCCCCGCCGTCTCGCCGCCCTCGGCCAGTCCGGGTGCCACCCCCACCACGTCCTGGCGCGGCGGGAGCCGGTAGGAACCGACGTTGTCGGGGACCGTGACGCGCCGGGGTGCACCGTAAGGAATGCGCAGGTGTTGCTGCGCCCAGCGCCTGAAGTACGGGGTGAAAACGGCGAAGTGGTCGGAGCCCACGGGCACCACAGCCCCCGGCGGCACGGCGGTGATCACGGCGTCGTGGACCTCCAGACGGCAACCCTGCCCGTCCAGTCCGCGCCGCAGCTCCTCCTCGCGTCGGGACGCGTACCCGGAGACACCGGCCGCGGTGTGGACGGTCGACGCTCCCGTCTCCGCGACCACCTTGCACACCTCCTCCGCCGTACGGCCGGACCGCAGCACGAGCCGCCCGCCCCGCTCTCCGAGCCCGGCGTCGAGATCCGCCAGGCAGTCCGCGAGGAACGCCCGGCGGTTGGGCGCGTCGAATCCGGCGGCCTCGATGCCCGGGTCGAGCACGAACAGCGGGACCACTTCGTCCGCGGAGTTCACGGCCGCGCGCAGGGGCGGGTGGTCGTGCAGCCGCAGGTCCGACGTGAACAGGACGACGGAGACCGTCATGTGCGCCTCTCCTGGTGGGGATGTCGATGTCTACGGGGGTCTACGAGGATCTACACGGGGTTAACGGGTCTACGGATTTTCGGGTCTACGGGGATGATTCGGGCGCGGGCGGCCCGGCGGATGCAGCCTTCAGCCGGAGACCGGACGCACGGCTCAGCGGGAGACCGGCCGCCGCGGGCCCTCGGTGGCCGTGCCCTTCACCGCCGCCTGCGCGATATTGCGGGCCATGCCGCCGAAGACGATCGCGTGGAAGGGCGACACGCTCCACCAGTAGGCGTGTCCGAGCAGGCCCCGGGGGTGGAAGAGGGCGCGCTGCCGATAGCGGGTGCGTCCCCGGTCGTCGTCCTCGGCGTACATCTCCAGCCAGGCCAGACCCGGCAGCCGCATCTCGGCCCGCAGCCGCAGCAGACGACCCGGCTCGATCGCCTCCACCCGCCAGAAGTCCAGCGAGTCACCGACCCGCAGGCGTTCGGCGTCCCGCCGTCCGCGCCGCAGGCCGACGCCGCCCACGAAGCGGTCCAGCCATCCCCGTACCGCCCACGCGACCGGGAAGGAGTACCAGCCGTTGTCGCCGCCGATGCCCTCGATCACCCGCCACAGCGAGGCGCGCGGTGCGTCCACCACCAGCTCCCGGCAGTCCTTGTAAAGGCTGCCACCCGCCCAGTCGGGGTCCGTCGGCAGCGGGTCGCTCGGGGCGCCGGGCACCGACGCCGACGACCAGCGCGTGGTCACCTGGGCCTCGCGGACGCGTCGCAGTGCGAGGGTGAGGGCCTGCTGAAAGGTGAGCGGCCGGCCCGGCACGTCGGGCACATGGCGTGCGATGTCGTGCTCGTCGCACACCACTTCGTGCCGCAGCGACTCGGTGAGCGGCCGGGCGATGGAGTGGGGCACGGGGGTGACCAGCCCGACCCAGTGGCTGGAGAGCCGCGGGGTGAGGACGGGGACGGGCACGATGAGCCGCCGCGGGAGCCCGGCCACGGCGGCGTAGCCGCGCATCATGTCGAGATAGGTGATGACGTCCGGCCCGCCGATGTCGAAGGCGCGGTTCACGTCCTCGGGCATACGGGCCGACCCGACGAGATACCGCAGGACGTCGCGTACGCCGATCGGCTGAATACGGGTCCGCACCCAGCTCGGGGTCACCATGACCGGCAGGCGCTCGGTCAGATAACGCAGCATCTCGAAGGACGCCGAACCGGAGCCGATGATCACGGCCGCGCGCAGGAAGGTCGCGGGGACCTCGGCGTCGAGGAAGATCTGCCCCACCTCGGCACGGGAGCGCAGATGCGCCGAGAGCTCGTGCTCGGGGACCCCGGAGGGAGTGAGACCGCCCAGATAGACGATGCGCCGAACGCCTGCCGACCGCGCCGCATCGGCGAAGATCCTTGCGGCCTCGCGGTCGGTGTCCTCGAAGTGCGAGCCGGTGCCCAGGGCGTGGACCAGGTAGTAGGCCACGTCGATGTCCTGCATCGCCGCCTTGACGGACTCGGGGTCGGTGACATCACCCCGGACCACGTCGGCGTCTGCGGCCCACGGGTGGTCGCGCAGCTTGTCGGGCGAGCGGGCGAGACAGCGTACGGTGTGTCCGGCTTCGAGCAGCTCGGGCACCAGCCGGCCGCCGATGTACCCGGTGGCCCCGGTGACCAGGCACCGCAGTGGCGCGGTGTCCTGCCCCGTCTCCGGCTGGTCGCGCGTCACCGGCCGGTACCCCGCCTCCTGTCGGCGCTGCTGGTCCTGCTTCTCCGGCTGCTCCCGCGCCCCTGTCGGTCCGTCCGTCGGCATCGGCGCCTCCTGTGCCCGTGGTCCGCTCGTCCGTCGCATGATCCGCGACCGTGCTGTCGCCGAGCTGCACCGACTCTTCCGGCAAAGGACGGCGAAGGGATGCGGTGGCGGGACGGCGAGTGCAGGTCACCCAGGACCGATCATGGCGCGGTCGACGCCGGGACGCGCGGGGAGACGCGGACGCGGGGACGCACCGAGACAGACGGGCCCGGCAGGGCCCAAGAGCGCGCCTGCCGGGACCGCGTCATGACTTCGCCGCGAGTCGGGGCGGCGGATGCAGACAAACGGATGCAGACGGACGGATGCCGCGCCCGCCGTCGTCCGGCGAGCGCGGCATCCGCGCAGAAGTCGGCGCTCAGGATTCGCTGCTCGGCATTCGTGCTCAGGAATCTCTGCTCGGACCCGGCTCAGTGTTCGGTGAGCATGCCCGCCCGCAGTTTCGCCAGGATGCGGGTCAGCAGACGGGAGACGTGCATCTGCGAGATGCCGAGCTCCTTGCCGATCTCGGCCTGCGTCATCTCCTGGCCGAAACGCATCTGAAGGATGCTCCGCTCACGGTCGTCCAGCTGTCCGAGCAGCGGCGCGAGCGTGTGCAGATCCTCCGTCAGTTCCATCGCCGGATCGATGTCGCCGAGCACGTCGGCGTACGCACGGCCGCTCCCGGCGCCGGTGGGCGCGTCGTCGCTGTCGGCGTTCGGGGTGTCGAGGGAGCCCGCGGTGTAGCCGTTGGCGGCGACCAGGCCCTCGATGATCTCGTCCTCGCTCAGGTCGAGGAGCTCGGCCAGTTCCTTCACCGTCGGGTCGCGGTCGAGTACGCCGGCCAGTTCGTCGCGGGCCTTGGCGAGTTCGGTGCGGAGCTCCTGGAGCCGGCGCGGGACGTGGACCGCCCAGCTGGTGTCACGGAAGAAGCGCTTGATCTCGCCGACGATGTACGGCACCGCGAAGGAGGTGAACTCGACCTCGCGGCTCAGTTCGAAGCGGTCAATGGCCTTGATGAGACCGATGGTGCCGACCTGGATGATGTCGTCCATCTCACCGCTGCCGCGGCTGCGGAACCGGTTGGCCGCGAACCGCACCAGCGAAAGGTTCATCTCGATCAGGGTGTTGCGCGCGTACTGGTACTCGTGCGTGCCCTCTTCGAGCGTCTGCAGCCGGTCGAAGAACACCTTGGACAGGCTCTTCGCATCCTTCGGCGCGACCTTGCCGGCATCCTCGACCCACGGCAGGTCCCCCACCCGCTGCGGGGCGCCGGCCGTCGCCTCTGCCGCGTCCGACAGGCTCCGGTGCGTGGACGATATGGCGCTCGGCATGTCAGGTCCCTCCCCATAGACGGTGTGACGAAAAGGCGTGTGCCCCCGATCCGCCGGCTCACACACCCGACCCCGAAGAGATGGAGGCAAAGCCTGTGAGGCGCCTCCATCCCTGTCGGGTGAGTACCGACCCAGTATTCCGCATGGTCCGTGCCGGGGGACCGGGAGGGATGGTCCGCGTGGCCCGGGAGCCGCAGCAGCGGCCCGGCGGGGGTCGGCCGCGGATCCGATCAACGTCGGATCAACGGGGAGGAGTACGGAGCTCCGGATCGGCTGCGGATCAGATCAACGGGACCAGTACGGAGATCCGCTTGCCCCCGCTGTCATGGCGCGTGATGGCCACGTCCCGCGCGATCCGGCTGATCACACGCCAGCCGTGTCCCCCGATTCTGAACCGGCCACGGGCGTCGGTGCGTTCCAGGACGGTCGGTATCTCGTCGCTGTGATCGCTCACGCTCACACGGACGCCTTCTGTCGTCAGCTCCGCCTCGAAGTCCGTGACGCCGCCACCGTGCAGAAGGGCATTCGTCACCAATTCCGAGGTCACCAGCAAGGCATCCGTCAGGGCGTGATCGTCGCGGTCGGCATCGGGCCGGCAGAATCGCTCGTGCAGCAGGAACTCGACTTCCCTGCGCGCTTCGGCGGGACCTTGCGGAATCGGGTGCATCGGCCCCGTCAGTTCATCAGCAGACACGCTCCAGCACTCCTTGGGCATCGTCCTGGTGGGGCCCGGGGCCCCGAAGGACAAGGGCCCGTCGCACAGCGGGATGCGACGGGCCCGACAGTGTGTGCAGACCTCAGTGGTCGAACGCGTCCTTGGTCTTCTCCTTGGCCTGGCGGGCGTCACCCTTCGCCTGCTCGGCGCGGCCTTCTGCGGTCATCCGCTCGTTGCCCACGGTGCGTCCGACCGCTTCCTTGGCCTTGCCCTTGGTCTGTTCCATCTTGGCCTTGGCCTTCTGGTTCTCAGCCACAGCTGTTCACTTCCAAGTCGGCTAGACAACAGGTCCTGACAGTCGCGTCACCGCTCACACGGCCGGTAAACCCGTGAGCTTCGCGGAAAAGGCGAAGGGCATGTTCGGTTGCCGTGGGGGCATGCGGCGGACCGGGGGCTGGAAAGAGGGTTCCTTCGATCACGGGCACCCGCCGGCGTCCTCGTGGCCCCGACCGGACCGGTCGGGGTCCCTTGCTGGGTACCGTCCCTGCGTCGCGCCCCTGGCGCGGCGCCCCCTTTTGCACCGGAGCAGTGAATCGATGACGAGCACACAGGACCAGCCGCGGATACGTCCCGAAAGACGGTCCGCACGATCCGGCGAGGCGGGTACCGCCGAGGCGGTCACGCCCGAGCAGCGCATCCAGCGCCTGCGGCGGCGACTGGAGCGTTTGATCGGCATCGCCGCCACCGAGGGCAACTGCCTCGTCCCGCTCCGCAACGGGGACGAGATCTTCGCGGCCATGCTGGAGAGCATCAGATCGGCCCAGCACACCGTGGACATGATGACCTTCGTGTACTGGCGGGGGGACATCGCCCGGGAGTTCGCCGAGGCCCTGTCCGAGCGGGCCCGCGCGGGTGTGCGGGTGCGGCTGCTGCTGGACGGCTTCGGCTGCCGGCTGATCGAGAAGGATCAGCTGACGATGATGGAACGGGACGGCGTGCAGGTGGCCTGGTTCCGCAAGCCCCTGTACCTGTCGCCTCTCAAGCAGAACCACCGCTGCCACCGCAAGGCGCTCGTCGTCGACGAGACGACGGCCTTCACCGGCGGTGTGGGCATCGCCGAGGAGTGGTGCGGGGACGCCCGCGACGAGAACGAATGGCGTGACACACATGTCCGGCTCCAGGGCGCGGCGGTGGACGGCATCGCCGCCGCGTTCGCACAGAACTGGGCCGAGTGCCACGACGAACTCTTCGACGGACGTGACCGGTTCGTCGAGCACGAGCGGCAGGGCTCCGCGATCGTGCAGGTGGTGCGTGGCTCGGCCAGCTTCGGCTGGCAGGACATGCAGACGCTCATGCGGGTCATGCTGGAGTCGGCGGAGGAGCGCTTCCGGCTGACCACCGCGTACTTCTCGCCGGACGCCTACTTCATCGACCTGCTGTGCGCGGCGGCGCGGCGGGGCGTGGAGGTGGAGATCCTGCTGCCGGGCCCGTACACCGACAAACGGGTCTGCCAGCTGGCCGGGCAGCACTTCTACGACGACCTGCTCGCCTGCGGGGTGAAGATCTACCAGTACCAGCCCACGATGCTGCACGCGAAGGTGATCACGGTCGACGGGGTGGCCTCGCTCATCGGGTCCACCAACTTCAACCGCCGGTCGCTCGAACACGACGAGGAAGTCATGCTGGCCGTCCTCGACGAGGCGTTCACCGCGACCCTGAACGGCCACTTCGACGAGGACGCCGCCCGGAGCGAGGCGATCAGGGGTGGCCGCTGGAAGCGGCGGTCGGTCCTCCAGCGGGCCCGGGAGGCCGCGGTCCAGCCCATCCGCCGGTATCTGTGAACGCTGCCGGCAATGGGAGAGCGGTCCTGGGGCACGAGGGAAACCGGAGGTAGCCACTCCGTCACCCGGGGTGTTTATCCACCGACGCATCGGTAACACGCAGTGACACAGCAGCCGTGGAGATCGTCGAAAGGCAGGAACCATGTCCGTGAGCATCCTGGCGATTCTGGGACTGGTGGCAGCGATCATGGCGGTGCTCCTGCTCGCCCGGCCGGTGAAGCTGTACAGCACGGCCACGCTCACGCGCCGCTTCGGACCCGAGTACGACCGCGTGGTCGCTCTGGCGGGCGGGGATGTGCGGGCGGCGGAGCGCGAACTGGCCGACCGGCTGCGGCGCTTCGGCGGTCTCTGCCCCTTCTCGCTCACCGACAGCACCCGGCGGCAGTATCTGAGCCGCTGGTCGGGGCTCCAGGAGCAGTTCGTCGACGCGCCCGGAGCGGCCGCGGCGCGGGCCAACCAGCTGCTGAGCCGGCTCGCTTCCGACCGGGGCCTCACGGCCGAGTCGCGCGAGCGCCAGCTCGACGCCCTGTCGGTCCATTTCCCGCGCCACATCGACGGCGCCCGGCTGCTGCACGCCGCCGCCCAGCAGGCCGCGGCCGGCGTCACCGACGCCGACGCCATGCGCCGCGCCATGGTGGCCGGCCGGGCGCATCTCGAGGAGCTCCTCCGCGACCATGGCCCGCGGGCGCAGTCCGGCGGCGCGGCGGGCCGCCGGGTGGGTTCCCGTCTCCCGCTGTGGCTGCCGTCGCAGCGCACCGCCCACTCCACCCACCGCTGAACCCGCCCCGGCCGGCGCCCTGACCCCGGCCGGGTGCCCCGCGACGCTCCGACCCGTTTACTGGTGTGTACCGGCAGGGCGCTTCCCATCCCTCCACGGCTGCGAGACAGGTGACGTTTGTGAGTGACGCACACGACCGGGACGATCAGCACAGCCTCCTCGACGGTCTGACGGTGGACGAGAGCAGGCCCGAGCATCCGCTTCTGTTGGACGAGCACGGCCGCCCGATCAAGACCTGGCGCGAGAACTACCCCTACGACCGCAAGGTGCCGCGCGCGGAGTACGAGCGCCGTAAGCGGCTGCTGCAGATCGAGATGCTGAAGCTCCAGCGCTGGGTCAAGGACACCGGCCGGCGGCTGGTCGTCCTCTGCGAAGGACGTGACGCGGCCGGGAAGGGCGGCACGATCCAGCGCTTCACCGAGCGGCTGAATCCACGTGGCGCGCGTGTGGTGGCGCTGGAGAAGCCGACGGAACGGGAAGCGGGCCAGTGGTACTTCCAGCGCTACGTGGCGCACCTCCCCGCGGCCGGCGAGATCGTCTTCTTCGACCGCTCCTGGTACAACCGGGCCGGTGTCGAACGGGTCATGGGCTTTTGCACCACGGAGCAGTACGAGCTGTTTCTGCGCGAGTGCCCGCGCTTCGAGCAGATGCTGGTGGACGACGGCATCGTGCTGGTGAAGTTCTGGTTCTCCGTGTCCAAGGCCGAGCAGCGCACCCGTTTCGCGATCCGCCAGGTCGACCCGGTACGGCAGTGGAAGCTCTCCCCCACCGACCTCGCCTCGCTGGACCTGTGGGACGACTACACCGCCGCCAAGGTCGACATGTTCCGGGCCACCGATACCAGCCATGCCCCGTGGACCGTGGTGAAGAGCAACGACAAGCGGCGCGGGCGGCTGGAGGCGATGCGCAGCCTGCTCTCGCAGCTGGACTACGCGAGCAAGGACAAGGAGACGGTCGGCCGTCCCGACCCCCTGATCGTCGGCCCGGCGGACACCCTGCTGGAGCCGGGTGAGGAGAGCACCGCGCTGTCCCCCACCCCGCTGGCCAGCCACACCGAGGGGCCGGGCGAGCATCCGGGGAAGCCGGACCAGCAGGAGGCGTACCGCCCGGAGCGCCCCGGCAGATGAGGCGGACGCACCGCGTGGGGACGGTGGGTGAGCGGGCCGGGCCCGCAGACAACCTGTCGGGCACAACTCCCCAGTCGCTGGACGGGGCGAGCCGCGACAGACGAAAATGAGCCTCCGCCGGATCCAGCCGTTTTTCCGAGGAGGCCCACCCGCCGTGACCACCAGCGACCAGGAGTTCGGCTCCTACGGGGAACGGCTGGCCCAGAAGGAGTTCGGCACCGCCGAGCGGGCGGCCGACTTCTACGACCGGCAGATGCACGACGTTCTCACGCCTGCCATGCGGGAGTTCATCGGCGACCAGACCATGATGTTCCTGTCCACGGCGGATGCCGGCGGTGCCTGTGACGCGACGTTCCGCGGCGGTCCGCCCGGGTTCGTCACGGTGCTGGACGACCGCACGCTGACCTATCCCGAGTACCGCGGCAACGGCGTCCTGGCCGGCGTGGGCAACCTCGTCGAGAATCCCCATCTAGGCCTGCTGTTCGTCGACTTCACGCGGCACCACATAGGTCTGCACGTCAACGGCGCGGCCGCGCTGCGCACCGACGAGGAGCAGCGCGCCGCGCACCCCGGCCTTCCGCGGGACACGGTTCCGGGACGGCAGGCCCAGCTGTGGGTGCACGTGACGGTCCACGAGGCGTACGTGCACTGCTCCAAGTACATTCCGCACCTGGAGCCGGCTCCGAGGCCCCGCACCACGGAGTCGGGCCGCCCGAAGGACGCGGAGTACTTCCTGCGGCGTGAGGCGGCTCGGCCGGCGGCGGCCGGTGCGACGGCCACGGCGGGTGCTGTTCCGCAGCCGCGTGGACTGCGGCGGTTCTGGCACCGCTGACGTGCTCCGCCGTTGACAGGGCGGCCCCCTGGCAGCCCGCCCGGCTGACAATGCTGGGCGGGTGAAGCCACCCTCTCCCAGTGCATGGCTGCGCGCCGGAATCAGCTGTGACGGCGGACCGCTGCGGGAGGACGAGCACGTCTCCGGCTCCAGGCCGGCGACTGGTGCGCCGACAGCCGGGGTTTCGCCGGCGTCACCGTCTACGACGACGGCCTGGTCCGGTTCGGTCATGACGTCGGGGAGCCGGGCGAGGACGTGGGACGGCTGGAGCGTTCGTCCGGCGGTGACATGACCGAGTCCGGCTCGAACCCGGACGGCAGCACGTTCCACGAGGTCCGGACACCGCTGGCCGGCGACGAAGGGCCGTGCGGCGCCTGGCGGTCGGGCCCGGTGCAGGTCGTCCGCGTGGGCAGGTACGTGGTGCATGTCGACGAACACGGCGGAAGTTTCTTCGCGTTGCCGGACGACGACCGCGGATGAGTGCCAGGCGCGGCTACAGCTCGGTCTCTCCCCACGCGCCCACCGTCAGCTCGTCGCCCACGGACAGCGTGCCCGTCCGCAGTACCGCGAACTTCGCCCCGAAGGCGACGCCACCCTCCCTCGCGCGGCGGTATCCGGCCAGCGAGCGGAGCGGCTCCGGGCCGTCCCGTGCGCCGGTCAGCTGGTCGACCACCGTGACGGCGCAGCGGATGGCCGTTTTGGCGTAGCCCAGTTCCGCCGTTCCGACGGTGATGCGGCGTACGCGGTCCTCGGTGTGCGGCTCGTCCCAGCCGCCGACGACGATGTTGGGGCGGAAGCGGTCCGTCGGCACCGGCGCGGTGCCGCGGTCCGCGAGCTTCCCGTTCAGCAGGTCGACGCTCGACCGGGACAGCAGATGGACGGCGCAACTGTCGGCGTAGCCGGAGGTGCCGGGTGTGCGGCCGTCGGTCACCCGGTGGTGCTCGGGCGGCACGCGGACGAGCCTGCTCGGTGCGGCGAGGACGGTGGAGAGCCAGTCGGCGGCGTCGTCGCCCTGGTCGATCCCGAGGAAGGCGGCGCCGAACAGATCGACGTGCCGCCGTGGTCCGTCGGTGTCGACGTCGATGGCGAGCGGCTCCCGCCCGGGCGCGTTCAGGGTGAGCCGCAGGCCGTCGGCGCCGATCACGGGGACGATCAGCGCGAGCCGTGGGTCCCGGCGCTGGGTGCGGTACACCCCCTGCTCGTCGACCACCATGAAACTGCGGTCGTGTGCGAGTCCCGCGGGTGTCAGCACCGCCTGGCGCACCGCGCTGCCGGCGCAGCCCTTGACGGGGTAGTACGCCAACTCCACCACTCGTGCCACCTGCTCCCCCTGTGTCCGCGCACTCGGCCCGACCGTACCGTCGCCCGTCCCGTCACCGCAGTACGACAACGGCAGTGTGTACGGCTGTTCCGGCGACTCCTACTCCGCGGGGACGGTCGAGGGCTTCACCGCGCAGACCGACCGTCTCGACAAGGGCCTGGCCGTCCGAGGCACAACGATGCGCGTTCCGGACGACAAGCAGGTCCCCGCTCTGCCGGTCAAGAACTGGACCTTCGGGAACAACGTCGAGGCCGTGCGGCGCCGTTGAGCGGAGGCGCGCAGCCCCGCCGGGGGCCCGCACCGAGGCGGTGCGGGCCCCCTCCTGTCCGCCGGCGGGGTCGGTGACGCGTGCTAGATCAGGCCCTGGGCCAGCATCGCGTCCGCCACCCGCTCGAATCCGGCGATGTTGGCGCCTGCCACGTAGTCGCCGGGAACGCCGTAGCGCTCGGCCGTCTCGTGGGCGACCCGGTGGATGTCCCGCATGATGACGGCGAGTTCCTCCTCCACGCGCGTCGCGGTCCACGCGTCGCGGGTGGCGTTCTGCCGCATCTCCAGGGCGCTGACCGCGACACCGCCGGCGTTCGCGGCCTTGCCCGGTCCGAACGCCACACCCGCGTCCTGGAGGATGCGTACCGCCTCCGGGGTCGTGGGCATGTTCGCGCCCTCGGAGACGGCCTTGACACCGTTGCGCACGAGGGCGAGCGCGTCGTCGGCGTGCAGTTCGTTCTGGGTGGCCGACGGGAAGGCGATGTCGCAGGGCACGTCCCACACCCGGCCGCCGGGAAGGTAGCGGGCGGAGGCGCCGCGGCGCCTGGCGTACTCGCTGACCCTGGTGCGCTCCACCTCCTTGATCTGCCGCAGGAGTTCGAGGTCGATGCCCTTCTCGTCCACGACACAGCCCTCGGAGTCGGAGCAGGTCATGGGGTGGGCACCGCTGCGCGCCAGCTTCTCGATGGTGTGAATGGCGACGTTGCCGGAGCCGGAGACCACGGCCGCCTGGCCCTGGAGCTCCTCGCCGCGCAGCCGCAGCATCTCGGCGGCGAAGAGCACACTGCCGTACCCGGTCGCCTCGGTGCGCATGGCCGAGCCGCCCCAGCCCTGCCCCTTGCCGGTGAGGACGCCGGCGTCCCAGCGGTTGGTGATCCGGCGGTACTGGCCGAACAGATAGCCGATCTCCCGGCCGCCGACGCCGATGTCACCCGCGGGAACGTCGGTGTGCTCGCCGATGTGCCGCTGGAGCTCGGTCATGAAGGACTGGCAGAAGCGCATGACTTCGGCGTCCGAGCGGCCGCGCGGGTCGAAGTCGCTGCCGCCCTTGCCGCCGCCGATACCGAGCCCGGTGAGCGCGTTCTTGAAGACCTGTTCGAAGCCGAGGAACTTCACCACGCCCAGGTTCACCGAGGGGTGGAAACGCAGTCCGCCCTTGTAGGGGCCCAGCGCGCTGTTGAACTCGACCCGGAAACCGCGGTTGACCTGGACCTCACCGCGGTCGTCCTGCCAGGGCACCCGGAAGATGATCTGCCGTTCGGGTTCGCAGAGACGCTCGACGAGCCCCGGTTCCGCGTACTCGGGCCGGGCGGCGAGCACGGGCGCCAGGGTGTCCAGCACTTCCGTCGCCGCCTGATGAAATTCGGGCTGTGCCGGATTGCGGCGCTCGATGTCGGTGCGCAGCGCTGCCAGTCGCGCCTTCGAAGAAGACAGGGTCACAGCATGTCCCTCCTGCCCGGCCGGCGTATGACGGACCGACCGAGGCGGTGACGGTCCAGGTGTCGTTGCCAGTCAGCAGTACGGCCGTGCGGGGCCGGACGTTCATCGGCCGGAAGTCTGCCACGCCCGGCCCGCCGGGGTGCCGCTTCCGCGCAGGCGGCGCGCCGGTCAGCGGAAGATCGCCATCGCCTGCACCTCCAGCACCGCCTCCTCCGCGTTCCAGTCCTGGACCTTGCCGAGGCAGCGGGCGGAGAACGTGCCCTGCGGGACCTCGTTGCGCAGTCCCTCCGTCGCGCAGGTGACCCGTACCCGCGGCCCGCGCGCCGGATCGTCGGGATCCCCGTACGGCGCGAGCAGCACCGTCGACTCCGCCGACTCGCCGACCTTGCGGAAGCGGCCGCGGATCAGGACGAAGTCCTCGATGTCACGCAGCCGGGCGGTCGCCGGCGCGGATCGCGAACCGGGCAGTGCCGCCAGGCCGTTGACGAGGGCCGCGTTGCGCCGCACGGTCTGCCGGACGAGGTCGACGTGGACGATGACGTCCTGTGCTTCGAGGACGTCCATGATGACGCCGATCACCGAGATCGGCTCGGCGACCTCGAGGTACTTGCTGACGACCTCGCTGTTGTCGCGCCGCCCGCCGCCCGCGCTCACGCCGAAGACGCTGGCGCGGATGGTGCCGTCCTTGCTGTCGCTGGTCCGCTGTTCGACCTCCTTGCGCAGCGCCGCCGCGTAACCGCGCATCTGGTAGTGGTCCATGACCGAGCGGTCGTGCAGATAGAAGCAGATGCTGAAGGTGAGATTCCGGTCGCGGGACCGGCGCCGGCGGATTGCCCACAGGAGCACCGCTCCCAGCAGCGCCGCCGCTCCCGCCGCGGTCGCGAGC
Source organism: Streptomyces sp. NPDC096193 (assembly GCF_040302905.1). NCBI lineage: Bacteria > Bacillati > Actinomycetota > Actinomycetes > Kitasatosporales > Streptomycetaceae > Streptomyces > Streptomyces sp. NPDC096193. Next base: position 419,905 of record NZ_JBEOSJ010000002.1, on the reverse strand, counting down.
CACAGCAGCATCCACGGCCACCAGAGGCCCCACCACTCCTCACTGAACGCACCCACGGATCTCCTTGAAAGCGCTGAGGAGTGACTGGGCGGTGGCGTCGACCATGCGGCCGCCGGTCGCCCGTGCCGCTCGGTCGAGTTCTGCCGTGTCGGCCTCGCCGTAGCGGACGGTGTACGTACGCACCGCCCGCGCCGCGTCCGGTCGGCCCGCATGCCGCCGGACGAAGGCGTCGAGGCCGAGGCCCGCGTTGTTCTCACCGTCCGTCATGAGGACGACGGACAAGGGAACGCCCGGCCGGTCCCGGACCAGGGCCGCGACCTTGCCGTAGGCGTGGTCGAGCGTGGACCAGATGGCGGTGGCGTCGCCGAAGTCGTCTAAGGCCACCAGGGTCCGCAGCCGCTCCACGTCCCGCGGGCCGCTGTAGGTGACGCTCCGCTCGTCGAGGACCCGGCCGCCGAACCGCATCACGGTCACCGTCTCGCCCCGGTGGAACCGGACGAACTTGCCGGAGCGGCTGTCGTCGGCGCCGCTGAGGCCGGCGAAGGTGGCGCGGAGCTGCTCGATGCGTTCTCCCCGCATCGAGCCGGAGAAGTCGAGGAGAAAGAGCACATGCCCGGCCGGGTCCCGCTTCGGGTCGCCGTAGTCGGCGAGGAGCCGGTCGACGACGGCCTGCTGGTCGGGGAAGTACAGCGCGTTGCCGATCGGTTCGCGCAGGGCTGGGATGCGTTGCAGGCCGGGGTCGATGGGCCTGCGCTGCGTGCGTTCCATGATCCGCTTCTGGACGCGCTCGCTCTTGAGCCACTCGACCAGCCTGTCGTACGCGGCCCGCTTGGACGGGTCGAGCAGGAGCAGGGGGTAGTCGGACAGCACCGTGCCGTCCTTGGGGCGGACGATCTCCAGCGGGGTGCGCAGCCTGCCACTGGAGTTGAGGGCGAGGACCTCGGACTCGTAGGTGATGAGGGCGTCCAGGCCGTCCTGCCGGCGGGCGAACGCGTCGGTGAGGCGGGCGGTGGAGTCGTCGGTGAGCCGGTGGCCGCTGAAGAAGCCGCGCAGCCGGTCGCAGGAGACGTCCCCCGGGCGCAGCACCCCGCCGGTGCCGGCGGCGGCGGTCGCGACGCCGACGAGGGCGGCGAGGCCGCTGTTGGTGTGGTGCGGATCGGCCATGGCGAAGCCGAGAGATCCCTCGGCCGCCGCGTCCGCCACGTCCGCCCAGGAGATCTGCCCGCCCGGTGCGCCGCGGCGCAGCTGGGCCGCGACGGCCGGCTTCATGCCGATGACGACCGGCGAGCGCATGATGCTCGTGGTCAGCGGCTTCTCGGCGTTCCGTCCGGACTCCTTCATCTTGAGCTGGAACCAGCGGTCGGAGGAGAGCCAGGCGAGGTCGTGCCGGTACGTCCCCGGTGCGAGTGCGTTGCCCGCGTCGACGGCGCCGCCGTAGTCCATCTCCAGGGTGATCCCGGTGTCCTTGCGGAGATCGTCCAACAGGGGTGCCATGTCAGCGAGTTCGGAGCCCGCGAGCACACTCAGGCTGATCCGCCGGGGCTCGTCGGTGGTGCACGCCGTCGCCGAACCCAGCACCAGGGCGGCAAGATTGAGGGCGGCACATCGGGTCAGGCGGGAGAGCCTGCTCATCCGGAGGTCCCGGCAGCGAGGTCGGCGGCCGGGCAGTCGCCCACGACGGAGATCATCCGCTCCAGGAAGCGGAGCCGCGGCATCGAGGAGCGGGTGTTGTCGCTCGCCACGGACGGGACGGGGATGCCCCGCTCCGTCAGGAATCGCGACAGCTGGTCGCCCGCGACCTCGCCCGACGGATCGAGGATGCGAAAGCCCAGCTCCATGGCACGCCGGCGCAGCTCGGGATCACGGGTGATGAGTTCGCCGAGCCGGTCGCCGTCCTCGGTGAGCGCGATGAACTGCGGCTGCGTCACCATCTGTCCGGCCGGGTACAGCAGCACCCGGTCGGTGTCGAGCCTCTTCGACTCGGCCAGGAACTGTGCCTGGTAGGTGAGGTACTGGTGCTCGTACGCCACGACCACCGGCGCTATCCCCTTCCCCTCCGGGGAGATGTACGTGCGGAACACGTCGGCCGCGGGCAGTCCCTGCTCCAGCAGCGGCTTGATGGCCCGGGCCCGCGCGTCCGCCTCCTGGTCGCTCTGCGGCACCTCGTTGCCCTTGCCGCGCCAGGTGAAGGAGACGAGCGCGAGATAGGTGCCGGCCGAGTTGGAGCCGCAGACGTCGGGGCTCTGGGCGAGGACCCGGTTGGCGTTGGTGATGCCGTACTTCCGGATCCCCAGGTCGTTCCACTGGAGCTTGTCGTCGATGCTCCGGAGGAAATCGAGCATGTCCAGGCCGTAGTAGAGCGGTTTTTCCTGGCCCGGGGTGCGCTGGGCGGCGGCCATGCCCCGGTCCTGGAGGGCCTCGGCGTACTCGCGGTAGGTGGCGAGCACGATGGGGCTGACGAACGGCCGGTGCACTTTGGCGTAGGCGTTCTGGGCGGCGAGCCGGCTGGTGATCAGGTCACCGGCGGGCTGCCCGGAGGGAAAGACGAAGTCGTACGAGGAGATGTCCCGGATCGCCACCTCGCGCGAGCCCGAGCTCGTGATGTGCACCTTGATGTGATGCTTCATCAGGAGCCGCTGGACCTCCTGGTCCTCGAAGAAGTCCCGCTTGGACGCCATCTTGCCTTCGAGGGTGATGACACGTTCGAAGGGCAGCAGCGTGTTGCCGGAGACGGCCAGTGCGGTGACGCCGGTCAGGACGAAGGCCAGTGCGGGCAGGAAGGCGGCCAGGAAGCCGCGCCGCGACCGGAAGGACGACGACGGCCGCCGTACCGCCAGGCTCGGCTCCTCGACGACACGTCTCTCCCCGACAACCACGGACGCCTCCCCCGATTCCCCCGTCCCAGCCGATGACAGCATTCCGCAGCGAGGTGGCCGCGCGGGCACGGTTGAGCGAATCGGCTCTGAACAACTCCGTTTCCAAGCAGGGCAGTTGACGACTGAGGATGGCGGACGAAAGGGGGCCGTCAGGGGGACGGCGTGCTGCCCGGGGCCGGGTCCCGCAGACGGACGACCTCACCGCCGAGCTTCGTGCGCAGCGTGTCCAGGAGCTCCGGTTTTCCGCCCACGGCCCATCGCGGCCCGACCAGATAGGTCCCGCCGTACATCCGGGCACTGTCCAGCCAGATCGTCTTGAACTTCTCCTCGGGGAAGGTGGTGACGGTCCAACTGCCTTGCGCCGTGGTGCACACGCCTTCGCGGAGCTCCTCGGCCTGGATGCGGACCTCGGGAGTGCAGCCGGTGAGCGCGCCGATCTTCTCGACGTTCGCGGGAGCCGGCGCGGGCGCGGCCGGGCGGGGCTGCTGTTTCGCCACGGTCCGCCTCTCCGCCGGCTGCCTCGCCGCCGCCTTCTTGTCCGTCGCGCCGTCCGGCTCGGTGGAGCAGCCGGCGAGCGGAAGTACGAGCAGGCCTGCGAGCAACACGGTGGCCCGTCGGCTCCGGGTCGCGTATCCCATGCTGTAGGTCCCTTCGGGGCGTGCGGGAGCGTACGGAAAAGGGATACGTACGACGGGTGCGGCCTGCTCAGCGGGAGCCGTGACACCTCGATCCGCCGCGCCTGAGCGGCTCGCCGCCCTCGCTTCAGGAGGGCTGTTGCGGGTCCGGCTGTTCGGCGACTGCCAGCCGCTGCGCCCACTCCAGGGCGCTCGGCAGACGGGACTCCCACGGCGGACTCGGATCGGAGGCCGAGTCCATCAGCTCACTGAGGGCCTCGGCGTTCACCGTGCGGGCCGCGACCCGGGCGGTGAAGCGCTCGGCCACCTCCCGGTCCCGGTAGCCGGCGTCCGCGAAGCTGTCGGCGAGCGACCTGTCGTCGAAGAGTCCGGCGTATCCGTCGCAGGAGGCGGCCAGACCGTCGTCCTCGACGAAGTCCGGATAGGGAGCGCGGCCCCAGCGGTCCCCTTCCCACCAGTACAGATAGCCCAGTTCATGACCGTGGTTCAGATCACGGAGCCTGCCGTAGGGCAGCCAGGAGGGCGCGCCCGCCAGCAGGTCGACGGGCTTGTCGCCCCCGTAGGTGGTGTCACTGCAGTCGACATCCTGGCCGAAGAAGACCGCGTTGCCGTCCGGCAGCAGCTCCAGATTCCACCCGCCATTGGAATGCGAACACTCCAACGCGCGCTCCCCCAGGCGGAATGCGGGACGAGCCGTTCTGGTGACGGCGATCAGCACGAGGACGACCGCGCGTTCCCACATGCGCTCGGGCCTGCCCAGGAGGACTGGTATTTCCGGCTCGTTGGTCATCTTCCGTTTCCCGTGTCGTAGCCACCCACTGACTCACCATTCAGCTGGTACCGCCGAACCGCACGGCGGTGCGCAACGGCGCCGTCGGCGAATACGCAGCGCCACGGCCGCGGCATCGTTCGCCGCCGCCGGGGCCCTCGCCGAAACCCTCGGGGCGTCAGGCGATCGTGTGCACCAGCTGACTGTCCAGTTCGTAGCGCGCCCCGACGACGGCCAGTTCACCGGCCGTGATCTTCGCCGCGAGGTCGGGTTCCGCCGCGAGCCGGCGGTGCACCAGGGCGACCTGACGGTTGATCGTCGAGTCGACGCGTGCGTCGCCGTGTTGGCCGCGGTCTATCGCCGGGCGTATCCGGTCGGCCAGATACTGGATGTGCGCGGGGAGTTCCTCCCCCGTCTCGTCGGCGTGGACCGCCGCCTTGACCGCGCCGCAGGACTGGTGCCCCAGCACGAGGACCAGGGGTACGGCGAGTTCCAGTACACCGTACGCGACGCTGCCGAGCACCGCCTCGTCCAGCACCTCGCCCGCCGAACGTACGGTCAGCAGATCGCCGAGGCCCTGGTCGAAGACCAGCTCCGGAGGCACACGCGAGTCGACGCAGCCCAGCACGACCGCGAACGGGTTCTGTCCGGAGACCAGGGCATGGCGAACAGCCCTGATTTCGTTGGGGTGTTGCTGGTGAAAGGTGCGCCAGCGGTGATTGCCCGCGGAGAGCTCCTTGAGCGCCTGGGCGGGGGTGGCCGGGCGGGCGCCGGTCCGTGGTGCCGCCGTGGCGGGCGTCGCGCCGAGGGCGAGCCCGCCGACCGCGGTCGCACCACCGGCGACCGCGGCACGCAGCAGCGCGCGGCGTCCGGGGCTGACATGGGATGGGGCTGCGCCGGTCCGGGGAAGGCCGGTGCCGGCTGGGGGAAAGCTTTTCGGATTCACGGCTCGAACGTATCCGCCGCGATCGATACTTCGTTCCCATTTACTGATCGTTTACCGATACGGGAATGACCACGATGGCTCGCATGCAATGGCCAACGGAAAAAGGGGTGTTGCGTACTCGTGTCACACCCGCGCATGCGCGGTGATGTCCGCTCCGAACTGCTCGATCATTTCGGTCGTCACCGTCGGGCGGCACTGGGAGATCGCCGTCAGATAGTCCTCGGTCCCCGCACCGAGGTCGCGCCGGTCGAGCGGATCGCCGCCGATCGTCTCCAGGTCGCGCTCGAACGCGCTCTGGGCCGCGATCCGTGCCGCGTGCTCGATGTCTGCGGGCGTGAACAGCTCACTGGCCGCGACCAGGACGGGGACCTCGACATCGGGCCGGCCGTCCGTGAACCGGGACCAGATCGCGGCACGGGCCGCCGCGTCCGGCGTGCCGATCGGAATCAGGTAGTCGAACCTGCCGGGCCGCAGGAACGCCGGGTCCAGTGAGCGTACGGAGTTGGTGGCACACACCAGGAGGCGCTCGTCGCCCTCGCGGAAGCCCGGGATGAGCTTGAGCAGTTCATTGGTCACTCCGTGCATACCGCCCGGCTGCCCCGCATCGCCGCGCACGGGGGCGATCTCCTCCACCTCGTCGATGAAGACCAGCACCCTCTCCAGCTCGGCGATCCGGGCGAAGGCGCTGCGCAGCGCGGCGGCGAGATTGCCCTCGTCCGCCAGCCGGGACGGCAGCAGTTCGACGAAGGGCCAGCCGAGCCGGGCCGCCACGGCGCGGGCGAACGTGGTCTTGCCCGTCCCCGGCGGACCGAACAGCGCGACCGCGCGCGGCGGTCGGACGCCGTGCCGGGCGGCGCGCTCCGGCTCCGCCAGCGGCAGCACCACCCGCCGCTCGATCAGGTCCTTCTCGGCCTCCATGCCGGCGACCCTGGTCCACAGATCGCTCGGCAGGAACCGGCCGCCGAGGTCCTCCAGCAGGTTGGCGGCCGGACCGTGCAGCGGCTCGACCTTCTCGAAGTAGGCGACGGCGGGCTGCCGTGTGTATCCGGCGTTCAGCAGGCCCTCGCCGAGCAGTTCCTCCTCGGGCAGCACATAGGCGATACGTCCCACCCGGGCCGCGATCAGGCGCCGCTCCAGCTCCACGAGCAGCGCGCTCGCAAGACCCCGGCCACGCCAGGCGGAGGAGATGGCGATACGCATCACCCAGGCCCGCTCGCCCGCCACGGTGGCGAGCGCCGCGCCGACCGGGACGCCCTGGTGCACGGCGACGACCGCGGGCTGGCGTGAGGTGAGCGCGCCGATGCACTCGGCGAGCGAGAACACGGACTCCTGGCCGAGTTCGGCCGTGGTGTCGATCAGGTGGACCACCGCCGCGAGATCGCTCTCGCGGTAGTCGCGAATGAGCCAGTTCACCGGTACCGCCCCTCGTTGGTGCTGTTCCGGCGAGGCTAGGGGCGGTGTGCCGCTGCGGGCCTGCGCCGTTGTGCACAAGGGCGGCGCGGCGAACGCGACATTCCGTCGGTAGCCGGCGGCACCGGGGCCGGGCGTCGGCCGACGTTCTCCCGCTCATGGTCAGCGGGGCGGCTCCGCGCCCGTCGTGCGGTGGACGATGTTGGACTGCGGTCCGTAGCGCAGGGGCCGGACGCGGATCGCCGCCTTCTTCTCGTGCGGCAGGGTGATCAGCCCGGCGGACTCGATGTCCGCGTCGAGGACCGCGGCGACCCGGTACTCGCGGGCGCCGGCGGGCCGTATCTCGACCAGCTGGCCCACTTCGTCCCGGGCGTGGTCCTGCCAGGTGAGCTTCACACCGTTCGCGTGCATGACGGTCGCCTCCAGCCCGGTCGGCGCCGCCGCCCTGTCCGGGCCTCCCGTCACGGGGTGCCGGGCCTCGCCCACCCCTTCGTCTCCGGGGAGTTTCCGGGGCTCGGCCCAGCCGTGGTCCTTCTGCTGGTCCCGCTCACCGAAATCGCCCGGCGGCAACGCGATGCCGATCCCGTCCGACGCCGGCCCGTAGTACGGCCGGAGCCGGTAGTAGAAGGGAGTCGTCGGGATGAGATCGGGGTGGGTGTACGTCCGCCGGCCGGGCGGCGCGAACAGCAGGACGGTGTACGGCCCCTGCCGCTCGGTGGCGAACTCGACGACGTGCCCCGCCGCCCCCGGGTCCCGGCCGCTCCAGCGCAGGGTGATGTCGGTGGGTGAGTCGAGCGTGGCCGCCAGCGTCACACCGGCCGTGGCGTCCGGTTTCCCGGTCGCGGGCCGGTCCGCCCGCGCGCCCGCGGAGGAGTCCGCGGAGCTGTCCGTGCAGCCGGACAGGACGGCGGACACGAGGGCGGCGGCCAGCAGCGCGCGGACGGCCGGGCGGGGAATCGTCGTCATCCGTGTACCCGTGCGCTCACTTGCGCCAGAACTTGATGCCGCTCCACTGCACGGTGGCGGTCCCGTTGCCGCTGTTCGTGCGGTAGGCGCCGAACTTGTCGTAGTAGCTGCCGCCCGGGCTGTCGTACGTGTGCCGGCGGGAGCCGTTGATGTAGGTGCGGTGGGATGTGCCCACCTGGTGAACGGTGTTGACGCGGACCTGCGTGCCGACCGTCGCACCGTCGGCGACGGTCGCGCCCCCGTGCACCGCGTACAGCCGGCCGCCGCGCTCGACGGCGAGCATGAAGTACGGGCCGGCCGACGACCCGTCGCGGAACGTCTGCTTGAGACTGATGCGGGTCCCGCCCATGGCCGTGATGCGGAAGTAACCCTCGAACTGGTGGGTGCCGCCGTTGTACGTGGCGTACCGGCGCTCGGCGCGCTGGTCGCCGCTGGTGGTCGAGCAGGTGAGGCGGAAGGTGAGGTTGTCGACCTGGCCGCACCCCCTCTCCTGGACGGAGAAGGACGGCGAGTGCGACGTCCACCCTCCCGGCTCGACCTCCGCGGACGCCTGGGGCGCGACGAGGATCAGTCCGCAGGTCGCTGCGGCCCCCGCCAGTAAGAAACGCTTGCCGGTCATCATGAGCTCCTTCAACCGCTGCTCGTTCAGTATTTTGAACGATGGGTTAATAGCTGAACAACCTCAGCGATAGGAAGGTAGGTGTGTGGCGTGTCTGCGTCAAGACTCGCGGACGCCGCGATATCGGACGGCGGGCCGGTCTTGGACCACGGCGCAGCCCGCCCCACCTGGCACCGACCAGGCTGCGGCGAAGCGCCGGCCCGCGGCGGCGGGTCCCGTCCGCTGCCCCAGGAAGGAGCCGCGCGGGCTGCTCGCCCGGGGCATCCGGGGCGCGGACGCGTGTCGAAGGGCCGGGGAGTCAGCCGAGTGCCCTCCAGCGGGCTGAACCATGGTCCGTACCAGCGGTCGGCGGACAGGAAGCCGATCGACGCCGGCTCGGCGGGTGGCTCTCAGGCCCCCGCGATCAGCCGGTCCACCGCCGCCGTGCCCGACGTGTAGCCGGGGACCATCGCCTGGGAGAGCGCGGCCGCGGGCGCCGCCGAGGGCGCGGCGGTGCGGTTCGGGGCCGGCCGGCGGGCCGGGGACAGGCCCCGGGCGGAGACCGGTTCCTGAGCGAGCGCCAGCATCGGCGCCGGGGCCTGCATCTGCGTCTGGGGTTGTGGCCGGCCCTGGGGTTCGGGCTGCGGCTGGGGCTGGGGCTGGGCCTGCGAGGGGAGCTGGGAGAGCATCGGCGCCATCGGCTGCGGAGGCTGCTCCGGGACCTGCACGCTGCGGCCGTAGAGGACCTGTTCCATCGCCGACATCAGGCGCGCCACATCGTGCTGCGGTCTGATCACCAGCCGCAGGAAGCGGCTGGAACTGCCCACCTTGTTGCTGCACTCGCGCACCAGCACCCCGTGCTCGCCGAGCAGCCGGTCACGCAGGACGGACCCGTCCACGCCCTCCGGGAGGCGTACGTAGAGGAAGTTCCCCTGCGACGGGTAGACGGTCAGCCCCGGCAGCTGGGACAGCCGCCACATCATCTCCTGCCGGTCCTGACGCGCCTGGGCGAGGCTCTGCGCGTACTCCTGGCGGTGTTCCCTCAGCATGAACACCACCGTCTCGGCGAAGGAGTTGAGGTTCCACTTGGGCAGCGCGGCGCGCACCTTGCCCGCGAGGGTCGGGTTGGAGACGAGGTAGCCGAAGCGGACCCCGTGCAGACCGAAGTTCTTGCCGAGGCTGCGCAGCACGATCACGTTCGTCCGCAGTACGGCCTCGGCGGCGACGCTCGGGTCGGGCTCGGCGTCCGCGAATTCGAGGAACGACTCGTCGACGACGACCAGATCGAGGTCCTGAAGCTCGTCGAGCAGGGCGATGACCTTCTGCTTGGGCAGATAGCCGCCGTCGGGGTTGTTGGGGTTGCAGATGACGGCGGCGCGGGAGCCACGTGACCGGATGAACTGCACGAAGGAGGCCGGGTCCAGGCCGAACCCGTGTGCCTCCGGCAGCAGCAGCATGTCGACGCGCTTGCCCGTCTCCATCGGCTGGTCGGTCCACCGTCCGAAGGTGGGCACGGGGACGGCCAGCGACTCGCGGACCAGCAAGTGGTCGATCCAGGTGATCAGTTCGGTCGAGCCGTTGCCCATCGCGACGGTCTGCGGATTGAGACCGAGCACCTGGCACAGCTCGGCGGTGATGGTGTCGGCGCCGCTCGGGTAGTAGGTGAGGATCTCGCGTAGCCGGCCGGCGAGCATCTCGAACATCTCAGGTGTGGGGAAGTACGGGTTGCACGGTATGCAGAAGTCGGTGATCTCTCCCGCCTCCGCGCCGCCCGCCCTGTTCAGCGTGAAGTACGAAGGGCTGTGCGCCGTGGACGCGCGAAAGAGCGCCGTGACATTGCTGCCGGCCATGAAGCTGCCTCCCCTGCCTGCCTGTGGCCCTCACGATGCGCGGGGACCCTCTCCGAATACGGATCGTGGAGTGGTGATGTTCAACCCCCCGGGGCGCGTGGGGCACTACTGTGAAGGTGATGTTCACCCCATCGGGCCCCACCCTTCGCGAGCTGGCCGTCCAGGCTCTCTCGTCGGTCGAGCACGGCTACGACCTGCTGGCTCCCAAGTTCGACAGGACACCCTTCCGCACACCGGACCGCGTACTGGAACCGGTGGCCCGCGCGGTGCGGGCCCTCGGCCCCTTCCGCTCGGGGCTCGACGTCTGCTGCGGCACCGGCGCGGGCGTCGGCGTACTGCGGCAGGTGTGCGAGGAGCAGGTCACGGGCGTCGACTTCAGTGCGGGCATGCTCGCCCACGCACGGTCGGTCCTGCCGGAGCAGGGCACCTCGCAGGGACCGTCGGTGCACTGGGTCCGCGCGGACGCCCGCGCTCTTCCCTTCGCCCCGGTCTTCGACCTGGCGGTGAGTTTCGGCGCGTTCGGACACTTTCTGCCGCGTGAACTCCCGGCGCTGTTCACCCAGGTCCACCGGTCGCTGCGGCCCGGTGGCCAATTCGTCTTCCCGCTCCCGGCGCCCGCGCGGGTGGGCTCGCGGCAGTACTGGACCCTGTGGGGCTTCGACGCGGTGATGCGGGTACGGAACCTGGTGTGGAAGCCGGAGTTCGTCATGTACTACCGCACCTTCCGCCTCGTCGAGGTGCAGGACGAGCTGACCCGGGCGGGGTTCACGGTGGAGTTGCAGCCGCTGGACGAGCTGGGACGTCTGACGGACGGCAGCCCGCGCTGCCGGCTGGTGGTGGCGACCAAGGGCGGCTGACACGGGCCGTGCGTCCCGGGTCCGGAAACCCGGGACGCACGACGCGTCGTCACAGCGCGGTCAGACGCTCCAGCGGGAACGGCGGCTGCGCCAGCGGCCGGACCGCGAGGCGGGTCAGCGGCAGGGCGTTGTCGTCGCCCGCCGTCCGGTTGGCGTGGAGCACACCGCAGTGGGTGCAGCGGTGGACGAGCACCCATTCACCGCCCCCGCGTACGGAGATGGCGAGGGGTTCCATCCGGGCGCCGCAGTCCGCCGCCCGGTCGCCGGGGGTGTCGTCGAGGTGACGGCTCCACAGGCAGTTCGGGCAGTGATTGCGGTGGCCGGTGCCGGCAGCGGTCATCGGAACGTCGAGACCGCACTGCAGACAGCGGAAGGACTCGGCGCGCGCCTCGGTGCGAGCGCGCCGGGAGGTGTTGCGTGACATCGTGGACACGACTCCTGGTGTGATGCGTGGGACAGGGCGACAGCGGTCGATGTCGTCTCGCATCCGGGGAGTTCACACCACGGGGGTGGGAGGCCTTCCCCGATCGCGAGAACGCTTCCACCGGGCCCTGGGCATACACGCACCACCTCTGAGTCGTCGAGTCGTCCCCCTGATGAGACCGTGCCGTGCGGGCGTTCGGCAACCGAATTCCCGGCGGGCGGCGGGCGGCTTCCCCGCCGGTGGGGCCGCCGTGGCCCGCCGGGGCGTCGGTCCGCGCAAGGTGCCGCTGCCGGGCCGGCAGGGCCGGCGGGTCAGGCGACCGACCCGATGCGCCCCGCCGTGCGGTCCGTGCCGTCGTGGTGGATCGGCGTGTGGGCACCGGTGAGCGAGACGCCGCTGCCGCCGCGGCGGTGGGCGACGATCTCCGCGGCGATCGACAGGGCCGTCTCCTCCGGGGTACGGGCCCCGAGGTCCAGGCCGATCGGGCTGCGCAGGCGGGCCAGTTCGAGTTCGCTGACGCCCACCTCGCGCAGGCGCCTGTTGCGGTCCTGGTGGGTGCGGCGGGAGCCCATCGCGCCGATGTAGGCGACCGGGAGGGCGAGGGCGAGTTGGAGGAGCGGCACGTCGAACTTGGCGTCGTGGGTCAGGACGCACAGGACCGTACGGGAGTCGACCTCCGTCGACTCCAGGTAGCGGTGCGGCCAGTCGACGACGATCTCGTCCGCCTCCGGAAACCGGGTCCGGGTCGCGAAGACGGGCCGTGCGTCACAGACCGTCACGTGATAGCCGAGGAACTTGCCCATCCGTACCAGCGCCGAGGCGAAGTCGATCGCGCCGAAAACGATCATGCGCGGGGCGGGGACGCTCGACTCGACGAGCAGCGTCAGCGGACGGCCGCAGCGGCTGCCGTCGGCGCCGATGGTGACCGTGCCGGTGCGGCCGGCGTCCAGCAGCGCGCCCGCCTCCGCCGCGGCCGTACGGTCCAGTTCGGGGTGGCCGCCGAGGCTGCCCTCGCGGGAGCCGTCGGGGCGCACGAGCAGCGCGCGGCCGAGCAGGTGGGCCGGGCCGTCGGTGATCCTGGCGAGGGCGGCCGCCTCACCCGACGCGGCGGCCGCGAGCGCCGCCGGGATGATGTCGCCGCGTACCGGGGTGACGAGGATGTCGATGACCCCGCCGCAGGTCAGACCCACGGCGAAGGCATCGTCGTCGCTGTAGCCGAAGCGTTCGAGGACGCTTTCGCCGTTCTCCAGCGCCTGTCGGCACAGGTCGTACACCGCGCCCTCCACACACCCGCCCGAGACCGAGCCGATCGCCGTGCCCTCGCTGTCGACGGCGAGGGCGGCTCCCGGCTGCCGGGGCGCGCTGCCGCCGACCGCCACCACGGTGGCGACGGCGAACTCACGGCCCTGCTCGACCCACCGGTTGAGCTCGTCGGCGATGTCCAGCATGTCGGTCTCCTCGAAGTGTGTGACGGGCGGCGGGAGTTACTTCACTCCTAGCCAGCCCTCGATCGGGTGAAGGGCGAAGTAGGCAAGGAAGACGACCGCCAGCACCCACATCAGCCAGCCGATGTCGCGGGCGCGGCCCTGGACGGCCTTGATGAGGACGTGGGCGATGACGCCGGCCGCGATGCCCGCGGTGATCGAGTAGGTGAAGGGCATCAGGACGGTGGTCAGGAAGACCGGGATGGCGGTCGCCTGGTCGTTCCAGTCGATGTGCTTGGCGTTCGCGAGCATCATCGATCCGATGACGACGAGCGCGGCGGCGGCGACCTGGGTCGGGATCAGCTGGGCGAGCGGGGTGAAGAAGAGGCAGAGCGTGAAGGCGAGGCCGGTGATCACGCTGGCGAATCCGGTGCGCGCACCGTCACCGACACCGGCGGTGGACTCGACGAACACGGTCTGGCCCGAGGCGCCGGCGAGGCCGCCGATCGCGCCGCCCGCACCGTCGACGGCCAGGGCCTTGTTGAGGCCCGGCATCTTGCCCTTGTCGTCGGCGAGGTTGGCCTGCTGGCCGATGCCGATGATGGTGCCCATCGCGTCGAAGAAGCCGGCGAGCACGAGGGTGAAGACGATGACGCCGACCGTGATGCCGCCGACGCTGCCGATGCCGTCGAACGAGACCTGGCCGAAGAGGCCGAAGTCGGGGGTGCTCACGATGGAGCCGGTGAGCTCGGGGGCGTTCAGTCCGCCCCAGGCCTGCTTGTCGAGTCCGGCGAACTGGTGGACGACGGCGGCGAAGACGGTACCGCCGATGATGCCGATGAGGATCGCGCCGGGCACCTTGCGCACCTGGAGCAGGAAGATCAGCAGGACCGTGACGGCGAAGCAGAGCACCGGCCAGCCGGTCAGCATGTCACTGGTACCGAGCTGGATGGGCTTGGCGCCGGCGATGCCTCCGTCTCCGGGCATCGAGGTGACGAAGCCCGCCTGGACGAGGCCGATGAGGCAGACGAACAGGCCGATGCCCATGGTGATGGCGTGCTTGAGCGCCAACGGGATCGCGTTCATGATCAGTTCACGCAGGCCGGTGACGACCAGCAGGACGATCACGAGGCCGTAGATGACACACATGGCCATCGCGTTGCCCCAGGTCATCTCCGGGGCGACCTGGAACGCCATGACGGCGGAGACGCTGAGTCCCGCGGCGAGGGCCAGCGGCACATTGCCGATGAAGCCCATCACGATGGTGGTGGCCGCCGCGGCGAAGACGGTGGCGGTGGTGAGCTGGTCGCCGTCGAGCCGTTGTCCGGTCGCGTCGGGCACCGAGAGGATCACCGGGTTGAGAAGGATGATGTACGCCATCGCCATGAAGGTGGTGATGCCGCCGCGCACCTCCCGGCCGACGGTCGATCCCCGCCGGGATATGTGGAAGTAACGGTCGAGCCAAGAGCGTCCGGCGGGCTGGAGCGTACCGGCTCCGGCGTCCTCCGATGTCTTCGGCTCAAGGGACTGCTGGGTCATGATGCCTACTCCCAAGGTTCACAGGGGCACCCGCATGGAGACGGAGATTGCGGGATTTGGGATGACTGCGTGGGCTGCACGACCCGGGGGACGGCCCGAGACGAACGGTGGGGGAACGGCCGCGAGCGGTGCGGTGCTCCGGTGCTCCGGGCGGTACGCGGTGGAAGTGTGACGTTCCCTGGACGTACCGCCCGGAGGGCTGGCTCTCAGGTACCGGTGAGGTGCTCGGGACGTACCGGCGTCCTGTTGAGTTCGAGACCCGTCGCGTTCCGGATCGCCGCGAGGACGGCCGGGGTGGACGACAGGGTCGGGGCCTCGCCGATACCACGCAGCCCGTACGGCGCGTGGTCGTCGGCGAGTTCGAGCACATCGACGGGGATGGTCGGCGTGTCGAGGATGGTGGGGATCAGATAGTCCGTGAAGGAGGGGTTGCGCACCTTCGCGGTCTTCGGATCGACGATGATCTCCTCCATGACCGCGACGCCCAGTCCCTGGGTGGTTCCCCCCTGGATCTGGCCGACGACGGACAGCGGGTTGAGCGCCTTGCCGACGTCCTGGGCGACCGCGAGTTCGACGACCTTGACGAGCCCGAGCTCGGTGTCGACCTCGACGACCGCGCGGTGCGCGGCGAAGGAGTACTGGACGTGGCCGTTGCCCTGGCCGGTGCGCAGGTCGAAGGCCTCGGTGGGCCGGTGGCGCCATTCGAGCTCCAGGTCGACCGCCTCGCCCTCCAGGACGTCCACCAGGTCGGCGAGGACCTCGCCGCCGTCGGTGACGACCTTGCCGCCTTCGAGCAGCAGCTCGGCGGTGGCCCAGGCGGGGTGGTAGGAGCCGAACTTGCGGCGGCCGATCTCGAGGACCTTCTCGCGGACGTTCTCGCAGGTGTTCTTGACCGCGCCGCCGGTGACGTAGGTCTGGCGGGACGCGGACGTCGATCCGGCGGAGCCGACCTGGGTGTCGGCCGGCTGGATGGTCACCTGGGTGACGCCGAGTTCGGTGCGGGCGATCTGCGCGTGGACGGTGACACCGCCCTGGCCGACCTCCGCCATGGCGGTGTGCACGGTCACGACGGGCTCGCCGCCCACGACCTCCATGCGCACCCGGGCGGTGGAGTAGTCGTCGAAGCCCTCGGAGAAGCCGACGTTCTTGATGCCGACCGCGTAGCCGACGCCGCGGACGACGCCCTCGCCGTGGGTGGTGTTGGACAGACCACCGGGCAGCGCGCGGACGTCGGCCTGCTCACCGGCCGCGAGCCACTGCTGCTCGGGCGGGAGCGGCCTGGCCTTGACCCGGCGCAGCAGCTCGGCCACCGGGGCGGGTGAGTCGACCACCTGGCCGGTCGGCAGGAGGGTGCCCTGCTCCATGGCGTTGAGCTGCCGGAACTCCACCGGGTCCATGTCCAGTTTCGCGGCGAGCTTGTCCATCTGCGCCTCGTAGGCGAAGCACGCCTGGACCGCGCCGAAGCCGCGCATCGCGCCGCAGGGTGGGTTGTTGGAGTAGAGGGCGATGGCCTCGATGTCGACGTCCTCGATGACGTAGGGGCCGACGGAGAGGGAGGAGGCGTTGCCGACGACCGCCGGGGAGGCGGAGGCGTAGGCGCCGCCGTCCAGGACGATCTTGCACTTCATGTGCGTGAGCTTGCCGTCCTTGGTGGCGCCGTGCTCGTAGTAGAGCTTCGCCGGATGCCGGTGGACGTGGCCGAAGAACGACTCGAACCGGTTGTAGACGATCTTGACCGGCTTGCCGGTGCGCAGCGCCAGCAGGCAGGCGTGGATCTGCATCGACAGGTCCTCGCGGCCGCCGAACGCGCCGCCGACACCGGAGAGCGTCATCCGCACCTTCTCCTCGGGCAGGCCGAGTACGGGTGCGATCTGGCGGAGGTCGGAGTGCAGCCACTGGGTCGCGACGTACAGCTCGACGCCGCCGTCCTCGGACGGGACCGCGAGGCCGGACTCGGGGCCGAGGAAGGCCTGGTCCTGCATGCCGAAGGTGTACTCGCCCCTGACGATCACATCGGCGCGCGTCGCGGCCTCGTCGGCGTCGCCGCGGACGATGGGCTGGCGGTGCACGATGTTCGGGTGCGGCACATGACCGATGTGGTGGTCGTCGCGGTTCTCGTGGACCAGGATCGCGTCCGGAGCGGTCGCCGACGCCTCATCGGTGATGAGCGGCAGCTCGGCGTAGTCGATCTTGATCTTGGCGGCCGCGCGGCGTGCGGTCTCCGGGTGGTCGGCGGCGACGATGGCCACCGGTTCGCCGTGGTGGCGGACCTTGCCGTGGGCGAGCACCGGGGTGTCCTGGATCTCCAGGCCGTAGTTCTTCACCTCGGTGGGCAGGTCGTCGTGGGTCAGCACGGCGTAGACGCCGGACATCGCGAGCGCCTCGGAGACGTCGATCGACCGGATCTCGGCGTGCGCCACGGTGGAGCGCAGGGTGTGGCCCCAGAGCATGTCCTCGTGCCACATGTCGGAGGAGTACGCGAACTCTCCGGTGACCTTGAGGGTGCCGTCGGGACGGAGCGTCGACTCGCCGATGCCGCCCTTGGTCTTGGAGCCCTGGGTGAGGTTCGTGGGGGTACCAGTCGTGGCCATGGCTGTCAGACCGCCTCTTCCTGGCGGGCCGCAGCGAGGCGTACCGCGTCGAGGATCTTCTCGTAACCGGTGCAGCGGCAGAGGTTGCCGGAGAGCGCCTCGCGGATGTCCGCGTCGGACGGCTCGGCGTTGCGCTCCAGCAGCTCGTCGGCGGCGACCAGCAGACCGGGGGTGCAGAAACCGCACTGCACGGCGCCGGCGTCGATGAACGCCTGCTGGATGGGCGAGAGCTCGGTGCCCTCGCCGGTCTGCGAGTCGGTGCCCTGGGCGCTCCACTGACGGGCGTCCTGGAGGGTCGTCCCACAGGCGCCGGTCGCGCAGCCGCCGGCGGAGCGCTGCTGGGCGAAGTCGGCCAGGCCCTCGACCGTCACGACCTCGCGGCCCTCGACCTGGCCGGCGGCGACGAGACAGGAGCAGACCGGGACACCGTCGAGGCGGACCGTGCAGGAACCGCACTCGCCCTGCTCACAGGCGTTCTTGGAGCCGGGCAGGCCCATGCGCTCGCGCAGGACGTAGAGAAGGCTCTCGCCCTCCCACACATCGTCAGCCTCCTGCTTGCGGCCGTTGACCGTGAAGTTCACGCGCATTATGCGACTCCCTCAGTGCTGCGGCCGTTGCCGCGGTACGACTCCCAGGTCCAGCCGAGCGTGCGGCGGGACATGATCCCGACGGCGTGACGGCGGTAGTTCGCGGTGCCGCGAACGTCGTCGATCGGGTTGCAGGCGCCGGAGGCGAGCTGGGCGAACTGCTTGGCGACGGACGGGGTGATGATCTTCTTGCTGTCCCAGAAGCCGCCCTCTTCGAGCGCGGCGTTCAGGAACTCCTCGGCCGCCGTCGCCCGGACCGGGGTGGGCGCGGCCGAACCGATGCCGGTGCGGACCGTGCGGGTCTCGGGGTGCAGCGCCAGGCCGAACGCGCAGACCGCGATCACCATCGCGTTGCGGGTGCCGACCTTGGAGTACTGCTGCGGCCCGTCGGCCTTCTTGATGTGCACGGCGCGGATCAGCTCGTCCGCGGCCATCGCGTTGCGCTTCACACCCGTGTAGAAGGCGTCGATGGGGATCAGGCGGCTGCCGCGTACCGACTCCACCTCGACCTCGGCGCCCGCGGCGAGCAGCGCCGGGTGGGCGTCGCCGGCCGGGGAGGCGGTGCCGAGGTTGCCGCCGACGCCGCCGCGGTTGCGGATCTGCGGGGAGGCCACGGTGTGCGAGGCGAGGGCCAGCCCGGGCAGCTCGGAGCGCAGGTGCTCCATGATCTGCGCGTACGGGACGGAGGCGCCCAGGCGGACGTTCTCCTCGCCCACCTCCCACTCGCACAGCTCACCGATGCGGTTCAGGTCCAGGAGATACTCGGGCCGGCGGTGGTCGAAGTTGATCTCGACCATCACATCGGTGCCACCCGCGATGGGTACAGCGGTGGGGTGCTCTGCCTTGGCGGCGAGCGCCTCCTCCCAGCTGGCGGGGCGAAGGAAGTCCATGAGTGGCTCTCTTCTGAATCGAAGTCGTTCGTCTCAGCGGGCCCGGGACGGTCGGCCCTCGACTGGTTATTCACGTGCTGTTAACGCGGTGTGGCCTCAGTACACAAGGGCGTGCTCCGGTCGGTGCAGTCACCGAAACCATGAAGGAGTTGGCTGGTCGCCCGTCACGTCTTGTAGATTCGAACGAAAGGCGGGGTGCGGTAACCCCACTGTTTTCCCCTGGAAACCGTGGCCACGGGCCACCGGCAACAACGAGACAGATCGGCGGCGACGAGATGCGGCTGCGCGCACTGCTGGAGAACGACGCGCTGGGGCTGCGGCTGCTCGGCGGCGAGGACGAACTCGACCGCGGCGTCCGCGGCGTGATGACGACGGACCTCAAGGACCCGAGCCGCTATCTCTCGGGCGGCGAGCTGGTGCTGACCGGGTTGGCATGGCGGCATTCCGCGGAGGACTCGGAGCCGTTCGTACGGATCCTCGCGGGCGCGGGGGTCGCGGGGCTGGCGGCGGGCGAGGCCGAGATGGGCGACATCCCGGACGATCTGGCGGCGGCGTGTTCGCGCCACCGCCTCCCCTTGTTTGCAGTCAACGAGTCCGTTGCATTCGCAACCATTACCGAATATGTCGTCCGCCAGGTCTCCGGCGAGCGGGCCGGCGACCTCGCCGCAGTCGTCGACAGGCACAGAAGGCTGATGACCTCCGGACCGGCCGGCGGCGGACCGGAGGTCGTCCTCGATCTGCTCGGCTCCGACCTGGACCTTCACGCCTGGGTCCTCTCCCCCACCGGCCGCCAGATCGCCGGCGCGGGCGACGAGCTCCCCCCTTCCGTGAGCGCCACCCTTGCGGGTGAACATCTGGCCGCGACCCGTACGGGACGCCGTGGGCCGCACCGGGCGACGCTCGGCGGCACGACGTACTCGCTCTTCCCGATCCGGAACACGGGCCGCGGAGCCGCGCCCGCGTCCCGGGACGTCCGCGAGAGCGTCCTGTCCGACTGGCTGCTGGCCGTGGAGGCCGACGCGGGCGACTGGCCCGCCGCCCGGCTGGACCTGCTCCAGGGCGTGACCCAGCTGATCGCCGTCGAGCGGGACCGCCGGGAGGCGGCCCGTACGGTACGGCGACGGCTCGCCCAGGAGGTCCTGGAACTCGTCCAGACGGGCGCCGCCCCCGCCGAGATCGCGGCACGGCTGCGGGTGGCCGCGCCCGTGCTGCTGCCCGGCCTCGGCACCGCACCGCACTGGCAGGTCGTGGTGGCCCGGGTGGACTGGGACCAGGAGTCCACGGGCCGGCCGGGTTCGGCGGCCACGGCGATCGAGGCCGGCCCGGTCGCCCAGTCCCTGCTGGAGGAGATCCTGGTCGATCCCACGGCCGCCGGACCCGATTCCTCGGACCGGATCGCGGTGGCCCATACGGGTGACGAGGCGATCGCCCTGGTACCGCTGCCCGCGGTGCCCGCGGACCCCGAGGCGCAGGATGCCAAGGCCACCGACGAGGGCCTGTACGCGGACGCGCTGCTGTCGTCCGTACGCGATCCGCTGTCGGCGGGCCTCGCGGACGACGGGCGCTTGACGCTGGGCGTCAGCGCGGCCGTGAGCTCGGCGGAGGGCCTGCGCGGCGCCCTGGAGGAGGCCCGGCACGCCCGCCGGGTGGCGGCGGCACGTCCCGGCCGGGTGTGCGCGGCCGGCCATCACGAGCTGGCGTCGCACGTCCTGCTGCTGCCGTTCGTCCCGGACGACGTACGGCGTGCGTTCACGGCCCGGCTGCTGGACCCGCTGCGGGACTACGACCGCCGCCACCGCGCGGAACTGATCCCGACGCTGGAGGCGTTCCTCGACTGCGACGGCTCCTGGACCCGCTGCGCAACCCGCCTCCACCTGCATGTGAACACGCTGCGGTACCGGGTGGGCCGCATCGAGCAACTGACGGGCCGGGATCTGTCGCGCCTGGAGGACAAGCTGGACTTCTTCCTGGCACTGCGGATGAGCTGAGGGAGAACCGTCGGGCCCGCCTCGGGGGTGGGGCGAACGGAGCGTCGCGCGTCGGGAGTTGGCGCCGCGGTACGCGCGGCGGGGGTGGGCGGGGTGGTGTGCACCGCCCCTGCGGCGAGTCCGGTCCCGGCTCGGCCGTCTCCCCGCTCGACCCGCAGCCGGGCTTCCGGCTCGGCGTGAGGCCACGCTTCCCGCTGGCGTACGGCCGGGCGCACCCGACCACGCGGAACTCGCCCCGCTCCGCCGCCGAATCGCGCCCCGCCGGCTATCCCCGCCGGATGCCGACACCCGTGGCACCCCCTCGAAGGGGGCGGACCGTCACCCCGGCGACGCGTGGCGGCATCACTCGTGGCGGTCGGGGAAAGATCCAGCTGGTTGACGCCTCAGCGGCCACCTCCGCAGCCACCCCGGCCGCGCCCGCTCCGGGCGATCACTCCCCACCCCGGCGCATATCACGATCCCACCGACCGCTGAGCGATTGTGAATTCATTCACCTAGCCTCTTGGCCCGGCGTGCACATCCATGCTGAGATGCGACTTACTCAACAGCTCAATGGCGTGCTCGGGGAGGGCATAGTGGCGCATACCGCCATGTCTGGTTACGGAACCACTGCGGGTGACGATCCTCTCCAGACCGCGGTATGGCGGCTGCGTTCGCGCGGCTGTTGGACCGACGCGGCTGCTCTGCTCGCCCCGCGGGCCGCGGACCCCGCGGCCGCGCTCGAACGTGCCGGACTGCTCGTCGAGCGCTGCCTGTTCACCAGCGACGGCTGGGCCGAGGCGGAGGACGCGCTGCGGACCGCGGAGGCCGTCGCCCGGGACGACGAGGAACGCGGTGGGGCCGCCTGCGAGCGCGGCAGGCTGGCTTACGCGGCCACCCGGCTCGGGGTGCGCGACCGTGCGGACGAGGCCCGTTCCGCGCTCGGCCGCGCGGCCGCCCTGCTCGCGCCCACCTCACCGGGACGGCCCCTGCTCGACTTCCGCCGGGGGCTGGTCGCCGAGCACATCGCCGACTCGCCGCAGGCCGCTCGCGCCGCGTACCGCCGCGCGCACGACGGCGCCACCGCGCAGGGCGACACCCTGCTGCTCTCGTTCACCTGGCACCATCAGGCCGGACTCGCCCTGCGAGAGGGCGAGTTGGCCGAGGCACGGCACGGTTTCGCCGAGTCGCTGCGGATCCGTGAGGAGCTCGGGTATCTGATCGGTACCGCCCCGACGCTGGCCGCGCTCGCCGACTGCGAGCCGGAACCGGAGGCGTCCCGGCTCCGGGCGGAGGCGGGACGGCTTTTCCGGCTGCTGGGCGGTGTGCCGGTGTGGCTGGCGAGTCAGCTGGCCGCCGACATCCCCTCGCAGTCGTCCCCGGCCCGGCCGGAAACCGCCGCGTGAGCGGGCAGTCCGCCCCGTGAGGACGCGCCGCCGGGAAGGGGACGTACCGGAGCCGCGGTCCCGGTGGGACGAGATCGCGACAGGCCTGTGGATGGGCGGCCATGTCTGGGCGGACGGCGGCCGCGACCATCAGGACGTGGTCGTGGAGCGCGAGTTCGACCTGGTGATCAGCCTCTACACCCGTGAGGGTCACGGCCCGTCCCCCGACGTGGAGCACCGGGTCGTGCCGATCCCGGACGACTGGCTCACCGCGGAGGAGATCGACCGCGTACGCCGGGTGGCGGAGGCGGCGGCCGACGCGATCCGTGGCCGGCGCCGTGTGCTGGTGCGCTGCTACTCCGGCTACAACCGGTCGGGGCTGGTGGCGGCGCAGACACTGATCGAGCTGGGCCACGACGCGCCCGGGGCGATCGACCGGGTCAGGCTGCGGCGCTCACCGTGGGCGCTGCACAACCGGGCCTTCGAGGAGTACCTGCTGACGGGTCTCGACGTGGCGTCACTGCTGACCGGGCTGGAGCCACCGCCGTCCTGACGCGCGGGCCGCACAGCCGCGGACCGTAGCGGGCGTCGGACCATAGCGGGCGTCGGACCGTACCGGGCGTCGGACCGTCGGAGCGTCACGAGAAGGACGGCCAGGCGCGGACACTCACGCGCGGACGGTCACGAGAGCCAGGACAGCGCACGACCGGGGTTCATGATCACCAGCGTGACCCCGACCGCCACCACGACCCAGACCAGTCCCCAGGCCCTGCTGCGAGGCTTGTGCACACGATCCCGCGAGGCCCATGCCCGCCATGCGTCGGGCTCCGCCCTCCGGCGTTTGCCGAGGCCCTGCCGCGCGGCCTCCTCATCGACCCGCCGCAGCCGCTCGGCCACGATCCGGGCCCGCGCCGACGGCTCCTTGGGCGCGCGCAGCCGCGCGGGGCCCTCGCTCTCCCGCTGGAACCGCTCCCATGCGTCGTCGGGTATCGAGGACGCGGACATCTCGCTCGACTCGCTCGACTTGCCCGACTCACTCGCCTTGCCCGGCTCACTCGAGTCCGGCGATTCCGACGACTCCGCGGTCATGGATGAACCCCCCGTTGCTGAGGACGTGACCGCGCGCGGGCGGTACCACTCATCACTTTAGTCCCCTCCGCCCCGGGAGCACCGGGGGCCGCGAAGGCATCCCCATCACCGCGGAACTGACGGCCCGTCAGCCGTCCGCGCCCGTGAAGTGCTCCCGCACCAGCGACCGCACCACGGTCAGGTCCTGGGCGATCAGGGCCTCCAGAAGGGCCATGTGTTCCGCGGCGTCCGCGACCAGGTCGGCCCGGCGGCTGACCAGGGATGTCGACAGTGGCCACTGGGAGCGGCGGTGGAGGTCCTCGGCGACCATCACCAACTGGTGATTGCCCGACAGGGAGAGGAGGGCGCGGTGGAAGGCGCGGTCCGTGTCCGCGTAGACCGCGCGGTCGCCGACGGCCGCCGCCGCGGCGGTCGCGTCCGCGAGCGGACGCAGCTCGGACCAGCGCGCGGTGGGCACCGTACGGGCCAGCCGCAGCATGACGGGGATCTCGATCAGGGCGCGGACCTCGGCCAGTTCGGCGAGTTCGCGGGGGGTACGGACGATGACGCGGAACCCGCGGTTGGGCACGACCTCGACGGCGCCCTCGACCGACAGCTGCTGCATCGCCTCCCTGACCGGGGTGGCCGAGACGCCGAACCGTTCGCCGAGGGCCGGGGCCGAGTACACGGTGCCGGGCACCAGTTCCCCGTCGACGAGTGCGGTGCGCAGCGCGTCGAGGATCTGGCCGCGGACGGAGTGTCGCCGGACCATGTGCGGGGCCGGCGGCTCGCTGTTGATGGGCGGGGCCGGTGGCTGGCTGCGGGTGTGCGGGGCCGGCGGCTCGCTGTGGGTGTGCTCGCCGCGCGCCTGTTCCGGGACACGGGGCGGGGCGTAGGGCGTGGGGCGGCCCTCCGGTCCCTGCGGGCCGGGGATGCGCACCGAGGCGTGGGGCTGCGAGGTCGCGGCGTCGCGCGCTCGGGCCTGCTCCACTCGGTCCTCCTCCGGCCTGGGGCCGGGCCCGGCCTGCGACGGCGGGGCCCCGGGTGCACCATAGGCGGACCGGCCTCCAGTTCAAACATCGATCACATCGGGTAAGGTAAGGCTTACCTGCTAACGATCGTGATTCGGTGGTCCCCGGCATGGCCGTTCCCGCACTTCTGCCCGCCCTGGCCTCGCCCGTCGAGGACGCGTACGCGCGCCTCTGCGAGGTATTCTCCGGGCTGCGCGTGCGCGTGCTGAAGGACGGCGAACAGCTGCCCGTCGGCGGCGGCTGGGTCGGCGCGAGTGATCTCGCACACGGCGGGCCCCCTCTCGAGGCCTTCCTCGCCTGGGACAACGCCCAGGTGCTGCGCGACTACGGACAGCAGGCGCGGCCCGACGTGATCGCCAGCTTCGGACTCCACCGGTACGCCTGGCCCGCCTGCCTGCTGATCACCGTCCCCTGGTTCCTGCACCGCCGGGTTCCCCGGCTGGCGCCCGAGCACGTGGCCTTCCAGCGGGCGCTGGGGCAGATGACGGTGCGGGTGACCGAGTTCGCCTGTCTGCCGGGGGACCCGGCGGCAGCATTGCCCGGCGCCCGGGTCGTACCGGACGAGGAGGCCCTGCGCGACGAAGTGCGGGCCGCCGTCGCCGAGCACCTCGGACCCGTCCTGGACGGCTTCGGACCGCGCATGCGGCGCGGGAAGCGGGCCCTGTGGGGCATGGTGACCGACGAGGTCGTCGAGAGCCTCTGGTACATCGCCGGCCTGTTCGGCGAGGAGCAGCGCGCCATGGCGGAACTGGACCTGCTGCTGCCGGGCACCACCAAGCCGTACGTCGGCACCCCCGGCTTCCGGGTGCTCACCGGGCCCGCGGGTGAGGAGCTGCCGACCCGGGACCGGGCGAGCTGCTGCCTGTTCTACACACTGCGTCCGGAGGACACGTGCGGGACCTGTCCGCGCACCTGTGACGCCGACCGGATCACCCGGCTGCTGGCCGACGCCTGACCCCGGGCCCGCCACGCCACCCGTACGGATGGACTAAATCGAACTCAACTCATGCGCTCCACACGGCCGTTCGAGCAAATCGCACCTATCTGTGCGCCGTGTGGCCCCGTTGGCGTTCTCTTGCCCCGAAACCCTCTGCCGTCGCCAGGACTTCGGCCACTATGGCGGCCGAAACGCCCTACCGCGATGCAGATGCAAGGGACACCGCACATGAGACTGACCGACATATCGCTGAACTGGCTGCTTCCCGCCGGAGTGATGCTGGTGGGAGTCCTGGTCGCGGTGGCGGTCGTCGCGCGCGGCAAGCGGGCCGCTGGGCAGGCTGCGACCGAGGACTCCTGGGAACGCAGCGAGGAACGCCGCCGGCGCAAGGAAGCCGTGTACGGCACCGCCTCCTACGTGTTGCTGTTCTGCTGCGCCGCGGTGGCCGCCGCCCTCTCCTTCCACGGACTGGTCGGCTTCGGCCAGCAGAATCTGAACCTGTCCGGGGGCTGGGAGTACCTCGTCCCCTTCGGCCTCGACGGAGCGGCCATGTTCTGCTCCGTCCTCGCCGTGCGCGAGGCAAGCCACGGTGACGCGGCCCTGGGCTCGCGGCTGCTGGTGTGGACCTTCGCGGGCGCAGCGGCCTGGTTCAACTGGGTCCACGCACCCCGGGGTCTGGGCCATGCCGGCGCACCGCAGTTCTTCGCCGGCATGTCGCTCTCGGCCGCGGTCCTGTTCGACCGCGCGCTGAAGCAGACCCGCCGGGCGGCGCTGCGCGAACAGGGCCTGGTGCCCCGCCCGCTGCCGCAGATCCGGATCGTCCGCTGGCTGCGGGCCCCCCGGGAGACCTTCGGCGCCTGGTCACTGATGCTGCTGGAAGGCGTACGCACCCTGGACGAGGCGGTGGAAGAGGTACGCGAGGACCGGCGCGAGAAGGAGCAGAACCGTCTCCGCAGGCGGGACCGGGAGAAGCTGGAACGGGCGCGCATCAGGGCGTTCAACCGGCAGCACCGGGCCTGGGGCCGCAGTCGTACCGGCCGCGAGCCGGAGCTGGCCGCCCTCGGTGCGGCCGGTGGACCCGCGCTCGGAGCGGGCTCCGCCACCGCACCGGCCGTCACCGGCGGATCGGGGACCGTCGCGGAGCCTGCCATAGCAGAGCCGGGACAGCTGCCGCTGCGTTCCCGGCCCTCCCTCCAGGCCGTCCGAGCGGACGGCGCTGAGCCCCGCACGGTCGACCTCACTGCCGAGGACGACACCCAGGCGCTGCCGCGTCTGGACTCGCTGGAGCGCAAACTCAAGGATCTGGAGCAGCAGTTCGGCTGAGTGGCGCAACCCCGGAAGGCCGGCCCGAACCCTCAGGCCGGCCTTTCGTGCAGCTCGAACCAGACCACTTTGCCCATGCTGTGCGTCCGAACGCCCCAGGCGTCGGCGAGGCTCTGCACCAGCATCAAGCCCCGGCCGTGGGTGCCGAGATGGGCTTCGGGGACGCTCGGCACGGGCAGCCCCGCCATGAAGTCACGCACCTCCACCCGGAGGGTGGTGGATGCCACGGTCGCCGTCACGACGGCACCCTGATCGGTATGGACCAGCGCGTTGGTCACCAGCTCGCTCGTCAGCAGTTCCGCGACATGCGCTCTGTCGGACCCGTGCCAGTGGTGCAGCAACTCCCGCAGCACTCGCCGGACTTCGGGGATCGCTCTGAGGTCGGCGCAGCCTAATCGCCGCCGCAGCCCGCCCGTCGCCTCCTCCGCCCCGGGTTCGCCGCCGTGCCCACCCGCACCGGCTCCAACTCCTCCCTGACGCCCACTCATCATCCCCACCCGCACGTCGGAACAGCCCCTTACTCCGGAACGACCTCGAAAGTGTTCACGGAAAGCATTGCCCCGACCACGGCGCGCCACTCATCCGGTCGGGTCAAGCACTCCCAGGAGACGGACTTTGCACACAGAAGTGGGAGGCGGGGTACGCCCATTGCCGCAGTCGGCGCGCGGTCCGAGGGGCTGGGGCCCGGGCGGTCAAGGCGGCGGTCAAGGCGGCGGTCGCGGCAGCGGTCACGGCGGGCCGAACCGTGGCGCCACGGAGAGCGGCGCGGGGTCGAGCTCCGCGGCGGAGGGAGGCCGGGGCGGTGCCTCCCCCGGACCGCGGTCAGGGGTGCGGGGCCGATCCCGCAACAGGCCCTACGGCCTCGGCACATTGCGCAGATTCGAGCGGGCCATCTGGAGCATCCGGCCGACCCCGCCGTCCAGCACGATCTTGCTGGCCGACAAGGCGAACCCGGTCACCATCTCCGCGCTGATCTTCGGCGGGATCGAGAGGGCGTTGGGGTCGGTGACCACGTCCACCAGTGCCGGGCCCTTGTGGCGGAAGGCGTCCTTCAGGGCGCCTGCCAGCTGCTTCGGCTTCTCGACCCGGACACCGTACGCTCCCGCCGCGCGGGCCACGGCCGCGAAATCGGGGTTCACATTGGTCGTGCCGTGCGAGGGCAGGCCGGCGACCAGCATCTCCAACTCCACCATGCCGAGCGAGGAGTTGTTGAACAGGACGACCTTCACCGGCAGGTCGTACTGGACGAGGGTGAGGAAGTCGCCCATGAGCATGGAGAATCCGCCGTCGCCGGACACCGACACGACCTGGCGGTCGCGGTCGATGAACTGCGCCCCGATCGCCTGGGGCAGTGCGTTCGCCATCGAGCCGTGGCTGAACGAGCCGATGATCCGGCGCCGGCCGTTGGGTGAGAGGTAGCGCGCGGCCCACACATTGCACATGCCGGTGTCGACGGTGAACACGGCGTCATCGGCGGCGAGTTCGTCGAGCACCGCAGCGACGTACTCCGGGTGGATGGGCACGTGCTTGTCGACCTTGCGGGTGTACGCCTTGACCACGCCCTCCAGCGCGTCGGCGTGCTTCTTCAGCATCTTGTCGAGGAACCTGCGGTCCGACTTGGCCCGAACCCGCGGCGTCAGACAGCGCAGCGTCTCGCGCACGTCGCCCCAGACCGCGAGGTCCAGTTTGGAGCGGCGGCCCAGATGTTCCGGCCGGACGTCGACCTGGGCGATCTTGACGTCGTCGGGGAGGAACGCGTTGTACGGGAAGTCGGTGCCCAGCAGGATCAACAGATCGCACTCGTGGGTGGCCTCGTAGGCGGCGCCGTAGCCGAGCAGTCCACTCATGCCGACGTCGAACGGATTGTCGTACTGGATCCATTCCTTGCCGCGCAGGGCGTGCCCGACCGGGGACTTGATGCGCTCCGCGAACTCCATGACCTCCCCGTGCGCGCCCGCCGTACCGCTGCCGCAGAAGAGGGTGACCCGGTCCGCCTCGTCGATCATCCGGACCAGCTTGTCGATCTCGGCGTCCCCGGGGCGTACGGAGGGCAAGGTGGTGACGAGAGCGTGTTCGATCGTCTTGTCCGGGGCGGGCTGGGACGCGATGTCGCCGGGGAGTGCCACGACGCTGACGCCGCTGAGTCCGATCGCGTTCTGGATCGCGGTCTGCAACAGCCGGGGCATCTGCCGCGCGTTGGAGATCAGCTCGCAGTAGTGGCTGCACTCGCGGAACAGCTGGTCCGGGTGGGTCTCCTGGAAGTAGCCGAGTCCGATCTCGCCGGAGGGGATGTGCGAGGCGATGGCGAGCACCGGGGCCATCGAGCGATGGGCGTCGTACAGCCCGTTGATCAGATGCAGACTGCCCGGTCCGCTGGAGCCGGCGCAGGCCGCGAGCCTGCCGGTGATCTGTGCCTCGGCGCCCGCCGCGAAGGCGGCGGTCTCCTCGTGCCGCACATGGATCCACTCGATGCCGTCGTGCCGCCGGACGGCGTCGACGACAGGGTTGAGGCTGTCGCCGACGACTCCGTACAGGCGCTGCACACCGGCGCGGACGAGGATGTCGACGCACTGCTCCGCGACGTTCTGCTTGGCCATGGGTTGCGTACCCTTCTCGGCTTGACGGCCCGGAGGTCCATCAACCCACGGCGCAGCCGGTTACGCCTCCCAGACGGCGACCGCCGTACGGTCGTCGGCATAGCCCTTCACCCTCAGCTGGGTGTCGGCGAGAAAGGTCGCGAGGCCCGGCGGCTCGGCGGATGCCCAGCGTCCGGCCAGTTCGTCGGCGAGCGCGGGCTCGCCGCGCAGCGGCTCGGCGAGGCCCGGGCTGCACAACAGAAGCGCGTCACCCGGACGGGCCACGGAGGCACGGAAGCGGAACGGCTCGGGAGGCGGCGGCGGTGGTGCCTCCACATATGGAGCCGGGGGCGTCGGGATGCCGAGGTCCATGGTCAGCCGGTCGCCTGCGGGAGTCTCCGAGGGGATGCCGGCGAGCGGATTCCCCTGGTGCCCGTCCCTCCCTTCCCCGGCCGGTGCGGAGCCGAACCCGACCACAGGGGCGCCGGTGACGGCCGCCGGCTCGGGGACGGGCGGTTCGATGTCCTGCCACACACCGTCGCGCAGCCGGAAGAGACCGCCGGGGCCGACGCCGAAGAAGACGCGGGTACGGCAGTCGGGGTCGGCGGAGAGCAGTAGGCACCGCAGACCGGCGCTGTAGTCCTCGGGCTGCACGCCCCGCTCCCCGGCGCCGGCCCGGAGCTTGCCGAGGCTCCGGTCGGTGAGCCGGTGCAGACCGG
Source organism: Streptomyces sp. NPDC096193 (assembly GCF_040302905.1). Classification (NCBI taxonomy): domain Bacteria; kingdom Bacillati; phylum Actinomycetota; class Actinomycetes; order Kitasatosporales; family Streptomycetaceae; genus Streptomyces; species Streptomyces sp. NPDC096193. The sequence continues at coordinate 390,537 of NZ_JBEOSJ010000002.1, read as the reverse complement.
ATTTGAGGTCGCCGCGCCGGCCCGCCCGGATGTCCTCCGACAGCCGGGCATGACTGCGGCCGACGGCTCCGCCGATCCAGCGACAGGCGTCGGCGGCGGCGAGATGGGCACCCTCGGCCGCGCGTGCCCCACTGGCGACGGCGACGAGGAGCAGGGCGGCCGGTCCGCTGCCGAACCGCGCGGTCAGCAGGGCGTCGCGCCGCGGCTCGCCCCGGAAACGGGCGGAGTCCCCGCGCACGGACGCCGCGCGCAGGGTGTACGTGCCGTATCGGGCGCCGTCGAGCACGGTGTCGGCGACCAGGTCGTCGAGTCCCTCGGGGCCGACGGCGGGGAGGGCGGTGGGCTCGGGGTCGTAGGTGGGCGGGCCGTCACCGACGTGGCCGACGCGGGGGCGCGGCGAGGCGACGGGAGGCTGCGCGGGCGGCTCGGGAACCTCGGCGGCGACGGGCCCAGGAGCGTGCTGGGACTGAGGCGGCTCGGTTTCCGTCCGAGGCGGGGGCGCGTACCGGGGCTCGGGTGGCTCGGCCTCCCTTTCGCCCGCAGGCGTATAACGGCGCTCGGGTGGCTCGGCCTCCCCCTGACCGGCGGGCGCGTACCGGGGCTCCGGCGGCTCGGCCTCCCCCTCGGGCCCAGGCGCGTACCGGGGCTCCGGCGGCGAGGACTGCGGCTGCGCCAGTACGACAGGCGGCTCCCATGGAGCACGCCCGCGCGGCGGTGACGGAGGCACAGGCGGCGTACCGGGTACGCCCGGCCCGGTTTCGTCCGCAGGCCGGGGCGGGCCGGAGGTCGCGCCCCCCGGCCGGTACGGATCGAACCCCGACCCCGCTGACCGGTCCTCGGTGGACGCCGGCGGCCTGTCGGGACGGTCCGGCGGTCCGGACTCGGGTGCCGCGGCCGGCCGATCCGGTCCGGGCCGGTCGGCCACCGGCCGGGCGGGCGCCCGGGGTTCGTCGGCCCGGCGGGGGGCGGGAGGCCGCGGCGCCTGCCGGTCCGGGGCAGTGAACGGCCAGTCCGGACTGTCCGAGGTCCCGCCGCCGGACGGGCCGCCCGACGGCGGGGCCGGCGCGGCCAAGCCCTCCGGGAGGCCCGGGACTTCCAGCGTGTCCGCCGGGTCCGTCTCCCACCACGCCTTCGGCCGGTCCGGCTGATCGGCGGCAGGCCCGGGCGCGGAGACCGCTTCCGCTGCCGAGTCGAACCGGTCGTCCAACGTGTCGCCCGGCTTCGTGGCCGGGCCGGTGTCCGGGGCGGACTCGTCGTACAGCCGGTTCCACCAGTCGTTCTCGGTGGTGGGCCTCTCCCCCTGCTGACTCATGCCCTTATTGTCCACCGCCAGGGCGGTGCGAAAACGGGGCATCCATAAAATCAAGGCGACGAAAAGTGGTCCGCCGGGCGCCTCAACCCCCCACGGGAAGAACGCCCGGCGGACCCGTTCGTGGTCAGCGCACGGCGTATGCGTCGACCACGAGCTGGGTGACGGAGTTGCCCCGCGCGTCCGTCAGTTCGGTCCTGAGGGTGACGGGCCGGCCCGTCGCACCCGCATGGTGGACGGTGGCGGTCCAGGCCCCGACCTTGCGGGCGGTCGGCGCCGGGATCCATGTCTCGCCCTGGTCGTAGGAGTACGACAGCTTCGCGGCGGTCAGGGAGCCGGGCGTGCAGCCCGCGTGCCCGGTGACGCTCAGGGCGATCCGCCGGCCGTCCCTCGCCGGCAGGGTCTTGAGCCCGTCCTCGGGCAGGCCGTGGTGCGGGAAGAGGAGCCCGAGACCCTGGGAGTGGACGTTCTCGTCCAGCCGGGAGCGGAACCTCCAGGTCGTCAGCACCTCGGTCGAGCGCTTCCAGACCGCGGCCGGCTGCCCGAACTTGGTGGTGTTGAGGGACAGTTCGTCGGCCGCCCCCAGGGCCGTACGCGTCATCAGGCGCATCGCTCTCCCATCCGAATTCGGCACAAGTGCACGCCAAAGGCACTGGCATGGAGCGCTGTCGGTGCTGCGATGGCGCCACATTGGCAGAGCGGCGGGTGGTGCAGGGATGATGTGCGCGGCGGGAACACGCCGTGGCCGGTTTCCGCCAACGCGGCGAGGAAGTGCACGTCCGGGGAGGGTTCTGGTGCTGGGAGCGATAGGTCTCGACGAGAAGCAGGAGTCCGCGTATCGCGCGTTGGTGGCGCTCGGGGCGGCGGAGGTCACCGATCTCGCCCATCGGCTCGCGCTGCCCGAGACCGTGACGGAGCGGGCGCTGCGGCGGCTCGAACAGCACGGGCTGGCGGCGCAGTCGTCGGCGCGCACCGGCCGCTGGGTGGCGGCGCCTCCGGGAGTGGCCCTGGGTGCCTTGCTGACGCAGCAGCGGCACGAGCTGGAGCAGGCGGAGCTGGCCGCCGCGCTGCTGGCCGAGGAGTACCGCGCCGAGGCCGCCGAGCCGGCCGTGCACGACCTGGTGGAGGTGGTGACGGGCGCGAGTGCGGTCGCGCACCGTTTCGTTCAGCTCCAGCTCGGGGCGACGGAGGAGGTCTGCGCCCTCGTCACCGGAAATCCGGTCCTGATCGCCGGAGCGGACAATGACGCCGAGGAGAAGGCGGCCCGGCGCGGGGTGACCTACCGCGCGGTGATCGAGCGCGAGGTGCTGTCCACGCCCGGCGGGGTCACGGAGCTGACCGCCGCGCTGGGCCGCGACGAGCAGGTACGCGTGGTGGACCGGGTGCCGACCAAGCTGGTCGTCGCGGACCGCACCCTCGCCATGGTTCCGCTGACGGGCCGCGGCGCCGACCCGGCGGCGCTCGTGGTCCACGGCAGCGGCCTGCTGGACTCGCTCATGGGCCTGTTCGAGGCCGTGTGGCGGGAGGCGCTGCCGCTGCGGCTCGGGATGAGCGCGGTGGGCGAATCCTTCGAGGAGGTGCCGTCGGGCCCCGACGCGACGGATCTGGAGATCCTGTCGCTGCTGCTCGCGGGAATGACGGACGCACGGGTGGCCAAGCAGCTCGACCTGGGGCTTCGGACGGTCCAGCGGCGGGTGAAGGGGCTCATGGAGCTCACCGGGGTGACGACCCGTCTGCAGCTCGGCTGGCATGCGTACGCGAAGGGCTGGGTGGCTCGCGACCTGCAGGAATGACCCCGATCCTGCACGCTTGGCAAATGGGCGTGTGGCAGCTCCTGCTGGTCGGCCTGGTCATGGTGCTGGGTCTGCTCGGGGTCCTCGTCCCGGGTGTCCCGGGGCGGTGGCTGGTGTGGGCGGGGATGCTCTGGTGGTCGATGCATGTGCAGACGGGCCTGGCCTGGACACTGCTGGTGGCGTCGACGGTGGTGCTGATCATCGACCAGGTCGTGGTGTGGCAGCTGCCGCCGCGCAGGATCCGCGAGGTGGGGGTGACCCCGAAGCTGGGCGCCTGGGCGGGCACCGGGGCACTGCTGGGTTTCCTTCTGCTGCCGGTGGTGGGCGCGATCCCGGGATTCATCGGCGGGATCTATGTGAGTGAGCGCCGGCGGCTCGGCGGGCACGGTCCCGCAGCCGCCTCCACCCGCGCGGTGATGCGGGCCGTGGGGACGAGTGTGCTGGTGGAGCTGTTCGCCTCGCTCCTCGTGGTGGGGGCCTGGCTGAGCGCGGTCGTCTGGGGCTGACGAGTCGGCGTCGCCGCTCGTGAACAGGAATCCGATGGCTGATGAGCCGTTTCATCCAGGCCAACACGATGGACAAGGAGCCCGTCCCGGTCATCGAGACCCGCTGTCGGCGTCCCAGTCGGTGCACGACATGGTCTGTCAGTCGTGGGGCGGGGTGATCCGGATCTGCCCGGCGCTGCCGACTGCCTGGCGGGAGCTGGTCGTGCACGACTTCCGCACCCGGGGGGCGTGCCTGCTCAGCGCGGTCCGCGAGAACGGCAGGACGCGCTGGGTCCGGCTGCGGAGCGAGGTGGGCGCGCCCTGCGTCGTACGCCACGGCATCGAAGGGCTCGTCGAGGTACGCGACGGGCGCGGGCGGCAGCTGCGCTGGGAGCCTGCGGACGACGGGGGGATCCGCATCCGTCTGCGCAAGGGCGAGTCCGCCCTGATCACGGCCCGTGGCGACCGCCCGGACCCGCGGATCGTGCCGGTGCGGCCGAACGCGCCCGCGCCGCGGTGGGGGTTGCCGGCGTGAGGCGTAGGCCGCGAGCCGTAGGGAGATGATCCGATGCGGTGGGCCGCCCGGGCGTGTGAGGCTGGCGGCATGACCGAATTCAGTGATGCCGAGCGTGCCTACCTGGCGTCCCAGCGGCTGGGGCGGCTGGCGACTGTCGATCCGAAGGGCCAGCCGCAGGCCAACCCGGTCGGCTTCTTCCCGCAGGAGGACGGCACGATCCTGGTCGGCGGATACGCCCTGGCGACCACCAAGAAGTGGCGCAACCTGCGGGCGAATCCGAAGGTCGCGCTCGTCGTCGACGACATCGTGAGCCTCAAGCCGTGGAAGGTGCGCGGTGTGGACATCAGGGGCGAGGCCGAACTGCTCACCGGGCCGCACGACCTGGGCCCGCACTTCAGCGAGGAGCTGATCCGGATCCATCCGGGGAAGATCCACAGCTGGGGCCTGGACTGACCGGGCGCGGCGCGCGGAGACCGCGCGCCGCACCCTGCCCGAGGTCCGTCGAAGACCATCGAGGCGCGTCGAGGAACTTCGACGTGCGTCGAGGAACTTCGGGACCCGTCGAGCCGACGTCAGCGCAGACGTCCGCGCTTCGCCTGCATCGCCGCGCGCCCTTCCGCGCCCTTGCGCTTCCAGTCCTTCAGGATCTCCGAGCGGAGCCGGGCATCGGTCTTGGCGACGATGCGGCGGTTCTCCCGGAGCAGCTTGCGGTAGCTGTCGAGACGGCGTTCGGGCAGTGAGCCTTCCTCGACGGCGGCGAGCACCGCGCAGCCCGGCTCCGCCTCGTGGGCGCAGTCGTGGAAGCGGCACTGCCGCGCGAACTCCTCGATCTCCGCGAAGACCTGGCCGACGCCGCTCTCCGCGTCCCACAGTCCGACACCCCGCAGCCCCGGCGTGTCGATCAGGACACCGCCACCGGGCAGGACGAGGAGGTTGCGGGTCGTGGTGGTGTGCCGGCCCTTGCCGTCGACGTCACGGATGGCCTGCACGTCCATCACGTCCTCGCCGAGGAGCGCGTTGGCGAGAGTGGACTTGCCCGCGCCCGAGACCCCGAGCAGCACGCTCGTGCCGCCGGCGACGACGGCACCGAACACGTCCATGCCGTCGCCGGTCAGCGAACTGACGGTCAGCACCTGCACGCCGGGCGCGGTCGTCTCGACGTCCTGGACGAGATACGAGAGCCCGGTCGCGTCCGGCACCAGGTCGGCCTTGGTGAGCACCACGACCGGCTGCGCGCCGCTCTCCCACGCGAGCGCCAGGAAGCGCTCGATCCGGCCGAGGTCGAGCTCGACGGCGAGCGAGACCGCGATGACGGCGTGGTCGACGTTGGCGGCGAGGATCTGCCCCTCGGAGCGGCTGGACGAGGTGGAGCGTACGAACGCGGTCCGGCGCGGCAGATACGTCCGGACGAACCGGGGATCGCCGGCCGGGTCGACGGCCGCCCAGTCACCGGTGCAGACGACCCGCAGCGGATCGTGCGGGGTGACGAACGCCGTGTCGGCCCGGACCGGGCCGTCGGCGGTGACGACGTCGCACTGGCCGCGGTCGACCCGTACGACGCGGCCGGGCAGCAGACCCCGCTCGGCGTACGGAGCGAACTCGGCCTCCCAGCCGTCGTCCCAGCCGTAGGCGGACAGCGGATGCGAGGACGGCGCGTCCGACGAGGAGGACGCCGCCGAAGAAGAAGGAGAGGACGACGGAAGAGAAGAGTGGGACGGAGAGAAAGACAAGGGGTGACCCTTCACATGGGTGGCCCCGGCACGCGCGCACAGGCGCGCAGAAGTGAGGTGGGGTCAGCCGGAGACCACGGGGGTGGAGTGGATGCACATCTGAGTGCGGGCAGCGCCCGGCGTGATGACAGCCATCGTTCACACCTCCCGGATCATGCTCGGCCTGACGCGGCGACAGGAGGCCACCGCGGGAACGCCGTCACATTAGCCCGGCCCGCCGGTCCGGCACCACGGGTTTTTCTCCGCCGTACCGGCGCGGGGCGGAAAACACCCGGTCGCCGCACGGGGTGTATCCATCCGCTCACTCCGTGTGGCGGGCCCGAATGATCGCCCATAGCTTCGGCTCATGACGAAACGACAGATCAGGTGCCTCGCATGCACCGCAGTCGTCATGGTCTCGGGACTGGGCGCCGCCGCCCCCTCGTCCGAAGCGACCATGCGCGCGGTCCAGCCGGGCGAATCGATCCAGGCAGCAGTGGACGCGGCGAAGCCGGGCGACACGATTTTCATCGCACCCGGCACCTATCGTGAGAGCGTCCTTGTCACCACCTCCGGCCTGACCCTGCGGGGCGCCGGACCGGCCACCGTCATCCGGCCCGCCGCGGCCGGTACGCGGGCCGCCAACGCCTGTGCGCAGATCGGCAGCGGCATCTGCGTACGGGGCACGGACAGCAAGCCCGTGAAGAATGTCGCCGTCCGCTCACTGACGCTGAGCGGCTTCGCGAAGAACGGCCTGTGGGCCACCCGCACCGACAGGCTCTCGGTCCGGCAGGTCACCGCGGAGAAGAACGGCACCTGGGGACTCGCCCAGGAGCGCTCCACCCGGGGCGTGTTCCGCGAGAACACCGCCCGCTCCAACGGTGACGCCGGGATCTTCCTGGCGAACACCATCGACAGGGAGGGCGGCGCGACGGACATCGGCGGTGCGGTCGTCGCCGGCAACAGGCTGTCGGACAACCGCATCGGCATCACCGTGCGGCGGGTCCGGAACCTGTCCGTGCTCGGCAATGACATCACCGCCAACTGCGCCGGCATCTTCGTTGTGGGTGACGAGTCGAAGCCGGCGGCCGGCGCGATGACCATCGGCGGCAACGTCGTCAGCAGGAACAACAAGCACTGTCCCGCCACGGCCCGGCTGCCCTTCCTCCAGGGCTCCGGCATCGTGCTCACCGGCTCCGAGGCCACCGTCGTCCGGCACAACAAGGTGACCGACAACGTGGGCACTTCGCCCCTGTCCGGCGGCATCGTCCTGTTCCAGAGCTTCGTGGGGGCGGCCAACACCGACAACGTCATCGAGAACAACCAGGTGACGGGCAACGGCAAGGCCGACCTCGCCAACGCCGCCGGCGGCGCGACCAACAAGTTCAGCGGCAACCGCTGCAAGACGTCCGTACCCGCGGGGATGTGCTGAGCCCGTGACCGCCATCAGCCCCAACCCCCGTATCACCGGGCCCGCCGGAGCGCGGACCCTCAGACGATTCGAGGCCGCATGACCACCGTAAGCCCCAGACCTGTCCAGCCCGTCGTGGACGACGTCGCCGCCCCTCCCCCGGCCATGCGCCTGCGCGAACTCGTCTTCGGCGCTGCGGTGTCCGCGGCCGTCCGCGCGGCGGCCCGGCTCGGCGTGGCGGACGCACTCGGCGAGACACCCACCACCGCCGAGGCGCTCGCGGCCAAGGTGACCACCGAGCCGCAGCCGCTGCGCCGGCTGCTGCGTGCGCTGTCCTGCTACGGGATCTTCGTGGAGACCGAGGACGGCACTTTCGCCCACACGCCCATGTCCCGGATGCTGCGCGAGGACGACCCGAACAGCCTGCGCTACATCTCCCTGTGGTGCACCGAGCCGTGGACCTGGGACGCCTGGCCGCGGCTGGACCAGGCCGTGCGCTCCGGCGAGAGCGTCTTCCAGGACCTGTACGGCAAGGGGTTCTTCGAGTACCTGCACGACGATGCCCGTGAGTCGGCGCATGTGTTCAACCGGGCGATGACCACCTCCAGCGTCCAGTCGGCGCAGGACGTCGCCGACCTGCTCGACCTCAAGGGCGTCAGGACGGTGGCCGACATCGGCGGCGGGCAGGGCCATGTGCTGGCCAGCCTGCTGGAGAAGCACCCGACGGTGAAGGGCACCCTGCTCGACCTGCCGGGCGTCGTGGCGAAGGCGGACCCGCGGCTGCGGGACGGCGGACCCCTCGCGGGCCGGGTCACCATCGTGGCCGGCGACTGCCGCCGCGAGATGCCGGTCGACGTCGACCTGTACGTCATCAAGAACATCCTGGAGTGGGACGACGAGAGCACCCGCAGCACCCTGCGGAATGTCGTCGAGGCGGCGCGGCCCGGAGCGCGGGTCGTCGTGATCGAGAACCTGGTCGACGACACCCCGTCGATGAAGTTCACGACCGCCATGGACCTGCTTCTGCTGCTGAACGTGGGCGGCGCGAAGCACACCCAGAAGTCGATGACGGACCGGATGACGCAGGCGGGCCTGGTGGTCGGTGAGGTCCGTCCGGTCAACGCCTACCTCCACGCGTTCGAGTCCGTCGTGCCCGGGTGAGTCGGTCCCACCACCCCCGCAGCACGCCGACGCCCCGGGTCCTCCGATCAGGAGGAGCCGGGGCGTCGTCGCGGTCTCACGCGGTGCTGTCGCGTTCCCACCGGTAGAACTGACGGGCCATCGCGTCCTTCGGACCACGCCAGGTCTGCGGGTCGTAGGGGCTGACGAACGCCGTCAGCCGGTCGCTGATGTCCTTGAATTCCGGGTGCTCGGTCACCTGCGCGATCGCCGGGCCCGGAGGGCGGTCCGACTCGATCAGATGCAGATACACATCGCCGAACTGGAACAGACTGCGCCGGGTGACTCCGACGAGGTGCGGCAGTTCGCCGCCGTCGGACTTCGCGAACAGTTCGGCGATGTCGGTGGCCGACTCGGGCGCCATACGCGCCACGATCAGCGCTCGGTGCGGTGAGGTCATCCGCTGTGCCCTTTCTTCCGGATCAGTTGGAGGGAACCGCGGCGCCGCGGCTCTCCCGGTCGCGCTGCTCGATCTTGTCCTTGATGAGTGCCATCTGGACCTTCGAGTTGCGGTTGATGTTGTCGGTCATCCACTCGTCGTCGACGGGCGCCTCGGGCTTCATGGCGAAGTCCTGCCGCCAGAGCATCCGGGTGCCGCCGGCGACCTCGGAGTACTCCCAGTGGATGTTCATGTGCTCGAAGGGACCCGTCTCGACGCGGCGGGCCTCCACCGTGCGCGCCTGGCGGTTCGGGGTGCGCTCCGAGACCCAGCTCCAGACCGTCCCGTTCTCGTCCGGGTGCATGGTCAGCCGGAACGTCGTGGTGTCACCCCGGCGCTCGATGACCTCGACGGAGGCATACTCGCTGAACAACTGCGGCCAGTTCTCCAGGTCGTTGGTCATGTCCCAGACGAGATCCAGCGGCGCTGCGACGACGATCTCGTTCTCGGTGTGTCCGGACACTTCAGGCTCCGCTCATGAGGTTGGTGTTGACGAGGTCGAGGAACTCCCGCGGGGTCTTGCAGCGGTCGGCGTCGGGCGGGAGGGGACGGCCGTGCCGGTTCTCCAGCTCGCCGACGATGCCGAGCAGACCGAGCGAGTCGAGGCCGAACTCGTCGAAGCGGGTTTCGCTCCGGCCGGCGAGGTCGGCGGGATCCACGGTGAGTCCGGCGCCCTTCTTCATCAGGGCGGCGAGCTCTTCGATGGTCAGTACGTCTGACATGGCAGTTCTCCTTGTCACGAGTTGTCACCAGGGCGATCGGCCGCACCGCGCACCACGAGGGCCGCGTTCGAGCCCATCAGTCCGCGGCTCAGGACGAGGGCCGTACGCAGCGGCGTCCTGCGGGCCTTGCCTGTCACGACGTCGATGTCGTGGCACACGTCGAAGACTCCCGGGGTGGGCGGCACGACGCCGTGCTCCATCGCGAGTACCGCCGTGGCCACGTCGAGCACGGGCCCGCCGCAGTACGCCCGGCCGATGCCGGTCTTGGGCGCGGTCACCGGAACCCGGCGGCCGTGCGCGCCCAGGGCGTCGGCGATCGCCAGCGCCTCGGCACGGTCGGCCTCGGGCACACCGAGCGCGTCGGCGAAGACCACGTCGATCTCCTCCGGGGCGCAGCCGGCCCGCTCGAGTGCGCCACGGATCGACATGGCCAGTCCTTCCCGGGACTCCTTCCACCGGGAAGGACCGGTGAAGGTGGCCCCGTGCCCGGCCACGTACGCGCGCGGCTGGACACCGCGGCGCAGCGCCGCCGACTCCTCCTCGACCACGAGCATCGCCCCGCCCTCGGCGGGGACGAAGCCGCAGGCGTCCGAGGTGAAGGGCCGGTAGGCCCGGGCCGGGTCGTCGCTGGTGCTCAGGTCCTGGTAGCCGAGCTGGCAGACGACCGAATAGGGCGCGAGCGGGGCCTCGGCGGAGCCGACGACCACCGCGTTCGTGCCGCGGGCGACGGCGCCCGCGGCATGCGCGAAGGCGTCGAGGCCGCCCGCCTCGTCACTGGCCACCACACCGCAGGGGCCCTTGAAGCCGCCGCGGATGGATATCTGGCCGGTGCTCGCCGCGTAGAACCAGGCGATGGACTGGTACGGCCCGACGTAGCGGGAGCCCTGGCCCCACAGCCGCTGGAGCTCCCGCTGGCCGAACTCGCCGCCGCCGGAGCCGGCGGCGGTGACAACACCGACGTCGTAGGGCTCGTCCTCGTAGTCGGCGCGGCCGAGCCGCGCGTCCTCGAGGGCGAGATCGGCGGCCGCCATCGCGAAGTGCGTGAACCGGTCGGTCTGGACGAGGTAACGCCCCTCGACCATGGTGGCCGGGTCCAGTCCGCGCACTTCGCCCGCGACGCGGAGGGGCAGTTCGCCGCACCCCTCCCGGGTGACCCGGTCGAGGACGCTGATGCCCTCCTGGGTCGCCTTCCAGAACACATCGGCACCGACGCCGTTGGGGGCTATGACACCGATCCCGGTGACAACCGTGCGCCGGTCGCTGCGGGTGCTCATCCTGACCTCCCACTGGGTCGGGTCATGACGACCGCCGACTGGAACCCGCCGAACCCACTGCCGACGGAGAGCACGCTGCGCAGCTTCCGGGGGCGGGCGGTGCGCGGCACGTAGTCCAGGTCGCACTCGGGGTCGGGGGTCTGGTAGTTGGCCGTCGGCGGGACCACCTGCCGGTCCATCGCCAGGACGCACGCGACGAGTTCGATGGCGCCGATGGCACCCAGTGAGTGACCCACCATGGATTTGATGGAACTCATGGGCGTCTTGTAGGCGTGGTCGCCGAGGGAACGTTTCACCGCCGCGGTCTCGTGGCGGTCGTTCTGCTTGGTTCCCGACCCGTGCGCGTTGACGTAGTCGATGGCGGAGCTGTTGATCCGGGCGTGGCCGAGGGCGGTGTCGATGGCGCGGGCCATCTCCAGGCCCTCGGGCGTCAGTCCGGTCATGTGGTACGCGTTGCCGAAGGTCGCGTAGCCACCTATCTCGCAGTACACGGTCGCGCCACGGGCGCGGGCGTGTTCCAGCTCCTCGAGGACGAGTACCGCTCCGCCCTCGCCCATGACGAACCCGTCACGGTCGGCGTCGAACGGCCGGGAGGCGTGCTCCGGGTCGTCGTTGTTCGCCGATGTCGCCTTGATCGCGTCGAAGCACGCCACGGTGATCGGGGATATGGGCGAGTCCGACGCGCCGGCTATGCACACGTCCATCCGCCCTTCCTCGATCGCGTGGAACGCGTAGCCGATCGCGTCGAGTCCGGAGGTGCAGCCCGTCGAGACGGTCTGCACCGGACCGTGGGCACCGATCTGTTCGGCGACCGCCGAGGCGAGGGTGCTCGGCGAGAACGCGCGCTCGAGGTGCGGCCCCGCCGGGCGGTGGTCGACGTCCCAGCGCGCGCCCGAACTGCTGACGGCGACGTAGTCGTGCTCGAGGCGCGTGGTGCCGCCGACCGCGGTGCCGAGCGACACCCCGATCCGCCAGGGGTCCTCGTTCTCGGGGTCGAGACCGGAGTCCTGTACGGCTTCCCGGGCGGCCACCAGCGCGAACTGGATGTACCGGTCCGAGCGCGCCACCAGCTCGGCTTCGAGACCGTGCCGCGCGGGGTCGAAGTCGACCTCGGCGGCGATACGCGAGCGGAAGCCCTCCGGATTGAAGAGGGTGATGCCCCTCGTGGCCGTGCGACCGCTCGCGAGCAGGTCCCAGAACGCCGGGGCGCCGACACCGCCGGGGGCGACGATGCCGACCCCGGTGACCGCCACCCGCCGGTTCACGAAACGGCCCCAGTCCGTTCCGGCGGCCTGCCCTGCTCGGCAGCCTCCTCGACATGCTCGGTGTCGACGTGCCCGAGTTCGGGGCGCGGCGCGAGCGGGCCGAGGTGGAAGACCATACGGGCCTCCTCGTTGCCGACGTTGCGGAACCGGTGCCGCACGTTCAGCGGGATCATGAGGCCCTGGTCGGGACTCATGGAGTGCGTCTCGCCGTCCAGGTCCACCTCCAGGAGCCCCTTCACCACGTACACGAACTCCTCCGAGTACGGGTGGTAGTGCTCGGCGATGGACTCACCGGGCGGCACGATCGCCAGGCCCATGAACCCGCTGGTCGCGCCCACGGCCGTCGGCGTGAGCACCGCGCGCAGGTCACCGCCTCGCCGGGTGTTGGGCTGGGTCTCGCTGAGGTCCACGATGCGTGGGCTGTGCGTGGTCATGCTGCTTCCTCCAGATGCAGGGTCCCGGTGGTTCGGCCCGCTGGCCGCTTCGCCGGGCGCGGGGTCAGGACGCCGTCAGGACTCGGGCGGCGCGCTCCGGTCGGTGATGAGCTGCATGTCGGAGCGCGCGAGGAAGCGCGAGATCTCCGCGTCGGTGGTCGGCACGCCCTCCTCGCCGTCGGCGAGGAGCTTGGCGAGGCAGGCGGCCTTGCGGTCACCTGCGACGCCGAGTGCCAGGGCGGGGTGCCCGTCCAGGGGCCCTACGACGTCCACCAGGCGGACGACGATGTCGTCGCGCTGGAAGACCGTGCTGCCGGCGATGGGGTTCCCGGGGCTGTCGGCCGCCGCCTCGTCCTGCTTGGCGAGCATCCGGGCCAGGGCCATCCCGCAGCCCTCCTTGGCCTGGTAGAACAGCGCGTGCCGGTTGAGCTCGTCGGTGTCCAGACCGTCGCCCGCGACATGGTGCACGGCGGGCAGTGCGGCACGGGTGAAGAAGAGCCGCGCGGAGTTGGAGTCGTCGAGGTCCCGGTCCTGCTCCAGGTACGGGTTGATGGCGTCCTCGACGGCCCGCACCTCGGGCTGCCGTGCCACGTGCCGCAGTGCGGCCATCAGATCGCCCTGCACCTCGATCGCCCTGACGACACGGTTGCCGTGCATGAAGAGCGAGGTGCGGCGCAGCCGGGTGTTGTCGTCGACGCGAGCCGACGGCGAGGTGTAGCCGGCGAGGATCTTGGCGACCTTCTCCTCGGTGCCCGGCTTGACCGTGAAGGTCAGCGCGTGCCGGACCACTCCGTCGCCGACGCGAGGAGCCGCCTGGAGGCCGCCCTTGCTGGGCGCGAAGGACTCGGTGAACGGCGCTCCGGTCTCCCGCAGCACACTGAAGCGCAGCGAACGCGTGTCCCGTACGCAGCTGTGCAGCGGCTGGACCGTCTCCACGTGCTCCTCGCTGTTGACCCACGCGAGGAAGGGCGGTGCACTCTCCCACTCGCTCGTGATGAGCCACTGCGACGGGTTCTCGATCGACTGGCAGAGCTGGTCGTTGATGTGCCCCGGTACGGAGGCGACCTGGTTCCGCATGTGCTCGTACGCCTCGAGGAACTGCTTCTGCGCCCCGTCGTGGAGGTCCAGCAGCAAAATCACCCGAAGCCTGGAGCCGTCGAAGGCGGACTGCGATATCCGTTCCGACAAGGTTGTCATCCTTGTTCACACTCCTTCGCGACCGTGCCAGACATGGCCCGTCGTCAGTTGTCGGTGGAATCCGCACGGTCGAGCCCTGCGGATCCGCAACGATCGCCCCACATGGCCCGGGGGCGCTCCCGCAACCGATCGTGGTCCGGTCGCACGTCCGGCGCGAGAGCTGAGCACCATGCGGGTGAATGGGCGAGGGAACCCCTGTCGTGCCGGGCATCTAGTTCCCATGGAAGAGAACGCCGATCACCGCGTGCCGGTACTGATCGTCGGCGGGTCCCTGGTGGGCCTGGCCACCTCGATGTTCCTGAGCCGTCATGGCATCGGGCATCTGCTCGTCGAGAAGCACTCGGGCACATCCACACACCCCCGCGGCCGAGGAATGAACGTCCGCACGATGGAGCTGTTCCGCGTCTGCGGAGTGGAACAGGACATTCGCGAAGCGGCGGCCGTCCTCGCCGACAACCACGGAATCCTTCAGGGCGGGTCCCTGACGGGCAATGACTCCGCCTGGCTGTTCAAGGAGATCGACCCGGGCGGCCGACTGGCGCGGATCAGTCCCGCCGGCTGGTGCCTGTGCAGCCAGAACGACATCGAGCCGGTGCTCTCCGAGCATTCGCGAAGGCTCGGGGCGCAGATGCTGTACTCGAACGAGATGCTCTCGTTCGAGCAGGACGCAGGCGGTGTCAGCGCCGTCGTCAAGGACCGTACGACCGGCGAGCACAGGACCGTGCGCGCCGACTACCTCGTCGCCGCCGACGGGCCGCGCAGTCCCGTCCGGGAACAGCTGGGCATCGGCCAGACAGGCAACGGCGAGCTGTTCCACAACGTCAGCGTCACCTTCAACTCCCGGCAGCTCGCCGACGTCGTCGGCGACCGGCGCTTCATCGTCTGCTACCTGACCAAGCCCGGAGCGGACGGGGCCCTGCTGCCGGTGAACAACGTCGACCGCTGGGTCTTCCACGCGCCGTGGCACCCCGAGGACGGTGAGACGCTCGACGACTTCACCGACGAGCGGTGCGCCGACCACATCCGGCGCGCGGTCGGGGCCGAGGACCTGGATGTCGAGATCACCGGCAAGGCGCCGTGGCATGCGGCCGAACGGGTCGCGGAACGCTACTCGGACGGCCGGGTCTTCCTCGCCGGTGACTCCGCCCACGAAATGTCCCCGACCGGCGCGTTCGGCTCGAACACCGGTATCCAGGACGCCCACAACATCGCCTGGAAGCTCGCGGCGGTGCTGAAGGGCTGGGCCGGGCCGGGCCTGCTCGACACCTACGGCATGGAGCGGCTGCCGGTAGCGCGGGTCACCAGCGAGCGCGCCTCGGCCCGCTCGGCGGAGCACAGCCACCCCGGCTACGCACCCTCGCCCACTTCGGGCGGCGGCCGGCAGGGCGGCGTGCTGATGGTGGCGATGGGCTACGGCTACCGCTCGGGCGCGGTCGTCGGGGTCGACCCCTCGCTGGCCGTGGTGCCCGAGCGCATGCAGCTCTCGGGGGATCCCGGCACCCGGGCCCCGCACATCTGGGTCACCGGACAGAACGGCCGTGTGTCGACGGTGGACCTGTACGAGCAGTCGCTCGTGCTGCTGTGCGCCGAGAACTCACCGTGGCGCGAAGGCGCCCGCAAGGCCGCGGCGGGACTGTCCGTACCTCTGGAGGCCTACGCGATCGGCAGCGGGCCCGCCGCCGATCTCTCCCCGGAGGACGGAGAGGACTGGGCGGAGAGGCACGGCACCACTCCCGAGGGCGCGGTGCTCGTCCGTCCCGACGGCTTCGTGGCCTGGCGTTCGCGGGGGGCGGCGGACGATCCCGAGGCGACGCTGCGGAAGGTGCTCACGGAGGTTCTGAGCCTGGGCTGAGTACTTCCCGGGCAGACAGCAGGTCCGGCACGCGCGACGCATCTGGGCAAACGCGTCGCGCGTGCGGCCGTTGCGCTCTACGGTGCGCGGATAGCCCACCGTATGCGGGAGGTGTAGAAATAGGACATGGCCGCACGCTACGGCCGCCGGCGCTCGGTTCTGAGGATGAGAACCCTCGCAGGTCAGGTCTTTCTCCTGCAGGTGGCGATCGTGGTGTTGCTCGTCGCAGCAGGCATGGGCGCGCTCGTCCTGCAGTCCCGGTCGGACAGTGAGCGCGAGGCCCGCAACCGTTCGGTGGCGGTGGCCGAGACGTTCGCGAACTCGCCCGGTATCGAGGCCGCGCTGAAGAGTCCTGACCCCACCGCTATTCTCCAGCCGCGCGCCGAGGAGGCGCGAAAACGTTCCGGCGTCGACTTCATCGTCGTCCTCAACCCGCAGGGCATCCGTTACACGCATCCGCTCCCCGACCGGATCGGCAAGCAGTTCGTCGGCAACCTGGCCCCGGCACGGGCCGGCGAGGTGGTCACCGAGAAGATCACCGGGACGATCGGGCCGCTCGTCCAGGCGGTGGTGCCGGTGCGCGGGGCCAACGGGACGGTCATCGGCATGGTGTCGGCGGGCATCACGATCGACCATGTCAGCGGTGTCGTGGAGGACCAGTTCCCGCTGCTGCTGGGCGCCGCGGGCGTGGTGCTGCTGCTGACCACCGGTGGCACGGCCCTGGTCAGCAGACGGCTGCGGCGCCAGACGCACGGCCTCGGGCCCACCGAGATGACCCGGATGTACGAGCACCACGACGCCGTCCTGCACGCCGTACGCGAGGGCGTGCTCATCGTCGACGGCGACGGGCGGCTGCTGCTCGCCAACGACGAGGCACGGCGGCTGCTGAGTCTTCCCGCGGACGTGGAGGGCCGGCCGGTCGCCGAGCTGGGCCTGGACCCCCGTACCGCCGAACTGCTGACCTCGGGGCGCATCGCCAGCGACGAGGTGCATCTGGTCGGAGACCGGCTGCTCGCCGTGAACCAGCGCTCGACCGACGCGGACGGCGGGCCGCCCGGCAGTGTGGCGACGGTCCGCGACACCACCGAACTCCAGGCGCTCAGCGGGCGGGCGGACGTGGCCCAGGCGCGGCTGAAGCTGCTGTACGACGCCGGCACGGAGATCGGCACCACGCTGGACGTGGTGCGCACCTGTGAGGAGCTGACGGAGTTCGCGGTGGGCCGCTTCGCCGACTTCGCCACCGTCGACCTGATGGCCGCCGTGCTGCGTGGCGAGGAGCCGACGCCGAGCGGCGGCGGCGCGGAGATGCGCCGCGTGGCGTTCCAGGGGCTGCGGCAGGACTCGGCGCTCTACCCGCTGGGCACGGCCATCCGCTTTCTGCCGACCACTCCGATGGGCGCGGGCATCGGCAAGGGCGAAGCCGTCCTGGAGCCGGATCTCGCCGCCCTCAGAGGCTGGCAGCAGCAGTCGCCCGTCCGGGCGCAGAAGCTGGTCGACTCCGGCTTTCATTCCATGATCGCGGTGCCGCTGCGGGCGCGCGGGGTGATCCTGGGCGTGGCGATGTTCTGGCGCTCCAAGCGGCCGGAGGCCTTCGAGGAGGAGGACCTCTCCCTCGCCGAGGAACTGGTCGCGCGGGCGGCGGTGAGCGTGGACAACGCCCGCCGGTACACGCGCGAGCACACGATGGCGGTGACGCTCCAGCGCAGTCTGCTCCCCCGCGGGCTGCCGGAGCAGAACGCCCTGGACGTCGCCTTCCGCTACCGCCCCGCCCAGGCGGGCCTCGGCGGGCTCGGCGGAGTGGGCGGCGACTGGTTCGACATCATCCCGCTGCCGGGCGCGCGGGTGGCGCTCGTCGTCGGCGACGTCGTGGGGCACGGGCTGCACGCCGCGGCCACCATGGGCCGCCTGCGCACGGCGGTGCACAACTTCTCCACGCTCGATCTGCCGCCCGACGAGCTGCTGTGGCATCTGGACGAACTGGTCGCCCGGATCGACCAGGAGGAGGTCGCCGACGGCAGTGAGGCCGGCGAGGCGGGCGTCACCGGCGCGACCTGCCTCTACGCGATCTACGACCCGTCCACCGGCACCTGCACGATGGCGCGGGCCGGGCACGTCCAGCCGGTGGTGCTCCACGCGAACGGCAACGCGGACTTCGCGGAGGTCCCCGGGGGTCCGCCCCTCGGACTCGGCGGGCTGCCCTTCGAAACGCTGGAGCTCCAGCTGCCGGAGAACAGCAGCCTGGTGCTCTACACGGACGGTCTGGTCGAGGACCGCGAACGGGACATCGACGAGAGCATGGCCCTGCTGCGCCGTACCGTCGCCGGGCATCCGGACCGCAGTCCCGACGAGACGTGCGAGGCGGTGCTCCGGGCCCTGCTCCCGGAGCGCCCGCGGGACGACATCGCGCTGCTGGTGGGCCGTACCCGCGTGCTCGACCCGGCGAAGGTGGCGGACTGGGAGGTACGGCCGGATCCGGCCGCGGTGGGCGAGGTCCGGGGGGCTGTGGCACGCACGCTGGCGGAGTGGGGTCTGGAGGAGGAGGCGTTCACGACGGAGCTGATCCTCAGCGAGCTGGTCACCAATGCCATCCGCTACGCCATCGGGCCGATCCACGTCCGGCTGATCCTGGACCGCAGCCTGATCTGCGAGGTCTCCGACCACAGCAGCACCTCGCCCCATCTGCGCCAGGCCGCAACCACCGACGAGGGGGGCCGCGGGCTGTTCCTGGTGGCCCAGTTCGCCGACCGCTGGGGCACCCGGTACACACCGGACGGCAAGGTCATCTGGACGGAGCAGCCGCTGCCGTCCGAGGACCTGTGACGGCCTCTGGGCGCCGGGGTGCCGCGGATCGGCGGCCCGCCCGGCGCCGGCAGGACGACGGTGGCCCGGCTGCGCGCGGGGAGGATGTGCGTCCTCGAATCGCCGCGTTTCCGCGCGGCGACCGGTGCTCGCGCGGGGACACGGCAGATGCCGAGGGGGGACGGACGCGGTCGCGTGTCCGTTCCCGGCCGGCCGGCCGGGCTGCTCGCATCGCGGTGGCCGGACACGTCACGGCCGGTCGGGGACGGTCCGCTCCCCCGCGAGCGGCCGGCCGCAGCGCAGATTCCACCGGCCGGCCCGGCCGCTCAGTTCTGTGAGCGCCAGCGGTGCCACGTCGAGCCGCCAGAACACCTCGACGGGAAGGCCCAGCGCGTGGACGGTCACCGCCCGCGCGAAGGCGGGCTCCACGACCGCCAGCACCCGCCCCGCGTCGTCAGGCAGCGAGCGGAGCCAGTCGCCGGCCCGTGCGCAGAGCGCCGTCAGGGACTCGCCGCCGTGCGGTACGGCCGACGGGTCGGACAACCAGACGGCCACCGCCTCGGGTTCGCCCGCGCTCACCTCGTCCAGCCGCCGTCCCCGCCAGCGGCCCATGTCCCAGTCGGCGAGCCGGTCCGCGGGCTCGGCCTGAAGCCCCAGTGCCTCGGCCGTGGCGCGGCATCGCAACGACGGTCCGCACAACGGCTGTCGGACCTGCGGCAGATCGCCCGCCGCGGCCCGGGCCGCGCGTGCCCCGAGCTCGTCCAGCGGCTCGTCCGCCCCGAAGCGCGCCTCCCGCACAGCGGCCGTCGTCGCAGGTGCGACCAACATCACCCGTACTGTCACCGGTTGCCCGCCCTTCCCGCCGCAGTGCCCACGGCACAAGCACATCACGGGAGTTCCGGTGTTCTCCCGCGCCCCCACGCGCCGTAGCGGTGGGGGCCCGCACGCGGTACGGTCGCGTGGACATGACGACGGTGTGACGGAAGTCCGGTGAGAATCCGGCACGGTCGCGCCACTGTGAACCCGTACCTCTGCGGGAAGTCAGACCCAGCACCTTCGTCTCAGGCACCACGATCGGGACGCGTGTTCCCCAGGAGGTTCTGCCATGGCTCAGTCCGTTGCGCCCGCCACCACCGCGCCGGCCATCACCCCCATCTCGCTCAAGGCGATTGCTCCCTGGGCGGTCTTCTTCGGCATTGTGATGCTGGTTCTGCTGTACTTCGTCGGCGCCGAGCAGGGTGCCACCTCGCTCATCGCCGGTGAGAACGTTCACGAGTGGGTCCACGACGGACGCCACCTGCTCGGCTTCCCCTGCCACTGAGACGCCGGGGGAACGATCATGAACTCCGTATCGGTGCGAGCCCTGCTCGTCCGCGGCATGCTCGCCGGACTGGTCGCGGGTGCGGTCGCCATGGCCGTCGCGTACTTCCTGGGTGAGGGTCCCGTCGACTCCGCCATCGCGTTCGAGGAGAGCCACTCCCACGAGCACGGCGGCGAGGAACTGGTCACCAGGGCCATGCAGTCGACCGCGGGGCTCGCCACCGGCGTACTCGTCTTCGGTGTCGCGGTCGGCGGCATCGCCGCCCTCGCCTACTGTGTCGCACTCGGCCGCGTCGGCCGGTTCGGTCCGCGTGCCACGGCCGCGCTGCTCGCGCTCGGTGCGCTGCTGAGCGTCTACCTCGTGCCGTATCTCAAGTACCCGCCGAACCCGCCGGCCGTCGGTGACCCCGACACGATCGGCCAACGGACCTCGCTGTACTTCCTGATGGTCCTGCTCAGCGTGCTGCTGTCGGTGGCCGCGGTGATCCTCGGCAGGCGGCTGGCGCCGCGCCTGGGCAACTGGAACGCGACGATCGCCGCGGGCGGGGCCTTCGTGGTCGCCGTCGGTCTCGCGTACGCCTTCCTGCCGTCGTTCAACGAGGTGCCGAAGGGCTTCCCGGCCACGGTGGTCTGGGAGTTCCGGCTGGCGACGCTGGCCATCCAGGCCACGCTGTGGACCGTCTTCGGCCTGGTCTTCGGCTTCCTGGCCGAGCGGCTCCTGACACCGAGGACGGTGCCGGCGGCGGACGGGAGCGCTTCGGCCTCTCCTGCCGTGGCAGCCAACTGATCCACCGTCAGCAAGCGGGAACCCGCCGGGAGACCGGCGGGTTCCTGTTTTTCAGCCGCGGGACACCGGGGGCAGGGCGCACAGCGCCACGGCGACCCGGTACCGGCGTCCGCGCGCGGTCCCGGATCCGTCCGCGGCGGAAGCCGGACCGCTGGTGGCAGGACCGGTGATGGCAGGCGCGGAGCCGGACGTGGCAGGGGTGGGGCATGTGGTCATCGGCGAGTCCTTCCGCAGTGGTTCCCCCTCTCACTCAGTGATGTTGGAGTCGGCGCGGGACGGTCAGTCTGCCGGGGCGGGACGTCACCCGTACGGAGCGGGGCGGCTCGGCCGGCCGCAGAGGTCCGATTCGTTCAAGACCCCCCGCGCGCGGCCTGCCTAGATTGACGCCATGACTCCACAACTCGACGCGATCGGCATCGTCGCCTCCGACATGGCCGCATCTCTCGCCTTCTACCGCCGCATCGGACTGGACATCCCGGCCGGCGCCGACACCGCCCCGCATGCCGAGGCGACGCTGCCCAACGGGCTGCGTGTGCTGTGGGACACCGAGGAGACCATCCGCTCCTTCGACCCCCAGTGGACCCGCCCCACGGGCGGCGGGGAACGCATCGGTCTCGCCTTCCGGTGCGACAGCCCGGCCGAGGTGGACACCGTGTACGCGGACCTCACCGGGGCCGGGTACCAGGGGCACCTCAAGCCCTGGGACGCGGTCTGGGGGCAGCGCTACGCCGTGGTGCTCGACCCCGACGGTTGCGGGATCTCGTTCTTCGCGGACTCCGCGTAGGCACTGAGGGTCGTACCGCCGAGGTCCCGCATCTCCCGGGCGAGGTGCGCCTGGTCGGCGCAGCCCGCGGTGAGTGCGGCGTCGGCGTACGGCACTCCGGCCCGTACCAGCGTCAGCGCGCGCTGGAGCCGCAGCACCCGGGCCAGGGTCTTGGGCCCGTACCCGAAGGCCGCCAGGGAGCGGCGGTGCAGCTGGCGGGCGCCGAGGCCGGCCGCGGAGGCGGCGCCGGCGACCGTGCCGCCCTCGTCGAGACGGCGGACGACCTCGCCCAGCACCGGGTCGGGACGGCCGGCGTCCGCCGCACGGGCGATCGCCACGGCCTCCAGTGCCCCTACGGGGTCGGCGGCCGTCAGGATGCGTTCGGTGAGCCGGCGGGCCTCGGTCGCGCCCCACAGATCGGCGATGTCGACGCGCCGGTCGCGCAGTTCGTGCGCCGGTACGCCGAGGAGCGCGGGCGCGGTGCCGGGGGCGAACCGGACGCCCATGGCCGTGATCATCCGGGTGTCCGCGATCTGGGCGCGGGAGTCGGGACCGGCGACGAGGAGCCGGCCGTCGACCACGATGAGGTCCATGCAGCCGTCGGGCAGTACGGGGTGGGCGGGGCCCGGCAGGCCGGCCAGGGTGCGGGTCCACACGACGGCGCCCTTCAGGCGGGACGGGCGTTCCACGTACATGCCATCGAGGCTAGTGCTTCCCGCACGCGCCGTCCCGCGTCCGGGGGAAGCGCGGACAGTCCGGGAACCCGGTGTCACTCCCCCGGCGGCGCCTGCTTGTGGTGCTCCCTGCCGGAGTGCAGCCGGGAGCGTACGTCGTCCGGGGGCAGGAAGCGCGACCAGCGCTCCGGGAACTCCGAGGGCATGGGGGCGTCGTCCCCGTCCGCCTCGTCGTCGTCCGGGTCGTCGTACATGTGCGTCGCCTTCGCGCGGGCGAGGATCTCCGCCGCCTGGGCGGCACGCATGCGCTCGTTGGCGGCGCGGGCCGCCGACGTCGCGACCGACGGCCAGACACGGTCGATCGCGGCGTTCACCGCGGCGCCGACGAGCACGGCGAAGGCGGTGAGACCGATCCAGAGCAGGACGGCGATGGGCGCCGCGAGGGAGCCGTAGATCGTCGGGCCCTCGACCGTGCTGGTGAGGTAGATCCGCAGCAGGAAGCTGCCGAGCACCCACATCGCGAGGGCCACCAGGGCGCCGGGGACGTCCTCGATCCACGGAGAGCGGACGGGGACGGACACGTGGTACAGCGTGGTCAGGAAGGCGATGGAGAGCAGGATGACCACCGGCCAGTACAGGATCGCCACCACTTCCGTGCCCCACGGCAACAGCTCCACGACCCGGTCGGGGCCGACGACCGCCAGCGGCAGGACCACCGCCCCGATCAGCAGCGCGATGATGTAGAGCAGGAAGGCGAGCAGGCGGGTGGCGACGATGCCGCGCTGGCCGTCGAGGCCGTACATCACGGTGATGGTGTCGATGAAGACGTTGACCGCGCGCGATCCCGACCACAGGGCGATCGCGAAACCGATGGAGATGATGTCCGGTCGGCCGCCGTGGGTGACGTCCTCCAGCAGCGGCTTGGCGATCTGGTTGACGCCCCGGTCGGACAGCACCGTGCCCACCGCGGTGAGGATGTTCTCCTCGATGGAGGCGACGGTGGTGGTGTCGGTCCAGTCGTCTATGTAGCCGAGCAGACCGATCAGTCCCAGCATCAGCGGCGGCAGGGACAGCAGGGTGAAGAACGCGGCCTCGGCCGCGAGTCCCAGGATGCGGTACTCGATGCACGAGTTGACCGTGTCTTTCAGCAGCAGCCACGCCATCTTCCGCTTCGAGACGTTGCGGTAGAGGACCCGGGCCCGGTGGAGCCGTCCCGGTGGCCGCTCGGGTGTTTCATTTGCTGCCTGCACCTCCTTACCGTATCGGCATGGCAGCTACCACCCACACAGTGACCAACCAGGCTCCACCCCTGGTGGGGTACGACGTCTATACGTCCGACCGGGCCCTCACCGAAGCCGTGGAGCGGCATGTCGCACCGGGCCTGCTCGACGAGGCACGAGAGGAGCTCTCGGAACTCGGCCGCAGCGCCGGATCCGCCCAGGCGCAGGAGTGGGGGACGCAGGCGAACGAGAATCCGCCGAAGCTGCGGACGCACGACCGGTACGGCAACCGCATCGACGAGGTCGACTTCCATCCGGCCTGGCACCGGCTGCTCGGCCACGGCGTCACCTCGGGTCTGACGAACGCCTGGGGCAGGCCCGCCGGACACGTCCGTCGCGCGGCAGCTTTCCTGGTGTGGACGCAGGCCGAGCCCGGACACGGCTGTCCCCTGTCCATGACGCACGCGGCCGTGCCGGCGCTGCGGACGGACCCGGCGCTGGCCGCCGAGTGGGAGCCGAAGCTGACGTCGCAGATCTACCAGCAGGACCTGCGGCCCGCGGCCGACAAGCCGGGTGTCCTGTTCGGAATGGGGATGACCGAGAAGCAGGGCGGCAGCGACGTCCGGGCGAACACGACCCGGGCCGAGCCGGCGGGCGGGGACGGCGAGTATCTGCTCACCGGTCACAAGTGGTTCTGCTCCGCCCCGATGTCCGACGGCTTTCTGGTCCTCGCCCAGGCCGCCGCCGGCCTCACGTGCTTCCTCGTGCCGCGGATCCTCGCGGACGGCACCCGCAACGTGTTCCGTATCCAGCGGCTCAAGGACAAGCTAGGCAACCGGTCGAACGCGTCGAGCGAGGTGGAGTTCGACGGGACGTGGGCGCGCCGGGTCGGTGAGGAGGGGCGCGGGGTGCGCACCATCATCGAGATGGTGGCGGCGACGCGGCTGGACTGCGTGCTCGGGTCGGCGGCGCTGATGCGGCAGTCGGTGGCGCAGGCCGTGCACCACTCCGCGTACCGCAGCACCTTCGGCGGTCCGCTGATCGACAAGCCGCTGATGCGCAACGTCCTGGCCGACCTGGCGCTGGAGTCGGAGGCGGCCACGGCGCTCGGGCTGCGGCTGGCCGCGGCGTACGACGCCGACACGGAGGAGGAGCGGGCCTTCCTGCGCCTCGCCGTGCCCGCCGCCAAGTACTGGGTGACCAAGAGGTGCACGCCGACGGTCGCGGAGTCGCTGGAGTGTCTGGGCGGCAACGGCTATGTCGAGGAGTCGGGGATGCCACGGCTGCTGCGCGAGTCCCCGCTCAACTCGATCTGGGAGGGCTCGGGCAATGTCCAGGCGCTGGACCTTCTGCGTGCGCTCCAGAGGGAGCCGCAGGCTCTGAACGCCTTCCTCCAGGAGGTGGGCCGGGCGCGCGGGGCGGACCACCGGCTGGACGCGGCGATCAAGAACCTGCTGACGGAACTGGCGGACCTGGACGGCATCGAGGCGCGGGGCCGCAGGCTGGCGGAGCGGATGGCGCTGGTGCTCCAGGGTTCGCTGCTGGTGCGGTGGGCCCCGTTGGAGGTGTCGGACGCGTTCTGCGCCTCCCGGCTGGGCGGTGACTGGGGTACGGCCTTCGGCACCTTGCCGCACACGCTTGACCTGGCGTCCGTCGTCGAGCGGGCACGGGCCGAGGTGTGAGCCGGCGAGGCTGACAGGAACCCGGGGTGGTGACGCGCCGAGACGGACGGCGCCGCCCCGGGGGCGTGCACCTCATGGGAGGGCGCGAGCCCGGGTCCGCCGGCAAGGGCGCGAGCCCGGGTCCGCCGGCAAGGGCGCGAGCCCGGGTCCGCCGGTCCCCCGTCGGACCCACCTTGCGCCCCACCGCCCCCCTCGTGGTTCCCTGGCGCTCATGAGCATCACCGTGACCACCTGGCACCTGGAGCAGACCTCGCCCTTGGATCTGCGGCCCGCTGCCGCTCCCGGGGACGATGTGCGCATCGTGCGCGCCGAGGTGCCGTCGCCCGAGTTCAGCCGTTTTCTGTACACGGCCGTCGGCGGCGACATCCGGTGGACCGACCGGCTCACGATGACGTACGCGCAGTGGGAGGAGGTGCTCGGCCGGCCGGGCACCGAGACCTGGGTGGCGTACGACCGGGGCACGCCGGCCGGCTACGCGGAGCTGGAGGCCCAGGACGGCGGCTCGGTGGAGATCGTCTACTTCGGCCTCGTCCCGGCGTTCCGGGGGCGCGGCATCGGCGGCCATCTGCTGTCGTACGCGACGGCGAGGGCCTGGGACCTGGCGGAACGCCGGCCGGGCAGCACGCCGACGAAGCGCGTCTGGTTGCACACCTGCTCCAAGGACGGTCCGCACGCCATGGACAACTATCTGCGGCGTGGCTTCTCCCTCTTCGACACGACGGTGGAAGAGGAGCAGGAGTCGCCCACGCCCGGCCCCTGGCCCGGCGCTCACGGCTGAGTGACCCGCGGCACACGTCTCACAGTACGGGACATCTCTGTCCACATCGTGGATAATGGTGGACTGCCGCCGGATTCGCGTGACACGCTTCCGTCATGTCTCGAGCTGGAATTGCCTTGGTGAGTCGGCGGCACGTCGACCTCGGCCGCATGTCCAGCGCCATCTGTCCGGTCTGCTGACAGACCAGCACAGCCGAGCATTCCCCACTGAGCAACCGCCCTGCGCACAGCCGCGCCTCCGCGCGAGTGTGCAGCTCAGAGCCGCCCTCCTGCAGTCTCGAAGGACGTACAGCCATGGCCTCCACCCCCGAAAAGCCCACCCCCGCCGCGTCGCGTCGCAAGACCGGACGTCACCGCGGCGAGGGCCAGTGGGCCGCAGGGCACATGACGCCGCTCAACGCCAACGAGCAGACCAAGAAGGACGACGACGGTCTCAACGTGCGGACACGCATTGAGACGATCTACGCCCAGCGCGGCTTCGACTCCATCGACGGCGCCGACCTGCGCGGACGGATGCGCTGGTGGGGTCTCTACACCCAGCGCAAGCCCGGCATCGACGGCGGCAAGACCGCGATCCTGGAGCCCGAGGAGCTGGACGACAAGTACTTCATGCTGCGCGTCCGGATCGACGGCGGACGACTGACCACCGAGCAGCTGCGGGTGATCGGCGAGATCTCCGAGGAGTTCGCGCGCGGCACCGCCGACCTCACCGACCGGCAGAACGTGCAGTACCACTGGATCCGTATCGAGGACATGCCGGAGATCTGGCGCCGCCTCGAAGGCGTCGGCCTCTCCACGACCGAGGCCTGCGGTGACACTCCCCGGGTGATCCTCGGCTCGCCCGTCGCCGGTATCGCCGAGGACGAGATCATCGACGGCACGCCCGCCATCGAGGAGATCCACCGCCGGATCATCGGGAACAAGGCCTTCTCGAACCTCCCGCGCAAGTTCAAGTCCGCGGTCTCCGGTTCGCCGCTGCTGGACGTGGCGCACGAGATCAACGACATCGCCTTCGTCGGCGTGAACCACCCCGAGCACGGCCCCGGTTTCGACCTGTGGGTCGGCGGCGGGCTCTCCACCAACCCCAAGATCGGCGTCCGGCTGGGCGCCTGGGTGCCGCTGGACGAGGTGGCCGACGTCCACGAGGGCGTCATCTCCATCTTCCGCGACTACGGATACCGCCGGCTGCGCACCCGCGCCCGGCTGAAGTTCCTGGTCGCCGACTGGGGACCGGAGAAGTTCCGTCAGGTGCTGGAGGACGAGTACCTCCGGCGCAAGCTCGTCGACGGCCCCGCGCCCGAGCAGCCCGTACAGCAGTGGCGCGACCACGTCGGTGTGCACCGGCAGAAGGACGGCCGGTTCTACGTCGGGTTCGCCCCGCGGGTCGGGCGCATCGACGGCGCCACCCTCACCAAGATCGCGGACGTGGCCGCGGAGCACGGCTCCGGCCGGCTGCGGACCACCGTCGAGCAGAAGATGATCGTGCTCGACGTCGAGGAGGACCGGATCGAGTCGCTCGTGTCCGGCCTGGAGGCGCTCGACCTGCGAGTGAACCCCTCTCCCTTCCGGCGCGGCACCATGGCCTGCACCGGCATCGAGTTCTGCAAGCTGGCGATCGTCGAGACGAAGGCGCGCGGCGCCTCGCTGATCGACGAACTCGAGCGGCGCATGCCCGAGTTCGACCAGCCGATCACCATCAACATCAACGGCTGTCCCAACGCCTGCGCCCGGATCCAGGTCGCGGACATCGGCCTCAAGGGCCAGTTGGTCCTGGACGACGAGGGCAATCAGGTGGAGGGCTTCCAGGTGCACCTCGGCGGTGCGCTCGGCCTGGAGCCCGGTTTCGGCCGCAAGGTCCGCGGGCTGAAGGTCACCTCCGCCGAACTGCCCGACTACGTCGAGCGGGTCCTCAAGCGCTTCGAGGCCGAGCGCGAGGGCGACGAGCGCTTCGCCACCTGGGCGGCGCGTGCCGACGAGGAGGCCCTCTCATGAGCGAGCGCGCCGCCCCGTTCTACTGCCCCTACTGCGGTGACGAGGACCTGCGTCCGAACGAGCAGGGACACGGCGCCTGGGAATGCGCGGCATGCAACCGGGCCTTCCAGTTGAAGTTCCTCGGGCTGCTGACCCGTGGACTTCAGCGCAACGACGGTGGAGGGGACGAGATATGACGCCGACTCGCACGAATCTCAAGCAGCTCGCCGAGCAGGCCGGGCGGGAGCTCGAGGACGCGCCGGCCCTGGACATCCTGAGGTGGGCGACCGAGACCTTCGGGCCGCGCTTCTGCGTCACCTCCTCGATGGAGGACGCGGTCGTCGCCCATCTCGCCTCCCGCGCCCTGCCGGGCGTGGACGTCGTCTTCCTCGACACGGGCTACCACTTCGAGGAGACCATCGGCACGCGGGACGCCGTCGAGGCCGTGATGGACGTCAACGTCATCACGCTCACCCCCCGCCAGTCGGTGGCCGAGCAGGACGCCGAGTACGGCCCGAAACTGCACGACCGCAATCCCGACCTGTGCTGCGCGCTGCGCAAGGTCAGGCCGCTGGAAGAGGGCCTGACCGCATACGACGCCTGGGCGACCGGGCTGCGCCGCGACGAGTCCCCGACCCGGGCGAACACCCCGGTCGTCGGCTGGGACGAGAAGCGGCAGAAGGTCAAGGTCTCGCCGATCGCCCGCTGGACGCAGGACGACGTGGACGCCTACGTCGCCGAACACGGCGTCCTCACCAACCCGTTGTTGACGGACGGTTACGCCTCCGTCGGCTGCGCGCCCTGCACCCGCCGGGTGCTGGAAGGCGAGGACGCACGCGCCGGCCGCTGGGCCGGGAGCGGCAAGACCGAGTGCGGGCTGCACGGCTGATGAACGACGACGAGAAGCAGCGGGAGAAACACGTGACTGGGGCCACTGTCTGGCTCACCGGTCTGCCGAGTGCCGGCAAGACCACGATCGCCTACGAACTCGCCGCACGGCTGCGCGCCGACGGGCACCGCACCGAGGTGCTCGACGGCGACGAGATCCGTGAGTTCCTCTCGGCGGGCCTGGGCTTCAGCCGCGAGGACCGCCACACCAACGTCCAGCGGATCGGCTTCGTCGCCGAACTGCTGGCGTCCAACAGCGTCACGGCCCTCGTCCCGGTGATCGCGCCGTACGCGGACAGCCGCGAGGCGGTGCGCAAGCGGCACGCGGCGGAGGGCACCGCGTATGTCGAGGTGCATGTCGCAACCCCGGTGGACGTCTGCTCCGAGCGCGATGTGAAGGGTCTCTACGCCAGGCAGGCGGCGGGCGAGATCAGCGGGCTCACCGGCGTCGACGACCCGTACGAGGAGCCGGCGAACCCGGATCTGCGGATCGAGTCGCAGAACCAGACCGTTCAGCAGTCCGCGGCGGCGCTGCACGCGCTGCTCATCGAGAAGGGCCTGGCATGACGACGAGCGTCAACCATCCGAGTGGGGACGTCGACAGCCCGTACGCCCTGTCGCATCTGGACGCCCTGGAGTCGGAGGCCGTCCACATCTTCCGCGAGGTGGCGGGTGAGTTCGAGCGGCCGGTGATCCTCTTCTCCGGCGGCAAGGACTCCATCGTCATGCTGCACCTCGCGCTCAAGGCGTTCGCGCCCGCTCCGGTCCCCTTCACGCTGCTGCACGTCGACACCGGGCACAACTTCCCCGAGGTCATCGAGTACCGCGACCGCACGGTCGAGCGGCACGGCCTGCGTCTGCACGTGGCGTCCGTGCAGGAGTACATCGACGCCGGCACCCTGCGCGAGCGGCCCGACGGCACCCGCAACCCGCTGCAGACCGTCCCGTTGACCGAGGCGATCCAGCAGCACCGTTTCGACGCGGTGTTCGGCGGCGGACGGCGCGACGAGGAGAAGGCGCGCGCGAAGGAGCGGGTCTTCTCGCTGCGCGACGAGTTCTCGCAGTGGGACCCGCGCCGGCAGCGCCCCGAGCTGTGGCAGCTCTACAACGGCCGGCACGCGCCGGGCGAGCACGTCCGGGTCTTCCCGCTCTCCAACTGGACCGAGCTGGACGTCTGGCAGTACATCCAGCGGGAGAAGATCGAACTGCCGGAGATCTACTTCGCCCACGAGCGCGAGGTGTTCGCCCGCAGCGGTATGTGGCTGACCGCCGGCGACTGGGGCGGTCCCAAGGAGTCCGAGTCGGTGGAGACCCGGCTCATCCGCTACCGCACGGTGGGCGACATGTCCTGCACCGGCGCCGTCGACTCGGACGCCACCACGCTCGATGCCGTGATCGCCGAGATCGCCGCCTCCCGGCTCACCGAGCGGGGCGCGACCCGTGCCGACGACAAGATGTCCGAGGCCGCGATGGAAGACCGCAAGCGCGAAGGGTACTTCTAGCCATGACGACCACCACCGGGCAGCTCGCCGGGATCTCGGCCACCACCCTGCTGCGTTTCGCC
Organism: Streptomyces sp. NPDC096193; assembly: GCF_040302905.1. Taxonomy (NCBI): domain Bacteria; kingdom Bacillati; phylum Actinomycetota; class Actinomycetes; order Kitasatosporales; family Streptomycetaceae; genus Streptomyces; species Streptomyces sp. NPDC096193. The sequence continues at coordinate 360,506 of NZ_JBEOSJ010000002.1, read as the reverse complement.
ACCGCGGGCTCCGTCGACGACGGCAAGTCCACGCTGGTCGGACGGCTGCTGCACGACTCCAAGTCGGTCCTCACCGACCAGTTGGAGGCCGTGGAGCACGCCTCCCGCTCACGCGGCCAGGAGACGCCGGACCTGGCGTTGCTCACCGACGGCCTGCGGGCCGAGCGGGAGCAGGGCATCACCATCGACGTGGCGTACCGCTACTTCGCCACCGCGCGCAGGCGGTTCATCCTCGCCGACACCCCGGGCCATGTGCAGTACACCCGCAACATGGTGACCGGCGCGTCGACGGCCGAGCTCGCGGTCGTGCTGGTCGACGCGCGCAACGGCGTGGTCGAGCAGACCCGCCGGCACGCCGCCGTCGCCGCTCTGCTGCGCGTTCCGCACGTCGTCCTCGCGGTGAACAAGATGGACCTCGTCGACTACGCCGAGCCCGTCTTCGCCGCCATCGCCGAGGAGTTCACCGCGTACGCGGCCTCTCTCGGGGTGCCGGAGATCACCGCGATCCCGATCTCCGCGCTCGCCGGTGACAATGTGGTCGACCCGTCCGCGAACATGGACTGGTACGGCGGCCCGACCGTGCTGGAGCACCTGGAGACGGTGCCGGTCAGCCACGATCTGACGAGTTGCCACGCCCGGCTGCCGGTGCAGTACGTGATCCGGCCGCAGACCGCCGCACACCCGGACTACCGGGGCTACGCGGGCCAGATCGCGGCGGGTACCTTCCGGGTGGGTGAGCAGGTGACCGTGCTCCCGGCGGGACGCACCTCGAAGATCGCGGCGATCGACCTGCTCGGCAACGCGGTGGACGTCGCCTGGACGCCGCAGTCGGTGACCCTCCTGCTGGAGGACGACATCGACATCTCGCGCGGCGATCTCATCGTGCCGAGCGACGACGCCCCGGCCACCACGCAGGACATCGAGGCGACGGTCTGCCATGTGGCGGACCAGCCGCTGACGGTGGGCCGCCGGGTGCTGCTGAAGCACACCACCCGCACGGTCAAGGCGATCGTCAAGGAGATCCCCTCGCGGCTCACCCTCGACGACCTCTCCCAGCACCCGAACCCGGGTCAGCTGGTCGCCAACGACATCGGGCTGGTGAAGGTGCGGACCGCCGAGCCGCTCGCGCTCGACTCGTACGCGCACTCCCGGCGCACCGGATCGTTCCTGCTGATCGACCCCGCCGACGGCACCACGCTGGCCGCCGGCATGGCGGGCGATTCCTTCGCGACCAACGCCGAGGCCGTGCAGGCGGCCGACGACGACGCCGAATGGGACTTCTGATGACTGACGTCTTTTCCACCTTCGCGAAGGAGGGGGGCCGCGTGGGCAGCGGCACCCTCGGCGCGGGATCCGGGGGTGTCGTGCGATGTGCGCGCTGACCCGAATGCACGACCGGACCCCGCACCACAGACGAAGACACAGACCAGTCGACCTCCCGGCCACGCTCCGTAGGACGTGACCGCCGGGCCTCCGAGAGGAACACCTCCCGTGCCTGCCACCCGTACCACCCTGCGCCGCGGTATCGCCGCCGCCGTCGCTCTGCCGCTGCTGGTCGGCGCACTCGCCTCCTGTGGATACGGATCCCAGGCCGAGAAGGACGACAAGGTCGCTCCCGTCGCGAACGGCAAGAAGCTCTCCGCCGACAGCGTGAAGCTCGGCTACTTCCCGAACCTGACGCATGCGACCGCCCTCGTGGGCGAGCAGGAGGGCATCCTCCAGAAGGAACTGGGCGGGACGCAGATCAAGTCCACGACGTTCAACGCCGGTCCGTCCGAGATCGAGGCGCTGAACGCGGGCGCGATCGACATCGGCTTCATCGGCCCCTCCCCCTCGGTCAACGCCTACACCAAGTCCAAGGGGAAGAACCTCCGCATCATCGGCGGTTCCGCGTCCGGCGGCGTGAAGCTGGTGGTCAACCCCAAGAAGATCAAGACCCTGGACGACCTCAAGGGCAAGAAGATCGCCACACCCCAGCTGGGCAACACGCAGGACGTGGCCTTCCTCAACTGGATCAGGGAGAAGGGCTGGAAGGTGGACGCCCAGAGCGGCAAGGGCGACGTCTCCGTGGTCCGTTCGGACAACAAGATCACCCCGGACGCCTACAGGTCCGGCTCCGTGGACGGCGCGTGGGTGCCGGAGCCGACCGCGTCCAAGCTGGTCAGCCAGGGCGCCGAGGTCCTGCTGGACGAGTCCGCCCTGTGGCCCGACAAGAAGTTCGTCATCACGAACATCATCGTGTCGCAGAAGTTCATCGAGGAGCACCCCGACATCGTCGAGGCGCTGCTGCGCGGCACGGTGAAGACGAACGCCTGGATCAACGCCAACCCGGACAAGGCGAAGACATCGGCCAACGCCAAGCTGAAGGCGCTCACGGGCAAGGGGCTGCCGGCCGACATCATCGACCCGGCGTGGAAGTCCGTGCAGTTCATCGACGACCCGCTGGCCGTGACCCTGCAGGCGCAGGCGGACCACGCGGTGAAGGCGGGGCTGCTGGAGAAGCCGGACCTGAACGGCATCTACGACCTGAGGTCGCTGAACAAGGTCCTGAAGGCCGAGGGCAAGCCCGAGGTCGCCGACGCCGGTCTCGGCGTCAAGTAACCACCCAAGCCCACGTTCCCAGGAGGTGACGACCATGGCCAGCACCCTCACCAAGGACCAGGCCGAGGAGCGCACGACGGCCGGGCACGCCGCCCGTCTCGAGCGTGTCTCCAAGTCCTTCGCAGGACCTGCCGGACAACAGCTCGTCCTGGACGACATCACTCTCGACGTCGCGCCGGGAGAGTTCGTCACACTCCTGGGAGCGTCGGGCTGCGGTAAGTCCACGCTGCTCAATCTGGTCGCCGGGCTGGACGCGCCGAGCGCCGGGGCCATCGAGACCCCCGGCGGCCGGCCGGCCCTGATGTTCCAGGAGCACGCGCTGTTCCCGTGGCTGACCGCGGGGAAGAACATCGAACTCGCGCTGCGGCTGCGCGGAGTCGCCAAGGCCGAGCGGCGCACCGAGGCCGAGCGGCTGCTGGAGCTCGTACGGCTCAGCGGCGCGTACGGCAAGCGGGTGCACGAGCTGTCGGGCGGTATGCGCCAGCGCGTCGCCCTGGCCCGTGCGCTGGCGCAGGACAGCCAACTGCTGTTGATGGACGAGCCGTTCGCGGCGCTGGACGCGATCACCCGGGACGTGCTGCACGACGAGCTGACCCGGATCTGGCGCGAGACGAACGTGTCCGTGCTGTTCGTGACCCACAACGTCCGCGAGGCCGTCCGGCTGGCCGAGCGTGTGGTGCTGCTGTCCTCCCGTCCGGGGCGCATCGCCCGCGAATGGACGGTGGGCATCCCGCAGCCGCGCCGGATCGAGGACGCCGCCGTGGCGGAACTGTCGATCGAGATCACTGAACAACTGCGTGGGGAGATCCGCCGACATGGCCAGCACTGAGACCACCGCGAAGGTCACCAAGTCCGACGACCTCGCCGGGCTCGAGGCCGGCCTGGACGCCCTGGACACGGTGCAGTCGCACCGCACCCCGGTGCGCGAGGTGCTGCTCAAGAAGGTGCTGCCGCCGCTCACCGCCGTCGCGCTGGTGATCGTGGTCTGGCAGGTGCTGGTGTGGGCGAAGGTCACCGACGAGGGCAGTCTGCCCGCGCCGTCCGCCGTCTGGAACAGCGTGTCCGACCTGTGGCTCCAGGGCAGTCTGCTGGAGATCGTGTGGACGAGCATCTCGCGCGGCCTGCTCGGCTTCCTCCTGGCGCTCGCCATCGGCACGCCGCTGGGCCTGCTGGTCGCACGGGTGAAGTTCGTCCGGGCTGCGATCGGACCGATCCTGTCGGGTCTCCAGTCGCTTCCGTCGGTGGCCTGGGTGCCGCCGGCCGTGATCTGGCTCGGGCTGAACAACCAGATGATGTACGCGGTGATCCTGCTGGGCGCCGTCCCCTCGATCGCCAACGGTCTCGTCTCCGGCGTCGACCAGGTGCCGCCGCTGTTCCTGCGGGCGGGCCGGACGATGGGAGCGACGGGCCTGCGCGGCACCTGGCACATCGTCATGCCGGCCGCGCTCCCCGGCTATGTGGCCGGACTCAAGCAGGGCTGGGCCTTCTCCTGGCGCTCGCTGATGGCCGCGGAGATCATCGCCTCGTCGCCCGATCTCGGTCTCGGACTCGGCCAGTTGCTGGAGAACGGCCGCAACAACTCCGACATGCCCGGGGTGTTCCTGGCGATCATTCTGATTCTGATCGTCGGTATCGCCATCGACCTGCTGATCTTCAGTCCGCTGGAGCGCGCGGTGCTGCGGGGCCGCGGCCTCCTCGTCAGGAGCTGAGTGACGTCATGCCCCGACCCGTACTGCTCGTCGTCGCCCACGGCAGCCGCGATCCGCGGCATGCCGCGACCGTCCATGCGCTGGTGAACCGGGTTCGTGCCCGGCGGCCGGGGCTGCGGGTCGAGACGGGCTTCCTGGACTTCAACGCGCCGTCGGTGCCGCGTGTCCTGGAGCGGCTGGCGGCGGAGGGCACGGAGGAGGTCGTGGCGCTTCCGCTGCTGCTGACGCGCGCCTTCCACGCCAAGTCGGACATCCCCGCCGTGCTGCGGGAGGCGTCGGGGAGGCTGCCGCGGCTGCGGGTGCGCCAGGCGGAGGTGCTGGGCCCCTCGCCGCTGCTGCTCGCCGCTGTGGAACGAAGGCTGCGGGAGGCCGGGCTCGGCCCGGCCGACAAGCGCTCGACCGGGCTGGTCCTGGCCTCGGCGGGCTCCACGGACCCGGAGGCGATCGCAGTGATCGCAGAAGTAGCGCGGGAGCTGCGGGACACCGGTTGGTGCGCCGTGCGGCCTGCGTTCGCCTCCGCATCACTGCCCCGCACCGAGGACGCGGTGCGTTCCCTGCGGGCCGAGGGCTGCGCGCGCGTCGCGGTGGCCCCGTACGTCATCGCACCGGGACGGCTGCCGGACCGGATCGCGGAGGGTGCCGCCGAGGCGGACGTCCTGGCGGACGTGCTGGGCCCCTCGCCCGAGTTGGTCAGCCTGCTGCTGGAGCGGTACGACGAGGCGCGGGCCGGGCACCGGATCGCGGCCACTGCCTGACGGCGGGCCGGCGGCCCCCGCCGGACGGATCGCGCGCACCGTGCCGCACGGGCGCGCCCTTGCCGGGCCGACCAGGGCGATCAGGGCAGTCAGGCGCCGAAGCCGGTCTCGTGCGCCCACAGATGGGCGCAGTTGGAGCACTGGAGCTGGAGTGTGCTGCCCCGGCTGGAGAGCAGATAGCGCCAGTGGGTGCCGCACGAGCGGCCGGCCAGGCAGACCCCGCAGTCCCGGTGGTCGGCACATCCGGGGCACCGCACCCAGGCCCGCCGCCCGGCATCGGCCGTGGGATCAAGCGGCAGCACGGCCCTCGCCCTCCCCTCCCGGAAGGACGCCGGCCGCGACCAGCCGGTCGTAGGTCTCCTGCTGCTCGGCGTCGAGGTTCGAGTAGAGCTGGCGGTACGCCTCCTGCTCGCCCGCCAGCACGGCCAACGGGTCCCAGTCGTCCCCGAGCGCATGGAGCACCGCGGCGCGCCGCCGCACCTCGTCATGGGTCAGGTCCATCTCGAACTCGTGGAGATCCGGAGTCTGGTCGTGGATCATGCCTTGCTTCTCCCGCCGGGTCGCTGACCGAACCCGACGTGTCTATCAAGAGCATCCGAACCGAGGAAGCGTCAGCTCAAAGGGGTCGTCACCACCTGAAACGGACGGTCGACCCACTGAAGTCACCATCTGCACATATGGGACAAAGTCATCGGAAGCGGCGGTTCGTGTGAGGGACTCCACAGGGCCTGCCGACCCCGTCCGACCGCTCTCGCCCACCGGGGCGCGGTGCTCTCGGACCCGTCTCGGGCCGGTGGTCCGCGGTGCCCTCAGGCCCGTGGGTCACGGCCGCTCGTCGCGAGCGCGCGCTCGAAGGCCGTGGCGTCCCCGGCCGTCGGGACGGGGTCGGCGAAGCCGTCGTACTGCCGGAAGACCTCGGCGTGCTCCTCGACGACCGTCAGCACGAACGCGCCCGTCCGCTCCGGGAGACTGAAGGTCTGGCCGGTGGAACGGGCCAGATCCCAGCCATGGAGGGCCAGTTCCTTGACGATGAGCGAGGCGATCTCCGCGGCGGGCATCACGGTGAAACCGAGGTCCACCTCCCCCTCCCAGGCCTCCGGCACCGACCAGGCCTTCAGCGCACGCTCCAGCTGGGCCGCGTACTGATCGGCCCACGCCGGCTCGGCGGTGAAGTCCCGCCGTACGAGGTCGTCGGGCAGCTGGACGCGCAGGGCGCGGTGCTCCAGTCCGTGCGAGGAGTACAGGACGAGGTGGTTGGCGAGCTCCCGCACGGTCCAGGCGTCACAGACGGACGGCATGGTCAGCTGGTCGGGGCTCACAGCGCGGGCGACACGAGCGGCCTCGGCGGCACAGGTCGTCAGGTGCGGGTGAATGCTGTTCATGCCCTCGACGCTAGAGCGACGCCTCCGACGGGTCTTGAAGAATCGCGACAGCCTCGTCGACCAGGGCGGTCAGCTCGGCGACGGTCATCGAACCGGCGGGCCGGCGCTCGCGGGCGAAGCTGTTGGCGACGCGCTGGAGGGTGTCGTTGACCGGGGTCGGAACACCGTGCAGCCGGCCGAGCAGGGCGATCTCCCCGTTGAGGTAGTCGGACTCGATCGTGCCCGTACCGCGGTCGAGCGACTGCCAGGACGAGCCGCCGCGCCGCTCGGAGCCGTCGAAGGGATCGAAGCGGATCTTGTCGGTCCGCACCTCCTTCTGCTCCTCCTCACCGGCCACCTCGATGCCCGCGGCCGCGAGGACCACGCGGCCCTCCGCCATCACCCGCCGGGCGAGGGCGACTGCGGCCTCGTCGGCGATGACCCCGGTAGCGGCCTCGATGGCGTTGGCGAGGTTGCTGGTGAGCTTCGCGTACTTCCAGCGCATGACGTCGGCGACGACCGGGGCGAGGAAGTTCGACTTCTCCAGGTCGGCGGAGACGCGCCGGGCGGTCTCGTCCGTGCCGCCGGGGAAGCGGCCGATGTGCAGCACGCCGGTCAGCGGGCGGCCCGACGCCGAGACGGCGCCCGGTTCGAGGTGGGTGGCGGGCAGATAGACACACATCCCGTAGACCCTGCGGAACCGGCGCAGCGCGAGTCGTTCGCTCTCCACGCCGTTCTGCGCGCAGACCAGGGGCAGCCGCTCCGACGCGGTGCCGCCGCCGTCCACGGGCTGCGCTGCCCAGTCCTCGAGCGCGGCCGTGCTGTCCTGCGTCTTCACGGAGAGCACCAGGACATCGTCGGGCGTCAGCCGTACGGCGTCGGCGCGGTCGACGACCGGCAGCCGGTGCGTGCCGGTGCCGTCCGCCGTGGTCAGGCGCAGCCCGCCGTCCCGAAGCGCCGCGTAGTGCGCCCCGCGTGCGACGAGCACCACCTCATGGCCGGCCTCCGCCAGCCGTCCGCCGATCGTGCCGCCGACCGCCCCTGCCCCGATGATGATGTAGCGCATGTGTACGAGGCTCGCACAGCCGCAGTCGGTCTCGCACGGGCCCGCGGTGACACAAACGTGGCGTGGCGGTGACGGCCACGGGGCGCGCACGGTTCACCATCGAGGGAAGGAGGCCGACATGTCGTTCCACTACCACAAGCGGATCACCATCATCCCCAAGCTGCTGCACCTCACCATCGGCTCGCACGGCTGGTCCTGGACTCTCGGCGGGCGCCGCGCCCACCTCACCCGGGACAGCCACGGACACCGCAGCGCGTCGGTACGGCTGCCGGGCGGCTTCAGCTGGCGCCGGCACTCGCGGCGGCACTGATCCACAGGCGGGTCAGCTCCGCGTGAGTTCGACCAGCTTGACGACCGTGTTCCAGTTGCGGCTGGTGGCGACAATGCCCCGGCTGAACCGTGGCCTGCCGAGCACCTCGGCGAGCTTGGAGCGCCCGAGCCCGTTCGGTGCGTAGAGGTACAGTGCCCGGTCGCCGATCCGGAACTCCTCGGGGGCGTAGTCGGCCGGGTCGATCTCCGCGAACCGTTCGGGCCCGACGTGGTCCGAGAGATACGTGACGTGGAGTTGCCTGCCCTCCAGCTCGGCCGCGGGGAACGGGCAGTTGTCGGCGATCGCCCGCAGATAAGCGGCGTCGCGTACGAGACAGTCGACGCGGAAGCCGAAACGGCCCTCGATGCCTCGCTCCAGCTCCACGGCGAGGGACTGTTCGTCGCCGGAGGCCGCGTCGAAGACGGCGTTGCCGCTCTGGAGGTGGGTGGCGACGGCCTTGTGACCCAACTCCTCGATGAGTGCGCGGAGTTCGGCCATGGGCACTCTGTTGTGCCCGCCCACGTTGATTCCGCGCAGAAGTGCCGCATACCTCATGGTCATCGGCACACCCTAAGGCGACCGCCGCGCCCCGTGGGGGAGGGCGCGGCGGCCGCCGGTTCAGCGCGGGTGGGCGTCGGTCACTCGACGACCTTCAGCAGCTTGTTGGGCGTGCCGGCGCTCGGGTTGGAGATCTTGTCGGCCGTGGCACCGTCGGTGAGGGCCTTGGCGACCTGCTCCGGGGTGGCGTCCTGGTGGCCGGCGAGGTAGACGGCCGCGGCACCGACGACGTGGGGCGTCGCCATGGAGGTGCCGGAGATCGTCTTGGTGCCCTCGTCACTGTCGTTCCACGCCGAGGTGATGTCCGAGCCCGGGGCGTAGATGTCCACGACCTCGCCGAAGTTGGAGAACTCCGACTGTGCGTCCTCCTTGGTGGAGGAGGCGACGGTGATGGCCTCGGTCACCCGTGACGGCGAGCCCTGCCCCGCGTCCGAGGACTCGTTGCCGGCCGCGACCGCGAAGGTGACCCCGGCTGCGACCGCCTTGCGTACGGCCTCGTCGAGCGCCTCGTCCGCGCCGCCGCCGAGGCTCATGTTGGCGACGGAGGGGCCCTTGTGGTTCTTGGTGACCCAGTCGATGCCCGCGACGACCTGCTCCGTGGTACCGGAGCCGTTGTTGTCGAGCACCCGGACGGCGACGATCTTCGCCTTCTTGGCGACACCGTGGCTCGCGCCGGCGATGGTGCCGGCGACGTGGGTGCCGTGGCCGTTGCCGTCGTCGGCGTTGTCGTCGTTGTCGATCGCGTCGAAGCCGCTGGTCGCCCGGCCCTCGAAGTCCTTGTGCGTGACCCGGACTCCGGTGTCGATCACGTACGCCGTCACCCCCTCGCCCGCGCTGTCGGGGTAGGTGAACTTCTTGTCGCCCGCCGTGTCGGCCTGGTCGACACGGTCCAGGCCCCACGACGGCGGGTTGTCCTGCGTCGCGTTGGCCTTGAACTTCTTGTTCTGCACGACCTTGTCGACCGCGGGGTCGGCGGCGAGGCGCTTGGCCTCGGTCTCCGTGAGGCCGCTCGCGGAGAAGCCGTTGATGGCGGAGCCGTAGTTGCGCTGGAGCTTGCCGCCGTACTCGGTGGCCAGGTCCTGCTTGTCGGCCTTCTTGTCCAGCATCACGATGTAGCTGCCGGCGACCGCGCCTTCGGCGTTGGCCCCGAATATGGTGCCTTCGGCGAGAGTTGCCGCACCGGCGAAGGACGTGCCGAGCACGGTCACTCCGGCCGCTGCCGCGACAGCTGTGATGGCAGCGGTGAGCTTCATCCTGCTCGTGCGCTTGTGATCTGCCATGAAGAGGGGTCTCCTCGTCATCATTTGTGGGGGGATTGGCCCTCGGCCGGAAGATCTCCGGGGGCTGGTTCGAAACCCTGACCGATTGACGCGCCCAGATCAAGACCTTCATGCAGCTGTTACTCAGACAACAAGGTTCCGTAATAAGAAACCGGCCAGGGCCGCCCACATCGGACGAGAGCCCCATCTGCCGCTACATGTAAGGGGCTTCGATCCTTCTTGTCGGGGATGCGCCCGGTCCGAAAGGAGGAGATGACGGCCTCCCGGGGTCACCGCCGGGCAGGAGGAGACGGCCTGAATGTGCCCCTAGCGTCAGAACCGAGACGCAGGCGCCGTGTTCGCGTCCGGGAAAAGGGGGCAGCTGTCATGGAGAACGCAGGGAGAGGACCGCGCGGTCTCGCCGCGCGGGCAGGCGGCTGGAGCGCCCGGCACCGATGGGCCGCGGTGGGGATCTGGGTGGTGTTCGTCCTGGTCGCCATGGTGGCCGGCTCGGCCGCCGGCACGGTGGAACTGAAGGACAGCGACCAGTTGAAGGGGGAGACCACCCAGGCATCGAAGATCACCGAGGACGCCGGGGTCGACGAGCCCGCGAGCGAGTCCGTACTCCTCCAGGCGCGGAACGACTCCCTCACGGCCACCGACGCGGAGTTCCGGTCGGCGGTCGACGCGGTGATGAAGGCGGTGAACGCCACCGGTGAAGTCAGCGGCGTGACCTCGCCGTACACCACCCGGAGCATTTCGAAGGACGGGCGCAGCGCGCTCGTCCAGTTCGATGTACGCGGCGAGGCCGAGACCGCGGGCGAGCGGATCGAGCCTGTGCTGAAGGCTGTTGCCGATGTGCAGGACCGGCATCAGGAGCTGCGGATCGAGGAGATCGGCGGCGCCAGTATGAACAAGACGTTCGACGACGCCTTCGGTGACGATTTCAAGCAGGCCGAACTCTCCGCCGTGCCGGTCGCGCTCGGCATTCTGCTGATCGCCTTCGGCGCGCTGGTGGCGGCGCTGCTGCCGGTCGCCCTCGCCATCACCGCCATCATGGCGACCATGGGGCTGATGGGTGTCGTCAGCCATGTCATGCCGATGAGCGAGACGGCGAACTCGGTGATGCTGCTGGTCGGTCTTGCGGTCGGCGTCGACTACTGCCTCTTCTATCTGCGCCGTGAGCGCGAGGAACGGGCCGCCGGGCGCGACGCACACACCGCGATGCAGATTGCCGCCGCGACCAGCGGCCGGGCCGTCATCGTCTCCGGAGTGACCGTGTGCGTGGCCATGGCGGGCATGCTGTTCACGGGCATCGGGGAGTTCGAGTCCATGGGCCTCGCGTCACTGATCGTGGTGGCCGTGGCGATGGCCGGCTCCGTGACCGTCCTTCCCGCGCTGCTGTCCCTGCTCGGCGAGCGGGTGGAGAAGGGGCGCATCCCGTTCCTCAACCGTGCCAAGCGCGGCACGAACGGCGAGAGCCGGCTGTGGACCGCGGTCCTCGGCGGAGTGCTCAAGCGACCCCTGGTCTCCCTCGTGGTCGCCGCGGGCGCGCTCGTGGCCATCGCCCTGCCCGCGATCGGAATGAAGACCCAGAACCTCACGCTGGACCAGGAGTTCGGCGACTCGGTGCCGATCGTGGCGACGTACGAACGAGTCAATGAGGCCTTCCCCGGCGGCGCCGACCCGGCCGAGGTCGTCATCAAGGCGGACGACATCAACGCCGCGCCCGTGAAGTCGGCGATCGCCGACTTCCGTGCACAGGCGGTGAGTTCGGGCGCGTCCATGGGACCGGTCGAGGTCGTCACGCACGACGCCGAGAACATCGCCTTCATCTACGTCCCGCTGGTCGGCGGTTCCGACCAGGAGAAGGCGGAGAAGAGCCTGGGCATCCTGCGGGAAGAGGTCCGGCCCGCGACGCTCGGCGCCCTCGACGGCGTCGAGGCGCCGATCAGCGGCCAGGTCGCCGGCTCGAAGGACTTCAACGACCAGCTCACGGGGTCCGTCGCACCGGTCTTCGCCTTCGTGGTGGTGTTCGCCTTCCTCCTGATGCTGCTGTCGTTCCGCTCTCTGACGATCGCGGTCACCTCGATCGTGCTCAACCTGCTGTCGGTGGGGGCGGCGTACGGAATCCTGACCGCCGTCTTCCAGCACGGGTGGGGCGCGTCACTGGTGGGCGCGGAGGGCGTGGGCGCGATCATCTCCTGGCTGCCGCTGTTCCTCTTCGTGATCCTGTTCGGGCTCTCGATGGACTACCACGTGTTCGTGGTCTCGCGGATCCGCGAGGCGAAGATGCAGGGCCGCGACACGCGCGACGCGATCACGCACGGCGTGGTCACGACCGCGGGAGTGGTGACGAGCGCGGCGGTCATCATGGTGGCCGTGTTCGCCATCTTCGGGACGCTGTCGATGCAGTCCATGAAGCAGATGGGCGTGGGCCTGGCCGCGGCGGTGCTGATCGACGCGACGATCATCCGCGGAGTCCTGCTGCCGGCGGTGATGGCGCTGCTGGGCGAGAAGAACTGGTACTTCCCGAGGTGGCTGCGGTGGCTGCCGGACATGACGCACGACGAGCCGGTGGTTCCGGTGGAGACGGGAGCAGGAGTGCGGGGCCATGACGACGACGGGCGCGGTGCACCGGTAGCGGTCTAGGAGCCTTGGGTACGGGGGAACTCGGCCCCGCGGCTCCGGACCGAGGTGCCCGATCGCGGGGCCGGGGCTCCGAACCGGGGCGCGGGCAGGGGACTCCGGACCCGGCACGGCGCTCCGAACCGAGGCGCGGGCTCGGGGCTCCGAACCGGCACGGCGCTCCGAACCGAGGCGCGGGCTCGGGGCTCCGAACCGGCACGGCGCTCCGAACCGAGGCGCGGGCAGGGCCCTCCGTGCACCCCCTCTGACGCACTGCCCCCGTGACACGTCCCCGACCCGCGTCCCCGACCCTTGTCCCGGACCCTTGTCCCCGATCGCCGGCGGGCTTCCGCCCGAAGCCCGTCCGGCGATCGCCTCATGTCCGTGGCGGTTCGGCCTCGGGTCACACCCGTGGAAGCTCGGCCTCGATCAGGTCCGCCGCGCGCGGCGTGCCCCCCTCCCCCGCCATCCCCGCCCCGATCTCCGCGAGCCGGCGCGCCACCTCCGGGTCGGAGGTCAGGGACAGCACCGCCTCGCGCAGGTCCTCCGCCGTAGCGGTCGTCGAGTCCAGACGGCGCGCCACTCCCAGACCCACCAGCATGTCCGCGTTGCCGAACTGGTCGACGGCCTGCGGCACCGCGACCATCGGGGTGGCCGTCGCCAGGCCCTCCTGACTGCCGCCCGCGCCCGCGTGCGTGATGAAGGCGTCCGCCTCGCGCAACACCGCCAGTTGCGGCACCCATGAGCGCACCTCGATGTTCGGCGGGACGTCCCCCAACTCCGACTCGTCGACGTAGCGGCCGATCTGGAGCACCACGTGCCAGCCCGGCAGCCCGCCGAACGCCTTCACGCACGCGCGATAGAAGGCGGGGACCTTGGTGAAGGCCGAACCCAGCGAGACGAGCAGCACCTTCTCCGCGCCGGCCGGCCGCTGCCACTCCCCCTGGTCCTTGCGCTCGCCCTGGCACGCGCCGACGAAGGTGTAGACGGATTCATCCACCCGGTCGGCGTTCGGCTGAAGTGCCTTCGGGATCAGGACGATCGAGCACGCCGGGCGGCCGACGAAGGCGTCCGGGTCACGGTCGCCGAGCCCGTTCTCCGCGAGCCACCCGCGAAAGCGCGCGTAGTACGCCCGGCCGCGCTCGGACCCCTTGAGCTCCGCCATCATCGGCTCGGCCACCTCCTGCTCGTATCCCTCCCAGGCGACGAGGTTCGGGGAGAGCGAGACGGCGGGCACGCCCCAGCGGTGGGCGAGGACGGGTGCCGGGTAGGAGGTGATGTCGTGGATCACGAGGTCCGGCTCGTCGCCCTCGAAGGCCGCCGCCAGCTGGGGCAGCGCCTGGATCGCGTCGTGGAGGAAGGGCTCGATGTTGTCGATGAGTTCGGTCCCCCACGCCTCCGGTTCGTCCTCCGTGGGCAGGGTCGAGGTGTAGACGACGGGCGTGGCTCCCGTCGCGGCGACGCGGTCGGCGTACGAGGCGGGGATCGCGTAGCTGACGCGGTGGCCGCGTGCGACGAGTTCCCGGACGACCTCGATGCTCGGGTTCACATGTCCGGGCGCGGCGATGGAGAACATGGCGATATGGGCACGCTGTCGTTCGGTCATGGGACCGACCCTAGACGAGACGAGACGTCTCGTGCAACTACCTGACGCCGGTCATGTCAGCGCTGGTAGCGCGCGAGCACCAGATTGCCGTCCTTCACCAGCCGCTTCTCCAGCTCCTTCCGGTCGATGGCGCCGCTGTAGTACTCCTGCAGTGCGGGCGTCGCCACCTTGTCCTTCCACTCCGGATAGCCGCGGACCGACTGCGCCGGGGCGGACCGCAGGCTCCGCGCGAGTTCCGCGCCGGTGGACCAGCCGTCCTTCGGGGTGCGCAGCGCCGGGTCCGCGAGCGCCCGTGTGCCGGTCGGCAGCATCCAGTCCCCCTTCGCGAGCCGCACCATGTTCGGCGGCTGGAGCATGAAGTCGATGAACGCGGCCGCCTCCTTCTTGTGGGGGCTGTCCTGCGCGACCGACAGGGTCTGCGGACTGACGCCCTGTGTGTTCCCCTCCTTACCGGCGGGGGCCGGCAGCACCGTCCACTCGAAGCCTTTCGGCGCCTGCTGCACGACCTGCTGCCGGAACGAGAAGCCCAGCGGCACCATCGCGTACTTGCCGCCGAAGAGGCCGGGCAGTGTGTCGGAGCCGCTCATGCCGAGCGTGGACCGCGCGGCGCTCCGGTCGGTGTTCACCTGGTCGTGGACCGTCCCGGGCATCACCCCGTCGGCGTCCGTGAACCGGACGGTGACCTTACCGTCGCCGTCCCGGTGGAAGAGCCGGCCGCCCGCCGACAGCCCGAGGTTGAGGGTCACGGAGACCGGCTCCTTGAGCGGCCAGGCGACGCCGTACCTCCCCTCGCCCATCGCGGCCGTCAGGGTCTTGGTCACCTCACGGAACTCGGCCCAGCTCCACGGATCCGCGGCCGTCGGGACCCTGACCCCGGAGGCGTCGAGGATCTTCTTGTTGGCGATCAGGACCCGCGGTTCCTGGAGGAAGGGGACGCCGTAGGTCTTGCCGTCGAAGGTGGCCGTCTCCCAGCTCTGCCGGGGGATGTCGTCCTTCAGCCGCTGGGGCAGGAGACCGGTCAGGTCGGCGAGATGGCCGCCGTAGGCGAAGTCGGCGAGGTCGTCGGACGCGTCATGGATGATGTCCGGCGCCTCACCGCCCTCGAACGAGGTCAGCAACTGGTCGTGAACGCTGTCCCAGCTGCCCTGGACGTAGTCCACCCGCACGCCGGGATGGGTCCTGTTCCACTCCGCGACGAGCTCCTTGTTCGCGTCGATGGACTCCTTCTGCCAGGCGAGGGACTGGAACCGCAGCCGGACGGTTCCGTCCGTCCGCCCTTCGTCGCCGTCCGAACAGCCGGTGAGCAGCAGGGCCAGCACCGTGGCCGCGGCGGCCAGCGTCCGCGCCCGCATCAGGACTTCACCGCCCCGGCCAGCATGCCGCCGGTGATCCGCTTCTGGATGACCGCGAAGATGGCGAGCGAGGGAAGCGTGGCGAGGAACGCGGCGGCGGCGAGCGGCCCGAGATCGGCGGCCCCCTCCGCGCCGAGGAAGTGCGTCAGGACGACCGGCAAGGTCTGCTTCTCCGGGGTCTTGAGCAGGACGAGCGCGAAGAAGAACTCGTTCCATGCGGTGATGAACGCGAACAGCGCGGTGGCGACGATGCCCGGCGCGAGGAGCGGCGCGATGACCGACACCAGCGTGCGCAGCCGGCCCGCGCCGTCGACGGCCGCAGCCTCCTCCAGCTCGCGGGGCACGGCCCGTACGTATCCGACGAGCATCCAGAGCGCGAAGGGCAGCGCCCACACGACGTACACCATGATCAGCCCGGCAAGGGTGTTGATCAGATGCAGGTTCTTGAGGATCAGGAACAGCGGAATGATCACCAGGACGAACGGGAACGCCTGGCTGACCACCACCCACCCGGTGGCGGCGGTGGAGAGCTTGGTGCGGTTGCGGGCCATGACGTAGGCCATCGGCGTCGCGATCAGCACCGAGATCAGCGCGGCGGACACCGCGGCGATCAGGCTGTTCCCGGCCGCCTGGAGCAGGGGCTGTTCGTCGAACGCCTGACGGAAGTTGGCGAGCGTCGGGTTCTCGGGAATCCAGGTGGGGTGCAGCGACCCCAGTTCTCGCGGCGGCTTGAAGGCCGTGGAGATCAGCCAGAGGAAGGGGAAGGCGAGAAAGACGAGGTAGCACGCCAGCGCGGCGTACTGTCCTGCGCGGCCGGCCCTGCCGGTACGAAGGGTGGTCACTCGTCCCCTCCCCTCAGCCGTCCCACGAGATAAAGGGCGAGCATCACGGAGATGACCGCGACCATCACACAGCCCATGGCGGCGGCGTAACCGAACTGCCCGTAGCGGAACGCCTCTTCGTAGGCGAAGAGCATGGGGAGACGGGTGCGTCCGCCGGGCCCGCCGCTGGTGAGCACATACACCAGCGCGAACGAGTTGAAGTTCCAGATGAAGTTGAGCGCGGTGATCGCGAGGGCGATCGGTCTCAGCGCCGGCCAGGTGACGGTACGGAACCGCCGCCAGGCACCCGCTCCGTCGAGGGCGGCGGCCTCGTGCAGTTCGTGCGGCGTGTTCTGCAGGCCGGCGAGCAGTGCCACGGTGGTCTGCGGCATCCCCGCCCAGATGCCGACGACGATCACGGCAGGCAGGGCGGTGGCCAGTCCGGTCAGCCAGTCGCGCCCGTCGCCGAGTCCCAGATCGCGGATCGTCTCGTTGAGGATGCCCGCGTCGGGGTTGTAGACGAGCCGCCACATGATGCCGACGACCACCTCGGGCATGGCCCAGGGAATGATCGCGAGGGCGCGGGCCAGCCAGCGCAGCCGGAGCCGCTGGTTCAGCAGCAGCGCGAGGCCGAGCGCCAGCACGAACTGCGGCACCGTCACGCCGACCGCCCACACCAGGCCGATTCTGAAGGAGTCCCAGAACAGCGTGTCGTGGAGGAGGTCCTGGAAGTTGAGGGTGCCGATCCACTGCGTCGGCTCGGTGCGGCCGGCCTGGGAGTCCGTGAACGCCAGCGAGATGCCGTAGAGCAGCGGGCCCACGCTGAGCACCAGAATGGGGATCAGCGCCGGGAGGACCAGGAACCAGGCTCCATGGTCCGACGTGCGCGCGGACCGCGGCGCTGCGGTCGCCGATGTCACGGAATCGACTCCTTCGGGCGGCTGGTCCGGCTGGTCCGGCCGCCCTGGCGGCCCCCGTCATCGTGCTGACGGCCCGTCGCTTCGTCAACCCCACCTGCACGGATGCAAGACTTTGCCGGATTCGTACGGTCGGGGAGCGAGAGCGGGAGTGGTGCCGAATGGACGAGACGAGGGCGCGCGAGGTGCTGAGGGCCGCCGGGCTGCCCGACGACGCGGCACTGCTGGTACTCGGTGAGAACGCGGTCTTCTCGGCGGGCGATCTGGTCGTGAAGGTCGGCCGGAGCGTCGACGACGAGACGCTGCAGGCGCGGGCGGAACGCGAACTGGCCATCGGTGTCTGGCTCGCGGAGGCGGGGGTGCCCGCGGTACGGCCCGCGGAGCCGCAGGCGCGGCGGGTCGAGGGGCACCCGGTGACGCTCTGGCACCGGCTCCCCGACGCGGTACGACCGGCCGACCCGACCGACCTCGCCGGCCTGCTGCGTCAGGTGCACGCGCTGCCCGAGCCGGACTTCACGCTGCCGCGGCGGGAGCTGCTGGGCGGGGTCGAGCGGTGGCTGCGACTGGCCGGGGATGCGATCGACCCGGCGGACGCGGCCTATCTGCGCGAGCGGCGCGACGGTTTCGCTGCGGCGTCGGCCGCGCTCACCCCGCACCTTCCGCCCGGGCCGATCCATGGGGACGCGCTGCCCCGCAACGTCCATGTGGGCCCGGACGGCCCGGTGCTGGTGGACCTGGAGACGTTCTCCGGCGACTTCCGCGAGCACGACCTGGTCGTGATGGCCCTGTCCAGGGACCGGTACGGCCTGGGCTGGGAGGCGTACGAGTCCTTCACCGAGGCGTACGGGTGGGATGTGCGGGAGTGGGAGGGGTGCGAGGTGCTGCGGGGCGCGCGGGAGACGGCGAGCTGTGCGTGGGTGGCGCAGCACGCGCCGACGAACGAGGCGGCGCGGCTGGAGTTCGGCCGCAGGGTGGAGTCCCTGCGGACGGCCACGCCGGACGTCCGCTGGTACCCCTTCTGACCGCCTCCTGCCGAGCCGTGCGGACCGCACGCCCCGCGTGTTCCCGGCCCGGGTGACCCGCGTCTTCCGACCGCCCGCGTCAGGCCTGGAGCACGGCCTGGATGTCGAGGTCGATCTTGATCTTGTCGCCCACGACGGTGCCGCCGCCTTCGAGGGGAATGTCGAAGGTGATGCCGAAATCCTTGCGGCTGATCTCGGTCGTGGCGGCGAACCCGACCCGGGTGCCCAGGGGGCTGTCGATCTGGACACCGTTGTACTCGACGGCGAGTTCCACCGGACGGGTGGTGCCCTTGATGGTGAGGTCACCGGTGACGGTGTAGTCCGTGCCGGAGCCCTGCACACCGGTCGACACGAAGGTCATGACCGGATAGCGGTCGCTCTCGAAGAAGTTGGTGCTGCGGAGGTCGTTGTCGCGGTCCTCGTTGCGGGTGTCGATCGAGGACATGTCGATCTCCACGTGTGCGGAGGAGCGCAGCGGGTCCTCGGCGATCGTGATCTCGCCGGAGAATCTCTCGAAGCTGCCGCGGACCTTGGACACCATCAGGTGGCGTACCGAGAAGCCCACCGATGAGTGCACGGGGTCGATGGTCCACGTGGCGGGGGTGAGGTCGGGAATCTGCTGTGGAGCGGTCATGGGAAGCGCCTCCGGGTGTCGTGCGGACCGTCGACAACGGTCTCGAGGGATGCGTAACCCGGCCCAACCGCACCAAACGGCCCGTCCGGGCGAGGCGCCACCGCCCCCTTGCCGTAACGCGTGCGTAGTCCCCCGCCCGTCCCCGGATGGCCTCCGCCCATGCCCTTCGTCGCCGGACCGGAGGACTTCAGGACCCCGTCGGTGCGACCTCCCTCAGGGGCCAGGACGCGTCCACCCTCGCGTCCTCGCTCCCCTTGCGCCGCAGGAAGGCCTCGAAGTCCGTCGCCCACTGCGCGTACCACTCGATCTGACGGTCGTGCAGCTGCTCCGGCGTCAGCGACGCCACCGGCACATGGCGCTGAGCCAGCGCGCACGCCACCCGCACGGCCGCCAGTGCGTCCGACGTCGCGTCGTGGGCCGTGTCCAGCAGCACGCCGTACTCCCCGCACACCGCCTCCAGATTCCGCTTCCCCTTGCGGTACCGGTCGACGGCGCGGTCGATGGTGTACGGATCGATCACCGGTCCGATGGGCCGGCCGTCCAGCCGTTCGCTCAGCGAGGCCAGCCCGTGCCGGCGCAACTCCGCCGTCAGCAGCGTCAGATCGAACGCGGCGTTGTACGCGACCACCGGCACGCCCCGCGTCCAGTACGCGCACAGGGTCGCGGCGATCTCCTCCGCCACCTCGCGCGCCGGACGTCCTTCCGACGTCGCCCGCTCACTGCTGATGCCGTGGATCGCCGAGGCCTGCGCGGGGATGAGGATGCCCGGGTCCGCGAGCCACACCCGCCGGTCCACCGGCTCCCCCGCCCGCACCTCGACGACCGCGGCCGTCACGATCCGGGCCTCCAGCGGCTCCGTGCCCGTCGTCTCCAGGTCGAAGCCGACCAGCGGTTCCCCGTGCCAAGCCATCGTGGCCCTCCTCCGTACTGCGTGATGCTGTCCCCCGTGCGTTGCTCACCCTCCCACGCGGCACTGACAACCCAGGACGCCGACCGCGACCGGTGACCGCCGACCGCGACCGTTCAGGAGACGGGCCGTGAGTCCGCCCAGACGGACTCGAACTCCTCGCGGTAGGTCTGGAACAGACCGTTCTCGGCGTCGTTCCCGGCGCGGACCACGGCCCGGCCCCCGCCGCGGAGGACCAGGACGGGCGCCTCCATGCCGCGTGCCCTGCTCAGATAGGACTGGATGACGGCGAGCCCGTCGGCGCCGTCGCCGTCGACGAGGTAGGCGGTGAAGCGCGGGGTCTCGTCGAAGACGTGGATCTCGAAAGCCCCCGGGTCGCGGAGCCGGGAGCGCACCCGGCGCATATGGAGGATGTTCATCTCCACCGTCCGGCTCAATTCGCCCTTTTTGATGCCCAGTTCCCGCTCGCGCCGCTTGACGGCGCTGCTGGCCGGGTTCAGGAAGAGCAGCCGTATGCGGCAGCCCGACTCGGCGAGACGGACCAGCCGGCGGCCGGAGAAGTTCTGGACGAGGAGGTTCAGGCCTATCCCGATGGCGTCGAGCCGGCGCGCGCCGCCGAACAGGTCCTCGGCCGGCAGCTGACGCTGGAGCCGCACCCGGTCGGGGTGGACGGAGACCACGTCCGCGTACCGGTCGCCGACGAGCTCCTCGACCGCGTCGACCGGGAGCCGGTCGGCGGAGCGGACGCCGGCGCCGCTGCCGAGTATCTCCAGCAGCCGCGCCGAGGCGCGCTCCGCCTGGGCGAGCACCGCTTCGTTCAGGGCGCGGTTGCGGGAGACGACATTGCGGGCGACCTCCAGCTCGTCCAGCGCGAGCTCGACGTCGCGCCGGTCGTCGAAGTAGGGCTCGAAGCAAGGCCAGTGCTGGACCATCAGCTCGCGCAGCTGGGGCAGGGTGAGGAAGGAGAGCACATTGTCGTCGGCGGGGTCCAGCAGATAGCCCTTGCGGCGGGAGACCTCGCGTACGGCGACGGCCCGCTGCACCCACTCCTGCCCGGCGGGCCCCGCCGCGGCCACCACCCAGTCGTCGCCGTGCACCGGGTCGTAGATGGGGCGCAGCACCGCGGCCACCACGGCCCGCAGCCGCTGCTCCACCAGATTCAGCCAGATGTAGGCCCGTCCGGCCCGTTGCGCGCGCGTACGCACCTCGCTCCAGGCGTCCGCGCCCCAGTCCAGTTCCGCCCCGATCTCCATCGGCCTGGCGAGAGAGACCGCTCCCGGCGGGACCTCGGCGGAGTCCCCCTCGTGACTCGCGTCACCTGGGGGTAGCTCCAGCCCTCCCGAGCTCACCCGCGCACCGCCTTCCCGTCCCCCACCCAACGATCAAGGAAGACTACTCCGCATGCGGGACAAGGTGCAGCCGGATCGACGGGCGGCTTTCCCAACTCCCTTGATCTTCCTGGACGTTCTGCCTGGCGAGATCTGCCGCAGTGAGGGGTTTCATAGCGGTTGGGGTACCCGGGCGACAGAAGGAACACGATGTTGACCGCGTCGTCCACTGCCATGGAGGCGTTCGGCGGCGATACTTTCGGGGAGGATCTGGGCCAAGTGCCCTCCAGCACCCGGATCAGAAGTGGAAGAGTCATATCTATGCAGGTCTGGCCGGGACAGGCGTATCCGCTCGGCGCCACGTACGACGGCGCCGGCACCAACTTCGCGGTGTACTCCGAAGCCGCACAGCGCATCGAGCTGTGCTTGCTGCACGACGACGGATCAGAAACGGCGGTGGAGCTGCGCGAGACGGACGCCTTCGTGCGGCACGCGTATCTGCCGGGTGTGATGCCGGGTCAGCGGTACGGCTTCCGGGTGCACGGCCCCTATGAACCCGAGAGGGGGCAGCGGTGCAATTCCGCCAAGCTTCTCCTCGATCCGTACGCCCGTGCGATAAGCGGCAGCATCGACTGGGGCGAATCGGTGTACGGCTACCACTTCGGCAAGCCGGACTCCCGCAACGACCTGGACTCGGCGCCGAACACCATGACGTCGGTCGTGGTCAACCCCTACTTCGACTGGGGCGACGACCGGTCCCCCCGGACGGACTATCACCGGACGGTCATCTACGAGGCCCATGTGAAGGGCCTGACGATGCTCCATCCGGAGCTGCCGCAGGAGCTGCGCGGCACCTATGCGGGGCTCGCGCACCCGTCGGTCATCTCGCATCTGACCGAGCTCGGGGTGACGACCCTCGAACTGATGCCGGTGCACCAGTTCGTCAACGACCACCGGCTGGTGGACGCCGGCCTCAACAACTACTGGGGCTACAACACCATCGGCTTCTTCGCCCCGCACAACGCCTACGCCTCCTGGGGCGACCGCGGTGAGCAGGTGCTGGAGTTCAAGCAGGCGGTGCGGGCCCTGCACCAGGCCGGTATCGAGGTCATCCTCGACGTCGTCTACAACCACACGGCCGAGGGCAATCACCTCGGCCCCACGCTGTCGTTCCGGGGCCTCGACAACGCCTCGTACTACCGGCTCACCGACGACCGCCGCTACTACATGGACACCACGGGCACCGGGAACTCGCTGCTGATGCGCAGCCCCCATGTGCTCCAGCTGATCATGGACTCGCTGCGGTACTGGGTGACCGAGATGCACGTCGACGGGTTCCGCTTCGACCTGGCGGCCACCCTGGCCCGTCAGTTCCACGAGGTGGACCGGCTGTCGTCCTTCTTCGACCTGGTCCAGCAGGACCCGGTGGTCAGCCAGGTGAAGCTGATCGCCGAGCCGTGGGACGTGGGCGAGGGCGGCTACCAGGTGGGGAACTTCCCGCCGCTGTGGACCGAGTGGAACGGCAAGTACCGCGACACCGTGCGGGACCTGTGGCGGGGCGAGCCGCGGACGCTCGCCGAGTTCGCCTCCCGGCTGACCGGCTCGTCCGACCTCTACCAGGACGACGGGCGCCGGCCGCTCGCCTCGATCAACTTCACCACGTGCCACGACGGCTTCACCCTGCACGACCTCGTCTCCTACAACGACAAGCACAACGACGCCAACGGCGAGGGCAACCGCGACGGCGAGAGCCACAACCGGTCCTGGAACTGCGGCGCCGAGGGCGACACCGACGACCCCGAGGTCCTGGAGCTGCGGGACCGTCAGATGCGCAACTTCATCGCGACGCTGATGCTCTCGCAGGGTGTGCCGATGCTCAGCCACGGGGACGAGTTCGCCCGCACCCAGGGCGGCAACAACAACGCCTACTGCCAGGACAACGAGGTGTCCTGGGTGAAGTGGCCCGAACCGGGCTCCGACACGGACGGCACACTGCTCGCCTTCACCCGGGCGATGGTGTGGCTGCGCCGCGATCATCCGGTGTTCCGCCGCCGGCGCTTCTTCCACGGCCGCCCGGTGGAGGGGACGCACGACGAGCTCTCCGACATCGCCTGGTTCACGCCCGAGGGCGAGGAGATGACGCAGCGGGACTGGCAGGCGGCGCACGCGAAGGCGCTGTCCGTCTTCCTGAACGGCCACGCGATCTCCGAGCCCGGGCCGCGGGGTGAACGGATCGGGGACGACTCGTTCCTGCTGATGTTCAACGCCAGCGCGGAGGAGCTGGACTTCGCGGTGCCGGTGAACCACGGCCGGCAGTGGCAGGTGGTGGTGGACACCGCCCGCAAGGAGGGTGTCCCGCCGGGTGAGGGCCCGAAGGTGGCGGCCGGTGAGCGGGTGAAGCTGGTGGGCCGGAGTCTGACGGTGCTTCGCCGGCCGGCCTGAACCACCGGCCCCCGACGGGATTGCCGTCGCGGCCACGGGCATCAGCGGGCGGGGCTCCCCACGGGCTCCGCCCGCTCCGTCGTCGCCCCGGTCGTACCGTCCACGACAGCATGGCGCACAGGGCGGCGGCCGCCAGCGCCACGGCGAAGGCCGCCGCCGGACCGTGGGTCTCCGCGAGCGCGCCGGACAGCATGACGGCGGCGGCCTGACCGGCGACGACACCGCTCGTCAGGAAGGCCATGCATGCGGCGAGACGCACGGCCGGGACACCGCGCCCGGTCAGGGCGAAGACCGTGATCAGCTGAGGGGCGTACGCGACGCCGAGCACGGTCACCACCGCGTACAGCGCGCCGAGCGAGTTCACGAACGGCAGGGGCACCGACATGACGACCAGTGCGGCGGTCGAGACCCGCCGGCGGGTGGTGAGTCCGAGGCTCGGCGGGAGGGCGGCCAGGACGAGGCCGGCCGCCGCGCTCATCACTCCCATGGCCGCATAGACCAGGGCCGCCTGTCCGGCTGTCCGAGCCGGTCCGTCAGTGCGGTGGTGCCTGCCTGCGAGGCGCCGAACACGGCGCCCTGGAGGACCATCGCGACCCGCAGTCCGTGGACCGCTCCGGACAGCCGGGGCTTCGCACGGGACGGGGCGGTTGCGGCCGTGCCGGCGGTCCCTGCGGCCGTCGGATCCAGGGCGAACGCCGTACCGCACACGGCCGGCAGCGCCGCGGCCGTCAACAGCGCGGCCGCCGGACGGGCGAGGGCGTCCGCGACGCCGACGAGCGCGGGACCCAGCACGAACGACACCTCGTCGAGGGTCCCCTCGACGGAGAGCACCGCGCCGGTCACCCGGTCGTCCGCGCCGGAGCCGCGGGCCAAGGCCACCGAACGGCTGCGGGCGAGCGGACCGATCTGCGGCACCGTCGCGCCCGCGAGAACGCCGAGGAGCACCAGCTGGGGTGTTCCGGCGTCACCGCGCCCGGCGAGGACGAGCCCGGTCACGGCGACCGGTTGGCGAGGGCGGCGGCGAGCACGACGCTCCGCCGCACGGCCGAGCAGGGGGCCACCCACCGTCCGGCCCCCTGCCGGCCCTCCCCCGACGAGCCCGCGCGGCGAGACTGCCACTGGTCTCGGCGACCAGCAGCAGACTGCCGAACTGGCACATCGCCGTGGGCACTCGCCCGAAGAAGGAGATGACCGGCAACAGTGGCCCCGTGAGCGCCACGACCTCGCGGTATGTGCGGAGCATCGGGTGAACGTAACCCGATCGGCGGACACCGGCGCAGGGACGGATGACACAGAAGCCCTCAAGGTGGGTACGTACGTTCGCATGAGGCCCACCGCCACGTACCGGCTCCAGATCCAGCCGGACTTCACGTTCATGTCTGCCACGGCAGCCGTGCCGTACATCGCCGGACTCGGCGTCTCCCATCTGCATCTGTCACCAGTGCTGGAGGCCGTGCCCGGCTCCACGCACGGGTACGACGTCGTCGATCCGACCCGGGTGCGCGAGGAGCTGGGCGGTGAGGAGGGCCTGCGGGCGCTCGCCCGCACGGCACGCGAGCACGGTCTCGGGCTCGTCCTGGACATCGTGCCGAACCACATGGCGGCCGTCCCCCGGCACAACCCCGCCCTGTGGGAGGTGCTGCGGGAGGGACCGCTGTCGCCCTACTCGCCGTGGTTCGACATCGACTGGGAGACCGGCGGCGGCAAGGTGCTGCTGCCGGTGCTCGGCGGGCGGATCGGCGACGAGCTCGGCTCCCTGAAGGTCGAGGGGGACGTCCTGCACTACGGCGAGCAGCGCTTCCCCCTGCGCGAGTCGACCTCGCACCTTCCGCTGCCCGAGCTGCTCGAAGCGCAGTGGTACCGGCTCGGCTGGTGGCGTCTCGCCCGCACCGAGCTCAACTACCGGCGCTTCTTCACCATTTCGGACCTCATCGGGGTCCGCGTCGAGGATCCGGACGTCTTCGAGGCCACGCACACCAAGATCCTCGAGCTGGTGCGCGACGGTGTGGTGGAGGGCCTGCGCATCGACCATCCGGACGGGCTCGCCGACCCGGAGGGCTATCTGCGCCGGCTGGATGAGGCGACGGGCGGTGAGTGCTGGACCGTCGTCGAGAAGATCCTCACCGGGGACGAACGGCTGCCGGCGGGATGGCCGGTGGCGGGGACGACGGGCTACGACGCGCTGCGCCAGCTGGACGGGCTGTTCACCGATCCGGTGGGCGCCGAGGAACTGGTCACGCTGTACCGGGAGTTCGCGGGCCCCGCGGGCGACCGCGGCGGCTACTGGGAGGCGACGGTGCGCCGCGCGGCGTACCGGGTGGTCACCCACGAACTGGCCGCCGAGACCGCCGCGCTGACCCGGCTGGCCGAGCGGGTGTGCGACCGGGATCCGGCGCTGCGTGACCACGCTCCGTGGGCGCTGCGGACGGCGATCCGGGAACTGCTGGTGCGGGTGCCGGTCTACCGTCCGTACCGCGTCGGCGGGGACGAGGTCCTCACGGTGAAAGCTGCGGCGAGCGCCAAGGGCGCCTTCGCGGTACCGGAGGAGGGCACGGCGGTCGACGTGGTGCGCGATCTGGCGCTCGGCCGGCTCGGCGACGACCCCGACCACGTGGCCTTCCGTGCCCGCTTCGCGCAGACGTCCTCGGCTCTGCGGGCCAAGTCCGTTGAGGACACGGCGTTCTACCGTTACGTCCCGCTGATCTCGGCCAACGAGGTCGGCGGTGACCCCGGCAGCCCGGCCGTCGCGCCCGAGGACTTCCACGCCTACTGCCAACGGCTGGCGCGCGACTGGCCCTCCACCGGCACCGTGCTGACCACCCACGACACCAAGCGCAGCTCCGATGTGCGGGCCAGGATCGCGGTGCTGTCCGAGTGCCCGGACCGGTGGGCGGCCTTCGTGCAGCAGATCACCGAGGAGGCCGGCCGGCTGGAGGGCGGGCGGGCTCCCGACCCCCATCTGGCGTGGGTGGCGTGGCAGACCGCCGTCGGCTTCGGGTTCCCCTACGAGGGGCGGCTGCGGGAGGCGCTGCTCAAAAGCGTGCGGGAGGCGGCGCTGCACACGACCTGGACGGAGCCGGACGAGGCGTACGAGAAGGCCGTCGCCGACTTCGTGGAGGCGGGCCCCGAGGGGCCGCCGCTGTACTCGGTGGCGCTGTTCGCCCGTGAGCTGGATCCGTTCGTGCGGGCCAACGTGCTGGGGTCCGCTCTGCTCCAGCTGACGATGCCGGGGGTGCCGGACCTCTACCAGCGCACGGAGGGCGAGTTCCTGGCGCTGGTGGATCCGGACAACCGGTATCCGTTCGGCAAGGCCATGCCGAACGAGAAGACGGCGCTGACCCGGGTGGCGCTGCGGCTGCGCCGGGAGCGGCCGGAGGTCTTCGGCGAGTCGGGGACCTATGTGCCCCTGACGGCGAGCGGTCCGGCCGCCGCGCACTGTGTGGCCTTCTGCCGTACGGGCGATGTCGTCACGGCCGTCACCCGGCTCTCCCAGCGGCTGGCCGAGGCGGGCGGCTGGGAGGGGACGGAGCTGACCCTGCCGGAGGGGCGCTGGGCGGATCTGCTGGACGGAGCACGGGAGTTCGACGGCGGCACGGTGCCGCTGGCCACGCTGTTCGCGGACCGGCCCGTCGCCCTCCTCAGCCGCACGGCCGTACGAGAAGACTCCGAGGGGAGCGGGTGAGCAGTCCGGTCGCCGCGGGCCGGAACCCGTCGGCCCCACCGGAGGCGGGGCATCGCGTCGAAGAGGGCGCGCAGTCCGTGCTCCGCCTCCGGCGCGGCGAGTTCCACGGCGGGGCAGTCGCCGGGCCCGTAGCTCAGCTGACCGGTGTCCTCCCGGGTGAGGTCGAACAGGTCGGGATCGCGGAAGCGGTCGGGGTCGCGGCCCGCCGCCCCGATCAGACAGGCGACGGCGGCACCCGCGGGTACCGTGCCGCCGCTCACCCGTACCTCGATGGAGGCCCGGCGCACCACGACGAGAACGGGCGGGTCGCGGCGACTCCTGCCAGGCGCGGCCGATCAGCCCGGGGACGCCGCGGAGCGCGGCGATGCGGTCGGGGTGGTCCAAGACGTTGGCGAAGAAGGACGCGAGAGCCATCTCGCGGACCGACAGCTGCGCCACGCGCCTGCCGGCGGGGCCGGCGGCACGGGTCATCCTGCGCCCGCGCACGCCGAAGGCTCCCGTGGGCAGCCGGCGACAGACTCCTCGACCAGATCGGCCTGTTCACGCCGGGCGATGCGGTGCGCGAGGACGTACGAGGTGTGCTCGACGACCTCCCGCATCGCCTGCGGCACGGCGCCCCGGTGCCGGCCGCACGCCCGGTCACCGGGCCGGCGGCCGTCGACGAGGGGCGGGTCACTCGGGGCAGCGGCGACGTCCGCGTGACGACTGAGCAACCAGGAGCAGCCAGGCGCCGATGGACGGGGCGTAGAACGAGGGGATGGTCCTCGCGCAGCCGGCGGTAGAGCTGGTACGGGTCCTGCTCAAGGGTCCGGTGAAGCAGGCCGGGCAGGGGCGCGTGACGTACCGTCGCGGAGGGTTGGACCGGTATCGACGCCGGGTGCGGCAGCGTCCATCGTGACTCGTTTCCCTGAGGCCGCCGCGCCGACTCCTCACGCGGACCCCCAAGGCGACCATCGGTGCGCGGTCCGCGCAGTCCGCGTGCGCCGGACGGGTGAGGACGCGACGGGCGGGCCGCGCCCGCGTGTGGCTTCGGTCCCGGCGCGGGCCAGTGCGGGCGTGGGCCCGGGCGTCGGACCGGGTCAGGAGCCGGGGCCGCCTGCCCCCGGTCAGCGCGCCGTGAGCCGGAAGCTCATCCGGCCGAAGCCCACCATGTCGCCCTCGCGCACCACGACCGCCCCCGTCACCCGCTGCCCGTTGACAGTGGTGCCGTTGGTGGAGGCGAGATCGCGCAGGATCCACCGGCTGCCCTGCATGCTCAGTTCGGCGTGCAGCCGCGAGACGCTGTCGTGGCTCAGCCGCAGACCGTTGCCCGGGTCGCGACCGATCCGCAGGGGGTACGGGCCGGGTTCCGGCAGCAGCAGCGGGGGCAGTTTCTCGGCCTGCCACGCCCTGCGGAGCCGTACGAAGAACGCGGACACTCCGCCCACCGCGCCGAACAGCACCTGTGACGCGCGGTTCTCGACGCGGAGATCCGCGGTGAGCACGCTCAGTTCCTCCGGTCGGCGCGCGACCAGGGCCAGCTCCATGCGCCGCAGGAAGGTGTCGTGCGACAGCTTGCCCTGCGCGGCGCCTTCTCGGAGCACGCCGACGACACGGTCCCGCTCGGCATCCGAAAGCCGTGCGGGGTACGTGGGGAACTCGGGGGACGACGTCACGTCCGCAATTGTCGGGCCGAAAGGCCTGAGGTGTCCAGAAGAACCGGCGTTCTCATCCCTCCCGACCCACCGCTGACCTGCACGGAAGTAAACGTTCCGGCCCGGGAAATCTCCGTTGCGCCTGCCCGTGCGGGTGTTACCGTCCCTCCGATCCGAGGACCGAGGAGCCAGTACACGTGACAGCTGTACCCGCGCCACACCCGGGGTTCACCGTCCGCGCGCTGAGCGGCCCGGACGAACTCCCCCTGTTCCAGCGCCTTTCGTACGTCCTCGACCATGAACTCGAGGACGACCTCGCCACCGGCCGACGGCGTCCCGAATGGATGTGGGTCGCCCTGCGCGGGGAGCGGCTGCTCGCCCGGCTCTCCTGGTGGACGACGGCCGGCGGCGACATGCCGCTCGCGCTCGACTTCTTCGACGTCGACGACGAACTGCCCCCGGCCGAACGGTCGGAGGCCGGGCTGCGGCTGCTGGAGACCGCGACGGCCGCGGTCGTCCCGGCAGGCACGCCCCGGCCCGAGTACGGGCGCTTCGTCCCGCCCGACTGGCGCGCGGACCCGGCGGCCCGCGCGGTGGTGGAGACCCGCACGGCCGTCCTGGAGACGGCGGGCGCCCGGCCGCTGGTGGAACGGCTGCGGCTGGAGTGGCGCCCGGGAACCGCCGTGCCCGCGCCGGGCGGACGTCTGGACTTCCGCGCCGTCACGGGCCGGGACGATCTCCTCGCGCTGACGACTCCGGTCATGGAGGGCACCCTCGACGCGCACGCCCGGGCCGATCTCGCCTCCGGACTCACCGCCCACGAGGCTGCGGAGAAGCACTACGACGAGCAGCTCGCCGGCTACGGATCGCCGCGCGCGTGGTGGCGGATCGCCCAACTGCCGGGCAGCGGTGAGCCGGTGGGCTTCGTGATCCCCGCCCGCAACAACTACAACGCGATCATCGCGTACATCGGGGTGCTGCCCGGCCACCGCGGCAAGGGTTACATCGACGAGATCCTCGCCGAAGGCACCCGGATCCTGGCCGCCGAGGACGTTCCGCGGATCCGGGCGGCCACGGACCTGGCCAATGTGCCGATGGCGAAAGCCTTCGAGCGGGCGGGGTACGTGAACTTCGAGCGGGCGCTCAACTACGTCTGGGCCTGATGCCGAGGTCCGGGACCGATTCCGAGGCCCGGAACTGATGCAAGGCTCGGGGCGAGGTGGTCGTCCCGGACTCACATCGATGCGTCCGCCGGGCCCGGGGCCCGAGCCGCAGGCGGAGGACACCGGTTCGATCCGATCGCCGGGCTCGGCGCGACCGGGCGCGATGTCACGGAGTCCCGGAATCCCGGAGTCCGGTACCACGGGCCGTCGTTGACCCGGGAAAAACGCTGGACGGCTCGGGCCGGGGCCGTCTACGGTGATCACCACGCCTGTGACGACGGAAGGAGGCGAGTGCGATGTCCACCACACGATTCCCGCGCTCCCGCCCCGTCCGCCCGGCGTTCGCAGTCTGACCGGGAGCGCATCACCCTGATCTCTTCCCGGAGGACTTCCTCATGACCGATCTGGTCATCCGCGCGCTCGACGAGAGCGACGCACATCTTTTCGACTCGCTTCCTGACCCGCTCGGCGTCGGCCGTGCGCTGTCCCGTGCCACCCACCGGCCCGACTGGAAGCGCGTCGCGCTGCGCGACGGCAAGGTCGTCGCCCGGGCCGCCTGGTGGGGCGGCCCCGACGACACGGCCCCCGTCAACATCAACTGGTTCGACGTCGCCGACGGCGAGGAGGAGGCGGGCGCCGAACTGCTGCGCACCTCCCCGCACCAGGTGGAGTACGAGCTGATCCTGCCCGCCGGCTGGCGCGACGACCCGGCGCGGCGGGCCGCCGGTGAGAGCCGGCTGCGGGCCGCGCAGGCCGCCGGGATGACCGTCCTGGTGGAGCGCTTCCAGTACCGGTGGACACCGCAGAACGGTCTGCCGGAGCGGCCGGGCCGGCTGGTCTTCCGACCGGAGGCGGACGACAAGGTGTTCCTCGACGTTCTGCGCCGGGTGCACTCGTCGACCCTCGACGCCCACGCCCTGCGCGCGATCGCGGAGGGCGGTGTGGACCAGGCGGCCCAGGAGGAACTGGACTTCTTCCACTGGTGTCCGTCGCCGCGCGAGTGGTGGCAGCTGGCCCACACCCCGGAGGGTGAACCGGTCGGGCTGCACATCCCGGCGCACAACCCGTCGGGGCCGTGCGTCGGCTTCATCGGGGTGGTGCCGGAGCAGCGCGGACACGGTTACGCGTACGACCTGCTCACGGAGTGCACGCACCTCCTGGCCGAGCGGGGCGCGGAGTTCATCGCGGGCGCCACCGACCAGGGCAACTTCCCGATGGCGGCGAACTTCACCAGGGCCGGGTACCCGGTCGTGCAGGAGCGCGTCCATCTGGAGCCGGGCCGGCAGGACTGATGTGAGGGCCGGGGCGTCGGCAGTTCCCGGCGCCCCGGCCCGCGCCCTCGCCTCCCCTGCCTGTGGCTCCTGCTCCACTCCGGTGCCGGATCCTGCCTACTCTTGTGCCGGCTCGCCGATCCGCTTCTCGAACCAGTGGTGGGCGTACGGCTCGTCGTTGAAGGCCGGTACCTCCTCGAAGCCGGCGGAGTGGTACAGGCCGATCGCCGCGCTGAGCTCTTTGTTGGTGTCCAGGCGCAGTACGCCGCAGCCGTGCCGGACGGCCCGCGCCTCCAGCTCCGCGAGGAAGCGGCGGCCGAGACCGAGGCCCCGGGCCCGGGGCGCCACCCACATCCGTTTGATCTCGGCCGGGGCCGCGGCCGGCAGCTTCAGACCGGCGCAGCCGATGGGCTCGCCCTGCATCCGGGCGACGAGGAACAGGCCGTGCGGCGGCCGGAGCTCGCCCGCGTCGGGCAACAGGCTCCTGGCAGGGTCGAAGCCGTTGTCGAAGCGCTCCTGAAGCTCGGTGAAGTAGGACCGCAGACAGTCCCGGGCGTCCGGGCTGTCCGGGTCGACGGGGTCCAGCGTGACGGTCGCGGCGGTCAGCAGGCGGTCGACCTCGGCCATGGCCGCGACCAGCCGGCTGCGCTGGGCGGGGCTGAGCGGTTCGAGCATGGAGCCCGCCAGCTCGTCGCTGCGGCCCTCGAGCACGGCGCGCTCCGCGCGGCCCGCGTCGGTGAGCCGTACGGTGCGCACCCGTCGGTCCCGGGGCTGGGGTTCCACCGTCACGAGACCGGCTGCCTCCAGCGAGCGCAAGAGACGGCTGACGTACCCCGAATCGAGCCCGAGGCGCTCGCGCAGACGGCGTACGTCCTGGCCCCGGTCGTCGATCTCCCAGAGCAGCCGGGCCTCGCCGATGGGCCGGTCGCGGCCCAGATAGTGGTCCTGGAGCGCGCCGACGCGTTCGGTGACGGTGCGGTTGAACCGTCGCACCTGTCCGATCTGCGTGGGATCCATTCTCTGACTTTAGTCAGAGAATGGTGTGCGGTCCAGGGGTGTGCGGTCCAGTGCGGAACGCATCGCGGGCGGCGGCGCGAGGGTGCGCTGAGCGGCGATGACGTCGCGGTACCAGGCGTACGAGGCCTTGGGTGTGCGCCGCATCGTGGCGTAGTCGATGTGGACGAGACCGAAGCGCTGGGACGCGCCCTCGACCCACTCGATGTTGTCGGTGAGCGACCAGGTGAAGTAGCCGCGCACGTCCACTCCCTCGTCGACGGCCCGGTGCAGCGCCCGCAGATGCCCGTCCAGGAACGCAATCCGGCGCCGGTCGTCGAGCCCGTCGTAGGAGCAGCCGTTCTCCGTGATGTACACCGGCGGCAGCCGGTCGCCGTAGCGGCCCTTGAGCTGGACCAGCATCTCGCGCAGTCCGTCGGGGACGACGGGCCAGCCGAAGTCCGTGCGTTCCTCGCTCGGTGTCTCCCGCAGCCCGAAGGGCAGTTCGGCGGGCATGCCGACGCCCGCGAAGTCGCCGAGCGCGTCCTGGGCGGGGGCTCCGACGAGCATGGGGTGGTAGTAGTTCACGCCGTACCAGTCGAGCGGGGCGGCGATGACGGCGAGATCCTCGGCGACCGGGCCGGGCATCAGCGCGGCGATGTTCTCGTCGGGGTAGGCGCCGGTGAGGATCGGGTCGGCGAAGAGCCAGTTGGTCAGCGTGTCGTACAGGTCCGCGCCGAACCGGTCCTCCTCGCCCGTGCCCGCGGCCCGTACCGGCGAGTGCGACACGGCGATGCCGATGTTCTCCGCGCCGGCCGCCCGCAGGGCCGCCACCCCGAGTCCGTGGGCGAGCAACTGGTGGTGGGCCGCGGGCAGGGCGTCGAACAGCAGCTGTCTGCCGGGGGCGTGCTCGCCGAGTGCGTAGCCGAGCAGGGTGACCTCGGCGGGCTCGTTGACGGTGATCCACATGGGGACGCGGTCCGCGAGCCGCTCGGCGACCGCGAAGGCGTAGTCGGCGAAGCGGTAGGCGATGTCCCGGTTCAGCCAGCCGCCCGCCTCGTCCAGCGGGAGCGGGGTGTCCCAGTGGTAGAGCGTGGGCGCCGGGGTGATGCCGTTCGCGCACAGTTCGTCGACGAGCCTGTCGTAGAAGCCGAGCCCGGCCGCGTTGACCGGACCGCTGCCGCCGGGCACCACCCGCGGCCAGCTGACGGAGAACCGGAAGGCGTCCGCGCCGAGGCCGGCGAGCAGGGCGACGTCCTCGCGGTAGCGCTCGTGGAAGGCGGTGCCGCGCGATGCGTCGGAACCGTCCTTGATACGCCCCTGGGCCGCGAAGGCGTCCCATCCGGACGGCCCCTTGCCGTCGGTGTCCGCGGCTCCTTCCGTCTGGAAGGCGGAAGCGGAGGCGCCCCACAGGAAGCCGGGCGGAAAGGCGGGCAACGGTGGCATGGACCTGGCCGATGACATAGCCGTTGACCTTAATGGCCGCAACGTCACCCCCTCCAGACCCAGGCCTTGTCAGGATGGAGGTCGGCATCGACGACGAGGGGACCGCCAGTGCTGTTCGAGGTGTGGGCACCGCAGGCCGAGGAGCAGGTCAC
The DNA here is from genome assembly GCF_040302905.1 of Streptomyces sp. NPDC096193. NCBI lineage: Bacteria > Bacillati > Actinomycetota > Actinomycetes > Kitasatosporales > Streptomycetaceae > Streptomyces > Streptomyces sp. NPDC096193. The sequence continues at coordinate 326,889 of NZ_JBEOSJ010000002.1, read as the reverse complement.
GCTGTGGCTGGAGGGCGCCGAGCGCCCGATGGCCCGGGACGCAGAGCGCAGGGACTGGTGGACCGCCGAGGCGGAGGCCGACGACGGCGCCCGGTACGGCTTCTCGCTGGACGGCGGCACGGTGCTGCCCGACCCACGCTCGCGCCGGCAGCCCGACGGCCCGGACGGCCCGAGCGCGCTGGTGCGACAGGACGCGTATGCGTGGCGCCACGGCTGGGACGGAAAGGGGCTGCGGGGTGCGGTGCTGTACGAGCTCCACATCGGCACGTACACCCCTGAGGGAACGCTCGACGCGGCGGCCGAACGGCTGGGCGAGCTCGCCGAGTTGGGGATCACCCATATCGAGCTGATGCCGCTCTGCCCGTTCCCCGGGGTGCACGGCTGGGGCTACGAGGGGGTGTCGCTGTGGGCGGTGCACGAGCCGTACGGCGGCCCGGAGGCGCTGAAGCGCTTTGTCGACACAGCTCACTCGCACGGCCTCGGCGTGGTGCTGGACGTGGTCCACAACCACTTCGGCCCGTCCGGCAACCACCTGCCCGCCTTCGGCCCCTACCTCACCGACACCCACACCACGCCCTGGGGCTCCGCGGTCAACCTCGACGCCCCCGGCTCGGACGAGGTCCGCGCCTTCCTGCTCGGCAGCGCGCTCGCCTGGCTTCGGGACTACCGGCTGGACGGCCTGCGCCTGGACGCGGTGCACGCCCTGGTCGACCACCGGGCGCTCACCTTCCTGGAGGAACTCGGGGCAGTGGTCGACGGGCTCTCCGCGGAGGTAGGGCGGCCGCTGTTCCTGATCGCCGAGTCGGATCTGTGCGACCCGCGCACGACGACACCGCGCGACGCGGGCGGCATCGGCCTGCACGCCCAGTGGAACGACGACTTCCACCACGCTCTGCACACCGCCCTGACCGGCGAGTCCCAGGGCTACTACGCCGACTTCGCCGCCGCCCCCCTCGCGGCGATCGCCAGGACCCTCACCCACGGCTTCTTCCACGACGGTACGTACTCCAGCTTCCGCGGCCGCACCCACGGCCGCGCACTGGACGTGGCCGCCACGCCGGCCCACCGCTTCCTCGGCTACGCCCAGACGCACGACCAGATCGGCAACCGCGCGCTCGGCGACCGCCTCTCGGCCACGCTCTCCCCCGGGATGCTGGCCTGCGCGGCCGCGCTGGTACTGACGGGCCCGTTCACCCCGATGCTGTTCATGGGCGAGGAGTGGGGCGCCCGTACGCCCTGGCAGTTCTTCACCGACCACACCGACCCGGAACTCGCCGAAGCCGTACGCAACGGCAGACGGCGGGAGTTCGGAGAACACGGCTGGCCGGAGGAGGAGATCCCCGACCCGCAGGACCCGGCCACCCGCGACCGCTCCTGCCTGGACCGCGCGGAACGCGACCGCGATCCGCACGCCCGCCTGCTGGCCTGGCACCGCGAACTGATCGCCCTGCGCCACGCCCAGCCGGACCTGGCGGACCCGGACCTGGCGGCGGTGAAGGTGGCGTTCGACGAGCAGGCCCGCTGGCTGGCTTACCGACGCGGCGATCTGCGGGTCGCGATCAACCTGTCGAAGGAACCGGCATCGATCCCGCTGGGCGGCGGGGGGAGGGTGCTGGCGGCGTGGGAGTCGATCCAACCGCCGGGCGGGGACGGGATGTTGCACCTGCCGGCGGAGTCGTGTGTGGTGCTGGCGGACGGGTGAGTCTCCGGGCCGCCTGACGCCCAATGGTCAGGCGGCCCGGACGAACTGCCCGACCGCGCCCGTCAACGAGCCGGACCGTGTCGTCACTCGCCGAGTGCCCGCTTAAGGGTCGGGCCCGTCATCTCGATGACGACGGCCATGGCCTGCAGTCCGTCCGGCAGGTTCGCGCGCTGGTCCTCACCGCTCACCAGGACGCTGTCCGGAAGAACGATGGCGGCGCCGAGACGGTCGGCCAGTTCAGCAACGATGTCCACGATCCCGCCGGACGGGAAGCGGTGCACGATGATGCCATCGGCACTCACGTTGACCTCCGCCTCGCCGCCGTCGGCTGCCCGGATCAGCATCTCCTCGGCGTCGCGGTCCGCGTTCACGGCATGAGACGCCAGTGCCTCCCTGGCCACCTGCTCGTCCAACGTTTCGGCCTCGCCGTCGACGAACCGATGAAGGGAAATCCCGTATCCCATACGTTTGACCTTCTCCTCTTTGGTACCGGACGGGGATGGTGATCGCCCACATTCTAGGCGGCGATCACCATCCTGGCGTCCGGTGGATTCCTTCTATGGCGTGTGCACGACCGTGATGCTGGTGATGTTCTCGTCCTTCAGCATGGCCTTGAACGCGGGGACCGAGCCAGCCTCAGAGCAGTGCCAGACGATCGGAATACCGTGCCTCTCGAATGCCTTGTTCTGCCTCTGGGCCTCCTCAGCGGCACTCTTGTACCATTTGTAGAACTTGCCGGTTTTGGGATCGATGAGCCCGAGGTACCCGTTCTTCGCGTCGAGTAGGGTCCCATTCTTGAACCCGTCGAACTTCACCCATCCCGACTTGGTGTCCGCGGTGAGCCGGTACACCATGCCCGCAGGAACGCCGGTGATCCGCGTCTGGTAGGCCAGAGCAGCCGGTTTCATGCTCTCGTTCTCGGCCTTCCACTGCCCCGGCCCGGTCAGATCGGCCCAGCATCCGCTGGAGGCCACAGCGGAGAAGGCAACCCTGGCCGCAATCCCGGCCTTCCTCGGGCAGTTCCTCGCAAAGTCCTCGAAGGCGTTGACCGTCTTCTCAAGCTTCGCCAGGGTGGCAGGGTCGAGGTTGTCCAGGGCCTTCAGCGCGGTGAAGGCGTCCCGGACCCCCACCCCTGTCTTCAGCGCAGCGTCCAGGGCGCGGATCCCCTCCGCGATCTTCGCGAACGCCTTGCCCGGGATGAAGTTGCTCGCTGCCCAGGCGCAGCCGCTGACGCTGCCGTGCCAGCAGTCGACGAAGTCCTGGACGAGGACGCCCTTGATGACCTGGTACGTGGTGGTCATTTCGACGAGTTGCCACTTGGAGAAGTACTCGGTTACGTCCTTCTTCAAGCCCTTGAGGGGCATGCTCTGGAGGAGGAGCGTGTCATCCGGCGGGCAGCCGTTGGCGCTGGCCGGCACATCCGGGTTGGTGCAGAGGAAGAAGTCGACCGTCGCGTTGAACGTGACCGTGAACGTTACGGTGCAGCCTTCGAAACCGATCTCGATGACGCAGTCGTTCTGCTGCTTGGCGTCGGTGATTTCGATGCTGCCGTCGTCGACGACGTACCACGTGCCGCCGACCCCGGTGCCCGCACCGGTCGAGACCTGCTTGTTCGCGGCGTTGCGAGCCGCTTCTTCCGCTGCCTGCTGCGCCTCCTTGGCGTACTTCAGTGCGTCCTTGGCCGCCTGCTCGGCTTCGGTCGCTGCGGCGTCGGCGCGGTTCGCGGCTGCGCGGGCGTCCTTGGCCGACTGCTCGGCCGCGGCTGCGGCGTCGCGTGCGGCCTGGGCGTCGAGAGCAGCCTGGTCGGCGGAGTCGCGGGCGGCCTGGGCGTAGCCCTCGGCCCGGCCCGCCGCCTGGTCGGCCGCGGCAGCGTCCACGGTGGCCTTGCGGTCGTACTCGACCGTGCGGGCCAGCGACGCCGATGCCTTGGCGGCCGCTGCTGCGGCGTCGGCCGCGTAGCCCAGAGCCTCCTTGGAGTAGGTGCGGGCGTTCGCCGCGTGACCGGCGGCGTTGGCCGCGTACTGGTAGGCGATCTTCGCGTCGCCCGTTGCCTGATCGGCGAGGTTCTTCGCCGCGGCCGCTTCGGCCTGTGCGTTCTTGGCGTGGGCGTCAGCGACAGCCTTCTGCTGTTCGGCGATCGACTTCGACGCCTGCCCGGTCAGCACGACCAGACTGGCGGCCGAGTCCGTGGTGACATACGGCGAGCCGAGCTGGATCGCGTCGTTCGCCGGCTTGGCGACCTGAGCTGCCGCGTTGCCCGCGTCGACGGCGGCCTGCGCGGTGACGTGGGCGAAGCCCGCCGCCTTCGCGGCGGCGACCAGCGCCTTGCCGGCCTCCTTGAACGCCTCATCCGCATGCGACTTGGCGGCCTTGGCCAGCTTCTCCGCCTCCTCCGCCAGCTTGACGGCCGCCTTGGCCTCGCCAGAGGCGTGCTCGGACGCGTCGATGGCGTCGGCCGCGGCGCTCGTCGCGGTCTTCACCGCGGCGTCGGCCTTCAGCTTTGCGGCCTGGGCGTCGTCCGCGTGCGCGCGGGACCGCTTGGCCGCCGCCTCGGCACGGGTGGCCGCCGCGTCCGCCTCGGTGGCCGCGTCGGTCGCGGCATCCGCCGCGGTGCGGGCACGGCCGGCAGCCGCTTCCGCGTCGTCCGCGTGTGCGCTCGCCGCATCCGCTGCCGCCCTCGACTCCTGGGCATTGCTGTCGGACTCATGGGCTTCGGCGAAGGCCTCCTTCGCGTCCGCCTTGGCACGCGCCGCGTCCGCCTTCTGCGCGGCGTCCCATGCGTCGTCGCGCAGATCGCGGGCGTTGTCGCGGGCCTTGACCGCTGCGTTCTTCTTCTCGACCGCGGTGACTTCGGCGGCTTCGGCTTTCTCCTTGGCGTTCTTGGCGTTCACCGCCTCGGCCTGGGCGGTCTGCTTGTGCTGACTGGCTTCGGCCTGCTTGGCCGCAGCGGTGTCCTTCTCCGCCTTGGCCGTCTTCTCCTCGGCCTCCGCCGCGAGCCGCTTGGCGTGCGCCTCCGCGGCAGCCGCCTTGGCGTCCGCTTCCGCCTTGAGCGCGACGACGAGCTTGGCCTCCGCGGTCTCCTTGTCCTTCTTCGCGTTGTCCCGGTGCACCTTGGCTGCATCCGCCGCGGCCTTGGCCTGCAACTCGGCGGTGTGCGCTGCCTCCTTGCGGAACTCCGCCTTGGACTGTGCCGCTTGGGCCAGCGCACGCTGCGCGATGGTCTGGCTGTCGCCGCCTGATGCGCGAGTGGCGGCTTCGGCGGTCTCACCGGCCTTCACCATCGCGTCCAGCGCCGCAGCCGCGCCCTTGGTCACCTGCGCCTTCTGCTGACCGACCAGCAGTCCACGACCGCGAGGTGCGCCGTTGGTGTCGGCGATGGCGTAGGCGGCCTTTTCGGCGGTGTCGGTGGTGGTGGCGGCGTTCTTCGCTGCCACCGCCTGCGCCTTGATGACGGCCAGCTGCTTCTTCGCCGCCGCCTGGGTGTCGGTGATGCCCTTCTTCGCCTTGTCGAACTGCGCCTTGTCCGGGTACGACAGGCTGTCCGTGCCCTTGTGACCGGACGGCTTGATCAGGAACTTCTGCGCACTGGCGTCCTTGCAGTCGTACAGCCGCGCGTCCGTGCTCTTGGTGAACGAGCTCAGGTCCAGGCACTTGCCCGTGCTGACGCTCTTCAGCGGCGAGGACGCACGGACGTCGCCCTTCCACGACTGCCCCTTGGACTTGTAGCAGTCCGAGATCTGGATCTTCGTGCCGTTCGCCGACGCGTTCCCGGCCACATCCAGGCACTTCTGCGAGCCGACATTGCGGAGGTGGAGGTCGTCCTCGCTGCCCTCCAGTGTCCACTGCTGCGCCGCGCCGTTGTTGCAGGTGTAGACCTGGATCGGCGTGCCGTTGGTCTTGGCACCGCCCGCGACGTCCAGGCACATGCCCTTCGCGCCCGGCACTTCGATCGTCGCGTAGCTGTCACCGATCCAGCCCAGCCCACCGGCGGACCAGTAGTCCTGCCAGCGAGCCAGATGGTCGGCGACCCAGGAATGACCCAGCATGTCCCCCAGAGCCTTCGCACCCGCGGCGAGGGCCTTGGTCGCGTCCTTGTTGGACGTCAGGAGCTGGTTGCGCTGCACAGCCTGGGAGGCGATCTCCTGCTGCCACTCCGTGGCGGCGGTGGCGGAGATACCGTTCAGTGCCTTGTTCGGGTCGATCGGATCACGCCATGTGCACGCGGCGAACCGGGTCTTGAAGTCCTCGACCGCAATGCGGTGCTCCGCCGTGCCCGGCTGTGGCGCGGTGCGGGGGAACCCGCCGGAGGCGAGGAAGATACGCGAGTTGTCCGTGCCCATCGGCTCCAGGGACGAGCCCGTCAGGTAATCGAACGCGCCGTGCTCGGTGACCTGACGGTCCCACTCGGGCTGCTGCGGATCGGGGTCCTTGCCGTACAGCGGTATGCCGAGGTCCTTGACGGCCTTCGCCGTCGTGGCGTCAGCCCGGGGCGTGGGGTCCTCGTAGAAGTCGCTGTCGCTCTTCCAGAACCGGTCAGCGGTCCACTTCGTCAGACCAGTCTGGCTGTAGAAGTCCTCGGTGCCGACACTCGGCGACGTACCTGGAGGCCAGTGGAACCCGACCTCGGTGAAGCCGACCGGTGTCTCCAGACCGTCGAGCGGCTTCTGCCATGCGGCCCGAAGTGTGTGGAGGGCATCCAGCTCCTTGGAGGCCGCCTCCTTGTCCTTCTTGTACGCCTGGGAGAGCGGGGTGTTCTCCCAGTGCTCCCGGTTGGCCAACTCGTGCAGCTTGTCCTGCGGCTGGTTAAGGCCGTCCTGCGCGGTGGCGGCCATGGTCGGCCCGCCCAGGCGCAGTACGTCGGCCATGAGGCACTGATCCTGCCGCAGCTGCTCCGCGGCGGTGTCCTCGAACCAGTCCTCGGAGTCGCTTGCCGAGGCCGTACGCTGTCCCGCTTCCCGGTCGAACAGGTCGGGCTGGATGGCCAAACCACCGAAGACGGCCAGCGCCGTTATGGAGGTGATGACGGGGGTGAGGATCGCAGATCTTCGTGATCGAGGTCGGAACAACCCTGGTCTGGGGCGCAAGAGGACATCCTTCATCGCGTACGAGGGCAGGCGGGGGTCACTGTCCGGAAGAGGTGGAGGAGGTGCGGGCTGATCAGCCCGCTGCGCCGACGCGTGGACGGGAACAGCGGGCAGCGCGCGCTGTGAGTCGGTTTCGCGACATGACAGTCGTTCCTCCCCGTGGCGGCACAGTCCCCCCGGCCGCCGGCTGATGCGCGTACGTCACGGCAGAGCGGTCAAGGTCCGCCGCGCATGCGCGGTGATCACCATAGACGCAGGTCAACGCAACTGGACAGGGGGTTACTTGAGCGTCCTGGGCTCCCCGACACGGGAGTACGCGCGGAGACACCCGCCTCTGTATGCGTAAAAGCCGTGCTCACGCCGAGAGTTACCTGTGTGTTTGCCGTGAAGGCGGAGCAACTCAAGGAAGCATGTCCCGGCCATGGATTGACCGATATTCAGTGTGCCTGACTACATGTCGATGGCGAGCCGTGGGCTGCGAGGACCCGAGCCAGCTCAACCGCACACCCTCCCCCCGAGCGTGCACCGTCACCCCCGACTCGCCCACCGTCACCTCCGTCGGGCTGAGGCCCGCCGGCAGGTCCGGGAGCACGCGTTCCCGTTCCGCGAAGGCTTTGGCGATGCGGGGAGCAGACGGGTCCAGGGGGCGGCCCGAGCCGGCGCCCCCACCCCCGCCTGCCCGGTGAATCTCCCCGTCCCGTGAATCTCCCTGCGCAGGCCACATCGGCCGAGGCCGAATCTTGCGATCGAGAGCGCTCCAACTCCTAGTCTCGGAGCATGAAGCAACTCAATCTCGGCAAGACGGGTCTGCGCGTCAGCGAGCTGTGCCTCGGCACCATGAGCTTCGAAGACGACACGAGCAGTCACGGCGCCCTCGACGCCTTCACCGAGGCGGGCGGCACCTTCATCGACACCGCCGACTTGTACGCGCGGGGAGGCTCCGAGGAGATCCTAGGGCGCTGGCTGAAGGGACGCCGCAGGGACGATCTCGTCATCGCGACCAAGGTCTGGGGCCGGATGGGCGAGGCGCCGAACGACGGCGGGCTCAGCCGCAAGCACATCATCGCCGCGGTGGAGGCCAGCCTGCGGCGGCTCGGCACCGACTACATCGACCTCTACCAGACACACATCTGGGACGGGACCACCCCGCTCGAGGAGACGCTCGCGACGCTGGACACGCTCGTGCGGTCGGGCAAGGTCCGCTACGTCGGCACCAGCAATGTGACGCCCTCCCAGCTCCAACGCGCGCTGGACCTGGCGCAGTTCCGCGGCTGGGAGCCGTACGTCAGTCTCCAGCCGCGTTACAACCTGCTCAGCCGCGAACTGGAGTGGGAGCTGGCGCCGATGTGCGAGGAGCAGGGCGTCGCCGTGATCCCGTGGAGCCCCCTCGCGGGCGGCTGGCTGACCGGCAAGTACCGGCGTGGCATGGCGTCCGTGCCCGCCGGTTCGCGTGAGGCCCACTTCCAGGAGCAGTCGGGCAAGGAGGACTGGCGCGAACGGGACACCGAGGAGACCTGGCGGACGCTGGACGCGGTGGACGAGGTGGCACGGGAGACCGGCCGTACGGCGTTGCAGGTGTCGCTGCGGTGGCTGATGCAGCAGCCGGCCGTGACGGCGCCCATCGTCGGCCCGCGGAACGCGGAGCAGTTGAAGGAGAACCTCAAAGTGGTGGAATTCGAGCTGACGGAGGGGCAGTTGGCGCGGCTGGACGAGGCCAGCCGCAGACCGCTGCCCTATCCGTACGAGATGCAGGCGCGGCTGTCCCACCACGACCCGCGGTAGGCAGCGACCGGGGACGCCACTCGGGCCGGGGGCGCTAGTCGACGATCGCCATGGTGCGTGGCGTGTTGTTGAGCCGGCGGCCCCCGGTCTCCGTCACCGTCACGATGTCCTCGATACGGACCCCGAACCGGCCCGGCAGATAGATCCCCGGCTCGACCGAGAAGCACATCCCCGGGACCAGCGGCTGCTCCTCGCCCTCGATCATGTACGGCGGTTCATGCGTGGTCACGCCGATGCCGTGGCCCGTCCGGTGGATGAACAGGTCGCCGTATCCCGCCTCTTCGATGATCTCGCGGGCGGCCCGGTCGACCTCCTGGCAGGCGACGCCCGGCTTCACCGCGTCGACGCCGGCCTGCTGAGCCTCCAGCACCACGTCGTGGATGTGCTGTTCGGCGGGGACGGGCTCGCCGACGTGGACCGTGCGGGAGGTGTCGGAGCCGTAGCCGTCCAGCAGTCCGCCGAAGTCGAGGACGACCATGTCACCGGCCTCGATGGTCCGGTCCCCGGCTTCGTGGTGCGGGTTGGCGCCGTTGGGCCCGGAGCCGACAACCGTGAAGTCGACCTGTGAGTGGCCGAACCGCCGCAGCAGGTCGGCGAGATCGGCGGCGATGTCCGACTCCCTGCGCCCGGAGAAGCGGACCTTGAGGATCTCCCCGTAGGTGGCGTCCGCGGCGGCGCCGGCCGCGGCCAGCCGCTCCAGTTCCGGTCCGTCCTTCACCGCGCGCAGCATGGGCAGCACCTCGGTCACCGAGGCGTACGAGGCATCCGGCAACTGCCGCTGGAGACCGAGCAGATGCATCGCCCAGGTGTTGTCGCTGACGCCGAACCGGCCGCCGGCCGGAAGCAGCGGCGCGGTCACGCCGTAGGGGTCGGCGCCGTCCGTCCAGTCGCGCAGGGTGAGAGCGGGCCCGCCGACGGCGCCTTCCGCGTCCGGGGCCTCCAGTTTGGGGACGACGAGCACCGGCTCGCGGCCCGCGACGAGGACGAGCAGCGTGAGACGTTCGGTGACCCCCGGCTGATAGCCGGTGAGATGCACGAGATCGGGGCCGGGAGCGATCAGCAGACCGTCGAGCCCCGCAGCGGCGGCTGCCTCTGCGGCACGGGCCATACGGGCCCGGTAGTCGTCGGTGGTGAAGGGCGCGGGAGTCGTCGGCATGAGCCCATCCTGCCCCCGGCTCACCCCCCGCGCGAGCTCAATCTCCGTATCCGCCGTCCTCGGCCACGAGTCGTTCCAGCAGCTCCTGGAAGTCCTCGCCGACGACGATCCGCAGGCCGTCGCCGTCCTCGTCCCGGTCGCTGAGCTGGGTGAGCGTCCCGTCGCGCCACCAGTAGACGTACGGGCTGATCGCACCGGGCGTGTCGGCGAAGCCGGAGGCCGCGAACGAGGTCATGGCGCTCAGCGTGGGGATCACACCGGCGTCGTGGATGGCGTGGAAGGCGAGCTGGTGCCGGAACGGCATGGCCACCAGGGCGCCGTCGGCGGTGAGCTGCTCGCCGCCGATCTGCCGGACGACGCTCTCCAGCGCGAGGACGCGGCTCGCGGTGTAGAAGGAGTCGCCGAGGACGACCTCGAAGCACATGCCTCCCTCGCCCTTGACCGTCTCGTGCCCCTCGACCGGCAGACCGCGCAGGTTGTAGAGCGCCTGTTCCCGGAGGTACGGCAGATCACCGAGCGGCTCCAGGGCCTCGTCGGGGAGCATCATGACGCTCTCGGGCAGATCGAGCGCGATGATCTCGAAGAGGCCGGGGGCGAGGGGACGGGCGTAGCCGAAATTGTCCGGGTCGAAGCCCTCGTGGCCGACGACCCGGGGGTAGAGCTGGGCGCGGATCTGCTCGGTCGGCAGGGTGTCCAGGGCGGAGGGCGCGTTCATGGTGCGCAGGACCATGCCGACGTGCCGCCGGACCAGCTCGGACCAGGCACGCGGTCCGCGGTCGTCGTTGTGCAGGACGGCAGCCAGATTGCCCAGTCCGAACTGACGTCCGTCGCTGTCGGTGACGACGTCGGCGAACACGGTCACTTCGAGGCCGTGCTCCGCGAACGCCTCCCGCACCTGTCCCCGGAAGCGCGCACCCTCGTCGACCGAGAAGAAGGAGAACTCGGGGTCCCGGGGCACATCGAGTCCGTCGCGCTTCGGCCCCCGCCGGAACAACCCCACGTCATCAGCCCTTTCGTTCGCCCGCCAGGACCGGACCTCCTGGACTCCGAGCGTACCCACCCCGTCGGCGGGTGATCCCCCGGGAGAGGGGTCGTGGCCTGCGCTTTGCCCGGCCTGTGCCGACTCATGGGCCGACGCTCGGCCGGTGCGGGGGCGGGCCGGAGGGCTTTCCGCTCCCGAGATCGAGCTCGGCGCGCACGGTCTTTCCCACCGGGACGCGGTCCAGCACCGACCAGCGGTCCGCCAGCTCCTCCACCAGCACAGTCCCCGGCCGGTGCCGTCGAGCGCGGCCGGCGGGCGCACATCGCCCCGGCCGGGCGGACGGCGTTCCCCACGGGTGTCGGAGACTTCGATACGCAGGGTCGCGGGCGTACGGGTGAGCCTCAGCTCGAAGTCCCGGCCCGGGACACGGCCGTGCGTCACGGCGTTCGCCGCCAGCTCGGCGACGATCAGTGCGGCGGTGTCGGACGCGTCGGAGCCGTGCGGCACGTCCCAGGCGTGCAGTTGATGGAGAGCCAGGTGACGGGCGAGCCGGGCGCCGAGAGCCGTGGAGCTGAACCGCTGCGTGAACACACGTACGGGGCCCAGCTGTTGGGGTGTGACGGGTGGGTGCATGGCCCCACCGTGGACGCCACGGAGGGGGCCCCTCCAGATCAGCGACTCGTACGCTGCGTCAGCGTACGGGTACACACAGTGGGCAGTCACAGTGACCCTCCGCGACCATGGACGCGGGAGGTGGCGGTCCATGGTGGACAGCGGGTGCGGGGAACCGGAGGTCTCGGACAGCCTGAAGGCGTTCGGGGAAGTGATCAAGGCTTTCAGGAAGAGAGCGCGGCTGACACAGGAACAGTTCGCGCCACGGGTGCGGTATTCGGTGCCGACGGTGGCTTCGATCGAGCAGGGGCGGAGGTTTCCACCGGCGGATTTCGTCGACCGGGCGGAGGAGGTGCTGGACACGTTCGGAACGATCCGGGGCGCGGCGCGGCACCTGTCGCGGCGACCGGGGCTGGCGAGCTGGTTCCGGCAGTGGGCGCGGCTGGAGACCGAGGCGGTGAACCTGTGCACGTACGAAATGCCGCTTGATCCCGGGTTTGTTGCAGACCGAGGCGTACGCCAGGACCCTGTTCAGGAACCAGTTGCCGCCGCTCTGCGACCAGCAGATCGCGGACCAGTTGGCCGCTCGGCTGGAGCGTCAGAAGCTGCTGCGGGAACGGCCGAACACGGCGTACAGCTTCATCCTGGAAGAGCATCTGTTCCTGCGCCGCACCGGCGGTGCGCAGATCACCCAGGAGCTCATCGAGCACATCCTCGACCTCGCGGAACTCCGCAACATCGAAATCCAGGTCATGCCGCAGGTGCGTGAGGATCACGCTGGGCTGCACGGCCGATCCGCCTGCTCGAAACGCCGAACAACCGGTGGTTCGGGTACTGCGAAGGCCAGGAGAGCGGACAGTTCATCTCTGACCCGAAAGTGATCAGTGTGCTCCAGATGCGGTATGCCAGGATGCGGTCACAGGCTCACTCCTTGGAGGAGTCCTTGAGCCTGCTGCGGCAGATGCGAGGAGAGGCATGACCACCACAGAACTGGCCTGGTTCAAGAGCACCTACAGCGGCACGCAGGGCGACTCATGCGTCGAAGTCGCCCTCGCCTGGCACAAGTCCAGCCACAGCAGCGGATCCGGAGACGACTGCGTCGAGGTCGCCGCCTGCCCCACCACCGTCCACGTCCGGGACTCCAAGGTCGAGCAGGGCCCCCAACTCGCCCTCTCCCCCGCCTCCTGGACCGCCTTCATCACCCACACCGCCCAGGCCTGACGGCGTCTCGCGCGCCCTACGGCATCGGCACGACGACGTCCGCCCGGTCCCTGCCCCGTGCGACCAGGCGGGCGTTGGCCTCGTCGGAGTCCCGGACCCAGCGCTCGGCCAAGGACCTCTCCTTGCCGAACTCCACGTGCCGGTCCACCAGTCGGGGGACACGGACCGCGGGATCGACTTCTAGATACCAGATCTCGTCGAGCAGGGGCCGGATTCCGGCCCAGGCGCCTTCGTCGTGCAGGAGGTAGTTCCCTTCCGTGACGACGAGGGGAACGTCCGGCGGGACGGCGATACTGCCGGCAACGGGCTCCTCCAGCCTCCGGTCGAAGGCGGGCGCGTAGACGGTGGTGTCCGCGGACCGCGTGCGAAGCCGGGCGAGCAGAGCGGCGTATCCGGCCGCGTCGAAGGTGTCGGGGGCGCCCTTGCGCCCGGCCCGGCCCAGACGTTCGAGCTCGGCCTGTGCCAGATGGAAACCGTCCATGGGAACGAGGACGGCGAGCCCGTCGAGGGCGTCCACGAGACGGCCGGCGAGCGTCGACTTGCCCGCGCCGGGCGCTCCGGCGAGCCCCAGGATGCGGCGGCGGCCGGGGACGGCGAGGGCGCGGGCTCGTTCCAGCAGGTGCGGAGGGGGCGGCGGCTGCGCAAGCATGTGCGCATTGTTCCACCACCGGTCATACGTATAACGTGTGACCCATGTCGTTCATCGCCCTGGTCACCGTCGTCGTCCGTGACTACGACGAAGCCATCGCCTTCTACACCGACGCGCTCGGCTTCGAACTGGTCGAGGACACCGACCGCGGCGACGGGAGTCGCTGGGTCGTGGTCCGCCCGGCCGGTCCCGGCCACGGCAGCGCACTGCTGCTGGCCCGTGCCAAGGACGAGGAGCAGCGCGCGAGCGTGGGCACCCAGACGGGCGGCCGGGTCGGGTTCTTCCTGCACACCGAGGATTTCGCGGGCGACCACGCACGCATGACGGCCGCGGGCGTGCGCTTCCTGGAGCAGCCGAGACACGAGGTCTACGGTTCGGTGGCGGTCTTCGAGGACCTGTACGGCAACCGGTGGGACCTGCTCCAGCCCAAGTAGCCGGCTGTGCTCGGTTGGGGGGTCACCCGGCCTTGGCCGGGATCGCCCGTGGGATCAGCTCTCGTCCGGCGTCAGCCGCAGCGAGATGCTGTTGATGCAGTACCGCTGGTCGGTCGGGGTGGGGTAACCCTCACCCTCGAACACGTGCCCGAGGTGTGATCCGCAGCGCGCGCAGCGCACCTCGACGCGCACCATGCCGTGCGAGCGGTCCTCGATGAGTTCGACCGCGTCGGTGTCCTTCGGGTCGTAGAAGGACGGCCAGCCGCAGTGGGACTCGAACTTCGTGTCGGAGCGGAACAGCTCGGCGCTGCACGCCCGGCAGGAATAGACGCCCTCCGTCTTGGTGTCGGTGTACTCACCGACGAAGGCGGGCTCCGTACCGGCCTGGCGCAGCACCTTGTACTCCGCCGGATTCAGCTCCGCGCGCCACTGCTCGTCCGGCTTCTCGATGTCGTACGCCATGAATTCGGCTCCCTCAGCTCGACAGACGGGCCAGGATCAGCGGACCGAGGTCCGTGACGTCTCCCGCGCCCATGGTGAGAACGAGATCACCGGGCTTCGCCATTCCCGCGACCACCTCGGGGACCGTCTCCTTGTCGTGGACGGCGGTCACATCCGCGCCCGCCGCGCGGGCGGCGTCGATGATCAGCTCGCTGGTGACCCCGGGGATCGGGTCCTCGCGGGCCGGATAGATGTCGAGGACCACCGAGGCGTCGGTCAGGGCGAGTGCCTGGCCCATCTCGGCGGCGAGCTCCTGCGTACGGGAGAAGAGGTGCGGCTGGAAGACGACCAGCAGCCGGGAGTCGGCCGCGGCGCCCCGCATGGCCTCCAGGTCGGCGGTCATCTCGGTGGGGTGGTGGGCGTAGGAGTCGATGACCTGGACGCCTGCGGCCTCGCCCTTCAGCTGGAGCCGGCGCTTGACGCCGGTGTACTTGCCGAGGGCGGAGGCGAGATTGTGCGCCGGGATGCCCAGCGCGACACCGGCGGCGAGGGCGGCCACGGCGTTGTGCGCGTAGTGGCTGCCCGGGACCGAGACGGTAAAGGTCAGGAACTTGCCGTTGAGCAGGACGGTGACCTCGCTGGTGAGGCCACGCGGGGTGACCTTGTGCACCCGTACGTCCGCGGACTCGGAGGCGCCGTAGGTGACGACCTTCAGCGTGGACAGGTCACGGATGCGGGAGGTGAGCTCCACCGCGCCCGGCTGGTCGGCGGAGATCACCAGGGTGCCGCCGGGGACGACCTTGCCGACGAAGGTCTCGAAGGAGTCGTAGATCTCGTCCATCGAGGCGTAGTTGGCGTGGTGGTCGAGCTCGACGTTGAGGACGATCGCGACCTCGGGGTCGTACTTCTGGAAGCTGCGGTCGCTCTCGTCGGCCTCGGCGACGAAGATGTCCCCGGCGCCGTGCCGGGCATTGGTCCCCGGGCCCTCCAGGTCGCCGCCGATGGCGTACGAGGGGTCGAGACCGAGCTCGGTCAGTGCCACGGCCAGCATGGACGTGGTGGTGGTCTTGCCGTGCGTGCCCGCCACCGCGATCGAGCGCAGGCCGGTCATCAGGGACGCGAGCGCGTCGGAGCGGTGGACGACCGGGACCGAGAGCTCACCGGCACGGGCCAGCTCCGGGTTGTCGGCGCGGATGGCGCTGGAGACGACGACACAGCTGGCGTCGGAGGCCAGGTGCTCGGCGGCGTGCCCGATGTGGACCGTGGCGCCCAGCGAACGAAGGCTCTCGGCGGTCGCGGACTCCTTGGCGTCGCTGCCCGCGACCTCGGCGCCCCGCTGGGCGAGGATCTTCGCGATGCCCGACATTCCGGCGCCACCGATGCCGATGAAGTGCGGGCGTTCCATGGCGCTAGGGATGGCGGGTGCCATGCGTGTGTCTCCCCACGAGGTACGAGTACGTGCGAGGGGCCAGCCTATTCGCTGTGCGCGAAGAGCTTGAGCACCGGGACGCCGACCTTGTGACGGGCTCTGGAGGCCCAGTCCCGGTGGAAGAACTCCTCGACATAGTGCGGTGCGGTCAGCACGATCACCTCGTCTGCTTCCGCCTCGTCGACGACCGCCTTGAGCTTGTCGAGCGGATGGTCCTCGACGACCTGGCCCACGGCCTCGCTGCCGGCGGCGCGCAGGGCGGCCAGGGAATTGTCCAGCGCACGCTCGGCGGGAGCCTTCGCGGCCCGACCCTCCGGCTCGTCGCCCTCCTTGACGGCGTCCTTCAGATCGCCGATGGCCACGTCGTCGATGGCACGCAGCAGGACGTCGGCCTGGTCGCCGCGCGGCTGCATCAGGACGACGAAAGCGACATTCTCGCCACCGTGCAGTGTGGTGACGAACTCCACATCTTCCGAGGTCAGGGGCTTCTCGATCATCAATACGCTAGTGAACACGTCAGGAGCCCTTCTGCGGAAACCATCCTTCCCCGCGTCGGCACGGGGAATGCGAGAGTAAGTCTGCCCGGCCGGAGCAAACCGGAACGACAAATTCCGCCGATTGTCAGATGCGACGGTAGCGAGTGAAAAGGAACCCTGCCTCCTCCAGTACGGACGCCAGTGCGAAGCGTTCCGGGACCGCGAGTCCCGGCCCGCCCGTGATGCGCTGCGCGTCTCCGACCGTGAGCGTGGGCGACACGGTCAGACACAGTTCGTCCAGCACCCCCGAGGCGGCGAACTGCCCCAGCATGCGCGGCCCGCCCTCGGTGAGCAGCCGCCGCAGACCCCGTTCGGCGAGCGCCTGCAGCGCCCTCGGCGGGTCCACACCGGGCCCGTCGCCCGCGACCACCACCTCGGCGCCCGCCTTCTCCGCCTCGCGGATCCGGTCCGGCGGGGCCGCGGCACCTGTCAGCACCAGCGTCGGCACCAGGGGTTCGGTGAACAGCGGCAGGGAGAAGTCGAGGCGCAGCGAGGCGCTGACCACGGCGATCGCGGGGGCGGGCCCCTGGCCGGCCGCGGCCCGGCGCTCGGCGAAGGCGTCCCGGGCACGTGCGGGCCGGTAGCCCTCCAGACGGACCGTTTCCGCGCCGACCACGACCGCGTCGGCGAGGCCTCGCAGGGTGCCGAAGATCCGCATGTCCGTGTCGGAGGACAGCGGCTGGGACCGGCCGTCGTGCTGGGCCGCCCCGTCCAGGGACGACACCATGTTGGCCCGCAGCCAGGCGTCCTGCGGGGCGTCCGGGTACGCGTAGGCGTCGGCGAGCTCGTCCAGGGACCATTCGCGGTCCTCACCGGATGTCTGGTCGGTCACAGGGAGCAGTCGTCGCATGCCGAGCAGTCTGGCACGACCCTTACAGTTGGGAACTGTGTCGACCAGTGCCATGACCGAAGCGGCCCCCCTTTCGCTGTGCGCCCGCGAGCCGCACGTCCCCGCCGACCGGCTGGTCGCGGAGATGGTGCCGCCGCCGCGTTTCGATTCGGTGCGCTTCGACACCTACGTCCCGGACCCGAACCAGCCCAGCCAGCGCGAGGCGGTCACGGTCCTCAGCTCGTTCGCGGCGAGCCTCGGCGGGGCGCACGCGAGCGGGGCCGGCAAGCGCCGGTGGTTCGCGAAGAAGCCGGCCGCCCCCACCGGGCCTCGCGGCGTCTACCTCGACGGCGGTTACGGCGTCGGCAAGACCCATCTCCTCGCCTCCCTGTGGCACGCCACCCCGGCCGAGCCCTCGCTCAAGGCCTTCGGCACCTTCGTGGAGCTCACCAATCTCGTCGGCGCCCTCGGCTTCCAGCAGACCGTGCGCACCCTGAGCGGTCACCGGCTGCTGTGCATCGACGAGTTCGAGCTCGACGACCCGGGCGACACCGTCCTCGTCTCGACACTCCTCGGCAAGCTCGTCGAGGCGGGTGTGGCACTCGCGGCCACCTCCAACACCCTGCCGGGCAAGCTGGGCGAGGGCCGGTTCGCCGCCGCCGACTTCCTCCGTGAGATCCAGGGCCTCTCCGCGCAGTTCCGTCCGCTGCGGATCGACGGCGAGGACTACCGCCACCGGGGACTGCCCGACGCCCCTCCCCCGTACTCCGAGGAGACGGTCGCCAAGGCCGCGTACGCCACCGAAGGCGCCTCGCTCGACGCCTTCCCCGCCCTGCTGGACCACCTCGCCAAGGTGCACCCGAGCCGTTACGGCGCTCTGACCGACGGCATACGCGCGGTCTGCCTCACCGATGTGCGGCCGGTGCCCGACCAGTCGACGGCCCTGCGCCTCGTGGTGCTCGCCGACCGGCTGTACGACCGCGAAGTGCCGGTGCTCGCCTCGGGCATGCCCTTCGACCGACTGTTCAGCGAAGAGATGCTGAACGGCGGCTACCGCAAGAAGTACTTCCGCGCCATCTCCCGTCTCACCGCGCTGGCCCGGGACGCGAAGGGCCTTGTGGGGCAGTAGGTTCGGGTGCGTAACCACCTTTCCGTCAGAAGGGATTCGCATCATGGCCACCACGCGTCAGGCGCACACGGTCTGGGAGGGCAACCTCACCGAAGGCACGGGCACCGTCACCTTCGACTCCTCCGGAATCGGCGAGTACGCGGTCTCCTGGCCGTCCCGCGCCGAGCAGGCCAATGGAAAGACGAGCCCCGAAGAGCTCATAGCCGGCGCCCACTCCAGCTGCTTCTCGATGGCCCTCTCGCACGGGCTCGCCCAGGCCGGCACCCCGCCGACCCAGCTCAACACCCAGGCCGAGGTGACCTTCCAGCCCGGCACGGGCATTACCGGAATCCACCTCACCGTCGAGGACGAGGTCCCCGGTCTCGACGAGGCCGGTTTCGTCAAGGCGGCCGAGGACGCGAAGGCCAACTGCCCGGTGAGCCAGGCCCTGTCGGGCACGACGATCACCCTGAGCGCCTCGCTCGCCTGAACGGTTGACTTGTAGGAACAGCTGAAGGCTCGTGTGGCCCGCACGGTTCCCCCGCATCCAGGTGCGTGATACACACGTGCGGGTCACATCTCCTGTCCCCTCCCAGAGCTTCGGCAACGGGAGGTCCCCCCAACAGGGAGTTGCCTCATGTCCGCAACACGTCGACAAGTCCTGGCCCGCGCCGGCGCACTGACCGCCGGAATCGGCTTCACCGGCGCCCTCTCCGAGCTCTTCGCGGGGACCGCGGCGGCACGCGGGCAGCACGCCGGCTACGGACCGCTCGTCCCCGACCCCGCCGGTCTGCTCGACCTGCCGAAAGGATTCCGCTATCGGGTCCTCTCGCGGGAGGGCGAGCCGCTGCGCTCCGGCGAGGGCCGCGTTCCGAGCAACCACGACGGCATGGCGGCCTTCGCGGGGCGCCGCGGCCGGGTGCACCTCGTCCGCAACCACGAGAACCGCGCGGACGCCGCGATCCCCGTCCCCACGGTCAAGGGCCTGACATACGACCCGGCGGGCAAGGGCGGCTGTACGTCCCTGGAGCTCGACGGGCGGGGCAATGTCGTGGCCGAGCGGGTCGCCATCGCCGGCACCGCCGTCAACTGCGCGGGCGGGCCCACTCCGTGGGGCACCTGGCTCACCTGCGAGGAGACCGAGGACAAGGCCGGCACCAACGGCTACACCAAGGACCACGGGTTCGTCTTCGAGGTGCACGGCGCCGACCCGCAGCGCACCGGCGCCGTACCGCTCACCGCGATGGGCCGCTTCCAGCACGAGGCGATCGCCGTCGATCCGCAGAGCGGGATCGTCTACGAGACGGAGGACGCCTTCCAGCGGCCCTTCGGCCTCTTCTACCGCTTCCTGCCGAACAGGCCACTGGGCGGGACGCGTTCACTGCGCGCGGGCGGGGAGCTGGAGGCCATGCGGGTGCCGGGCGTGCCCGACCTCTCCGCGATCCAGGAGCCGGGAACGAGCTTCGACCGGATCGAGTGGGTGCCCGTACCGGACAGCCAGGCGAAGCAGACTCCCATCCGGCTCCAGGACTTCGGTCCCAAGGGCATCACCCACGCGCAGAAGCTGGAGGGCTGCTACTGGGGCGGGCGCTCGGTCTACTTCGTCTGCAGTTTCGCCCGCAGCGGCGAGGGCTCGGCGGCGGACCACTTCGGCCAGGTGTGGAAGTACGAGCCGCACCGGCGCCGTCTCACGCTGGTCGTCGCCTTCGGTCCGAGCACGGACATCCAGCTGCCGGGCGAGTCCCCGGACAACATCTGCCTGGCGCCCGGCGGCGGACTGATGGTGTGCGAGGACGGCAGTGGCGCCCAGCACGTGTACGGGCTGACCAGGTCCGGCAGGGTGTACGCGATGGCCCGCGGCCGCCAGAACATCGGGACGCCCGAGGCGCCGGAGTGGGGCGAGTTCGCTGGGGTCACCTTCTCGCCGGACGGCGAGACGATGTACGTCAACTGCTACACGCCGGGTACGACGTTCGCGGTCACGGGGCCCTGGGGCTGACGGAGGCGGGCGGGGCGGGTCGCGCGGCGGTGCTGGGAGGGGCGGTGGCCTGCCAGGAAGGCCATGTCGCGGGGTGACCGGTCCGGGGTTGACCGGTCCGGGGAGACCCGTCCGGGGCTGTCGGGCGGTCCCGGCCCCGGGGCGTGGGCTGGGGGCGCCGTGGTCGTGAACCCTGGGCCGCCGCCGGGGTCGTGAGCTCTGAGCCAGGGCGGTCGTGAGCCCCCGGGTCTCGGCCGCCGGGCCGCCGACGACGGCGGTCACCGTGAGCTCCGGCGGGCGTGCGGTCCGGCCGACCGGGGCGGGATCCCCTGGTCAGCCGCTCCCGGCGTGCGCCCGTGACAGGAGCGCCGCACGATGGAGCCGTCTCCAGAAGCGCTCCCAGAATTCTGGAGCAGCCGGCGAAGCCCGGGGCAGGTCCGGTAACTCCCTGCCCCGGGCTTCTCCTTGCGCGGGGCGACTACTCGACGACGAGCTCGACCGGCAGGTTGCCGCGGGTCGCCTTGGAGTAGGGGCAGTACGCGTGGGTCTTCTCCAGGAGGTCACGGCCGGCCTCGCCCTGAAGGTGGTCCGGAAGCTCGACCCGCATGATCACGGAGAGGCCGAAGCCGCCGTCGGTGTCCTTGCCGATGCTGACCTCGGCGGTCACGGACGCGTCCTTGACGTCGATCCCCTCCTGGCGGCCGATGGCGCCCATCGCGCTGGCGAAGCAGGCCGCATAGCCGGCGGCGAAGAGCTGCTCGGGGTTGGTGCCCTGACCGTTGCCGCCCAGCGCCGCGGGGAAGGCGAGCGGGAGGTCGATCTGACCGTCGGAGCTGACGGCGCGGCCCTCACGGCCATTGGCGGTGGCGACTGCGGTGTAGATCGCGTCCATGAAATGCATCCTTCTTCGTCCGTTGCGAACCGATGACGCAAGTAGAGCACACAACTAAGTTGTGCACAACTAAATGGGGTGCAGGTATGCTGGGGGCATGGAGAAGACGCCACTGACCGATGTGCCGGACGAGGCCTTCCTCCGCCTCGACCACCAGATCTGCTTCTCGCTGCACGCCGCGTCCCGGGCGTTCAACAGCGTCTACCGGGTCGCGCTCAGGGATCTGGGAATCACCTACCCGCAGTACCTGGTGATGCTGGTACTGTGGGAGCACGGCGAGCTGCCCGTCAAGCAGATCGGCGAGCATCTGCGACTGGACTCCGGGACCCTGTCCCCGCTGCTCAAGCGGCTCGAAGCGACGGGCTATGTGGAGCGCCGGCGCAGCAAGGAGGACGAGCGCTCCGTGACGGCCCGGCCCACCGCGGCGGGCGCGGGGCTGCGGCAGAAGGCGCTGGACGTACCCCGCAGGATCGGCGAGGCCACGGGCCTGTCGTTGGAGCGGATCCGCGCGCTGCGCTCCGAGCTGGAGGCGCTCACGGCCACGCTGGACACGACCGGGCTGGAGGCCGCGGCCTGCCTGACGGAGGACGACTGACGCCCCGCGGGGTGGGCAGGGCACGCCCCTCGGGACGGAGCGGGTCCGGGGCCGACGCATCGGGCACCCCGGGCACGGACGAGCCCCGGACATCCGCCGATGTCCGGGGCTCCTCGTCTGCGGGTGTGCGCACAGACTCGGCGTCAGTTGTGCCGGCCCGTGCCGTCGCCGGCGGCGTCACCCCCCGCGTCGTTCCCGCCGGCGCCGTTGTCGTCGGCGCCGGCGTTGCCGTCGGCTCCGCCGTTGTTCTGCAGGCCGCCGTCGGCACCGGCGTTGGCCTCGGCACCGCCGTTGTCCTGCACGCCTCCGTCGAGGCCGCCGTTGTCCTCGGCGCCACCGTCGGCACCCGCGTTCGCCTCGGCACCGCCGTTGTCCTCGGCGCCACCGTCGGCACCCGCGTTCGCCTCGGCACCGCCGTTGTCCTCGGCGCCACCGTCAGCTCCCGCGTTCGCCTCGGCGCCGCCGTCCGCGCCCTCTCCGGCGCCCGCGCCGTCACCGATCTGCGCGCCGACCGCCGCGAGGGCCGTGGTCACCGGCTGGAAGAACGTCTCACCGCCTGAGGCGCAGTCTCCGCTGCCGCCCGAGGTGAGGCCGATCGCGCTGCCGTCCTGGGTGAAGAGCGCGCCGCCGCTGTCGCCCGGCTCGGCACACACGTTGGTCTGGATGAGACCGGTGACGGTGCCCTCGGGGTAGTTCACGGTGGCGTCGAGTCCGGTGACCTGTCCGTCGTCGAGCCCGGTGGTGCTGCCCATCCGGATCACGTCCTGGCCCACGGCCGCGTCGGCCGCCTGAGTGATCGCGACCGTCTGGCCGTTGCCGAGGTCGACCTCGCTCGGGGCCTCCGTCGCCGGGTCGTCGTACGTCACCAGCGCGAAGTCACCCTCGCCCGGGAACACCGCGTCCTGGACCGTGCCGATCGGCTCGCCGTTCGCCTCCTCGGACCACTGCTCGGCCGCGACACCGCAGTGTCCGGCGGTCAGGAAGCCGGGGCTGCCGTCCTGCGTGGTCACGTTGACGCCCAGCGAGCAGCGCGCACCGCCGCCGAAGATGGCGTCGCCGCCCTCGAGGAAGGTCTTGAACTCTCCGGCGGACTTCTGGATGCGGGCCACACCGGGGCCGAGGGCCTTCACGGCGGATTCCAGTCTGTCCCAGCGCTCGCCGGCGACGGTGCGGTCCGCGGTGACGAGGACCTGGTTGTTCCGCGGGTCCACGGCCCAGGAGGTGCCGGCCATCGTGGCCTGCTTGCTGAGCGTGCTCTTCGCCGCGGTCAGCTTCGTGGCGCTGTTCTGGACGCTCCTCGGCACCGCGCCGGCCTTCTTGACCTGGACCACGACGTTGTTGTTGTTGCCCACGACGTTCACGACGAGCTGCTGCTTGCCGGAGTCGTAGTAGGCGCCGCCGTAGGACTCGCCGAGCTGCTGCCCGAGCTGCTGGAGGAGCTCTGCCGCGGAGGCGGCGCTCATCTTCTTCGGAGCCGACGCCGCCTCGGACTGGGAACCGTCCTGCCCAGCGTAGGCCTGTGGGAGCAGGACGGCGGCCGCGGCGATGCCGACGGCACCCGCTCCCGCCAGAACGGCCTTTCGCTTGGTTATTCGCCTGTGACTCAACTCGTCGCCTCCTGTAGGGGGTACGGAGTCCGGTTGCCGATGGACACCGGGGGACGCGTCCGCCCTTGGATACGCATGAGGCGCGTGTTGTTCTCACCGCACAAGCAGAAGAACCTTGTTGACGGCCCGTCAAAAATGGCTCAGGTGGGAAGTGAACAGCCGCAACGGCTGCAGTAACGAGCGTCGATCGCTTCGGCCGGACGGTCGCAGGCGGGACAGATCCTGCTCAGCAGACAGGCGGCTTCGCCACCTTCCGGTTCCGGTTCCGCGGCAGCGGCGACGGCGGAGGCGTTGCGGATGGCGAGTCCGGGGCGGCGGGTGTGCGCGGTGACATAGGCGAGCCCGTCCGCTCCGGCGGACAGCGCACGGTGGATGCCGCGCGGAAGCCAGGCCACGGAACCGGCCTCCAGGCGCTGCCGGCCCGCGTCGGTCTCCAGCTCACCGCTGCCGTCGAGGACACAGAGGAGGACGTCCAGGTCGGCTTCGGCATGGCGGGCGACCCGTTCACCGGGCGGTACGCGGATGATGTTGGCGTCCAGTTGCCTGCCCGCCTCCGACAGGCGCCACAGGGCGCCGCCGCGGTCCGCGGGCACCGCGCGTACGTCGGCCAGGCCGGCGAGAACTCCGGCTCTCGGGGACACCGTCATCTCGTTCCTCCCGAACAGGGCCCGGACGTCGGCGAGCCCCCGCCGGGCATCATTGCACAGTGCAAGAGAGCGGTACCGCCACCGGCGACCGGTGCGGCGCCCGCCATGAGTACGGGTCGGGCGAGGAGCACGTTCACCCGGCGGTCGTGACGGCAGGGTAGAAAGAGGCCCATGAAGGAGCAGACACAGCAGCCCGGCGCGACCGGCGACCACCCACGGACGGGTGGTTCGGACGGCGTGCCGCGCACCGACGGAATGGACGACGTGGAGGCGGTCACCGGCGCGGTGCTCACCGCCTCCCGGCTGCTGGTCGCGATCTCGGCACGGTCCCTCGCGTCGGTCGAGGACCGGGTCACGCTCCCCCAGTTCCGCCTGCTGGTCGTGCTGTCCACGCACGGCGCCGCCAAGCTCGTCCTGCTCGCGGAGCGACTGGCCGTCAGCCCCTCGACGGCGATGCGCATGGTGGACCGGCTGATCGCCGTCGGCCTCGTGGACCGCCGGACCAACCCTGGCAACCGCCGCGAGACGGAACTGCGGCTGACCCAGGAGGGCGCGCGCATCGTGGACGAGGTGATGACCAGACGGCGCGGGGAGATCAGCACGATCGTCGAGCGCCTGGCACCGGAGCAGCGCGCGTCCCTGATCGCGGCGCTGAAGGCCTTCTCCGAGGCGGGCGCCGAGCCGGACGCCCCGTCCGGACCGGTGGAACTGCACCCGCTCGGCTGGACCTCGGGTACGTAGAACCCGACACCGGGCGCCGTGTCCCCTCATTGATGGAATGATCGTATATTTTCCGTCAGTGATCATTATCGTACGAAGACTTGCGGCCGCGGCCGCCCTGGGTGCCGTGCTCACCGGCTGCGGAGGCGGAGCCTCGTCCGCCCCGCCCTCCCCCGGCAAGGCCGCCGCTGCCGCACCCCGGCCCGGAAAGCCTCCGGAGCAGCGCGCGAAGCAGGTCCCGACACTCGCCCCCGGTCCGGGCGGGGTGACACCCGTCTTCGAGCGGGCCGCTTCGTCCACCGCGGCGGGCGACATGACCGTCGCGCTCACCTTCGACGCCGACATGACGGCGGATCAGGGGCCGAGGGCGGCGGACGGTGAGCACTTCGACAACCCCGGCCTCATCGCCTCCCTGCGGGAGCTGAAGGTCCCCTCGACCGTCTTCATGACCGGCCGCTGGGCCGAGCAGTATCCGGACCAGGCGAGGGCGATCGGCAACGACCCGCTCTTCGAGACCGCCAACCACTCCTACAGCCACTACGCCTTCAAGGCCTCCTGCTACGGACTCCCGACGGTGGACAGGAGCGAGATGCGGGCCGATGTGGACAGGGCGTTCGCCGCGTTCGCGAAGGCCGGGGTGCGCAACACCGTGCCGTACTTCCGCTTCCCGGGCGGCTGTTACGACGACGACGCCCTGCGCGCCATCGCCCCCGCCCAGGTGACCGCCGTCCAGTGGGACGTCGTCAGCGGGGACGCCTTCGCGACGGACGCGGACGCGGTCGCGGAACAGGTCCTGGCCGGGGTGAAGCCCGGATCACTGGTGGTGATGCACTGCACGCGCAGCGCGGCCCCGGTCACCGAACAGGCGGTCCGGAAGATCGTCCCCGAACTGCGCAAGCGCGGTTACCGCCTCGTCAAGGTCTCGGAGCTGATGCGCAGGGGCCGTGCCTAGGGTCCGACTCGTGTCCGGGCGCCTCGTCGCACCGGCCGCCCCGAGTGGAGCATCAGCGGCATCCGGGCGCATGCTGGATACAGGCCTTCAGGGCAAGGAAGCCCTTTGTCCTCGGAGCACTTCCTGCGCTGAGGAAGGCGATGCGCGCATGCCCATCATTTCGCCAGGATTCCACGGCCGGCGGCCCACCGACGGCAAGAAACTGCCGCCCGGCCAGTACGAGACGTTCGACTTCCCGGTGCTCTCCGCCGGCCCGACTCCCCACGTGCCGCTGGACACATGGGAGCTCGCGGTCGTCGCGGAGGACGGCCAGCGCCACACGTGGGACTGGGCAGCGCTGCAGAAGCTGCCGATGGAGACCCCCACGGTCGACCTGCACTGCGTGACCAAGTGGTCGAAGTACGACACACAGTGGCGAGGAGTCTCGCTCGACGTACTGCTCGCGGATGTCGAGACCGCGGCGGACTTCGCCCTCGTCCACTCCTACGGCGGCTACACCACCAATCTCCCGCTGGAGGACCTGCTCGACGGCAAGGCGTGGATCGTGCACGACTACGACGGCCAGGAGCTGGCGCCCGAACACGGCGGCCCCGCCCGGCTTCTCGTTCCGCATCTGTATCTGTGGAAGTCCGCGAAATGGGTGCGCGCGATCGAGCTCCGCCTGGACGACGAACCGGGCTTCTGGGAGAGCGCCGGCTACCACAACTACGGAGACCCATGGCAAGAGCAGCGATACAGGGGCGACTAGGTGACCGTCTGCGCTGGCGAACCGCTGAGGTGAAGGACCGGCGTACGGAGTCGGGAACGGCGACCACGCTCGTGCTGAGCGTGCCGGACTGGCCGGGCCATCTGGCAGGTCAGCACGTCGATGTCCGGCTGACGGCCGAGGACGGGTACAGCACGCAGCGCAGCTATTCGATCGCGTCGATCCCGGACGGCGAGCATCTGGAACTCACGGTGCAGCGCATAGCGGACGGGGAGGTCTCGCCCTATCTCGTGGACACCCTGCCGGCCGGAGGGCTCGTGGAGCTCCGCGGCCCGGTCGGCGGCTGGTTCGTCTGGCAGCCCGAGCAGCCGGAGCCGGTGCTGCTGGTGGCGGGCGGCTCCGGAGTCGTGCCGCTGATGTCCATGATCCGTACCAGGGCGTCGATCGGCAGCCGGGTGCCGTTCCGTCTGCTGTACTCCGTACGCGAGCCGGCGGACCGTCTCTACGCCGACGAGCTGCGCAAGGGCTCTCCGGGCCTCGACATGACGTACCTCTACACGCGGGTGACACCCGAGGGATGGCCCAGGCCGGCCGGGCGAGTGGAGCCGGAGGACCTGGCGCGGCACGGCTGGCCCCCGGAGTTCGAGCCGACCTGTTACGTCTGCGGCCCCACCGGCTTCGTCGAGAAGGCCGCCACCTACCTGGTTCTTCTCGGCCATTCCCCCGAGCGCGTCCGCACAGAACGATTCGGCTAGCGGAGGGTGACATGACGGTTTCAGCCGGCTACGCGTTCAGCGAGCCCGCCTACCGGGACGGCAACGCGCTCGCCGGACCGCTCTCCGAAATCTTCGCGGTCGATGTCACCGCGGCGATGAGCCGGTGTGCGCACTGCACCCGTACCGGGCCCCTGGGCGGGCTGCATGTGTACGACCGCGGCCCCGGCCGTGTCGCCCGCTGCCCGGGATGCGGGGAGGTCATGATGCGCATGGTCCGCGGCAGGGGCGAGGTCTGGCTCGACATGAGCGGCACGTCCGCGATCGCCATTCCCATGCACGACGAGTGAGCGCGCCCGGAACGCGTCCGCTCACGTCGGCGCGTTTCCTCACCCCGTCCCGAAGAGGTCCGCGTAGGCCCCGTAGCCCTCACGCTCCAGGTCGTCGCGGTGGATGAAGCGCAGGGAAGCCGAGTTGACGCAGTAGCGCAGTCCGCCCGCGGACCTGGGCCCGTCGGGGAACAGATGACCGAGGTGGCTGTCCCCGTGGGCCGAGCGGACTTCGGTGCGCACCATCCCGTGCGAGGCGTCCTGCCGCTCGACGACGTTCACCGCGTCGACCACCTTGGTGAAGCTGGGCCATCCCGTTCCGCTGTCGTACTTGTCCACCGAAGCGAACAGGGGCTCTTTGGAGACGACATCCACATAGATGCCCGGCTCCTTGTTGTCCCAGTACTCGTTGGCGAACGCGCGCTCCGTGCCGTCCTGCTGCGTGACCCGGTACTGCTCGGGTGAAAGTTGTGCGACAGCCTCGGGGTTCTTGAAGTACTCGGGCATGACACCTCCTTGGGCGGATCGTCCGTCGAATCGCACCAGGCCACGCCCAGAGACGACGGCACTCGAGCGACCGCGCCCGATCTCAGCGCTGCTGGTCCTCGGGGTCCGGAACGATGTGCACGGCTGCCTCTTCCGCGGAGGCGGCCCCGCCGTCGATGCCCACGTCATGCGCCCAGTAGTCGTAGCCGTCGTAGCGCCGGCCGCCCGTGACGTCGGTGTCCCAGGCGAGCAGGCGGCCCGCCCGTACATCGCCCACCTCGTCGTCGATCAGCTCGCCGTCCGTGTCCGACGCGTCACCGATCCCGTCGCCCTCGTCGACGGCGTCCTCGCCGACCTCCCGGGCCAGCCGATGGTCGAGGTCCTCGTGCGACAGCGCTTCCCGGGCGGTGACGCCCCACTCGCCGATGCCCAGAGGCGTTTCCGGCGGCGAGTATCCGGCGTCCAGGAAGTCGCCGATCTCCTCGTCGTCCAGACCCTCCTGGGATCTGAGCAGCCCCGCCGATTCGGAGCTCTCCGGCTCGCTCGTCGATGCCATCGCTGAGTCCTTCGTGCCGTGGGATGCGCCCCGGCGAGAGCCGAACAGCGGCCCGGGGGACGCCGCCATCCCGGAATGCATCATTCCACCCAGCGTAACGCGGTTGGCCGTCACAGGAATCTGGGAGAGGAACGGGCCCTTTCCCCTCAGTCCTGCGCGACGCGGATGATTGTCTTGCCGCGGGCGCGCCGGCCGGGTCCGAATGCGTCCGGCGCTTCGGCCAGCGACCGCACGGCTCCGACGATCGGCTTCACCCGCCCGTCCCGCAGCCGCCGGGCAAGATCCACCAGCCCGGCGCGATCGGGTTCGACGATGAAGAAGACCGCGCGCCCGTCCTCGGGACGGACCGTGGGCGGCATGGCGACGGCGACGAGCGTGCCACCAGCGCGCACCAGCGCGGCCGAGCGGTCGAGGACGTCGCCGCCGATCAGGTCGAACACCACGTCGACCTCGCCGGCGTCCTCCAGCGACTCGTTCTCCAGGTCCAGATAGACATCAACGCCGAGACCGAGGGCCACGTCCCTGCCGCCGGCCCGCCCGGTGCCGATCACGCAGGCCCCCGCATCACGCGCGTACTGCACCGCGATCGACCCGACACCGCCCGCGGCACCATGGATCAGTACGGTCTGCCCCGTCGTGAGACGGCCGTGGTCGAACAGACCCTGCTGCGCGGTCAGCCCGGAGATCGGCACTGCCGCGGCCACCACGTGATCGACGTCCGACGGAAGGGGTGCGAGGTTGCGGGCCTCCACCGCGGTGTACTCGGCCAGCGAGCCGTTGCGCGTCCAGTCGGTCAGACCGAACACCCGCTGGCCGACAGTGAGACCGGTCGTGCCGTAACCGAGTTCGGCGACGACACCGGACAGTTCATGGCCGGGCACGCTCGGGGTGCGGTCGCGGCCGGCGCGGTCGGTCCACGTTCCCGGCCAGTCGAGCTCCCCGGACGTGAAACCCGCGGCGTACACCTTCACGATGACGTCGTTCTCGGCGGCATGCGGGTACGGCATGTCCGTCAGAGAGAGCCCACCGAGACCCGCCTCGCGGTCTCGGACAGTGATGGCTTGCATGACGGGTCCTCTCGATGACGGATACGTCCGGTCGCAGCGCACAGATCGTTCGGACCTCGGTTCGCGCCGGGGCCAGGTCTTCGTCCGGTCCGGCGGCGGCGTCAGCGGCGTGAGCGGCGCGCTCCGCGGGCGCCTTCCTGCCTCGCCGACCCTCCGTCATGACGAAGGATCACATCGGTCGCCCCGTGCCCATGTCCCTCCATCGACACAACCACCCCGCCGTGGCACGGGCAACTCGGCCGGACTCACACACCGTCACACCGCCGGACCTGGCTGTGATGGGCCGTTGGGCTGGTGGTGTGGTCGTCCGTCGTCCCCCGCGCCGTAGCGGCCGGAGCAGAGAGCCGGAGCGCACCATGGACGGCGTCGCACCTCCGTGAACGGCACGGTGAACAGATTCCAGGAGGACGGCGTCGCACCTCCGTGAACGGCACGGTGAACAGATTCCAGGAGGGCTCCGTGACCGCCCAGCCGCCGCCCACCGCCGACGCGCTTCCCGACCGCTTCGACGGCCTCCGCGCCCTCGTCGTCAACTGCACGCTCAAGCGGTCGCCCGAGGTGAGCAACACCCAGGGACTCATCGACAAGAGCCGGGCGCTGATGGAGACGCAGGGGGTCCGGGTCGAGGTCGTGAGGGCCATCGATCACGACATCGCGACCGGCGTATGGCCGGACATGACCGAGCACGGGTGGCAGAGCGACGAGTGGCCCGCCCTGTACGAGCGGGTCATCGCGGCCGACATCCTCGTCCTGGCCGGCCCCATCTGGCTGGGTGACAACAGCTCCGTCATGAAACAGGTCGTCGAGCGGCTGTACGCCTGCTCGTCGCTGCTCAACGACCGTGGCCAGTATGCGTATTACGGACGGGTCGGCGGCTGTCTGATCACCGGCAACGAGGACGGGGTGAAACACTGTGCCATGAACGTCCTCTACAGCCTTCAGCACCTCGGGTACACGATCCCGCCGCAAGCGGACGCCGGCTGGATCGGTGAGGCCGGGCCCGGGCCCTCGTATCTCGACCCCGGATCGGGCGGACCGGAGAACGACTTCACCAATCGCAACGTCACCTTCATGACCTGGAACCTGATGCACCTCGCCGCCATGATCAAGCGAGCCGGCGGCATCCCCGCCCGCGGCAACCAGCGCACCGAGTGGGACACGGGCGCGCGCTTCGACCAGCCGAACCCGGAGCATCGGTGAGCGGGCCGGTGGCCCGTGGGTAGACCGATCGGGGGCCACCGGTCGAAGCGAAAGAGCCGGCGGCCTACTCCTTCGGCCCGCCCCCGGATCCGCTGTCGCCCTCGCCGTGGCTCATCTCGACGAAACGTGCTTCGTCGTTCACCACCCGCACGGCCTCCTCGAGGACCGCCAGCACCTCCGGTCCGGGGATGATCGCCGCCCCGGCCGCGTCGGCGAACACATAGTCGCCTGGACGCACCAGCACTCCCGACACCACAGCCGGCCGGTTCGCCTCGTACGGCGTGACGGAGTCCCCGCCCCAGTGCACGGCCTCGCCGCTGCAGTAGGCGGCGAACTCGTACTCCGCGAGTTCGGTGAAGTCACGCAGGCGGGCGTCGGTGAGGATGCCGGCGAGACCGTGGGTCGCGAGCGAGGAGAGTTTGACCTTGCCGCCGAGCGACGCGTCGGGGTAGCCGTTGCTCGCCAGAACCAGCACCCGTCCCTGCCCGCCGTCGCGGATGGCCTCTCCGAAGAGCTCGGTGAAGTTGTACCGGTCGGTCGGCAGAAACTTCTCGCACGACGGCAGATACGAGACGGTGACGGCCTGCCCGAAGAGCAGGCGATCCGGCGTGGGGCTCTTCAGATCCATCAGATGGCATCGGTGCCGGTGAAATCGCCCTATGGCGTCGACGACGTCGGCGGTGTGCACACGAGCTGCGAGTTCGCGCAGTCGCGACTCTTCCTCCACCATCGGACCTCCCGGACGCCGCCGCGGCCCGGCCTGCGGAGCGGGAACGGCGGCGCGGGATGGCGCGCCGACGCCTTCGCCGAGCTCTTCGGCAGCACTCTCCATCTTGCGCCGCCGAGGCAGCGGCGGCTACACGATCACCGGCCGCGTCAGTTCGACGCGGGCTGCGCCGTGAGTTCGCTGGGCCGCACGATCACGAAACCCTCGCCCTGGAGCATCAGCTGAACGGCCTCGCCCGAGCCGCCGCGGATCATCGAGCCGACGGACTGGGAGCGGTGCAGCGAGGTGCTGAGCTGGGCGCTCCAGCCGACGACCGCGTCCGTGTCGACGTAGACGGGCTGCTGCGCGGTGACGGGAATGACGATGGGGTTGCCCTCGCAGATGACGGCGAGCTTCCCGTAGCCGGTGAAGAGACTGTTGAAGAGGCCCCCGCCGGACATACCGGCGCCCTTCACCGTCCGTATCTCGTACGAGAGTGTGGCGTCGAAACAGAGGACGTTGCGGCCGTTGATCGTCAGGGAGTCGCCCTGGTCGATGTCGACGATGAAACAGTTCTGCGCCTCGTGCGCGAACCAGGCCTCGCCCTGGCCGCGTACCGCCATCAAGGCCAGGCCCTCACCGGTGACGGCACGCTTGAGCATGCCGCCGATGCCCTGGCTCTTGCGCTCGAACTGGAGGTTTCCGCGGTAGGCGATCATCGACCCCTGCCGCGCGTGCATCTCGCCGTTCACGGCGTACTTGACCGATTTGGCGTTCTGCAGGGTCATACCGGGCACGGTGGCCTGCTGCGCCATGTTCTCCGAGGCAAAGAGATCGCTTTTCATGGGGTGCATCGTCGCCCGGATGCATCCGTTCCGCCAACAGCCCCGCACAACGGGTCCGGAGCGGCTGGCAGACTGGCGGTGTGAGCAGCGAAGACATCAGCCCCGGCAGCCCCTTCCGGCACGAGAGCGTCGCGCGCGACGAAGCCCCGCAGTACGTGCTGCCGCTGGTCGTGCGGATCGAGAAGGGCGCGCCTCCGGCGCGCACCGACGCGCTGGAGACCGCCGCACGGGCCGTGCTCACCATCCTGTCCGACGACCGTTCGGCCGGGGAGGGAGAGTGGGCGCAGGCCATGCGCGACTGGCAGGACGCCCGCATCCGCAAGGTCGTCCGACGAGCGCGGGGCGCGGAGTGGCGCAAGGCGTCGGCGCTGCCCGGGATCACGGTGACGGGCGAAGAGGCGGAGGTACGGGTCTTCCCGCCGGTGCCGCTCGACGGCTGGCCCAAGGAGCTGGCCAAACTCCAGGTTTCCGGCACGGATCTGGACGACCCGGAGGCGCCGGCCGAGCCGGGCCCGGCAGAGCCGGTGCTGTGGCTGAGCCCGGAACTGGACATGTCGGCCGGCAAGGCGATGGCCCAGGCCGGGCACGGCGCCCAGCTGGCGTGGTGGGAACTGTCGGACGCCGACCGCAAGTCGTGGCGGGACGCGGGATTCCGCCTCTCCGTCCGCACTCCGGGGCGGCCCCTGTGGCAGGAACTCACGGTCAGTGGGCTGCCCGTGGTGCGCGACGCCGGGTTCACGGAGATCGCTCCGGGCTCCTGCACCGTGGTCGTCGATCATCCCTCGCTCCGGAGTTGAACACTCCGCCGCTGCGTTACGTACCTCTCAGTACCGCCGAATGCATTGAACACGGATTCAGTTGGCGGTTGGTTTGCGGTGTAGCACATCGGCTCAGGAGGCATTTTGTTGCGGCGCATCAACGGGACGGCACTCATCATCGCGGCCCTGGTCGCCACGGTAGGGGCCCTGGCGTTCCCTGTGTGGTCGTACGCGGACCGTTCCGGCACCGGCCAGGACAACATCAACGCCTCTTCGGTGGCGACCCAGTGGGGACCTCTGACGGCGACCGACCGCGACTTCCTGGTGAAGGTCCGGCTGGCGGGACTCTGGGAGCTGCCCGCGGGGCAGCAGGCGATCGAGCGGGCCCCCACGAAGGCGATCAAGGACGCGGGTGACCACCTGATCGTCGGTCACGCGGACCTCGACAAGCGGGCCCGCACCGTGGCGGCGCAGCTCGGGGTGGAGCTGCCGAACCAGCCGAACGACCAGCAGCAGGGCTGGCTGCGGGAGCTGTCGGCGGCGAGCGGCCGGGAGTACGAGTACAAGTTCGCCAACCTGCTGCGCAACGCGCACGGCAAGGTCTTCTCGCTCATCGCGCAGGTCCGGCACACCACCCGGAACACACTGATCCGGCAGCTCGCATCCGACGCCAACGTCACGGTGCTGGACCACATCACCATGCTGGAGAACACCGGCATGGTCGACTTCGACGCCATCGCCAACGAGGCGGCAACCGGCGTGACCGCGAGCCCCACGGGCCCGCCGCCGCCGGACGGCAACCTGCCGCCGGCGCCGCAGCCCGCTGAGCCGTCCGGGAACCAGTCCCTCACGTCGAGCCCTTCGCCGGTCGCGCCGGGCACGGTCAACACGAACCGCCCGGAGGCGCCCGAACCGCAGCCCGCCGGCTGAGGGCCGTCGATCACGGGACAGCTTGGTTCTTTTCGCGGACCGCAACCTCAAATCAACCTCTGAACGTCCCCTCCTCCGGGTTCGCCGCCGTCCTGCGGGGCCATAGGCCCTGCACGCACCGTCACACGGCGCAGTGGGCAGAGGAGGGGACTTCCCATGGAACTGGGTATCGGAATCGGCTGGCGTCCTGAGATCGCGGACGCCGTGGAGGACCTGCCGGGCCTCGACTGGGTCGAGGTCGTGGCGGAGAACGTCTGCCCCGGCCATCTGCCCGCCTCGCTGACGCGGCTGCGTGCGCGCGGTACCAAGATCGTCCCGCACGGGGTCTCCCTCGGTCTCGGCGGCGCGGACCGTCCCTCGGAGCAGAAGCTCAAGGACCTCGCGGAGCGGGCTGTGGCGCTGGATTCTCCGCTCATGACGGAGCACATCGCGTTCGTCCGGGCCGGGGGCGTGCTCACGGCCTCCCCCCAGCTCGAAGCCGGCCATCTGCTGCCGGTGCCCCGCACCTGGGACGCGCTCAAGG
Organism: Streptomyces sp. NPDC096193; assembly: GCF_040302905.1. Classification (NCBI taxonomy): domain Bacteria; kingdom Bacillati; phylum Actinomycetota; class Actinomycetes; order Kitasatosporales; family Streptomycetaceae; genus Streptomyces; species Streptomyces sp. NPDC096193. Next base: position 292,714 of record NZ_JBEOSJ010000002.1, on the reverse strand, counting down.
TGCTCTGCGAGAACGTCCGCATCGCCCAGGACCTCCTGCCGGTACCGCTGGCGCTGGAGAACATCGCGGCGCTGATCTCCTGGCCCGGGGAGGAGCTCACGGAGGGCCAGTTCCTGGCCGAGCTGGTCGAACGCACCGGCGTGGGCCTGCTGATCGACGTGGCGAACCTCCACACCAACCATGTGAACCGCGGGGAGGACCCGGCGAAGGCGCTCGACGAACTGCCGGTCGAGGCGATCCGGTACGTCCATGTCGCGGGCGGTGTCGAACGCGACGGCGTCTGGCACGACACCCACGCCCACCCGGTCACCGAACCGGTCCTGCGGGTCCTGCGCGCGTTGAGGTCCCGGGTCGCGCCGCCCGGCGTCCTGCTGGAGCGCGACGACGACTTCCCGCCGCCCGGGGAGCTGGCGGCCGAAATGGAGACCGTCCGCGCGACGGTGGTGAACGGCGCCGGACCCGTGGCCCGTGCCGACGGCGATGTGCGTACCGCCTCCGCCGACGGAGATGGGCGTACGGCCCGCGCCGACGGCGGGCCGCGGGCGGCAGCGAGGGCCACGGACGGCGGCGTGCGCGTCACCAGCGGGGAGGAAGACCCCGGGGCCCGGGAGCGCGTCGGTATCGCCCAGGCCTCCCTGCTCTCCGCCCTGGTCGCCGGGACTCCTGCCCCCGAAGGCTTCGACCCGCTGCGGCTCCGGGTGCAGAGCCGCGCGCTCGCGGCCAAGCGCGCCGACGTCGTCGCCAAGGTCGCGCCCGAACTGCCGGAGATACTCGGCAAGGGGTACCGACCCGCCTTTCTCACGTACGCCAAGTGCCGCCCCATGCGGGCCGGTTACCGGCGTGACGCGCTCGACTTCGCGGAGCGGCTGCTCGTCGCCGGGCAGCCCGCCGACGAGACCGCGCGCCGACTGCTGGCCCGCTGGTGGGAGGAGCGGGCCGGAGCGCACCCGCCCCGGCGCGCCACCCGGTTCGTCCGGGCGGCACGGGCCGCGCTGGTCGGGAGGTGACAGCCGTGACGGTTCTCGCGATCCTCGTCCACCTCGCCGTGGCCGTCTCGTCCACCGCGCTGCTGGTCCGGGTGTCCAGGTCGCACCGCGGCCCCGGCCCCGGCGTCCGGGCACAGATCCACGACGTGTACGAGGCCGCCTTCCTCGGCGGCGGCCCGGCGCGGGTCGTGGACGCGGCGCTCGCCGTCCTGCACGCGGACGGGCGGCTGGCCATCGGCGGTCCGGGCATCGTCGTCGCCCAGCGCCCGGTCGCCCGGGACCTCGTGGAACGGGCCGTGTTCGACGAACTGGCCGCATCGCCCACGGGTGCGCTGCACACCCTGCGCCGCTCGGTGATGCGCAACCCCGCGGTGCAGGAGATCGGTGACGCTCTCGCCGCACGCGGGCTGATGCTCCCGCCAGGGGCGAACCGAGCGCTGACGGTCTGGGGCCTCTGCCAGGGGTTCGTGTGCGTGATGGGCTTTCCGTTCGCGTTCGTCGTCACGGTCCTGACCTTCATGCCCTCCGGCCCCGACGACTCCGGGATCCCCTTCATCGTGCTGGTGCTGCCGGCCCTGTTCGTGGGCATCGGGATCGGCTTCACGGCGGCCAACCGCTCGCGCCGCCGCATCAGTTCTGCCGGCCAGGACGCCCTGCGCTCCTTCGGGACGCAGTTCGCGCATCTGCACTCCCCCGCCCATCTCGTCGCCCTGTACGGCCTGCGCGGGGTGACGGACCCCTTCCTCCAAGCACAGCTGAGGACCGCGGCCCGGACTCCCGTGTCCCGGCAGGAGCGTTCGGCCGCGTTCGCGACCACCACCGCGGTCGTGTGGTGTGCGGCGGCGAGTCCGGGCGGCGGAGGAGGCTGCGGCAGCAGTTGCGGCTCGGGGTGCGGCGGTTCGTCGGGAGGGTCCGGTTGCGGCGGCTCGTCCGGCGGTTCGTCCGGAGGGTCGAGCTGCGGCGGCTCGTCCGGCGGTTCGAGCTGTGGGGGCGGCGGCAGTTCCTGACGGGTTCCCCGCGGCCGTGTCACGCGGATTCGTGCCCGCCGCGCGGGTTCCCGTGCCCGCCGCGCCGTCACCGGCCCCCGATGTCGTGTCCGGATCGTGGACGAGATGTGGCCCCGCGAGGGACATCTCGCGTACAACACGCCCATGCTCTCGCTCCTGTTCTTGTTCCTGGCCTGGTCAGCGGCGGGACTCAGCTGCGCCCGCCTGCGTCTCGCGGCGGTGGACACGGCTCGCCCGCCCAGCGCACCGCTCGGCGCACAGCGGGAGTTGACGCTCTACGAGGCGGCCTTCCTGGCCGGCGGACCGCAGCGGGTCACCGAGCTCACCCTCGTCTCCATGCACCGCCGGCGCAGACTGCTGCTGGCGCACACGGGCTGGGCCACCGTCGTGGACCCGGACGGCGAGGACGATCTGGAACGTTCGGTGCTCGGCGCCATCGGCCCCGCGGGTCAGGCGCGGACAGCGGCGGTACGGGCCGCCGCGTCCGCCGCCGACGCGGTGCGCACCCTCGCCGACCGTCTGGTCCACGCGGGCCTCACCGTCCCGGACAGAGACAGGACGCAGGTGGCGTCCGCCGTCCGTCAGGTGCGCGGCGCGACCATGCTCACCGCGGCGCTGGCGGCTCTGTCGGTGCTGATGGTCCCTCAGGAGCAGGGCGGCGGCGGGCCCGTGATCGTCTGGTTCGCGCTGCCGCTGCCCCTCACGCTCGGCGCTCTGGCGATCGCGCGGATCGAGGTGCATCCCTACACCCGGTGGGCCTCACCCGACGGCCGGCGTCTGCTGGGCAGCCTCGTCGGCACCGCCGACGGCAGCGAGCGGGCGTTCCTGACCGCGGTGGCGGTGCACGGCGTCGGGGCGGTCGACGACCCGTCGCTGCGGGCCGCTCTCAGCGTCGGCCCCACGAGTGGTTCACCCCTTATGGGTCATTGAGGCCGACACCCCATTCAGGTTCTTTACATGACTATCTGCTCCGCGAAGGATCTCCCTTTCCACGGCCGCACAGCCGCCGTCCGTACGAAGGGAACGCGATGAGAGCAGTGACGAAGTACGGGGCCGTGAGCAGCCTCGGCTCCTTGGTCATCACCGCACTGGCCGTCGCCCCGGCCGGCGGTACCACCACCCTCGACGCCGAGATGGAGGGGACGGCTGTCGCCGCGAAGCGGGCCGCCGACGCGGGCATCGTGTTCGGCACCTGTCCCAAGGTCGAAGGGCTGCCCTCGTCCGTCAGCTGCGGCACGGTCAAGGTTCCGCTGGACTACGCGGACCCGTCGGGCCGTCAGATCACCCTGACCGTCAGCCGTGTGAAGGCGAGCGGTGAGGCGACCGAGTACCAAGGGGCCTTCGTCTACAACCCGGGCGGCCCCGGCGCCTCCAGCATGTACTTCCCGATGGCGGCCCAGCTCCCGGAGTGGAAGCGGATCGCGCGGGCGTACGACATCGTGGGCTACGCCCCGCGCGGAGTGGGCCGTTCGGCGCCGCTGTCCTGCGAGGACCCGGCCGACTTCGGCAAGGCTCCGACGCCGTCACCGATGCACCCCTCCCCCGCGTACAAGACCGAGCGGATCGCGCAGGCGAAGGCGTACGCGGAGGGCTGTGCGCGCAAGGCCGGTCCCGCGCTGCGTCACTACACCTCGCTCAACAACGCCCGCGACCTCGACGTACTGCGGGCGGCGCTCGGCCAGCCGCGGCTGACCTTCATGGGCGCCAGCTACGGCACGTACTTCGGCGCGCTGTACGCGACCCTCTTCCCCTCGCACGTACGCCGCATGGTCTTCGACTCGGCGGTGAACCCGGACACCGACCAGATCTGGTACCGCAACAACCTCGACCAGTCACTGGCGTTCGAGAGCCGCTGGTCGGACTTCCGCGCCTGGGCCGCGCGGCACGACGGGACGTTCCATCTCGGCAGAACGCCGGAGCAGGTCATGCGCAGCTACGAGAAGGCGCGCGACCGTCTCGCCACGAAGCCGGCGGGTGGCAAGGTCGGCCCGGGCCAACTGCACGCCGCGTTCCTCGGCACCGGGTACTACGACGACGTCTGGGTGGCGCGGGCGACCGCGCTCTCGGAGTATCTGAAGGGCAACGAGAAGCCGCTGATCGCGCAGGCAGCCCCGCGGCCGGAGTACGCCGGGGACTCGGAGAACGCCAACGCCGTCTACACCGCCGTCGAGTGCAACGACGCCCCGTGGCCCACCGAGTGGGAGGTCTGGGACCGCGACAACACCGCACTCGCCCGCAGGGCGCCGTTCGAGACCTGGGACAACGCCTTCATGAACCTGCCGTGCGCATTCTGGACGGCGCCCCGGCAGGAGCCTCTGGAGGTCCGTACGAAGCGCGGGGCACTGCCGCCGACGCTGATCCTGGCGGCCGAGAGGGACGCGGCGACGCCGTACGAAGGGGCGCGCGAGCTGGCGCAGCGGCTGAAGGGTTCGGTGCTGATCACGGAGGAGGACTCCGGGACGCACGGCATCGGGGGCGGCAGCAACGAGTGCGTCAACGCCCACCTGGAGAACTACCTGCTCCGCGGTGAGACACCGGTGCGGCGCGCCTCGTGCGCGCCGCACCCGGAGCCTGACCCGGTGTCGCTGGAGCGGCGCGCCGCGCAGCCGAAGCTGCCGCACGCCGTCTGATCTTCCGGGTCGCCGAGGCCGGGTCCGCGGATGCGGGCCCGGCCTTCATGGTGTGGCGAGCCTCAGGCGAGGCCCGCCACCAGGTCGCCGACCGACTTGCGGCGGCCGGTGTAGAACGGGACCTCTTCGCGGACGTGCATCCGCGCCTCGGAGGCGCGCAGATGACGCATCAGGTCGACGATGCGGTACAGCTCGTCCGCCTCGAAGGCGAGCAGCCACTCGTAGTCGCCGAGCGAGAACGACGCCACGGTGTTGGCGCGCACGTCCGGGTAGCCGCGGGCCATCTTGCCGTGGTCGGCGAGCATCCGGCGGCGGTCCTCGTCGGGCAGCAGGTACCAGTCGTAGGAGCGCACGAAGGGGTAGACGCTGACGTAGTCGCGCGGCGTCTCGTCGGCCAGGAAGGCCGGGATGTGCGACTTGTTGAACTCGGCGGGGCGGTGCAGCGCCATGTTCGACCAGACCGGCTCCAGCGCCCGGCCGAGGCGGGTGCGCCGGAAGAGGTTGTACGCGTCCTGGAGCTCGTCCGCGGTCTCGGCGTGCCACCAGATCATGAGGTCGGCGTCGGCACGCAGTCCGGACAGGTCGTACGTGCCGCGCACGGTGACGTCCTTGGCGGCGAGCTGGTCGAACAGCTCCTGCACCTCGTCCGCGTACGCGGACCGGTCGGCATCGCCGGGGAGCACATCGCGCAGCTTGAAGACGGACCACAGCGTGTACCGGATGACCTCGTTGAAATCCTTGGCCTTCTTGCCTGCGTTCGGGATCTTTTCGGGCGCACTCATGAGGCTATTCTCCCGCCTGCCGACCCGTGCCTCGCGCCAGGGTGGGCGTGGCGATGATCTCCTCCGCGGCGCGCCGGCCGTCGGCGATGCAGGCGGGGATGCCGACACCGTCGTACGCGGCCCCGCAGATCCGCAGGCCGGGAAGCTTGGCGACCTCGTCGCGGATGCGGGCGACACGGGTCAGGTGGCCCACCGGGTACTGCGGCAGCCCGCCGATCCAGCGGGTCACCTCGGTGGCCACGGGGCGGGCCGCGATCCCGGTCGCCTCGCCGAGGTCGTCCAGGGACGCCCCGACGAGGTCGGCGTCCTCGCGGTGCAGATGCTCCTCCTCGCCGTACCGGCCGATGGAGGTGCGCAGGACGAACAGGTCCGACGAGCTCTCGCCGACCCAGCCCCACTTGTTGCTGGAGAAGGTGGAGGCCTTGATGGTGCGGTCGTCGACCGGCGGGACCAGGAAGCCGCTGCCGTTGGGCAGGCCCGTCAGGTCCGCCCGCCGGAAGGCGAGGGTCACCAGGGCCATGGAGGCGTACTCGATCCGGCCGAGTTCGGCGGAGGCTTCGGGCGACTCGGCGGAGAGCAGGGCCGAGGCCGACCAGGCGGGGGTGGCGAGCACCACCGCGTCGGCGGCGAACACCCCGCGGTCGGTGCGGATCCGCCACCCCTCGGCCTCGCGGCTCAGGCCCACGACGGGGGTCTCGGTGAGGATCTCGCCGCCGGCGGCGCGCACCGCGTCGGCGACGGCCCCCGGCAGCAGGCCGACACCGCCCGCGACGCCCATGAAGACGGGCCCGCTCTGCGGCCTTTCCCGCGCCCGGCGCTGGATCTCCGCCACGCCCTCCAGCAGCAAGTCATGGGTCCTGGCCGCCTCGAAGAGCTGGGGGACGGCGGCGCGCATCGAGATCCGGTAGGCGTCGCCCGCGTACACCCCGCCGAGGAGGGGCTCCACCAGGCGGTCGACGACCTCGCGGCCGAGACGGTCGGCGACGTAGGCGCCGACGGCGACATCGTCACCGAGTTCGACGGGGGCGAGGTCGCGCTCCTGCTCGATCCGGGCGATGCCCTCCGCGGAGAGGAGTCCGGTGAGGGCCTCGGCGGAGCCCGGCACGCCCATGACGTGCCCCTTGGGCATCGGGCGCAGCGCGCCGCGCGTCCACACGGAGGCGGTGGCCGTGGCGGGCGGCTGGAGCCGGTCGCCGAGCCCCACGGCGCGGGCCAGGTCGACGGCCTCCGGGCGGCGGGCGAGCATCGACTCGGCGCCGAGGTCGACGGCAAGCCCTTCGATCTCGCCGGTCTGCAGTTTGCCGCCCAGCCGGTCGGTCGCCTCCAGCAGCGTCACCCGCACTCCGGCGGTGACGAGCCGGTGGGCGGCCGCGAGGCCGGCGATGCCGCCGCCCACGACGACGACATGGCCGGTGGGGGCGCCCGTGTGCGCAGAAGACTCCATGTCCCCACTCTCTCAAACGCCGTTCCGAGTCCCGACCGTGACCGCTTCGGGACCGCAGGACGGCAACCCTTGCCGCGGGCCCGCCGTCGAACCGGTGACACTCACCGATGTCCCTGGGGGGGCCGACATGCGGGCTCGACGTACGTTCGCGGCACTGATGCTCACCGCTTCACTCGCCGTCGCCGGATGCAGTGGCGGGGCGAGCGACGACAAGGGGGAGAGCGCGGCGAAACCCGCCAGGCAGGAGGGGGCGGCGGGTTCCGCCGCGGACAGGGCGGAGCCCGACGCTCAGCACGCCGCGCCGAAGAAGCCGGTCACCCTCGCACCGGCGCACATCATCCGTACCGCGACGCTGGAGGTGGAGGTCGCGGACGCGCAGAAGGCGCTGGCCTCGGCCCGCAGCGCCGTCGAGACGGCCGGGGGTCATGTCGCGGACGAGTCGACGGAGCGGATCGACGACACGCAGGTGGCCTCACGGGTCGTCCTGCGTGTGCCGCAGGAGAAGTACGACGAGGTGCTGTCGGCACTGGCGGGCACGGGCAGGCTGCTGTCCCGCAAGGCGGACGCCAAGGACGTCACCGACCAGGTCGTGGACGTGGAGAGCCGGATCGCCACCCAGCGGGCGAGCGTGGCCAGGGTGCGGGCACTGATGGACCGGGCGACCAGGCTCGGCGACATCGTCGCGCTCGAAGGGCAGCTGAGCAGCCGTCAGGCGGATCTGGAATCGCTGCTCGCGCAGCAGGCCGCGCTCAAGGACCGCACCACGCTGGCGACGATCACCCTCTCCCTCTCCGAGAAGGAGAGGAAGAAGGAGGAGCGGCACGACGACGACCCGGGCTTCGTGGACGCGCTCGGCGGCGGCTGGGACGCGCTGGTGGCCACGGGCCGCTGGGCGGGCGTCGTGATCGGCGCGGTGGTCCCGTTCGCCGCGGTACTCGTGCTGCTGTACGCGCTCTGGCGCTGGGGGGTACGGCCGCGGCTGCCGCGGCGCGCGGCCACCGAGGCGGCGGCGCCCGCGCATCTGCCGTGGCCGGGCGACGGCAACGCGGATGGCACGGGATCCGGCCCGGTGCGCGGCCCTGGCCAGGACTGAACGGCCGCTCCCCCGTAGCGTGTTCCCATGGCAACAGAGCGACTGGTCATCGTCGGGGCCGATGCGGCGGGCATGTCCGCCGCATCGCAGGCACGCAGGCTCAAGGGCCCGGAGGAACTGGAGATCGTCGCGTTCGAGCGCGGCCACTTCAGCTCGTTCTCGGCCTGTGGGATCCCCTACTGGGTGGGCGGTGACGTACGCGAACGGGACCGGCTGATCGCCCGTACGCCCGAGGAGCACCGCGAGCGCTCCATCGATCTGCGCATGCGCACCGAGGTCACGGAGATCGATGTCGCCGGGAGCCGGGTGCGCTCGCGTGACCTGGAGAGCGGCGAGGTGGCCTGGACGGGCTACGACAAGCTGGTGATCGCGACCGGCGCGCGCCCCGTCCGTCCCCCGCTGCCGGGTATCGACGCGCCCGGGGTGCACGGCGTGCAGAACCTGGACGACGGCCAGCAGCTGCTGGACACGCTCGCCGGCACCGAGGGCCGCCACGCGGTGGTGGTCGGTGCGGGGTACATCGGCGTGGAGATGGCCGAGGCGATGCTGAAGCGCGGCTTCGAGGTGACCGTCCTCAACCGCGGTGAGCAGCCGATGATCACCCTCGACCCGGACATGGGCCGGCTGGTCCACACCGCGATGGACAACATGGGCATCACGACGGTGAACGGGGCCGAGGTCACCAAGGTGCTCACCGGTGAGGACGGCCGGGTCCGCGCGGTGGCCACGGAGGACAAGGAGTACCCGGCGGACGTGGTGGTCCTCGGCATCGGTGTGCGGCCGGAGACGGCACTCGCCGGGGCCGCGGGGCTGCCGCTCGGTGCGTACGGCGGGCTGCTCACCGATCTGGCCATGCGGGTCCGCGGTCACGACAACATCTGGTCGGGCGGCGACTGCGTCGAGGTGCTCGACCTCGTCTCGGGCCGCGAGCGGCACATCCCGCTGGGCACGCACGCCAACAAGCACGGCCAGATCATCGGGGCGAACATCGGAGGCGGGTACGGGACGTTCCCGGGCGTCGTCGGTACGGCGGTCAGCAAGGTGTGCGAGCTGGAGATCGCGCGGACCGGTCTGCGCGAGAAGGACGCGGCCGAGGTCGGACTCCAGTACGTCACCGCGACGATCGAGTCGACGAGCCGGGCGGGCTACTACCCGGACGCGGCGCCCATGACGGTGAAGATCCTCGCCGAGCGCCGCACGGGCCGGCTGCTGGGCACCCAGATCGTGGGCCGGGAAGGCGCGGGCAAGCGGGTCGACATCGCGGCGGTGGCGCTGACGGCCGGGATGACGGTGGAGCAGATGACCGCCCTGGACCTGGGCTACGCGCCGCCGTTCTCACCGGTCTGGGACCCGGTCCTGGTCGCGGCCCGCAAGGCAGTGACAGCGGTCCGCAAGGCGGGCTGAGCCGGGCCGGACCCTGCCGTGACCGGGCCACGGGCCCGGTCACGGCGGCGAGAACTAGCGAACGGTCCGCTCGTGGACGAACTCCACGAGCCGGGTCAGGGCGTCCGGGTCGGTCGTCGGGAGCACCCCGTGGCCCAGGTTGAAGATGTGGCCCTCGAGGTCCGACGCCGCGTCCAGCACCTCGCGGGTCTTCGCCTCCACCGCCTCGCGGGTGGAGAAGAGCACCGCCGGATCGAGATTGCCCTGGAGCGCCTTGCCGGGGCTGACGCGGCGCGCGGCCTCGTTCATCGGGACGCGCCAGTCGACACCCACGACATCGGCGCCGGCCTCGCCCATGAGGCCGAGCAGTTCGCCCGTGCCCACACCGAAGTGGATGCGGGGCACGCCGTAGGAGGCGACCGCGTCGAAGACCTTCGCCGACGCGGGCATCACCGAGCGCCGGTAGTCCGCGGGAGCGAGCGCGCCCACCCACGAGTCGAACAGCTGCACCGCACTGGCGCCCGCCTCGATCTGCACCCTGAGGAACGCGGACGTGATCTCCGCGAGCCGGTCCAGCAGATCCGCCCACAGCTGCGGGTCGCCGTACATCAGCGCCTTGGTGTGTTCGTGGTTGCGCGAGGGACCGCCCTCGACGAGATAGCTCGCAAGGGTGAAGGGCGCACCGGCGAAACCGATGAGCGGGGTGGAGCCGAGCTCCTGGGTGAGCATTCCCATCGCCTCGGTGACGTACCAGACGTCCTCGGGCGTGAGGTCGCGCAGCTGGTCGAGGTCGGCCCGGGTGCGGATCGGATCGGCGACGACGGGCCCGACGCCGGGCTTGATGTCGAGGTCGACGCCGATCGCCTTGAGCGGGACGACGATGTCGCTGAAGTAGATCGCGGCGTCGACCTTGTGGCGGCGCACGGGCTGCAGCGTGATCTCGGTGACGAGCTCGGGACGCATACAGGACTCGAGCATCGGGACGCCCTCGCGGACCTTCAGGTACTCGGGCAGTGAGCGGCCCGCCTGCCGCATGAACCAGACGGGCGTGTGCGGCACCGGCTCGCGCCTGCACGCCTTGAGGAAGGCGGAGTCGTACGTCTTCGGCTGCTGGCCCGAGGGGCATTCGTTGGCGCTCACGCCCCAAATCTTCGCACGGACGCCTGAAGTGGCTGCCCCGGCCCGGGTGTCCCTCCCTGCGCCGAGCCCCCGTTCCGCCTACTCTTCCCCGCATGGCTGCGGCTCAGGGACAGTTTTCTGATCATCCGGATCATTCCAACGACGCTGATGCGACGGACAGCGCGGAGGGGAACGCCGTCCCCCGCGCGTTCTCGCAGGCGGTCGACGCGCTGCGGGCCGCACGGCTGCGCCCCGAGATCGAGGTGGATCCGGCCCGGCCGCCACAGCGGCTCGCCCCGCATGCCTACGCGCTGGAGGCGGCGGTGGTCGACGGCGAGGACGATCTCGCCGACGGACGTCTTGTGCTGCTCCACGACCCGGCCGGCCACGATGCCTGGCAGGGCACGTTCCGGATGGTGACGCTGGTGCGGGCGGAGCTCGAACCGGAGATGGCCGCCGACCCGCTGCTTCCGGAGGTGTGCTGGTCGTGGCTGACGGGCGCGCTGGAAGCGCGCGGACTTTCGTACGGTGAGCCGAGCGGCACCGTCACCCGCGCGGGGTCTCACTATTTCGGTGGACTCTCCGACCGGCGGCCCGCTACGCAGATCGAGATCCGTGCGTCCTGGACACCGCGCGAGGGTCACGGCGGGGTGCCGGACTCGGGCGGACACCTCACTGCCTGGTGTGATCTGCTCTGTCAGATCGCGGGACTGCCGCCGACGCCGGCCGGTCCGGCGGACGCGGTGACGGGCGTGGTCTCCCTCCCCCAGCGGCGGGGCCCGCAGCATCGGTGAACGTTCACCCCGGTACGGCCCGCGACACTGTGCGCGGGCCGTCCTTCGTGCTGAGCCCGTACCGCTCTCCCCACCCGACCTCGCACGAACGGCCTGATGAGTTCGCTCGTAGGATGATCGATCACCCGTCCGAATTGCCCCAATTGTTACTCACTAAATCGTGATCATTCTCTAAAGGCGGCCGCGTTCGGTGCCGAAGAGATCAGTGACCTAACTGCACGGTTTCGCCCCGGCTTCCCCGAGCCGGTCCCGTCCCGCACCTTCCCCAGGAGGCCTGGTGTCCGTTCTTCTCGAGCAGCCCGCAAGCCTGGTCGCCTACCGCCCGAACAAGCCGACGGCCATGGTCGTCGTAGCCGACCCGCGCGTCCGCTCCACCGTCACCCGCCACCTGTGGGCCCTCGGAGTACGTGACGTGATCGAGGCGTCGTCCATCGCGGAGGCCCGTCCCCGCGTCGGCAACCCGCGCGACATCTGCGTTGCCGACGTCCATCTGCCCGACGGTTCCGGGCTGACCCTCCTGTCCGAGACCCGGGCGGCCGGCTGGCCGAACGGTCTGGCCCTGTCCGCCGCCGACGACATCGGCGCGGTGCGCAACGCGCTCGCCGGCGGCGTCAAGGGATACGTCGTCACCGGTACCCGTACGAACATCGGTCACCCCACCCGTCCCGGCGCGGCACCCATCGGCGCCGGAGCCGGCCGACTGCACCGCCGCCCCCCGGGTGCCCCGAGCCACCCGGGCGGCTACCGCGAGCTCTCCGGCCGTGAGGTCGAGGTGCTCCGGCTCGTCGCCGAAGGCCAGTCGAACAAGGCCATCGGCGTCTCGATGGGCCTGTCCGCGCTCACCGTCAAGAGCCACCTCGCCCGCATCGCCCGCAAGCTCGGCACGGGCGACCGTGCCGGGATGGTCGCCGTCGCCCTGCGCACCGGCATCATTCACTGATCGCTCCACATTTCTTCGCGCCCGTCGACGGAACGTTCCGTCGACGGGCGCTGTCCGTTCACAGATACCCTTGACACGTGACCGACGCCCAAGAGACCGCAGCAGAGACCGCACTGCGAACCGCCGGGGGCGCTCCCCCGGACGACGGCGTCGCAGCCGAAGAAGAACCGATCCCCTTGCTGGAGCCCCGCGAGGGGATTCCTCCGGTAGTCGCCGACGCCGATGCGCTGGCCGAAGTGATCGCCGCGTTCGCCGCCGGCACCGGCCCGGTCGCCGTCGACGCGGAGCGCGCGTCCGGCTACCGCTACGGCCAGCGCGCCTATCTCGTGCAGCTGCGCCGCGAGGGCGCGGGCAGCGCGCTGATCGATCCGGTCGGCTGCCCCGACCTGTCCGGTCTGGGCGAGGCGCTGTCCGGTACGGAGTGGATCCTGCACGCCGCGACACAGGACCTGCCGTGCCTGCGTGAAATAGGCATGCTCCCCACCCGGCTCTTCGACACCGAGCTGGCCGGACGGCTCGCCGGGTTCCCCCGGGTAGGGCTCGGCGCGATGGTGGAGTCCGTCCTCGGTTACGCACTGGAGAAGGGACACTCCGCCGTCGACTGGTCGACCCGCCCGCTCCCCGAGCCGTGGCTGCGCTACGCCGCGCTCGACGTCGAGCTGCTGATCGATCTGCGCGACTCGCTGGAGAAGGAGCTGGACCGGCAGGGCAAGCTGGAGTGGGCCCACCAGGAGTTCGAGGCCATCGCCTCGGCGCCGCCCGCACCCCCGCGCAAGGACCCCTGGCGTCGGACGTCGGGCATGCACAAGGTGCGCCGGCGGCGTCAGATGGCCGTCGTACGGGAGCTGTGGACGACCCGGGACCGGGTGGCCCAGCGTCGGGACGTGTCACCGGGAAAGGTGCTGGGCGACGGCGCGATCGTCGAGGCGGCACTAGCCCTCCCGGCGAATGTGCAGGCACTGACCGCGCTGCCCGGGTTCGGGCACCGCATGGGCCGGCGGCAGCTGGAACAGTGGCAGGCGGCGGTCGACCGGGCGAAGGCACTGCCCGACGCCGAGCTGCCGCAGCCGGGCCAGCAGCTCAACGGCCCGCCGCCGCCGCGGTCCTGGGCCGACAAGGACCCGGCCGCCGCCGCACGTCTGACGGCGGCGCGGGCGGCCGTCTCCGCGCTCTCGGAGGAGCTGAACCTGCCGCAGGAGAACCTGATCACTCCCGACACGGTCCGACGGGTGTGCTGGGAGCCGCCGGCGCAGCCGTCGGTCGAGGCGGTGGCGCAGGCACTGGCGTCGTACGGGGCGCGGCCGTGGCAGATCGAACAGGTCGCGCCGCTGCTGACGCGCGCACTGACGGCAACCGCGACGACCTGACGCACCGGGGGCCCCGCACGGCACGGGGCCCCGGGCGGAACCGGCAACAACCCGCACGCCGGTGGCGCGGCGCTCCTGCGGGGCGGGCTGGACGGTCGGCTCCGTCTGGTGGCCGAGGCGCGGGCCCGGGGCCAAGCCCCCCAGAACCCGCACAAGAGCGGCACGCACTGCTGGCTATCCCCCGCCGGACGGGCTGGACCGTCGGCCCCGCCCGGTGACCGAGGCGCGGGCCTCGGGGACGCAGCCCCGCCGGTACCTGCACCCCGGTGGCGCGGCGCTCCTGCGGGGCGGGCTGGACGGCCGGCCCCGCCCGGTGACCGGGGCGCGGGCCCGGGGGCCAAGCCCCCAGAACCCGCACCCCAGAGGCACGCCCTGCCGACCTGCCTGTCCCCCGTCGGATGGGCTGGACGGTCGGCCCCCGCCCGTGATCGAGGCGCGGACCCCGGGGCCAAGCCCCGCCAGAACCCACACACCGGCGGCCCGCCCTGCGGGCCGACCTGCCCCCGCCGGACGACGGGCTTGACGTCCCGGCCACCTCACCCGTGCGGGCCTCCACGCCAGTGGCGAACCCACGGGCCCACATCCCGCCGCCGATCGAGCGCGAAGCCGGCGCGGGACGACGCGAGAACCCGCACGCCGTTGGCCCGGCACCCCCCGCGGGCGTGTCCTCACACGCCGGCACGGCCCCCGCCCCGCCGGCTGTCGAGGCACGCCGCGCCGGAGCAGAACCCGCAGCAACCCGCATACCGGTGGCTCCACCCCGGCGGGCGTGTACTCCCCCGCCGGACGGGCTGGACGTACCGCCCGCAGAGCGCCCACGCGTCCGAACGGCGGAACGGCTGAAGCGCCTCACCCGGTGTGACGTTCGCCGCTCCCGTCCCTTGGGGTGGGCAGCTTGGTTACCCACAAGTAGCATGGCCGGAGGAAAGCGCGCGCTCAGCGCGCCCCGCAGCAGTGCCACCCCGCACCCTGGAGGAGAGCCATCGTGCCTCGTACCGTCAGGGACGTCGTCTTCGTCGACGGCGTCCGCACCCCGTTCGGCAAGGCGGGCCCGAAGGGCATTTACCACGAGACCCGGGCCGACGATCTCGTCGTGAAGGCGATCCGGGAGCTGCTGCGCCGCAACCCGGACCTCGACCCCACGAAGATCGACGAGGTGGCGATCGCCGCGACCACGCAGATCGGTGACCAGGGCCTGACCATCGGCCGGACCGCTGGCATCCTCGCGGGCCTGCCGCAGTCCGTGCCCGGCTACTCGATCGACCGCATGTGTGCCGGCGCCCTGACCGCCGTCACCTCTGTCGCGGGCGGCGTGGCCTTCGGTGCCTACGACATCGCCGTCGCCGGCGGTGTCGAGCACATGGGCCGCCACCCCATGGGCGAGGGCGTCGACCCGAACCCGCGGTTCGTGAGCGAGAAGCTCGTCGACGAGTCCGCCCTCTTCATGGGCATGACCGCGGAGAACCTGCACGACCGCTACCCGCACATCACCAAGCAGCGCGCCGACGAGTACGCCGTGCGCTCGCAGGAGAAGGCGGCGAAGGCGTACGCGAACGGCAAGATCCAGCAGGACCTGGTGCCGATCTCGGTCCGCCGCACCAACCCCGAGGCCGGCGAGACCGGCTGGGGCCTGGTCACGCAGGACGAGCCGATGCGCCCCGGCACGACGCTGGAGAGCCTCGCGGGTCTGAAGACCCCCTTCCGTGTGCACGGCCGCGTCACCGCGGGCAACGCCGCCGGTCTCAACGACGGCGCCACCGCCTCGCTCATCGCGTCCGAGGAGTTCGCGCGCGAGAACAACCTGCCGGTCAAGATGCGTCTCGTCTCGTACGCCTTCGCCGGCGTAGAGCCCGAGGTGATGGGCTACGGCCCGATCCCGGCCACCGAGAAGGCGCTGGCCAAGGCGGGCCTGTCGATCGAGGACATCAACCTCTTCGAGGTCAACGAGGCCTTCGCCGTCCAGGTGCTCGCCTTCCTCGACCACTACGGCATCGCCGACGACGACGCGCGCGTCAACCAGTACGGCGGCGCGATCGCGTTCGGTCACCCGCTGGCCTCCTCCGGCGTCCGTCTGATGACGCAGCTGGCCCGCCAGTTCGAGGAGCAGCCCGAGGTCCGCTACGGCCTCACCACGATGTGCGTCGGCTTCGGCATGGGCGCGACGGTCATCTGGGAGAACCCGCACTTCGACGGAGGCACCAAGTGAGCACCACCACGGAACTCCTGAAGGGCGCGGCCGAGCTGTTCCCGGACGAGGTCGTCACGCAGGCGCACGTACGCCACCTCGACCTGCCCGGCGCGGGCCGGTTCGCGCTGATCACGCTCGACAACGGCCTGGACCACACCAAGCCGACCACCTTCGGCCCGCAGTCGCTCGCGAATCTCGACGCCGCGATCGACCAGGTCGAGAAGGAGGCGTCGGAGGGTTCGATCACCGGCGTCGGCATCACCGGCAAGCCGTTCATCTTCGCCGTCGGCGCCGACCTCAAGGGTGTGGAGCTGCTCAAGGAGCACTCCGACGCGCTCGCCATCGGCAAGGGCGGCCACGACGTCTTCAAGCGGCTCTCCCACCTCGCCGTGCCGACCTTCGCCTACTACAACGGCGCGGCGATGGGCGGCGGTGTCGAGGTCGGTCTGCACTGCTCGTACCGCACCGTCTCGCAGGCCATCCCCGCCTTCTCGCTGCCCGAGGTCTTCCTCGGTCTCGTCCCCGGCTGGGGCGGCTGCGCGCTGCTGCCGAACCTGATCGGCCCGGAGCGCGCGGTCTCGGTCATCATCGAGAACTCGCTCAACCAGAACAAGCAGCTCAAGGGCGCGCAGGTCTTCGAGCTCGGCATCGCCGACGCGATCTTCGAGGGCGCCGACTTCCTGGAGCAGTCGCTGCTGTGGACGGCGTCCGTCCTCAAGGGCGAGATCGTCGTCGAGCGGGCGGAGATCGACCGCGGTGACGCCTGGGACCAGGCCGTCGCCCGTGGCCGTGCCATCGCCGACTCCAAGGTGCACGGCGCCGCCCCGGCCGCCTACCGCGCCCTGGACATCATCGCCGCCGCCAAGGACGGCGACCTCCAGGCGGGCTTCGACGCCGAGGACACCGCGCTGGCCGACCTCATCATGGGCGGCGAACTGCGCAGCGGCATCTACGCCTTCAACCTGGTGCAGAAGCGGGCCAAGCGTCCCGCCGGCGCCCCGGACAAGAGCCTGGCGCGCCCGGTCACCAAGGTCGGCATCGTGGGCGCGGGTCTGATGGCCTCCCAGCTGGCGCTGTTGTTCCTGCGCCGCCTCGAGGTGCCGGTCGTCCTGACCGACATCGACCAGGAGCGCGTCGACAAGGGTGTGGGCTACGTCCACGCCGAGATCGACAAGCTGCTGAGCAAGGGCCGCGTCAACCAGGACAAGGCCAACCGCCTGAAGGCCCTGGTCTCCGGTGTGCTGGACAAGGCGGAGGGCTTCTCCGACGCCGACTTCGTCATCGAGGCCGTCTTCGAGGAGATCGGCGTCAAGCAGCAGGTGTTCGCCGAGGTGGAGGCCGTCGCCCCCGCCCACGCGATCTTCGCCACCAACACCTCCTCGCTGTCCGTCACCGAGATGGCGTCGAAGCTCCGGCACCCGGAGCGCGTCGTCGGCTTCCACTTCTTCAACCCGGTCGCGGTCCTGCCGCTGCTGGAGATCGTCCGCGGCGAGCAGACGGACGACGCCTCGCTCGCCACCGCGTTCGGTGTGGCGAAGAAGCTGAAGAAGACCGCGGTGCTGACGAAGGACGCCCCCGCGTTCGTCGTGAACCGCATCCTGACCCGCTTCATGGGCGAGATCCAGAACGTCATCGACGAGGGCACCCCGGTCGCCACCGCCGAGAAGGCGATCGAGCCGCTCGGACTTCCGATGTCGCCGCTGGTCCTGCTGGAGCTCGTCGGCCCGGCGATCGGTCTGCACGTGTCCGAGACCCTCAACCGGGCTTTCCCGGACCGCTTCACGGTCTCGGCGAACCTGGCCGCGGTGGTCAAGGCCGGCAAGCGCGGCTTCTACGTCCACGATTCCGGCAAGCCGGAGCTGGACCCCGAGGTCGCCGCACTCCTCCAGCAGGGCGACTCCGTCCTCACCGAGGAGCAGGTCCGCGACCGCGTTCTCGACGCGGTGGCGCAGGAGATCGGTCTGATGCTGGACGAGGGTGTCGTGGCCGAGGCCCAGGACATCGACCTCTGCCTGATCACCGGCGCCGGCTGGCCCTTCCACCTGGGCGGCATCACGCCGTACCTGGACCGTGAGGGTGTCTCCCAGCGGGTGAACGGCAAGCCGTTCCTGGCGCAGGGCGTCGCGAGCGTCCCCGCGTAGTCCTACCGCTGACCGAGGCCCCGGCACCCGACTGGTGCCGGGGCCTTCGCATGTCACGCTGGTTGCATGGAACCCCTGCTGATCGTCGATGCGGCCAACGTCATCGGATCCGTGCCGGACGGCTGGTGGCGGGACCGGCGCGGCGCCGTGGAGCGACTGCGCGACCGGCTGCCGCAGGTCGCCGCCGCCGGGCTGCCCGAGCTTCCCGGCCCCCTCGACGTGGTGCTCGTCGCGGAGGGGGCCGCGCGTGGTGTGGAGAGCATCCCCGCGGTGCGGGTCGTCTCCGCGCCCGGCAGCGGTGACGACCGGATCGTGGAGCTGGTCGCCGAGGCTGATGCCGGCCGGGACGTCGTGGTCGTCACGGCCGACCGGGAACTGCGGCGGCGCGTCGAGGCACTCGGCGCCCGCACGATGGGTCCCCGGGCCCTTCAGCCGCCGGATGAGCGGACGTAGAGCACCGCACCGTCGATCTCGTCGGGGAGCGGTTCGTAGTGCCGTTCCAGGAGCCTGCGCAGGGTCGGGACGCGTTCGGGGGCGAACGGTTTGCCCCGGGAGTCGTCGACGATCAGCGCCGGCGGGTGGGCGCGCATCTCGTCGGCGAACGTGGGCCAGGCGCCGTCCACGCCGTACTTCTCGCCCACCTGGGGGCCGTTGCGGCCGCCGCTGTAGTTGGTGAGCAGTCCGGCCGTCAGAAAGCGGCTGGCGGGCGGCCGGTCGGCGAGCCAGTACGTCTCCGGGTGCATCCCCCACACGAGAACGCGCTCGGCGGGGCCTGTACGGGCCTGTACGGCCGTCGCGAGGCGCTGGGCGTGGGCCAGCTCCGGACGCGGCGCCAGCGTCCCCCAGACGAGGAACAGGGCGCAGCCGCACGCCGACCACAGCAGCGCGGACGCCAGCCGGTGGCGCGGCAGGATCTGCAGCGCGCCCGTCGCCAACAGGGCCAGCGGCGGAATGAGTTGCAGGTAGTAGTGCCCGAAGAAGTGGAAACCCAGCAGCACGGCGACAGCCGAGGACGCCAGCCACAGCCAGAGGTCGCCCACGCCCGTGCGCGCACTGCGCAGCACACGCACGACCGGCGGGACCAGTCCCGCGCAGGCGACCCCGAGCAGCGCCGTGTTGGCCACGGCCCGGGACAGGACGTGCAGTTCGGAGCCGGTGAACGAGGCGTACGCCCCTGATCCGGTGACCGTCCAGAACAGAAAGCCGGACGGGTCGGTGAGCAGCGCGGCGGTCAGGACCGGGAGGGCGAATCCCAGGGCCGTACGCAGCAGGGCGCTCCGCGGCGCCGGAGCGGTCTGCCAGAGCAGCCACAGGACCGGGCCGAGGACGGCTCCGCCGGTCTGCTTGGTGAGGAACGCCCCCGCGACCGCGACGCCCGCGGCGGCCCAGCGGCCGCGGTCGGCGTACCGGACGGCCGCGGCCGTGAACGGCAGTATGAAGACCTCGAAGGTGGCGGCCTGGGCGTCCTCCGGGTTCAGGCCGATGGACACCAGCAGATACAGCACGCCCGCGGTGCGCCCGGCGCGGTCGCCCCAGCGGCGGCGGGCGATGCTGGCGAGCAGTGCGGCGGTGACGAGCTGGGCGAGGACCGCGAAGACCTTCACCGAGCGCAGCGACTCGTCGCCGAACAGCGCGAACAACATCTCGTAGAGCAGCGGCAGCAGGGGCGGCTTGCGGTCGACGACGGTCTCGTACAGCGCTCCGCCGTCCGCCAGTATCCGGGCCTGGACGGCGAGATAGCCCTCGTCGGGGCTCCACACCCGGTGCCCGAAGGAGGGGATGCGGGTGACGAGCGCGAGCAGGCCGAGCGCCGGGAGCAACCGCCGCCAGTAGTGGAGACGGCGCACGGGGGCCGGTACCCAGCGGCGCTGCCGGGGCAGGGACCGCGCGGGGACGCGGCGTAGCGAGGATGGCGGCTCCGCCGGCATGAGTGCCTTTCCGGGTCAGGGTGGAGGCCCGGAAACGCACAGTATCCGGCCCCGCAGGTCCCGCCGGAGCAGGACATACGGGGCCGGTGCGAATGGTGTAGCTGTTACCACCGCTGAGCGGGGGTACGGCCGCCGGGCTACTTAGGGTTGCCGTCACCCGACAGGGACCTGCCGCGCCCGGCTCGCGTCTGCAACCGGCTGTGTCCGCGGCCGTAGAGGAAGTACACGACCACGCCGATGGCCATCCAGACGCCGAACCGCAGCCAGGTCTCGGTCGGCAGGTTCAGCATCAGCCAGAGCGACGCCAGAATGGAGATGATGGGGAGCGCCGGCACCCACGGGGTGCGGAAGGCGCGGTGCAGGTCGGGGCGGCTGCGGCGGAGGACGATGACGCCGAGGGCCACGATCACGAAGGCGAAGAGCGTGCCGATGTTCACCAGGGCCGCGAGCGCCTCGAGGCTGGTGAAGCCCGCGATGACGGCGATGACGCAGCCGAGCACGATGGTCGCCCGGTGGGGGGTCCGGAACTTCGGGTGGGTCACGGAGAAGAAGCGCGGCAGCAGCCCGTCACGGCTCATCGCGAAGAACACCCGGGTCTGGCCCAGGAGGAGGATCATGCAGACGGTGATGAGGCCCACGACCGCGCCGAGGCTGATGGCACCGGCGAAGAATGGCTGATCGACGGACTTGAAGGCGTCGGCGAGCGGCGCGGTCGCCGACATCTCTTTGTAGTTCTGCATACCGGTGACGACGAGCGTCACGGCCACGTAGAGCACGGTGCAGATGAGCAGCGAGCCCAGGATGCCGCGGGGCATGTCCCGCTGGGGGTTCCTGGTCTCCTCCGCCGCGGTGGCGACGACGTCGAACCCGATGAAGGCGAAGAAGACGATGGACGCCGCGGTGAAGATGCCCATGACGCCGAAGTTGGTGGGCGCGTAGCCGAACAGCACCTGCACCAGCGGCGCCGTGAGACCGCTGCCCGTCTCCTGCGCCTGGGCCGGGGGGATGAACGGGGTGTAGTTGTCCGCCTTGATGAAGAACAGGCCCGCGACGATGACCAGCAGAACCACGGTGACCTTGATCGCGACGACGATCGCGGTGATCCGGGCGGACAGTTTCATGCCGATGACCAGGACGGCGGTCAGCGCCAGGATGAGCAGGAAGGCCAGCAGGTCGAAGTGCCCTCCCGCGTCGGGCCCCGACAACGCGGAAGGCATCTGCCAGCCGAGATTGGTGTCCAGGAGGTTCCGCGCGTACCCGGACCAGCCGACCGCCACCACGGCGGTGCCGAGCGCGAACTCCAGGACCAGGTCCCAACCGATGATCCAGGCCGGCAGTTCGCCGATGGAGGCGTAGGAGAACGTGTACGCGGAACCTGCCACCGGCACGGTGGAGGCGAACTCCGCGTAGCAGAGCGCCGCGAGTGCGCAGACGACGCCGGCGACGACGAAGGACAGGGCGGTCGCGGGCCCGGCGTTCTCCTTGGCCGCGATACCCGTGAGGACGAAGATGCCCGTGCCGATGATGACGCCGACGCCGAAGACGGTCAGGTCCCAGGCGGAGAGGGACTTCTTCAGCGCGTGCTCGGGCTCCTCGGTGTCGCGGATCGACTGCTCGACCGTCTTGGTCCGGAAGACGCCCCTCCTGCCTGCTGGGCCGCCCGCAGGGTCTGTCTGTGTGCTCACCGTGCACCTCCACGCTTGGCATCCCCGACATGATCGGGACGGCGGGTGGTCCACGGGCGGCCGTAAAGGCACGCTTCACGCGAGAGGGCCGGCAGGACCACCCCCCCAGGGTGACCCTCCGGCCCCTCTTCATGCACGCTGTGCAGTGCCATTCGCGTCAAGCGGGTGACGGTCAGTCGCGGGCGGGCTCCACGGCCTCGCTGTCGAAGCGGCCGTCCAGCCTGGCGACGAGCCCCGTCACCTGGCGGGCGATGTCCGGCGCCGTCAGGCCGATCTCGGCCATGACCTCCTTGCGGGAGGCGTGGTCGAGGAAGCGCGGCGGGATGCCGAAGTCACGCAGCGGGACATCGACGCCGGCGTCCCGCAGCGCCTGGGCGACGGCGGAGCCGACACCGCCGACCCTGCTGTTGTCCTCGACGGTGACGACGACCCGGTGCAGCTCGGCGAGCGGCGCGAGGGCCTCGTCGACCGGCTTGACCCAGCGGGGGTCGACCACGGTGGTGGAGATGCCCTGCTTGTCGAGGAGATCGGCGATCTCCAGGCACATCGGGGCGAGCGCGCCGACGGAGACGAGCAGGACGTCGGGGTCGGCCACCTTCGCCTCCCGCAGGACGTCCATGCCTCCGACCCGGCCCACGGCCTGCACCGAGGGGCCGACGGCACCCTTGGAGAACCGCACGACGGTCGGCGCGTCGTCGACCTCGACCGCCTCGCGCAGCTGGGCGCGCACCTGGTCCGCGTCACGCGGCGCGGCGATCCGCAGGCCCGGGACGACCTGAAGGATCGACATGTCCCACATGCCGTTGTGCGAGGCGCCGTCGGTGCCGGTGACACCGGCGCGGTCCAGGACGAACGTGACGCCGCACCTGTGCAGGGCCACGTCCATCAGGACCTGGTCGAAGGCGCGGTTGAGGAAAGTGGCGTAGACCGCGAAGACGGGGTGCACGCCGCCGGTCGCCAGACCCGCCGCGGAGACCGCGCCGTGCTGCTCGGCGATGCCGACGTCGTAGACACGGTCCGGGAAGGCCTTGGCGAACCTGTCGAGCCCGACCGGCTGGAGCATCGCGGCGGTGATCGCCACGATGTCCTCCCGCTCCCTGCCGAGCTGGACCATCTCCTCGCCGAACACGGAGGTCCAGTCGAGTCCCGAGCTGGCGATCGGCAGGCCGGTGTCGGGGTGGATCTTGCCCACCGCGTGGAAGCGGTCCGCCTCGTCCTGGAGGGCGGGCTGGTAGCCGCGGCCCTTCTCCGTGAGGCAGTGCACGATCACGGGTCCGCCGAAGCGCTTGGCGCGGGCGAGGGCGGACTCCAGCGCCTCGATGTCGTGGCCGTCGATGGGGCCGACGTACTTCAGGCCCAGGTCCTCGAACATGCCCTGCGGGGCGATGAAGTCCTTGAGGCCCTTCTTGGCGCCGTGCAGGGTCTCGTAGAGCGGCCTGCCGACGACGGGGGTGCGCTCCAGGATGTCCTTGCCGCGGGCGAGGAAGCGCTCGTAGCCGTCGGTCGTCCGGAGGGTGGCGAGGTGGTTGGCCAGGCCGCCGATGGTGGGCGCGTAGGAACGCTCGTTGTCGTTGACGACGATGACGAGCGGGCGGTCCTTGGCGGCGGCGATGTTGTTCAGCGCCTCCCAGGCCATACCGCCGGTCAGGGCACCGTCACCGATGACCGCGACGACGTGGTCGTCCTTGCGGAGCACCTCGTTGGCCTTGGCGAGGCCGTCGGCCCAGCCGAGCACCGTGGAGGCGTGGGAGTTCTCGATGACGTCGTGGTCGGACTCGGCCTGCGACGGGTAGCCGGAGAGGCCGCCCTTCATCTTGAGGCGGGAGAAGTCCTGACGGCCCGTGAGGAGCTTGTGCACGTAGCTCTGGTGACCGGTGTCCCACAGGACCTTGTCCTTCGGGGACTCGAAGACCCGGTGGAGAGCGATGGTCAGCTCGACGACGCCGAGGTTGGGACCGAGGTGCCCGCCGGTCTTGGAGACCGCGTCGACGAGAAAGGTCCGGATCTCTGCGGCCAGCTGATCCAGCTGCTCCGGGCTGAGCCGGTCCAGATCGCGCGGTCCCTTGATACGGGTAAGCAAAGCCACCCGTGCCTCCTTGACTGTTGAGCTGGTCGAGCGTGCCGATTCGTCGAGTCTAATGTTCCGCGACGGGGCGCAGTCATCGGGCGGTGCGTTCCGCATCACTCCGAAGGCCCAGACGCAGCAGTGCCCGGCACCGTGTCACGGTGCCGGGCACTGGCTGGTTCTGCTATGCGCGACCTGCGGTCTTCTGCGTCTTGCGGGTGATCGAGTCGATCACGACGGTGGCCAGCAGCACACCACCGGTGATCATGTACTGGATCGGGGTGGCGATGCCCTCGAGCGCCAGTCCGTACTGGATCGAGACGATGACCATGACGCCGAGGAGGGCGTTCCAGGTCCGGCCGCGGCCACCGAAGAGGCTGGTGCCGCCGATGACGGCCGCCGCGATGACGTTCATCAGCAGGTCACCGGCGCCGGCGCTCTGGTTCGCCGCCGCGATCTTGGAGGCCCAGAACAGGCCGCCGATGGCCGCGAAGGTGCCGGCGAGGGAGAAGACGGAGATCCGGATGGCCGTGACGTTGATACCGGCACGCCGCGAGGCCTCCACGCTGCCGCCGAGCGCGAAGATCTTCCGGCCGTAGGTGGTACGGCGGAGGACGAAGTCCGTGATCACGAGGACGGCCAGGAACAGGACCAGCGCCAGCGGCAGGCCCTTGTACTGGTTGAACATGATCGCGCCGGCGAAGGCGATCACGGCCAGGGCCACGGTGCGCACCACGATGTCGACGAGCGGCCGGGACGGGATGCCGGCGGCCGCACGGCGGCGGTTGTCGTAGAAGCTGGAGAGGAAGAAGCCGGCCACGGCGACCGCGGCCAGACCGTAGGCGGCGGCCACGTCGGTGAAGTAGTACGTGGTCAGCTGGCCGACGACACCTTCGCCGTCCAGGTTGATCGTGCCGTTCTCGCCGAGCAGCTGGAGCATGAAGCCGAGCCAGAACAGCAGGCCGGCCAGCGTGACGGCGAACGCGGGGGCGCCGATCCGGGCGAAGAAGAAGCCGTGGAGCGCGCCGATGGCGGCGCCGCTGACCACCGCGACGAGAACCGCGAGCCACTCGTTCATGCCGTGGGTGACACTCAGCACCGCGACCACGGCGCCGGAGACACCACTGACGGAGCCGACCGAGAGGTCGATCTCACCGAGCAGCAGGACGAAGATGATGCCGACCGCCATCATGCCGGTGGCGACCATCGTGACCGCGATGTTGCTGAGGTTCTCGGCGGAGAGGAAGTTCGAGTTCAGGCTCTGGAAGATCGCGCCGATGATGATCAGACCGACGATGACCGGCATCGAGCCCAGGTCCCCGGCGTGCATCTTGCGCTTGAACTCGGAGAAGTAGCCCGCGAGGCCCTGCTCGCGCACCAGCAGCCGCGGGTCGACCGCGGTGACGGCGGCCTTGGCGGCCTCCGGGTTCACGACGGGAGCGTCCGTGGGCGCGTCGGTCGTCGTGGAGGTCTTGTCGATGTTCACTTCTGAACCTCCGCGTTGCGCGCCGCACGACGGGTCACGGCGTTGTCCGTGGCGCCCGTGATGGCGGAGATGATCTCTTCCTGCGACGTGGACTTCACGTCGAAGACACCGTTGTTGCGCCCGAGGCGCAGGACGGCGACCTTGTCGGCTACGGCCTTGACGTCAGCCATGTTGTGGCTGATCAGGATGACCGCGTGACCGCGCTCGCGCAGGCGCTCGACGAGGTCGAGGACCTGGGCGGTCTGCTCGACACCGAGGGCCGCGGTCGGCTCGTCGAGGATGACGAGCTTGGGCTCGCCGAGCATCGAACGGGCGATGGCCACCGTCTGGCGCTGACCGCCGGACAGCGACGCGATCGGGATGCGCACGCTGGGGATGCGGATCGACAGCGTGTTGAGGAGCTCGAGAGCACGACGCTCCATCTCGACCTCGTTGAGAATGCCGCGCTTGCGGATCTCCCTGCCGAGGTACAGGTTTCCGACAACGTCGATGTTGTCGCACAGCGCGAGGTCCTGGTAGACGGTCGCGATGCCCAGGTTCTGGGCGTCGTGCGGCCTGTTGATCGACACGGACTTGCCGTCCCACTCGATGACGCCGTCATCGATGGGGTGCACGCCGGCGATCGTCTTGACCAGCGTGGACTTTCCGGCGCCGTTGTCGCCCACCAGGGCTACGACCTCTCCGGAGTGGACCTCAAGCTCTACGTCGGTGAGCGCCTGGACGGCACCGAATCGCTTGGAGACCCCTCGCAACGCCAACACGGGCGTAGCGGACACGTGAACCATCTCCTTCGCCGCCTGACCGGCGGGGATGCCGCGCCGGGGTGTGGCGCGGAGGCTGAGCTGAGCAGCAGGGAAAAGAGAGCGAAGTGATCCGTCCGGCATCCCGCCCGAGCAGCGGGGTGATGTGGAGGGCGGGATGCCGGACAGGCTTCTGTGGAGGTGAGCCCCGCGGGGGCTCACGGTCCTACTTCAGGCCGAGCGTGTCGCAGGCGGCCTTGTACTTCGGGGTGCAGATCTCCTGGATGCTGTAGATGCCGTCCTTGAGGATCGTGTCCTTGATGTTGTCCTTCGTCAGCGAGACGACCGGGACGAGCACCGAAGGAACACCCTTGGTGGTGGGGCTGTCGACCTTCTCCTTGGCGATGGAGTCGAGCTTCTCGCCCTTGGCGAGCGCGACGGCCATCTCGGCGGCGACGGCCGCCTCCTGCGCGTACGGCTTGTAGACGCTCATGAACTGCTCACCCGCGACGATGCGCTGCACACCGGCGAGCTCGGCGTCCTGGCCGGTGACCGGGGGGAGCTTGGCGAGGCCGGCGCCCTTGAGGGCGGTGATGATGCCGCCCGCCATGCCGTCGTTGGCGGAGTAGACGCCGACGATCTTGTCCTTGCCGAGTGCCGAGATCGCCGCCTCCATGTTGGCGTTGGCGTTCTCCGGCTTCCACTCCTTGGTGTCGTACTCCTTGCCGATGTTCACCTTGCCGTCGAGCTCGGCGTGCGCGCCCTTCTTGAAGAGGGCGGCGTTCGGGTCGGTGACCGCGCCGTTCATCATGACGATCTGCCCGGCCTTGGCCTTGGCGCCCAGCGCCTCGAGGAGCGCCTTGCCCTGGACGTGGCCGACCTCTTCGTTGTCGAAGGAGGTGTAGGCGTCGATCGGGCCCTCGGCGAGACGGTCGAAGGCGACGACGGGGATACCGGCGTCCTTGGCCTTCTTGACGCCGCCGGCTATGGCCTTGGAGTCGACAGCGTCGACGATCAGCACGTCGACCTTGTTGGTGATCATGGTGTCGACCTGCTGCGTCTGCAGCGTCGCGTCCTGCTTGGCGTTGGCGTATACGAGCTTCGCCTTGCCGTTCGTCAGCTCGCCGATCTTCTTCTCGATGATCGGCTTGTCGAACTTCTCGTAGCGCGCGGTCTGGTTCTCCGGCAGCAGCAGACCGACCGTGATGTCGTCGCCCTTCGCGGCGCCCGACTCCTTGGCCTTGTCGCCGGACTCCTTCGCGCTGCCACAAGCGGCGAGCGAGACGGCCATGGCGGTGGCGGCAGTAGCAACGGCGGCACGACGCAGATGTGCGTTCATCTGTGGAAACCTCCCTGACGGGGCCGCGTCGTTGCGGCCGAGGTGGCTGGAAGTCAACTCGGCCCCGGTGTCAGCGTCAAGGAGTAAATCCTTAACGAGATGACAACGGTGCCATTCGTTATCTAAGTGAAGGCAGGCGCACTGGTCGGCAGAGCGCTGTCAAGAAGGGTCGAATCGCCCATTTCGCTGAGCACAAGAGCCAGTGCGCCAAGCACCTCGGCCCGTCCACCAAGAGCGCCCGGTGCCACCGACAGCTGCCGCGCGGCGCTGGGGATGGCGTACCGGGAGACGGACTCACGAATGGGTCCCAGAACCAATTCTCCGGCCTCCGCGAGGTCCCCGCCCAGTACTACGCGGCTCGGGTTCAGGAGATTGCAGAGATTGGCCACGCCGCTGCCGATGTGGCGGCCCACGTCGGCGACGACCCGGCGGCAGCCGGGGTCGCCCTCCCGGGCCAGCTGGACCACGCGTTCCATGCTCAGATCGGCGCCGTGGCTGGACTGCAGCAGCGGCAGGACGTAGCGGGCGGCGGCGAACGTCTCGAGGCAGCCGCGGTTGCCGCAGCGGCACACGGGACCGGACTCGTCCAGGGTGATGTGGCCGATCTCCCCGGCGGTGCCGCCGGGCCCGCGGTAGATCTGACCGTCGATCACCAGACCGGCCCCGACACCGCTGGCGACCTTGATGTACGCGAGGTCCCGCACCCCCCGACCGCTGCCCCAGACCAGTTCGCCGAGGGCGCCGAGGTTGGCGTCGTTGTCCACGTACACCGGGACACCGAGCCGTCCGGAGAGCTCCTCGCTGGGGTTTATCCCCGTCCATCCCGGCAGGATCGAGGTGGAGCCGAGCGTGCCCGATTCCACGTCGATGGGACCGGGCACACCGAGGCCCACGCCGATCACCTTGTCCGGGCCGATCCCGGTCGCCGAGATCAGCCGGTTGACCAGTTGTTCGGCTCTCCCGAAGCCCTGCGCGGAGGAGGCGTCGACGTCGAGCGGCTCCGACTCCTCGGCCAGCACCTGGTGGGCGAGGTTGCCGACGGCGACCCGCAGATGCGTGTGGCCGAAGTCGACGCCGATGACGATGCCCGCGTCACCGCTGAGGGAGACGCTGCGGGCCCGTCGGCCGCCGGCGGAGGTGGGAGTGACCTCGACGGTGCCGCCGTCCTTCAGTTCGCGAACGATGTTGGAGACCGTGGCCGCGGACAGGCCGGTGCTCCTCGCGATCTCGGCCTGCGTCAGCGAGCCCGCCATGCGGACCGCGCGCACCACCCGTTCGAGGTTGGCCCGGTGCAGAGATGTCTGCGATCCCGGAGTCTCCATTGACTCATCCACTCCTGCCCCCGGTGGGCGGCACGACGGCCGCCCCCGGCCGGAATCCCCGTGAGGCAATCCCGACGTCTCTCCAACTTGTGAACTCTAAGCTGAACGCCCAGGGGGTTATCCCGTCAAGACCTTGAGCGGCGTGAGGGATCGCCGCGCGCCGGGTGCACAAGGCACCGGCACGGCGAACGCCCAGGCGGGAAGGCCCGCCGGGGCACGGCCGTCGCTGTGGCACGGGCGGCTACTTGATCGCGCCGGCCGTCAGTCCCGCCACCACCTGACGCTGGAAGATGATGTACGCGGCAAGCACCGGCAGCATCGCCATCACCAGACCGGCGAACAGTCCGGACCAGTCGCCCTTGTACCCCTGGCTCACGGCCAGCTCCACCAGACCCTGCGAGAGCACCTTGCGGTCCGGGTCCGTGTTGAGCACGGTCGGCAGCATGTACTGGTTCCACTGCCCGAGGAAGTTGAAGATGCCGACGCTGATCAGCCCGGGCTTGGCCATCGGGAGCATGACCTGGAAAAAGGTCCGGGTGTGCGACGCGCCGTCGATCATCGCGGCCTCGGCCACCGACGACGGCAGTGTCCGGAAGAAGGCGGTCAGGAAGAAGACCGTGAACGGCAGCGAGTAGGCGATGTAGACGAGGATCAGCCCGTGCAGCGTGTTGAGCAGGCTGACGTTGTTCAGCACGTAGAACAGCGGCACCAGCGCCAGCATGATCGGGAAGCTCATTCCTCCGATGAAGAGGAAGTAGATGAAGCGGTTCCCGGGGAAGTCGAAGCGCGCCAGGACGTACGCGGCCATGGAGCCGAACAGCAGCGTGCCGATCAGCGAACCGCCCACCACCAGGACGGTGTTGAGGAAGTAGTCGCTCATGTGCGCCTGGCTCCAGGCGCGCGACCAGTTCTCGAAGTGCAGCGAGTCGGGCAGCGACCACGGCGAGGTGAAGATCGCCCGGTCCGTCTTGAAGGACGTCATCACCGCCCACAGCAGCGGCAGCACGACCATGATCGCCCAGATGACGAGCACGCCGTGCGAGAAGACGTTGAGCACACCGCCCGAGCTCTTCTTCGTGGGGGCGGGCTCCACCTTCGTCTTCACGACCTGCGGGCGGACCTCGGGGACACCGGCGGGCGGCGCGTCAGTGGATTTCACCGGAGATCACCTCGTGCTGTCGTGCCGGCCACCGCGACCGAGCTGTTTTTCTGCCGGGGGTCCGAGGGCGTGTCCCCGGGATGACGCCGCATCAGTACTCCAGCCGCTCGCGCCGGCCCAGCCGCATCACGACGGCCGCGAAGGCCAGGGTGACGACGAGCAGGGCGACACCGATCGTGGTCGCGTAGGCGGCCTGTCCGTCGCGGAAGGCCGTTTGGTACACGTACAGCGTGAGAACCGTGGTCGAGTAGTCGGGTCCGCCCGGTCCCACGGTCATGATCTGCACGACCGCGAAGGACTCCGCGCCCAGGGCGAGGATGCCCATGTAGACCCAGCCGGACTGCACGGTGTCCCACAGCAGCGGAAGGGTGATGCGGAAGAAGGTGGTGAACCGGCTCGCGCCGTCGAGCAGCGCCGCCTCGTAGAAGTCCTTGGGAATGGACGCCATTCCGGCGGAGAAGAGGACGACGAAGAATCCGACCGTGCTCCAGACCAGGACCGCCATGACACACCACAGGGCGAGATCGGGGTCGCCGAGCCAGTCCGGCTGGATGCTGTCGAGACCGACGGCCTGAAGCGCGCCGTTGATCGCACCGTCGTTGGGGTTGTACGCGAACTGGAACAGCAGGGCGACAATCGCGATCGACAGCACCTGCGGAAAGAAGTACGCGATTTTGTAGAAGGAGGAACCGCGGACGCCGGCGATGGCGGCGCCTTTCCGGCGCCGCCCGCCGACATTCAGCATGAACGCGAAGAACAGTGCGAGGCCGAGCGTCACCAGCGGCAGGAGCAGCGCGAACCAGAGGCTGTGCTGCAGCGATTTCCAGAAGATGTCGTCGTCCAGCATTCGACGGTAATTGTCGAAGCCGACCATCTTGAAGTCCGGGCTCAGGCCCGTCCAGTCCGTGAACGAATAGTAGATGGACTGGATGAACGGCCAGATGACGAAGACCGCGTACAAGGCCAAGGGGGCAGCCAAGAAGCCCACGATGAACCGGTACTTGCCGTGTTGCATGGTTACCGACCCCGATCTTCCGGCGAATGCCGCCGCTGGTGACGCCTGCTCACTGGTGCTTGTAGTGCTTGATCGACTGGTCCTTGGCCGCCGCGTCCGCGAAGCCCTGGATCTTCTTGATGGTCTCCGCGGGGGTCGCGCGGCCGGCCATCATCTCACCGAGACCGGCGACGCCGATCTGCTCCTTCTGGAGCTTCACGTACCAGTCCTGGATGCGCGGGTTGACCACGTTGGCGCCGGCCTTCTTCAGCGAGTCGACGCCGGACTGCATGGCCGTCGAGAGCGCCAGACCGTCGGTTCCGCCGTTGAACGCCGTCAGGGACTTCACCTGTGCGGTGAAGCTCTTCGACGAGGCCTCGCTGAGCATGATGCGCAGCTGCTCCATACCGCCCTCGGCGTTCTTCGCCTTGGCCGGCACGATGAAGGGCTCGCCGCCGGACGCCCAGATGGTGCCGAACGGAAGCTTGTCGGACGCGTCCAGGCCGGAGGGCGCGGCCACCATCATCTTGAAGTCCTTGGGCGTGGTCTTCGCCGCCTCGTTCTCCACCCAGGAGCCGTTGGGGATGAAGAGCGCCTTGCCCTCGGTCCAGGCCGTCTGGGACTGGATGTGGTCGATGCCGGGCGTGCCCTTGAGGATGTAGCCCTTCTTGTAGAGCTCGTAGTACGCCTCGAACGCGGCCTTGACCGCGGGGTGCTCCCAGGCCTTCGGCTCCAGGTTGTCGATGGCGTCGAGGACCTCGCGGCCGCCGATCTTGGCGATGAAGGGGTACAGGGAGAACGGCAGGTAGTACGGGTGCTTGCCCGCGTACGTCCAGCCGGCGATGCCCTTCTTCTTCGCCTTCTCGCAGAGCGCGAGCATCTCGTCCCAGGTCTCCGGGTACGCGGAGTCGAGCTTTTCGAGGTTGGTCTGCGAGTACCACACGCCGTAGACGGTGTAGGCGTAGTAGAGGATCCAGACCGGCGCGCCGTCGAACTGGCCCATCTCGACGATGCCCGGCCGCAGGGTGTCGCGGACCTTCTTGTTGGGGTCGTCGATGGAGGGAGCGTCGAGCAGCGGGGTGAGGTCGGAGAGCTGCTTCTTGCCGACCAGGACGCCCATGTCCATCTGCTGGGCGCCGGAGTTGTCGATGAGGTCCGGCGGGGTGCCGCCGTTGAAGCGCGGCTGGAGCTCCGACTGGATCTTCTGGGTGGCCCGGTGCTTGACCTTGGGGGCCTTGGGGAAGGCGGCCTGGTACTTCTTCTCGGCGTCCAGTGCGTACTGCTGGCCGAATCCGCCGTCGAAGATGACCACCTCGAGCTGCGCCGTCTCATTGACGCCGAGCGGATTCTTGGCGGACTTCTGGCCCTTGTCGACCTTGTCGCTGCTGCCACCGTCGCCGCTCGCGCAGGCGGACAGGAAGCTCATCGTCGGCACGGTCAGCAGACCGAGTGCGGCAGACCGCTTGATCAGACTACGACGGCCAAGGCCCTCATTGTTGTGGGCGGAGGTGGATCCCATGCTCAAGTCCTCGCCTTCTCCAGGACTCAGGCGGTGTACCGGTCGCCCGTCCATATCGCCACAGGCGAAGGGCCCCGCCACCGCGGTCAGTTGCTGTGTTCTCCCGGGGGGAAAACCAGTGAAGCTCGGGGTCGTGCACGGTTGGCAGCGGGAACGGATCGTGTGGGGACGGTAGTCGATACGCTCGGCCGTCCGCCTCCCCCGTCCCCCCTGGTCCGCTGCCATATAAAACAGGTATGCGGACGCCGACAGGTATAGTCCACTTCAGGTCAACGGAGCAAGATCGAAAGCAACTTTGGGGAGCAGTCTTTCCCGAGTTGAGACCTCGACGGATACCTGGCCCCCGTGCGCGCCCATATGACCACATCATTTGTTGCGGAACGGTCGAATCCAGCCGCGCCACGTCGCCAACACCCTTGACACCGCATGGCACTTGCCTCCCTACTGGAGCCTGCGCATCGCGCTGACAACGTTGTCCGACGCGGCTTCACCTGGAGGACAGGCCCGTGATGGCCAGACCCAGACTTCGGCAGAGTCCACTCAACGCGGCAGCCCTCGTGGCTGCCGCTTCCCTGCTCGTGGTGACGGGCCAGTCGGCCGCGGTCGCCCAGCCCGCGCCGACGGCTCGTCCCGCCGCGGACCGGGAATTCACAACCTCCTTCGAGGAGGACGAACGCCAGCCCGACTGGCGCAATACCGTAGAAGTCGGCCCGGACGGAAAGAAGCGGTCATCCGGTGTCGACGGCGGCTTCTCCACCGGAATACCGGGCAACATCACCGACAAGGTGATAGAGCTCCGCGCGAGCGGCGAGAACACCGGCGCGGGAGAAACCAAGGAGAACCTGGTCGATCTTCAGCCGGGCACCAAATGGCTGGGATTCGAGCCCACCGCCTGGATCGAGTTCGACACCGACGAACCGGTCAAGGTCGTCACGTACGCCATGACGTCCGCGAACGACCACGCCGAACGGGACCCGAAGGACTGGACCCTCAAGGGCTCCGCCGACGGCAAGGACTGGAAGGTCCTGGACACCCGCGAGGGCCAGAGCTTCGAGAAGCGCTTCCAGACCAGGACGTACGACATCGGCGCCGCGTCCGAGGTGACCGCCTACGCGCACTACCGGCTGGAGATCACCAAGAACAACGGCGCCTCGGACGCCACCCAGTTGGCCGACGTCCAGTTCTCCAACGGTGACACCAGCGCCCCGGCGCCGGACGAGATGCGCAGCCTCGTCGACCGCGGGCCGGCCGGCTCCCCCACCGCCAAGTCGAATGCCGGATTCACCGGAAAGCGTGCCCTGCGTTACGCCGGCAACCACAAGGCGGACGGACGGGCCTACTCGTACAACAAGGTCTTCGACGTCAACACGGCCGTCGGCCGCGACACCGAGCTCTCGTACCGGGTCTTCCCCTCCCTTCCGGAGACGGATCTGAACTACCCGGCCACGAACGTGTCGGTGGACCTCGCCTTCACCGACGGCACCTATCTGAGTGATCTGCGGGCCGTGGACGCGCACGGCGGGCTGCTGACCCCGCAGGGCCAGGGCGCGGCCAAGCGGCTGTACGTCAACCAGTGGAACCACGTGGCGTCCCGGATCGGCTCGGTGGCGTCCGGCAAGACCGTCGACCGCGTTCTGGTGGCGTACGACTCCCCCAAGGGCCCGGCGAAGTTCCAGGGCTGGGTCGATGACATCACGCTGGCGCCGAAGGCCCCGGAGAAGCGCCTCGCGCACCTCTCGGACTATGCCTCGACCACCCGCGGCACCAACTCCAGCGGCTCCTTCTCGCGCGGCAACACCTTCCCCGCGACCGCCGTGCCGCACGGCTTCAACTTCTGGACGCCGGTCACCAACGCCGAGTCCAAGAGCTGGCTGTACGAGTACTCCCGGGGCAACAACGCGGACAATCTGCCCGCGGTGGAGGCGTTCGCCGCCAGCCACGAACCCAGCCCCTGGATGGGTGACCGGCAGACGTTCCAGGTGATGCCCTCGGCGCTCGCCGGCACCCCGGACACCGACCGCGACAAGCGGGCGCTGCCCTTCCGGCACGAGAACGAGACCGCGCGTCCGCACTACTACGGCGTGACGTTCGAGAACGGCCTCAAGGCCGAGATGGCCCCGACCGACCACGCGGCGATGATGCGGTTCACCTATCCCGGTGACAACGCGAGCATCCTCTTCGACAACGTGACGAAGGAGGGCGGCCTGACCCTCGATCCGGCCACCCGTTCCTTCAGCGGCTACTCGGACGTGAAGAGCGGCCTGTCGACGGGCGCCACCCGGCTCTTCGTCCACGGCGTCTTCGACGCGCCCGTCACCGACTCGGGCGCCACCGGCGTCAGCGGTCACTTCCGGTTCGACGCCGGCGAGGACCGGACCGTCACGCTGCGCCTGGCCACCTCACTCATCAGCGTCGACCAGGCGAAGAAGAACCTCGCCGACGAACTCCCGGCGAGCAGCCGCTTCGACCGGGTCAAGGACAAGGCGCAGGACGCCTGGGACGAGGTGCTCGGCAGGATCGAGGTGGAGGGCGCCAACCGCGACCAGCTGACCACGCTCTACTCCAGCCTGTACCGGCTGTACCTCTACCCGAACTCCGGGTTCGAGAACACCGGGACGAAGGCACGGCCCAAGCAGCAGTACGCGAGCCCGTTCTCGCCGATGACCGGTCCGGACACCCCCACTCACACCGGCGCGAAGATCGTCGACGGTGAGGTCTACGTCAACAACGGTTTCTGGGACACCTACCGCACCACCTGGCCCGCGTACTCCTTCCTCACGCCGAAGAAGGCGGGCGAGCTGGTGGACGGCTTCGTCCAGCAGTACAAGGACGGCGGCTGGATCTCCCGCTGGTCCTCGCCGGGCTACGCGGACCTGATGACCGGCACCAGCTCCGACGTCGCCTTCGCGGACGCGTACGTCAAGGGTGTGGACTTCGACGCCGAGGCGGCGTACGAGGCCGCGCTGAAGAACGCGTCGGTCGTCCCGCCGTCCTCGGGCGTCGGCCGCAAGGGCATGGAGACCTCGCCGTTCCTGGGCTACGCGTCCACCTCGACCCACGAGGGCCTGTCCTGGTCGCTGGAGGGCTACCTCAACGACTACGGCATCGCCTCGATGGGCAAGGCGCTCTACAAGAAGACCAAGAACCCGCGGTACAAGGAGGAGTCGGAGTACTTCCTCAACCGGGCGCGCAACTACGTCTCGCTCTTCGACTCCGAGGCCGGCTTCTTCCAGGGCCGCGACCTCAAGGGCGACTGGCGGGTGCCGAGCGCCTCGTACGACCCGCGGGTGTGGGGCTACGACTACACGGAGACCAACGGCTGGGGCTATGCCTTCACCGCTCCGCAGGACAGCCGCGGCCTGGCCAACCTCTACGGCGGACGCTCCGGGCTCGGCGAGAAGCTCGACACCTACTTCTCGACCCCGGAGACGGCCTCCCCCGAGTTCGTCGGCTCGTACGGCAGCGTCATCCACGAGATGACGGAGGCGCGTGACGTACGGATGGGCATGTACGGCCACTCCAACCAGGTCGCCCACCACGTCACCTACATGTACAACGCGGCCTCGCAGCCCTGGAAGACGCAGGAGAAGGTGCGCGAGGTGCTCTCCCGCCTCTACACCGGCAGCGAGATCGGGCAGGGCTACCACGGCGACGAGGACAACGGCGAGCAGTCGGCCTGGTACCTGTTCTCCTCGCTCGGCTTCTACCCGCTGGTCATGGGCAGTGGTGAGTACGCGATCGGCTCGCCGCTGTTCACCAAGGTGACGGTCCGCATGGACAACGGCCGCAAGCTGGTCGTCAAGGCACCGGAGAACAGCGCGAAGAACATCTACGTCCAGGGCCTCAAGGTCAACGGCAAGTCCTGGAACTCCACCGCTCTGCCGCACGAACTGATCGCCCGCGGCGGCACCCTGGAGTTCGCGATGGGACCGAAGCCGTCCGCCTGGGGCAGCGGAAAGAAGGCGGCCCCCGTCTCCATCACCCAAGACGACCAGGCGCCGAAGCCGCGGCACGACGTGATCGAGGCTTCGGGTCCGCTGTTCGACAACTCGTCGGCGACGGAGGCGACGCTCGGCACGGTGGAACTCCCGGTGGCGTCGAAGACGCGGGCGCTCCAGTACACGCTGACCTCCTCGGCCCGCGCCAAGGCGCCGACCGGGTGGGTGCTGCAGGGCTCGAACGACGGGGAGCGCTGGAAGGACCTCGACCAGCGGTCCGGCCAGAAGTTCACGTGGGACAAGCAGACCCGCGCCTTCACTGTCGCGCGGCCCGGTACGTACACGTCGTACCGGCTGGTGGCGGTGGGAACACCGACGCTGGCGGAGATCGAGCTGATCTCCTGATCCTGCCCTCATGATCCGGGCGCTGCCCGGCAGTTCGCTGACAGGCCCGCATCCGGCTCCGCCGGTGCGGGCCTGTTCGCATGCCGGCTCCGCCGTCGCGGCCGACCCGGTCCCAGGCGCCGTGGCCGGCTCCGGCGGGGCGCACAGCCCCGCCTCCGGCGTCTTGGCGAGGACCGACCGGGTGACGTCCTCGTTACGCCTGTGGGCGGCCGACAAGCCGGGCAACGTCCACCTCCACGTCCCGGAACGGCGGCTTCCTGCACGCGAGCTGCTCGGCAAGTACTTGGACCTGTTGAGGTGATCGGCCCGGAGCGATGAGAACTTCCCCGGTCACGCCGGGACGAGCGAAGGGCCGCACCCCTCGCCGGGGGTGCGGCCCTTCGCCGTACTGTCGTGCTTACTTGCGGATCAGGTTCCGCAGCACGTACTGCATGATGCCGCCGTTGCGGTAGTAGTCCGCCTCACCGGGGGTGTCGATGCGGACGACCGCGTCGAACTCCACACCCGTGTCGGTGGTGACCTTGACCGTGCGCGGCGTGGAGCCGTTGTTCAGCTCGGTCACGCCGGTGAAGGAGAAGGTCTCCTCGCCGGTCAGGCCGAGGGCCTCGGCCGACCCGCCCTCCGGGAACTGGAGCGGCAGGACGCCCATGCCGATGAGGTTCGAGCGGTGGATGCGCTCGTACGACTCGGCGATGACGGCCTTGACGCCGAGGAGCGCGGTGCCCTTGGCGGCCCAGTCACGGGAGGAGCCGGAGCCGTACTCCTTGCCCGCCAGGATCACCAGCGGGGTGCCGGCGGCCTGGTAGTTCTGCGAGGCGTCGTAGATGAACGACACCGGAGCGTCATCCTGAGTGAAGTCGCGGGTGTAGCCGCCCTCGGTGCCCGGCGCGATCTGGTTGCGCAGGCGGATGTTGGCGAACGTGCCGCGGATCATGACCTCGTGGTTGCCTCGGCGCGAGCCGTAGGAGTTGAAGTCGCGGCGCTCGACGCCGTGCTCCGTGAGGTACTTGCCGGCCGGGGTGTCGGCCTTGATGGCACCCGCCGGGGAGATGTGGTCGGTGGTGACCGAGTCGCCGAGCTTGGCGAGCACCCGGGCGCCGGTGATGTCCTCGACCGGGGTGGTCTCCATGGTCATGCCCTCGAAGTACGGGGGCTTGCGCACGTAGGTGGACTGCGGGTCCCACTCGAAGGTGTTGCCGGTCGGGATCGGCAGCGCCTGCCACTGGGCGTCACCGGCGAACACGTCCTGGTAGGACTTGTTGAACATGTCCTCCCCGATGGCGTTCGCCACGACGTCGTTGACCTCGGCCTCGGTCGGCCAGATGTCCTCGAGGAACACCGGCTTGCCGTCCTGGTCGATGCCGAGGGCGTCCTTCGTGACGTCGACCTTCATCGAACCGGCGAGGGCGTACGCGACGACCAGCGGCGGGGACGCCAGGTAGTTCATCTTGACGTCGGGGTTGATCCGGCCCTCGAAGTTGCGGTTGCCGGAGAGCACCGAGGTGACCGCGAGGTCGTGGTCATTGACGGCCTTGGAGACCTCGTCCGGCAGCGGACCGGAGTTGCCGATGCAGGTGGTGCAGCCGTAGCCGACCAGGTTGAAGCCGACCTTGTCGAGGTAGGGGGTCAGGCCCGCCTTGTCGAAGTAGTCGGTGACGACCTTGGAGCCCGGAGCGAGGGTGGTCTTGACCCACGGCTTGCGGGTCAGGCCCT
The DNA here is from genome assembly GCF_040302905.1 of Streptomyces sp. NPDC096193. NCBI lineage: Bacteria > Bacillati > Actinomycetota > Actinomycetes > Kitasatosporales > Streptomycetaceae > Streptomyces > Streptomyces sp. NPDC096193. The sequence continues at coordinate 254,547 of NZ_JBEOSJ010000002.1, read as the reverse complement.
TCTCGACCGCCTTCTTCGCCACCAGCGCGGCGGCGACCATGACGTACGGGTTCGAGGTGTTGGTGCACGAGGTGATCGCGGCGACGGTGACGGCGCCGTGGTCGATCTCGTAGGTCGAGCCGTCGGGGGCGGTGACGGTGACCGGGTTCGACGGCGCGCCGTTCGGGGCGATGGCGGGAGCGTCGGAGGCCGGGAAGGACTCCTGGCCGGCCTCGTCCACGGCGTCGACGTAGTTGCGGACGTCCTGCTTGAACTGCTCGGCGGCGTTGGCGAGGACGATGCGGTCCTGCGGACGCTTCGGACCGGCGATCGACGGGACGACCGTGGAGAGGTCGAGCTCGAGCTTCTCGGAGAAGTCGGGCTCGGCGGCCGGGTCGAGCCAGAGGCCCTGCTCCTTGGCGTACGCCTCGACGAGCGCGACCTGCTGTTCCGAACGGCCCGTCAGACGCAGGTACTTCAGCGTCTCGTCGTCGATCGGGAAGATCGCGGCGGTGGAGCCGAACTCCGGCGACATGTTGCCGATGGTGGCGCGGTTGGCGAGCGAGGTGGCGGCGACGCCCTCACCGTAGAACTCGACGAACTTGCCGACGACGCCGTGCTTGCGCAGCATCTCGGTGATCGTGAGGACCAGGTCGGTGGCGGTGGTGCCGGGCGTGAGCTCACCGGTCAGCTTGAAGCCGACGACGCGCGGGATGAGCATCGAGACGGGCTGGCCGAGCATCGCGGCCTCCGCCTCGATGCCGCCGACGCCCCAGCCCAGCACACCCAGGCCGTTGACCATGGTGGTGTGCGAGTCGGTGCCGACCAGGGTGTCGGGGTACGCCTGGCCGCCTCGCACCATGACCGTGCGGGCCAGGTGCTCGATGTTGACCTGGTGGACGATGCCGGTGCCGGGCGGGACGACCTTGAACTCGTCGAAGGCGGTCTGGCCCCAGCGCAGGAACTGGTAGCGCTCCTTGTTGCGTCCGTACTCCAGTTCCACGTTCTGGAGGAAGGAGTCCTTCGTACCGAACTTGTCGGCGATCACGGAGTGGTCGATGACCAGCTCGGCGGGCGCGAGCGGGTTGATCTTCGCCGGGTCGCCGCCGAGCTCCTTGACGGCCTCGCGCATGGTGGCGAGGTCGACGACACAGGGCACACCGGTGAAGTCCTGCATGATCACACGGGCCGGCGTGAACTGGATCTCCTGGCTCGGCCGCGCCTGCGAGTCCCAGTTGCCGATGGAGCGGATGTGGTCGGCGGTGATGTTCGCGCCGTCCTCGGTGCGGAGCAGGTTCTCCAGCAGCACCTTCAGGCTGTAAGGGAGGCGGGCGGCCCCCTCGACCTTGTCCAGCCGGAAGATCTCGTACGACTCGTCGCCCACGCGCAGCGTGCTGCGGGCGTCGAAGCTGTTCGCCGACACGACAGTCTCCTTCATCAATGTGCGCGTACTACGTCCATGCTGCCGCCACGGCTCCTCGCCGATCCGCTAAGGTAAGGCTTAGTTAGGTAACCCTTACCGGTGGCGGCTGCGGTACGCCTTCGGCAGATATCTCGATGTCGAGATAACTCTAGTACATGACCGCCGCTCGGTCATGCCTGGACTCAGGTGACGGACCTCATGCCCCGGACGGGGCGAGGCGGGCGAACCGGTCATTTCTCCCGACGGAGCGGTGACGCGCGGAGGACACCCCGGAGGGGGCGGGCGTCGCGGCGCGTACTGGCTCGGCGCGACTGCGGACATCAGGCGGCCGGGGCAGCGGTCGGGACGCGTCGGCGACCGGCGGCTTCACCGCGCCCGGAGCGGCGCGCGACCACGCGTCAGCGCGGCCCAGGGCGAACGCGGCCCAGGGGGAACGCACCCTCAGGACGAACGCGGCGACGACGAACAGGACCGGCAGCGCCCAGCCGAGCACACCGATGGCGCGCCGCTGCGGGTTGCGTCCCTGACGCCGCGCGCCGACCCCGCCCCGAGCGTCCCCCATGGCCGGTCGGCCCAAGGGCTGTCACCGCCGAGAAGAGCGGCAGCCGGTGACTCGCTCGGCGGCCGAGCCTCCTGACAACCCGAACTACCCCTGAATGGCAGCATCACCCATTTGCTAACGATTCGTCACTCCGACAGACCCCCCTCGCGCGATCACATCTCATATCTGAGATAGCGTGCCCTCCATGGCAGACGACTACCTCGTACGCATCGGCAAGCTCATCCGTGACGCCCGGCAGCACCGGGGCTGGACACAGACACAGCTCGCGGAGGCACTCGGCACCAGCCAGAGCGCTGTGAACCGTATCGAGCGCGGCAATCAGAACATCAGCCTTGAGATGATCGCTCGTATCGGCGAGGCGCTCGACAGCGAGATCGTGTCACTCGGCTACGCCGGGCCCATGCATCTGCGGGTGGTCGGCGGTCGCCGGCTCTCCGGTTCCATCGACGTCAAGACGAGCAAGAACGCCTGTGTGGCGCTGCTGTGCGGCTCCCTGCTCAACAAGGGCCGCACCGTGCTGCGCCGCGTGGCCCGCATCGAAGAGGTCTTCCGCCTGCTGGAGGTGCTCAACTCCATCGGCGTACGCACCCGTTGGATCAACGAGGGCCTGGACCTGGAGATCGTGCCGCCCGCCCAGCTCGACATGGACGCCATCGACGCCGAGGCAGCCCGGCGGACCCGGTCGATCATCATGTTCCTGGGCCCGCTGCTGCACAAGATGGACGCCTTCAAGCTCCCGTACGCGGGCGGCTGCGACCTCGGTACGCGCACGATCGAGCCGCACATGATCGCGCTGCGCCGCTTCGGCCTCGACATCACCGCGACGGAAGGGCTCTACCACGCGGAGGTGGAGCGGGCGACGACGCCGGACCGGCCGATCGTGCTGACCGAGCGCGGCGACACGGTGACCGAGAACGCGCTACTGGCCGCGGCCCGGCACGACGGTGTGACGGTCATCCGTAACGCCTCCTCCAACTACATGGTCCAGGACCTGTGTTTCTTCCTGGAGGCGCTCGGCGTACGGGTGGAGGGCGTCGGCACCACGACGCTCACGGTGCACGGCATCCCGACCATCGACGTGGACGTCGACTACTCCCCCTCCGAGGACCCGGTCGAGGCGATGAGCCTGCTGGCCGCCGCCGTCGTCACGGAGTCCGAACTCACCATCCGGCGCGTCCCGATCGAGTTCCTGGAGATCGAGCTCGCGGTGCTGGAGGAGATGGGCCTGGACCACGACCGCACGGCGGAGTACGCGGCGGACAACGGCCGCACCCGGCTGGTGGACCTGACGGTGCGTCCCTCGAAGCTGGAGGCGCCGATCGACAAGATCCACCCGATGCCGTTCCCGGGCCTGAACATCGACAACGTGCCCTTCTTCGCGGCGATCGCGGCGGTGGCCCAGGGCAAGACGCTGATCCACGACTGGGTCTACGACAACCGGGCGATCTACCTGACCGACCTCAACCGCCTCGGCGGCCGGCTCCAACTCCTGGACCCGCACCGCGTCCTGGTCGAGGGCCCGACCCGCTGGCGCGCGGCGGAGATGATGTGCCCGCCGGCGCTGCGCCCAGCGGTGGTGGTGCTGCTGGCGATGATGGCGGCGGAGGGGACGTCGGTCCTGCGCAACGTGTATGTGATCAACCGGGGTTACGAGGAGCTGGCGGAGCGCCTGAACTCGGTGGGGGCGCAGATCGAGATCTTCCGGGACATCTGAGGCAGCCCCAGGTCGGAGCGGGTTTCCGCTCGCCTGGGCCGTCTGTGGGCCGTCGGCCGTGCTCTGAAGACACGGCCGACGGCCGATTGGTCCGGTGTTCCGAAGGCTGGTGCCGCCGGCCGTTAGGCCCCACACTCCAACAGCATGGGGGACGGTGGGTTATGGATTGCAGGGCTGACGGGTGCCACGGCCGTGCTGGCGAGCTGGGTTACGAGCCGCGGGCATACAAGAGCCGCACAGTTACAAGCTGAGATTGCGGTTGCAGCCCAGGCAGAGGCTTGTCGACAGGAAGTCCGACGCGCGGCCTATTTCGCCTACCTCGAGCAAGCTCACCTCATGGGCGTCGAGTATCGCCAAACGCCGAACATCCTGAAGATTGAAGACCAGGAGCAGCGCTGTGTGCGACTCGAAGAGCATCGAGCGCGTCTACGCGAGGTCTTCGGTTCATTCCGCCACACATGTCAGGTTGCTACCGTCCACGCTCTCAGCACCCGAGCCATAGATGCCTGCCATGCCGTTTCTGAGGCGTCTAGAGCGGTCTACATGAGGCTGGGGGATATCGCAGGGGGAACAAGAGACCCTTCGGCGTTCTATTCCACTCTTGACGACTATTGGAGAGCAGTCGGCGAGCTCGGCGAAGCCGTGCGTCTTGAAGAGTGCTGAGCGTCGGATCGAGGCACCCGGCCCGGGCCCGGGTGCGAAGGGGTGCAGCCGCAAACGCAGCTTCATGGCGGTCAGGATGCCTTTTCTCCCTGCACCGTCTGTGGGCCGGCAGCCGTGTCATCGCTCTTGTGGAAGACACGGTCGATGGCCTTTCGCGCTCGCGCCTGGCTGTTCGGCATCAGGTGCGTGTACGTGCGCAGGGTAAATCCTGGGTCTCCGTGGCCCAGGTACTCCGCGAGCGCCTTGATGTTCTCTCCTGCGTCCAACAGGACCGAGGCGTAGAAGTGTCGAAGCGCGTGCATGCCGTGCTCGCGCGACGACACGAAGCGCGGCTCTCCCACCTCGCGCTCCGGAATCACGCCAGCGCGCGCGAGGGCCGGCTTCCACACACGCATGTTGAAGTAGTTCCGATTCACCGGCTTGTGCTCCCGTGAGTAGAAGAGCAGCGACGCCCGGACGGGTGGACCCTCCGGGGTCTTCCACGGCAGGGTAACTTCGAGCGGCGGGCGCTCAGTGATGTGTTCCGCGAGGGCAAATGAGACTGCATCGGGCAGGGGGACGTCCCGCAACTTGCCACCCTTAGGCGGAGCGAACACGAGCTGCGCCTTGACCAGCTTCACCTGGCGCACGACGTGCACGACTCCGCTGAGGAAATCCACTTCGTCGACGGCCAGGCCGAAGATCTCCCCTTGCCGCAGACCGCACCCGGCACCCAGGTCGACGACCGTGCGGTAGGCCGACGGCAGAGTGTCGCGGACGGCGAAGACGCGCTCCTCCGGCCAGGGCTTGAGCTTCCGAGTATCGGCCCGCGGCGGCCGTACCGAACTCGCACGGCACGGGTTCCGGACGATGACCCCGTCGTCGACTGCTGCCCCGAATACGGACGAGACGTTGGCGAATATGACGCGTTGATACGAGGGAGCGAGGCCTGCGTCGTGCAGCGCTCTCCCCCATTCCCGGATGTGAGCGGGCAGAAAAGCGCTCATGGAACGGGAGCCGATATGCGGGAAAATGTGCAACCGGAACCGCTGGTCGATCGCGTCGATGGTGGACACGTTGGTCGTCTGCGACCGCAGCCACGTCGTGGCATACATCTGGAACGTCACCTTGCCGGCCGCCGGGTCGACGTACTGCCCTCGGGTCAGATCAGCCGCGATCTGCGCCAACCACGATTCCGCGAGCCGCTTCTGCTTGTCGGGAAAGGAACGGCTCTTCTCGTTGCCGTCGGGGCCGATGTAGCGGGCACGGTAGCGCATCCCATTACCGTGACGCTCGCTCTTGATTCGGCGCACCTTACCGTCGGGCCCGGGCTCGGTCTTGTACCACCGGTCTTGGATATGGCCAGCCACGATCAGGAACGCTCACTTTCAGTGCGGGACTTGATCCAGCGGTGAAGGGCATCGGGGTCGTAGCGGAGGTGCCTGCCGACGCGGAATCCGGGCGGACCGGTGCGCTTGCGGCGCCACTGATAGACGGTCTCGATGGGCACGCCGAGCAACGTTGCGACGTCCTGCGGCGTGAAGTAGCGCTCAGGCAGTACCGACATTCGGTCCTCCGTCGGTACTGATCGGAGCCGGGTCACAGCAGGGGTGAGAGGTCTCTCCCACAGCCGCTGAACTCGGGTCGAGCGGGGTCCCGCATGTGACACAGAGGGTCACCTGGTGCTGGGCGTCACCAGAGAGAGGCCGCACTCCAGCGCCCGGAGCACCCGCAGCACCCGAAAGGACAAGCTCACCCTGCTCAGGTTGCGTACGGTTTTCGGGTGCTGGCGTAGCCACAGCGCCCGGTACAGCGCCCGCAGCACCCGAATTGGTGCGCTCGCAGGTGATGCCGGGTGCTGTCCGGGTGCTGGCGTCCGCTCCAGCACCCGGGTGTTCATGCAGGTCAGCGGCGGCCCCGGGTGCTGCGGGCGCTCCGGGCACTGGAATGCGATGACTCTCTACTGACGTGATGCGGTAGAGCCGCGAACGATTACCCTCCGCTTCCCTCCGGGTGTCGTCAACGTCGAAGCCGATCGCGCGTAGCGCTGGTGCGAGGCGCTTGAGTTGTCCGCCTGCGCGCGTGGCGTCCTTGGGCCATTTCCGCGGCAGCTTCTCCGGGGTAGAGATCTTCCCGAGAATGTCGGCAGCGGTCATGCAGACACCGGCAGGGCCGGCGGCCCGAACGAGGTCGACGACAGCTCGTGCGAACGGCTCAGCCTCGAGGACATCGGCAACTGCGTCAGCGGCGGTTGCCCGGTAGCTGCCTTGGGTGTCCCAGCCGGTGACGTGGTCAACGGCCGCCAGGACGCGGGCGAAGTCCGCCATGCGCGGGCGATGGGTGAGCTCGACCTCGGGAAGAACCCGCAGGACATTGGCGAGCAGGTCGAATAGCGAGGCAAGGATGCTCGGGTGCGCATCGCGATAGGCACTGTCCAACTCGGCTTCCTCACGGCGATTCCGGTCGGGGATGGTGTGAAGCTCGATGGTCAGCAGCCGTTCGGCGAGGTCGCCCGCGAGGGCACCGGCGTCGATGGTGGTCATGGCCAGAACCCGGCGGAATTCGAGGACGACGACGTCGTCGTCTGTGTAGAGAGCACGGTCGACAATGCCGTCGCCGGTCACCGCACGGCACAGGGCGTCGGAGAACCAATCCGGGATGTACGAGACGTTGTCGATGCACAGCGCCCATGAGTTGAAGGCCTGTGTGGCCCAGGACTTCACATCCCGCGGCGCGGTCCGCTTCGGCGCGCCGGATGGGTCGATGATGCCGATTACCATTGCGGCGCCTTTGGACTTGCCGGTGCCTTGCTCGCCTCGAAAGGTGAGGATCGGGTGAGGCAGATCCGGAATGAACGACGCGACCAGCCAGGCGGCGAGCAGATGGAATCCCTCATCGCTGGTGTTCATCAAACCGCGCAGCCGGGCGAGTCCGTCGCCGTCCCGTACCGGGGCGGGCAGGACCTTCATCGCTCCCGATCGGCGGAAGAGAACCGGGGAACGCGGGCTTCGTCCCCAGCCGTCCGGCCCGACCAGGACGCAGCAGCCATCAGGCGTAGCGAGGTCGACGACGATCTGCTGGTGGTGACGAGCGGTGCGGAGCTGCGGCGTGCAGGGGTCGGCGATCGCTGCGATTCCCTCGAGAACGGTCATCGCATCGGCGAGTGCGGATTGCGAGGGCACACTGCCAGCGGTGACATCCGTGTAGATGCGGGCAAGCTGGGAGCGCAGGCCGGCCTTTCCGCGCAGAGGTAGTGCGATGTTCGGGCCGCCCTTGGTGACGGCGTAAGGACGTCCGTCGTCGGACATGAATACGTCGAATCGCTGCCGAGCCAGGGCGACCAGCTGCGAGGCCTGCGAGGGACCTTTGCCATCCGGCTTCGCATCGGGATCGACGCCATTGCTGGTCAGCAGTTCCTTGGCCCTGTCTTCGCTCGTCATCGCCCGCCCCTGATCCGACGCTCGGCGGACGCCACCGTGGCGCGAGCCTCCGTCTCAGACAGGCCGACGCTGACTGCCGCATCGAGGAGCGCGGCGGCAACTCCGGCCGCAGCCTCGGCACCGCTCTCGAAGGCACGTAAAGCGGCCCAGTAGAGGCGGTTGTTCCTCTCGCCCTCTCCCGCCTCCAAAACAGTCCGCACAAGTCCAACGGCACGACGGCCGGGAACGCCTGAGGGGATGCGAGCAAGAGGCGACGGTGCAGGCCTGATGGTGAGCGCATCGACGAGCCATCCGGGCAGCCGCGCCGGTTCGATGTCGAGGATCGGCTCATAAAGACGGCTATCGACGACGCTGCCCGCCGCTACGACATAGCCGCCGTTTGCGCGAGTGTCGACCTTCCACCCGAGCTTGCCGCCGGTGTTCCGCAGCCGCTTTCCAGAAGGGGTGCGGAAGTAGAGGTGGGTACCGCCGCGGCCGGTTCGGACGGTGAACGTGCAACCGGGGTAGGGCTGCTCCACCCGCTCGGAAATCAGGGCGAGAACGTCCGAGCCTTCGGTAACGCCCGGCAGAGACCAGTCCGCCGGCGGAACGTCGTCGGGTCCCTTCGGAGTGTCGAGGTCAACGACGACAAGTTGGGAGGGGCCGGTCGCGACGCCGACGTTGTACGGCGCGGCCTGCCAGCACCGGGCGATGCGTTCGCGGTCGGTGCTGGCACGGTTCTCCCAGTCCCGGACGGCAGGTCGCTTGCTATCCGGGATGAGAGGAAAGACGTGCCAGCCACGGGCAGCAGCGTCAAGCGCTGCCCTGAGCTGTCCGTCTCGGCTGAGCTGCGGCATGCTGAAGGTCTCCTGTTTCGTTGATCGGGACTGGAGAGCCGGGGCGGGTGGGTTCCTTGGCCGGAGACACCCGCCCCGGGCACAGCTACTGGTGCTTGGCCCAGTGCGCGTATTCCTGACGGACGTAAGCGCGCGGATTGGCCTCGGACTGCGGGTGCTCGGGCCGGTAAGGGGCTCCGCCGTAGCAGCCGTTCCCGTCGCGGTCGTATGCGAGCAGCCGCCGGGCGGCTTCAGTGGCGAGCGCGGTGGGATCCAAGGTGTATCCGGCGCTCTCGTCCGAGAGGGCGATGCGGTCCAGGAGTGCCGCTTTGCGGAGCCAGAACTCGCGTCCAAGCTCGGTGCCGAACGAGGTCTCGGCCGCGGCACGGGCGGTCCACCCGATTTCGCTGATGATGCTCGGCGCGAGCGCGTACGCCTTCTCCGGCGTCGGCCATTCCACATCGTCGGGCCGGTGGTCCGCTGTGATGTACAGGCGCATGCGCTGCCCGTCGCGGGTGGGGTGCTCGCGTACCTGGCCGGTGGTGAACGCGGCGGCGAGGGTCTTGCCTATCCCGTCCCTGTCGCCGGGGTCGCAGATGATGCGCAGTTCGAACACTGTGGGTCAGTCCTTCCGAAGGTGGTTGGTGGCCGGCAGTTCGGGGAGGCCCGCATCCGTGAGTGCCTGCGGGTTGAAGCCGGGCAGGGCGGCGCGGGTGATGACTGCGGTGGCGAGCTGTTCGGCGTAGGCGGCCCCGGTGCGGGCGACCTCGATCTGTGCCCCGGCGCGCAGGGCTTCGACGCGTTCGATGTGGCCGTGTTCCTCGCGCCGCACGGTGGTGTGCCGTTCGAAAGCCACGGTGTCGCGGCGGTCGGTGCGCCAGTAGCGGGCCGTGATGCCATACGTGACGGCGGTGGCGAGCGCCCACAGCAGCAGCGGCAGCGCGAGGCCATCGGTGTATCCGGCAACACCAGCCAGGGCGAGACCTCCGGAGGTGGCAAACGCGGTTCCAGCGATGACGGGGTCACCGGCGCGACCGGCGGAGGCGAATGCGCCGGCCGTTGCTGCTCCGGCAGCGAGCACGACCATCAGCGCGGCGTTGCCGACCGAGTGTTCGGCGCCGTTGGCGTTCCAGATCCGGCCGAGGATCAGCACGGTGGACGTGGCCACAGCGGGTGCTGCTTTGGGAGCGATGAGGGCGAGGGCGCTGCGGGCGATGATCGGTTCGTTCACGGCTGCCTCCTAGAGCTTGCTGATGGCGTCGATGACAGCCGCGGACAGCTCGTTGACGGGGCCGGACGCGCCCGTGGAGGCGAGGTAGAACCCGAACATCGCAGCGATGAACGCGGAGCCGTAGCCGAGGGTCTTGGAGCGCAGCAGGAAGAACAGGACCAGCCCGAACAGGGCGACGAGCGAGACGGTGATGGCCATCGGGCTATCCCTTCGAGACAGGCTTGAAAGCGGGCTTCCTGGCGGGGGTGTCGGTGCCGGCGCGGTAGAGGCGCAGCCACACGTTGTAGAGGTGCCGGCCGACGCGTATGCGCTTGCCGTGGCCCTTGCAGCGGCGGCAGGTCTTGCCGCGCTTCATGCGGCCTTTGCGGTCGGTCTTCATGGCGAAGCCGAATCCGCGGCACTTGCGGCAGTCGCCGTAGGGCGATCCGGCGCACAGACTTGCGTAACCGAGAGTGACGATGAGTAGGCAGGTGCTAGCAAGGAGGATGAGGGTCATGGGGTGCCTTCCAGGCAGGATTTCCGGGGTTTGCGCAGGTGGGGTGCTAGGTGCGAGGTTCCTGATCAGAACCGGTTCGGGGTGCTAGCGGGGGTGCTAGGTCTAGCAGCGGTGACTGCTAGGCCTAGCAGCGCTCCGCGTCAGTCCGTCGGCCGCTTCCCGTCACGCTCAGTGATGACCTTGGTGACGTCGGCGCGGGCGATGCCGCGGCGGGTGGTGCCCTTGCCCTTGTCGCTCGTGCCCCATACGTCCTGCGCGGCCACGCCGTGCGGCTTGAGGTTCGAGGTGACCGTTTCGGCCTTCCAGCCGCCGTAGACCTCCGGCCGGAGCGTGGCGAGTCGGGCGGCGACCTTCTCGTTCCACACCTTCTCTTCGTCGGCCGCGACGACGCGCAGCACGTCGGCGAGGAGATCGAAGGAGGCTTCGCCGCTCTCGGGCTGCTGGCCGATGGCGTGGCCGGTGACGTTGCCGTACTCCTCGCGCATCACCCGGGCGCGGGCCACCACGGTTTCGGCGCCGACCGCGTCCACGAACGCGGAGGCGACGATGCGCGGGTCGTCCCCTTCGCCGGCCATCCAGCAGATGCCGCGATCCGAGCGGGAGAACATCGTGGCCCGGTATCCCGCCTTGTACATCGACGTGCCGAGCACCATGTCGTTGGCGGGCTGGCCCATGACCTTCAGGCAGAACCGCAGCACCGCGTTCGCGCTGATCCCGGTGGGCAGCGACTTCGCGTCCGGGCGCTGGGTGCCGAACAGCATCGTCATCCCCAGGGCGGGACCGCGCTTGCCCAGGTCGGTGGCGATCTCTTCGATTTCCTTGCCGTACTTCTCGTGCTCGAACGGGACCTGGCACTCATCGAATCCGGCGACGATCGGGTGCAGCCCCAGGCTCTTGTCATTTGCGAGTTCCGGGGTCACCTTCGACTCCGGGCAGCGCGAGCGCGGCAGGGACTTGATGACCTTCGCCCGCCGGCGCAGCTCCGCCCGCAGCTCGCGCAGCGATTCGAGGACGTACAGGATGTCTTCGTCCTCATCGCCTGCCCGGTAGCGGTGGCAGACCGGCTCCAGGGCGCCGAAGTCGCCGGTGCCCTTGAAGTCGAACGCGTACAGCTCGGCTCGCGGGTCGAGGGCGGCGATGAGCAGGAACAGCCGCATCAGGAACGTCTTACCCATCCGGGGGATGGAGCCGACGACGACCGAGGCGAACATGAGGGTCACGGACACGTCGCCCATGCGCTGGTCGTTGCCGAACACGACCGGCTTGAACAGGTCCACGGTGCCCGACTTCAGCAGCGGCCAGGCGGGCTTGGTGGTCTCGTTCATGGGCTTGTCGCCGACCCACAGGATCAGCCGGCCCTCGTGCTCCGTGGGGTCGGATGAGGGCCACACGCAGCCGACCTTGCGCCGCAGACCGGAGGCGAGCGGCTTGCGCTCCTCCATGATGTCTTCCGGGGTGACACCCCACGGAAGGTCCAGGTCGGCGCGGTATCCGGGCCCGTCGCGGGTGATCTCGGAGGTGAACCGCATGCCGTTCATGTCGCCGCCCTTCTTGATGGCGGCCGACAGCTTCGCGTTGCCGATGTTGTCCAGCGCGCGGAGCACGATCGGGCCGGTGAGCTTTTGCAGCTCGGTCTTGAGCACTGCCGGGCCGATCACCGGCTGATCCTGCGGAGCACCGCGGTACCCGGCCACCAGCACCGCAGCCGTGGCGAACACCGCCAGCCAGCCCGGCGCCATCACATAGAGCGTGAATGCAACCGCGGCACCGAACACGATGCCGACGGTGGCCAGCAGCACCCGCAGCCGGACCCGTCCGTCCCGCTGCCGGGAGAGCTTGAGGTATTCGGCCGTGTTCTCCTGCCGCACCTCATAGGCGCGTAGCGGGGCGCCTTCGGCGTCCCACACCCACCGGCTCGTCTCGCTCACCAGCCGGGCCGTGCCGCGCGGGGCGAGCAGGCCGAGCTGGAGCGCGTACCAGGGTGTGCGGATGCCGTGATACGCCGTGGCGTACAGGGCGTTGCCGGTCGCCCGCTGCACCGTGGCGACGAACCCCGGCTTCGAGGTCAGCCAGTTCGGCACGATCGGCCGGCGCTTGTACGTCGTCCCCCCCGGAGACGGGAGCGCGGGTGAGTCAACCGGCTTCGGCCCGGCCGGTGCATCGTCGCCCTCGTCCCAGTCGGCCGCCCCGTCGGCGGTCAGGTCGGGCGTGACGTCGGCCAACCCGACCCGGGCCGTACGAGCCCTGTCGAGGTCGACCACCTCCGCACCGAAGTCGGTTTCGAGGTCGGCTGCCATGGCGGCCTCAAGTCGGCGGATCAGGTCGTCTTCTTCGTCGTGATTCACTGAACGTCCCTCCCTGGGACACGGGGTTGGAACGGTGCCCGGACGGCGCTTTGGACGGCAGGCGTCCGGGACACCGCGAAGTCGTGCAACCTCACGCAGCGCGCTGTTCCTTGGCGGGGCGTAGATGGGCGGCCGTCAGTGGCGGGACCTACTCACCCGCGACGGGCACGAGGCGCACGCGGCGCCGTTCTGCGGGAGAAGACTCCGATGCATCGGCGGTGAGCACGCTTTTGGCCTCGCGGATACGCGCGCGGCACCAGGTCTCACCCCGTCCGGACTCCTTGGCCAGCTCGCGCCACGCGACCTCGTGGCCCGTGCGCAGCCGTTCCGCGACCCATGCGCGCGCCTCGCCCTGTTCTTCGGGATCACTACTACGCGCGGTGTGTGCGGCAGCTGTGCGCGCCGCACGCACTTGCCTCGGGCGCGGCTTGGCCTCGGCATTGACAGGCTTGGGCGCGGACGGGGGGTTGTTGGGCGCGGCCTGCGGCTTCTTGAGGCTCACCCGCTCTTCTGTCGGCGCTATGGCCGGAGTACCAGCGGGGGCGAGTTCACCGAGCTTGAGCAGGACGCGCGTGCGTCGCGACGTCTCGGAACGCCAGCGCCGTCCGTGCCGGTCGCGCAGGTCCGCGCGCGCGAGTTGCCGCTCGCGCTCTCGGGCCAGCGCGTCCGTGTACGAGGTGATCTCCCACAGCGTCATCCGGCGCCAGAGCCCGAATGTGGAGGGGAAGGCGAGCAGCCAGCGCGAACGTCGGATCTTCTCCATCCGTCGTCCGGTCGCCGCGCCGATCCGAACGGCGTACACGTGCGCCGCGATTTCGGAGAGCACCACCCAGAGCAACGGCATCGTGCCATGTGCCACTTTCGCGGACACCGAGTGCCCGGCCGCGATGTTCAGCCAGCAGGTGACCAGCGTCAGCACCCACGGCACGAACCGCACCCACGCCAATGGCATGTTGACCCTAATCAGCAGGAGGTTGGCCGCGGTGAACACCGGGATCGCAACGTCGATGCCGACTGGCAACATCCACGGGGTTGCGAACCCCCACCGGGCACCCGCCGCCGATACCGCCTCGAACGACGAGGCGAGTCCCAGCACGCCGACCCCAGCCGCCGTGACAGCAACCGTGCCGAGCAGAACCTTTTCCGGCTTCGCCAGCACCGGAACCTCGAAACGCCTCATGCCGCCGCCCCCTTGGTCGCGTCAACGGCAGGCGACGTCCTGGGCTTGCGCTGCTCTATGAGCGATCCCGTATCGCTCGCTACTTCAACCGCGGCCACCTTCCGGCTACGGCGGTAGATCGCGTGCCGCTCCTCCGGGCTCTTGCCGCCCCGGATGCCGAAGCGGCTCGCGTGGCCGACGGCGCCCTCGGTGGCGAGAGCGTCGGTTAGACAGGCCGCAGCCACGGGGCACTGCGCGCAGATCTCCCGAGCCAGGGTGGCCGTCACACGGTCGCCTCGCTCGGGGAAGAACACCTCAGGCTCGATGCCCTTGCACACGGCGTCTGACAGCCCAGGATCCGGGGCCAGCTCGAACGCCAGGTGCCAGGCGTCGGACGGACGGCCGGTCAGGTGCCCGTTCCGCGTGCCGGTGATGAGCCCAGTCATGAAACCACCGCCTTCGCACGCTGCACGGGCCGGCGGCGAAGCAGCGACTGCGCTAGTGCCGCGACACCTGCCGTCAGCTCGTCCGACTCCCCCGCTTCGAGCAGCTCTGTGAGAGCTTCTCGAGCAACGGCCAGTCGTACGCGCCGCTCCGCGCGAGATTCACCGGGTAAGCCTGCGAACAGTTCGACATCTAAGCCGAGCGAGAGCTCGGCGAAGTCACGGGCCGACACGGCCTCGTGACCAGCAACGAACGCTTCCATCAAAGCTCCTGCGCTTGATCGGGACAGGGCTGAATGCCGCGGCCGGGTTCCCTTGGCCGGAGACGACCGCGCATGACTCAGATTGCACTAGTGCGCACTAGATCACAAGACTTATGCGGCAGTACGTTGCAGAGCGCTCTAGCTCGATACGCTCGGATGCATGAGCCTCGCCGCGAACGATCCCAGGCCAAAATCAGTGCAGGCCGCTGATGAGCTGCGCAGACGCATTCGCGACGGCAGGTATCCCGACGGCAAGCTGCCGCCCAGCAGACGGCTGGCGGAAGAGTTCGGGATCGCCGGTGAGACCTTGAACAAGGCCCTGCGTGTGCTCGCGGGCGAGGGCCTCATCTTTTCCGCGGGCAACCGCGGGTACTTCGTGGCGACGAACGAGAACGACGGTGCCGGCGGTAAGCCGGATGTTGTGGACGACATCAAGGAAATCCGCTCCCAGATCCAGGCGTTGACCGAGCGAGTGGCAGAGCTCGAAGAGCGCTCCGCTTCCGGTGGTGCTTGAACTGGAGACACCATGCACGGACAGACCGCACTGAAATAAGTGACAGGGGAGGGGGCACGGGCTGAGGCAAGGGGACACCGAGCTGCCCCCGCGCTGTCCTCTTGCCTGTCCCCCCGCCTGACAGAGCAGACTCGCAGCACGGCACCCGAAGGAGGGCGAATGAGCGACGACAGGCCCGCGTGGGCACGGCGCATCACAGCCGAGCGAGCTGCACGCGACTGGTCACAACGTGATGCGGTCCGAGCACTGCGGGCCCACGCTCCGACGGAGCTGCCTGCCGACGAGAGCATGATCCGTCAGTGGAAACGCTGGGAGTCTGGCTCACTCCCCAGCGAGTTTTACCGCCCGATCATTGCGGCCACGTTCGGCACTGTCACGCACGCGCTCTTCCCCGCTCCCGGCCGACGCGACGGGGAACGCGAGATCCTCGCCGCGAGCGGCATGGAGACACTGGAGATCGTCAGCCGTCTGAACCGCTCCGACGTGGACAGCGCCACCCTCGACGCACTGCGGATCACGACAGACCGGCTCTGCTCCGAGTACCCGTTCATGCCGAGCGAACAGCTCCTCATCGAGGGCCGGCAGTGGCTGCGCCGCGTCGTCGACCTCCACTCGAAGAGCCTTACGCTCGCCCAGCACCGCGAAGTGCTCGCCCTCTCTGGGTGGCTCGCCCTTCTCGTCGGCTGCGTCGAGTACGACTCCGGCGACCGTCACGCGGCAGAGTCCACCCGTCGGGCCGCGCTCTCTTTAGCCACTGAGTCGGACCACGCAGAGATCGCGGGTTGGGCGCACGAGATGCGGGCCTGGTTCGCGTTGACGACCGGCGACTACCGCGGCGTAATCGCCGCCACCCAGGCCGGCGCCGAAACGGCAGCCACCCACAGCGTCGCCGTGCAGCTTGCTGCCCAGGAAGCGAAGGCTTGGGCGCGGCTTGGCGACCGCCGCCAGGTCGAGGTCGCCCTCGACAGGGGGCGGCGCCTCCTCGAAGGCCTCCCCCACCCGGAGAACCTCGACAACCACTTCGTCGTCGACCCCGCCAAGTTCGACTTCTACGCGATGGATTGCTACCGCTTGGTCGGCGAGGACAAGCTCGCTCGCACCTTGGCGGAGGAAGTCCTGCGCGCCGGCACTGACTTCGACGGCACGGAGCGCGCACCGATGCGTAACGCGGAGGCGCGGGTGACTCTCGGTGTTACTGCAGCTCGCGAGGGCGACCTCGAACAAGCTCTCATCCACGGCGAACGCGCCCTGCGGGGCAACCGGCAGTCGGTTCCCTCTCTCATCATGACGAGCCGCGAACTGGCAGCAGTGGTTCGCGATCGCTATAGAACCGAGCCGACGGCACAGGACTACCTGAACCGCCTTACAGAGTTAGGACGAGCGAAGCCTGGCTTCCTCCCTTCGTAAGCAATTCTATGAGATGTCGGTCGCCACCATGCGGATAGTCTCGTTGCGTTGCGGCGGCAAGTCTGGCGCCTCATTTGCTGCTCTGAGCCAAGCTAGTAGCTGCCGAAGGCGCAGCCGCCGAGGTGCACGGGTGCCCGGGTCGGTAATGAGTTCCTCGATGTGGGCAGCGGCTTCGGTGTCCAGTCCTGCCGCCTGCATGTCGAGGAGCGGGACGAGCTCATAGCCTTGTGGAGGGTTTGGGAATCCGAGAGCCTGCTTCCACAATCGGAGGGCCGCCTGCCGTTGTCCCAATGCTGCAAGTTCCGCGGCGACGTCACACATCGGGTGCCACTTGGCCCAGGGGTGGGTCAGCAGAGTATCGACAACGTAGGGCGCCGCTTCGGCACCTTCCACGGAGAGCAAGACTCGCAGTCCACGTAGTACGTCGTCTTGACCGCCTGCGGGGAGCGCTACCAGTTGTCGGGCGAGTGCACAGGTCAGTTCAAGGTGGTCCTCTTGTTGCGGCAGGACTTGCAGCACGCCCTGGAGCCAGTTGGAGTCGTCGGCCAGTGCCGGCGTGCAGTCCCATATCTGCAGTAGGCCTGATGCTGCATCGCCGCCTCTTGCCTTGAGTAGGACCCTTGTCGCCTGCTCATAGCCGGCAGATGAGCCCTCGGGTGTCCGTAGAGAAAGCTCGGCCACTTCTCCCGCTTCTGCGATTGCCCCGCTGTCTAGGAGAGCCTCCGCCGCAATCGATCGATCCATAGGGGTGAGCGACGCGCCGCGGGAGATAAGCTCCATGACCCCATCTACGGCAGGTAGCCCTTCCGCTTGCAGCCAGGCCTCCACCGCGTACGCAGCCCCGTATGTCCCCCAGCGACCTTCGTTTTGCACCACGTGCGCCCAGTCGGCGGCCTCCCGCGCATCACCGAGACCGGCAAGTGCCCGGTGGAGGTACGCAGGGACCCACAGGTAGTGTCCCGCGTCGGCCCTGCTGCGTTCCAGAGCGGCCTGAATTTCGAAGCGCGCGTCCTGCCCCTGTGCTTTGGCCCACAAGGACGCTGCCCACTCCGTGGCGACGGTGGAATGCGACCGGAGTAGCGTCAGAGCAATACGGGAGGCGGCCTGGATCTCGCCTGACTTCTCCAGCGCCTTTCCCACAGCCATGAGGCTGGACTGGTCCGTAGGAGGCCAGGAAAGCACGATCTCGGTCAGTTCCTGCGCCGCGCCCGGCGCCGCGGTGAGCCACGCCTCCGTAGCCCGTTGCATCGAGGTCCACCCTGCAGACGGGTCCTCCAGTACCTTGCGGGCAAGCCGAACAGCGTCTTCGCGCATTTCCATCTGCGCGAGAGCCTGGGCCGCGTGCGACAGATGCCAGCTGTTTACGTCCGGCTCCGCCGTCAGTTGCCAGGCGCGTCGGCGGACCAGTTCCCGCGCCCGGTCGCCGAGAGCGACCGCCACTCGTGCGGCCTTACCGAGCAAGCCCGCCACACCGCTGAGCACTTCACTAAGCAGTTCCTCCGTCAGTTCCGCGGCGCCGCTCCGGCTGAATGCCTCCAGGGCGAACAGCCGCTTCCCGTCGTCCAGAAGCTCACTCCGCGCCATGCGCTCCAGCCTGTCCAGCACACCGGGCTCCGCCCCGAGCGCGCCCAGCGCGGCGAAGGCCATTTCCTGATCCTCCTCCTCACGGGCGCAGCAGCCGATACTCTCCAATCGCTCGATCAGAAGCCGACGGTTCTCCTCGCCGAAGTGAGCCCCCTCGGCGAGGAGGAGACCGGCAAGCAGAGGCCGCTCATGACCTCCTGCCGCCCCGGTAAGTAGCTGGTTGGCGATCCGATCGGCCTCGCATTCCTCCCGCTCAGCCCATAGACACAGGACGAACATCGCCAAGGTCTGCTTGTCTTCATTAAATGCCCGGAGGATCCAGGATTCCAGCTCGGGGAAATCGGGGCCAATGCCCTCGGCGTACGACCGGGCGGCGAAGAACTCGGCGAATGAGTGGTGCAGGAAGCGGTAGTCGTGCTGCTCTTGTACAAGCAGCCCTGTCCCTCGCAGGAAGTCCCTGACGTCCGTCTGCCATCCTTCCTGTGCGACATGCTCGTGACCGTGTTCGCGGATCCACGCGAGCGCCGCCTCGAACAGCGAGTCCTCACCTCCCAATCGGAGCTGACCGAGCACTCCGAGGAGTCGGCGCTTCTCCTTGTCCAGCCATAGGTGCATGGCCATGCGTTCCGGCTCAGAGGCGTAGCGCCGACGCAGCTCTGCCCTACCCGCGTCGCTTCGCGTGAGCAGGTGGCCGAAGAAGCGCTGGTAGAGGCTGAGCCGGCTAGTCGGGAGCTGGTTCGTGGGGTCCACGGTGGCGTTCACAGCGGCGATCGTGGCCAGCAGTGGGTTGTGGACCAGCTCCTGGAGTCGACCGTCCTCAATCTCCTCGAGGAATCGTTGAGCGGCGGCCCACGCCGACGCCTTGTCCTCGTACTGTGCCGCGAACCACTTACCAGCGAAGTCCCTCAGCTCCTCAGCACCGAAGGGCTCCATGCTGTATTCGCCTACCGATGGCCCGCGTAGCGGAGCGAGCTCGCCGTCGGGCAGCGGGCGGCTAGTAATCACAAAGCGGTAGTCCCCGTCCGTGCGCGTGTGCAGCGCGATCATCCTGATGACCTTGACGCGCTGAACCCGGTCGGCGACTTCGTCGAGGCCGTCGACCAGAACCACCCAGCGCGCACCTTGCGCGCGGCCGCGGAAGAGCCCGGGGTCGGGCTCGGCGATCAGGCTGTGCCCGAGGCTGCGGCGAGCGGCCTGACCCAATGTGGCGCTCCAGGAGCCCGTGTCGCCCAGAAGGGTCCGCGCGGCGACCCTCACCGGGAGCAGAGGCTCGTCGACCGGCGCATTGAGACTGCTCTCCTCCCGCAGCCAAATACGGGAAAGCGTCCAAGCGAGGTGGCTTGACAGCGTGGACTTGCCAGCGCCGGGCTCGCCAGTGATAAGTAGATGTTGGTGGCGGGCCAGTGCCTTCGGCACCGGCAGCTGCTTTTCGGTGGGCCGAGCGTCGTCGTGGCGAGGCGTAGCCATGGGCGCGAGCGCACCGGGACTTTCGCCTAGTGGTATCCCCTTGCGAGTCAGGCCGTCTCCCACCGAGTCGGGTACTCGGATCCGCTGCCTGACATACACGGCGGAGAGCGGTGGTTCAGTAACGCCCAACATGTCGTAGGGCAGCCTTTCCACCGCCCTCGCCTGGGCCTCCAGCAAGTTGCGCACACTGAGCGACGGCAGGGGCAGTTGAGTCCACGAGGACAGCCTGAGAGCCTGCACTTCCTTGGCCGCGCTCGCGGCACGGTCCATGGCCTCCTTCGCCCGGGTCCAAACCGGCATCACATCGGATGGCTCACGCCCCAGGGCCACAGCGAAGGACCGGATGACCTCCGGTTTCACCATCCTGGTAGCACTGCAGACGCCATAGACGACGTTCTTGTGAGCGATCTCCGCCCGCACCGCGGCGTTGAGGCTCTCGTAGCCGGCGTCCGTCACGGCCTGACGGAACCAAGCTGCTAGCTCTTCAAGTTCCGAATAGCGCTGGTCGCCCTTCGGTGGACGTCCCCCAACCACCGCTCCCCCGATTCGCCAACGGCCCGTAGTTTCCTGGAGCTTCTCAAGCCTAGTGGGAAACTCCCCACAGCTCGCAGGGTTGGGACATACCCATCACCGCCCTATCTCGGCGAGGAGAACCCCGTGACACAGTTCGCAGCCATTGATCCCGCTCTCGCGGCAGTTCTTTTGCCCGTCGCGGTCGCCGCCGGACTGCTCCGCGCCTGGATCACGCACCGCACCGCTGTGAGGATGGAGGAGGAGCACACTCGGCGCATCTGCGTGGCCGTGGAGGGGTCGACGCCAATGCATCGCGCTGCCGTGGTAAAGGCATGCGCGGAGCTGGAAGCGGCGTCACGGACCCTGCCGAATCAGAGCCGGGTGCGCAACCCGTGAACTACTACCGCTCGGTAACGCGCCGCAGACAAGGAGATCGTGTTGAACCTGAGCAGAAGCCTTCTCTTCGAAGCGCCTGCCCACTCCACCGACCGGACAGCCGGGCCGTCGTGGGGCCGTGGAACGTGGCGCAACGCTGGCCAAGGACGACAGTCAACGACAGCTGCGTCGCAGGTGGGAAGGGTCATGGTTGACAAGATCGAAGCTCAGGACCCCAGCGCGTCAGTTCCGGGACATCTGATGGGCGAGTGCCGCCGCACCCTGTCCGACCTGCTACTCAGCGGGTCGGACAGGGTGCGGCGGCATCTCTGGGACGTCTCCGGGACTTTGGGCCCGCAGCGGGCTACGGGCCGGGCTCCACAGGCTGCGCCGACCGGGCGCTTCGCTGAGATCATCGCGGGCGACCACAGGAGCGGGCCGCCGGCCGAGGGCTGCGCGAGCCGTCGGTGGCGCTCAGCGCCGGTCCCGTCGACCACGGACCTGCGCTGCCGTCGAGATCGGGCGCGGGGCCTGGTCAGCCGCCGACCACGCCACCGTCTTCCCTGGTGATGACGATCGTGGCCGACCGAGGACGACCGGTGGGGCTGAAGTCGGGCCAGTTCGAACTCGCCCGGGGGTTGTCGGGCGTGCCGGAGTCACCGGGGTGCTGAATGTTCACGAACAGCGACCGGCCGTCCGGCGTGGAGGTGATCCCGGTGATCTCGCAGCGCGGCGGGCCGACGAGGAACCGCCGGATGTCGCCGGTGTCGGGGTCGGCCGCCAGCATCTGGTTGTTCTGACCGGAGCCGTTGACCATCGGCTGGGTGCCGTCGGTCTGGATCCACAGCCGGCCCTGGGCGTCGAACCACAGGCCGTCGGGCGAGCCGAACGCCTGGCTCGGGGGAACGGTGGCGCCACTCGCCTCGTCCCCGGCGAGCAGGAAGATGTCCCAGACGAACGTCTTCGCGCTGGGGTTGCGCTTCTCGTCGATCTTCATGATGTGCCCGAAACGGTTGTTGAGGCGGGGGTTGGGCGCGTTCACCGACTCGGTTCGGGCCGTGTTGTTCGTGCACGTGAAGAACACCGCGCCGGTGCCGGGCTGCACCGTGCACCACTCCGGGCGGTCCATCGGGGTCGCTCCGACCGCGTCGGCGGCAAGACGCGCGTGGATCAGCACCTCGGCCTGGTCGGCGAACCCGTCGGCCGCGGTCAGGCCCGGCTCACCGTGCACCAGCGGCAGCCACCTTCCGGAGCCGTCCTCCTCGAACCGGGCGACGTACAGGGTGCCTTCGTCGAGCGGACTGCACCCGCGCTTGAGTGCCTTCTTGATCGGCTCCGCGCCGACGAACTTGTAGAAGTAGTCGAACTGCGTGTCGTCGCCCATGTAGACGACGGCCTCGCCGTGCCTGCCGCGGGCGACGACGGCGTTCTCGTGCTCCATGCGCCCCAGAGCAGTCCGCTTCTTCGGAGTCGACGACGGGTCGAAGGGGTCGATCTCCACCACCCACCCGAACCGGTTGTACTCGTTCGGCTCCGTCCTCATGTCGAACCGGGCGTCCGTGGTGTACCACGGGTACGGACTCTCCGATCCGATGCCGTAGCGCTCCTCGACCGAACCGGCGGGCGGCGGCTTCTCGCCGTAGTAGAAGTACTTGTTGACCGTTTCCTCGCACGTCAGGTACGTGTCCCAGGGGGTCGGCCCACTGGCGCAGTTGTTCAAGGTGCCCAGCACCCGGACGCCGTCCGGGTCCGCGCCGGTGCGCAGCAGCGGATGGCCCGCCGCGGGACCGGTGATCTCGGCAGGCGTGGTCATGGTCACCCGGCGGGCGAACTCCGACTCCGACAGGTGCCACCGGCCGCGGCGGTCCCGCTCGATCTCGATGATCGAAACGCCGTGCGCGGCCAGCGACTTGGCGGTCTTCTCCGGCGACCAGTCGGCCCGGCCGTCGGTGTGCAGCAACTGCTCGGCCGTGGCCTCGTGGTTCACGCACAGCAGACCGGAACGCCCGCCCCTGAGCGGGAAGAACCACATGCCGTCGTGCTGGTCACCCGCCTGCTCGGCCTGCTCCGCCGCGCTGTTGCCGGCGTCCTCGGCGAATTTGGGCCCGGACGGCACGATCGGGTGGCCCCACGGGTAGAGCACCTGGTACCGGTAGCCGGGCGGCAGCTTGACCTCGTCGGCGACGCTCGGGGGGATCGCCGGGAATCCGAGCAGCGGCCGTCTGCGGGCACCGCCGGCCGCGGATCCCGCCTCGGCAGCCGCCGCTTCGGACGGGGTCGCCGTGCCGAAGAACGATGCGGCGGCCGTGACGAGTCCCCCGGCCACAACGGTCCTGCGGGAGAGCCGGCGCTGGGCCAACTCCGACATCGAAGGTGAAGCGGGATTCTCGGGGCGCACAGATGGCCTCCAGCCAGGACGAACCACGGGGTTGGGGAGCGCGGCCACAATAGGAAGGCGAAGTGGCCTGGAAGTCACTCGCGAGAGAACGGGAGCGGAAGCCAGGAAGCTGCCACCTGTCCTTCCCATGTTCCTTGTCGTCCTTCGGCCACGCGGCTGATGCCCCACCAAGCGCTCGGCCGCGCTCGAGCGGAGGCGAAGCCCTCGCGCTGGTCCCCTTCCGGGACATCTGAGCCGCCCTGGGTCCGTCTGGCGGCGTGCGGGCCGTCTGCTGTGTCGCGGCATCGTCCGGACACGGCCGACGGCCGGGGGACCCGGGAGCGGGGCCTCAGGAAACGGTGCACGCCTCGGCGATCGAGAGGCTGTTCTCGTACAGGTGGTGCCGGGTGATCCGGCCCTCCTCGACCGTGAGGTGGAGGGCGAAGGGGCCCTCGAAGGTCTTTCCCGTGGCCCGCACGGTTCCCGAGAGGTGCCCCATCAGGACGGCGTCGGCGCCGTCGACGAGGAAGGTGTCGACGGAAGCCCGTGCGTCCTCGGCGACCGTGTGCTCGGCGAGGTCGGTGAACTGGGAGGCGCACTCGGCTCCGGTGGAGCGCGGTCGGATCCACGGGACGACGGGGTTCTCGGCGAGCTGCCAGTCGACCTCGTCGGCGAAGATCTCGACGAGCCGCTCGACGTCACCGGCCACGCGGGCGGTGATGAACTCCTGGACGACGTGCCGGGTGGCGTCGGCGACGGAACTCGCGGTGGTGTCGGGGGACTTGAGGGTCATCGTGGGCACTCCTCGGGTCTGCGGTTCGGGATCCTCGGCGAGGGATCTCGCTGACGTGTTCCACGGTGCCGCAGTCGCGTGGCGGGGTCGATTACGTCGGGGGTAATGCGGAGCATGATCGACCAAGCCTTGCCCCAGGCCGAAGCGCAACCGTGGAGGTCCGCACCGTGGATGGGAGTCCCTCTGGGTGCGCACGAGACCGCCGAGTGCCGTCATGTGTGGCTCCCCTTGTGGCTCCCGCCGAGTGGGGGTTCCTCCATCCTCATGGTCTCCCTGCCGAAGACTGCCTCGTCCCCTGAGCCGTCCCCTCCGCCGTATGGCCACCCCTATCTGCCAGACCGTGCGGTCACACGGTGAGCACCATGCGGAAGCGGGCGTCTCCGCTGAGCATCCGCTCGTACGCCTCGGTCGCCTCGCTCAGCGGCCGGGTTTCGATCATCGCCCGGACTCCTTGGTCCGTGGCGAATCGGAGGTTGTTCTCGTTCTGGAAGGCGCTTCCGGTGAGGGACCCCATGATCCGGACGTCGCCGAAGACGAGCTGTAGCGGAGTGACCTTGACTGGCTGGTCGGACACCCCCACGACCACGAGTCGTCCACCGTCGGCAAGGCCGTTGAGGAGGGGTGAGATGTCGCCCGCTGCGGCCGTTGCGATGATGACCTGTGCCCCGCCGAGCTTGGTGAGTTCCTCGCCGGGATCCGTCTCGCTCGAATCGATGTAGTGCTGGGCGCCGAGCCCGCGAGCCAACTCCCCTTGGCGGCGCCGCGTGCAATGGCGACGACCTGAAGGCCCATCCTGGCTGCGTATTGGATACCCAGGTGCCCAAGGCCGCCAATGCCCTGGATGCCCACGAGGTCGCCGGCCTTGGTGTCTGCCTTGAGGAGCGCGTTGAATGTCGTGAACCCCGCGCACAGCAGCGGCGCGGCCTCAGCAGGCGGCAGCTGATCCGGGATCGCGACCAGACCGGTCGCCCTCGCGTAGACGACTTCCGCGTAACCACCGTCGACGCCCACTCCGGTCTGAGGCTGGTTGGTGCAGGCGACGAAGTTCCCCATCCGGCAGGACCGGCACACACCGCAGTGCCCCCCGAGGAACCCGACCCCGACGCGTTGCCCGATCGACCAGCCCTCCACCCCGGGCCCCAGCGCGTCGATCACGCCGACGATCTCGTGCCCGGCAACCGGGGACGCCTGCGCGGGGTCGTGCGGCTTCACGGTGAAGCTGTCGCTGTGACAGACCCCGCACGCCTCTACCCGGATGCGCACCTTTCCCGCAGTGGGCTCGGCCAGTTCCCGTTCGGCCGACTGCAGCGAACCGTCAGGGATGACCTCGATGACTTTGTAGGTTGACATGGCAACCGCTCTTTTCCTGGTTGGGAGAATCTGCGTCCCCCGAGCGCAGCGCGCCTCTCGCCCGGGCACGCATGCCAGAGCATCACCGGGCTCAGCGGGGCGAGCGTGCTGCTGCCTCATCGGGGAGGCGCGGCGTCATCGACGCAACACGTAATGAGACTTGCGCTGTTGGGCACGCGCGGCCGCGAGCTGCACAGGGATCGCCGGGACTCGCACCGAGAGGTCCCTACGCGCTTTTGAGGGGTTCCTTGAAGGACTTCTTGAACACCGGCCCTGCGAAGGGCAAGATCACGCCGAGCATCTTGCCCTTGAACGTCGTCGGGTGCTCCCGTTCGAGCTGAATGTCGACGCGGGTGCCCTGGTTCTCCGGAGCCATCCGGAAAACCCAGCCGCCACCGGGGCCGAAGACCTTCGAATCAAAGGTCGTGACCTTGACCGTGTCCCCCGCAGGATCCCATTCGTAGCGGGCGCGCTCCCAGCTGCTTTCCGTGCCCTCGGTTACTTCGGCCCAGGTGTCGCCCCGCTCGTGAACCGTGAAGTGCTCCGAGTCGATCGTCGGCCACGTCTTCGCCCGCGCCGAGCTGAAATCGGTCAATACACCCATGACCTCTGACGGGCTCATCGAGGAGTCCATATGGAATCGCAGGACTGACATCACCTGCTCCTTACCCATTGCCCTTTCCCATTCAGGATGCGCCTCCCTCCAGCGGTGCGCAGACCGACAGCGCCTGCCGTCACGGTCAGCTCCCGCAAGTCAAGAACGGGAACTCATCGTGATCAGTCATGCGCGTTCGCTGCGAGTGTGATCGAAGTCGATCTCCTTCAGCTGCTGCATCATCGCCTTCAGACGCATCCGAGCATTTGGTCAGCCCCTGTGATTGACACACCAAGCCGGGCTGGGGGAAACGCAGTTCGGTGGCGCGCTGCCCCGTGCCCCGCTCGCGCTTCGAAATCGATGGGCACCGGCGTCATACGGCGGGCCTGCGAGGCACGTCTCCTGAGCGAAGCAGCCCCGTCCTCGCAGACATAACAAGGAGCGCCCCATGCCCAGGAACCGCACCCGCCTCGCCGCCGCCGGACTCGCGCTCGTGGGCGCCGCCACCATGACCGGTGTCGCCGCGGGGACCGCCCACGCGGGGGCTTCGGGGTTCTACGTGTCGTTGCAGCCGAACAGCAACATCCGCACAGGCCCCTTCGTCGCGGCCGGAGTTGTCGCCAACACGGGCCCCACAGTGGACCGCTTCTACATGGACGGCGTCTGTTATCTGGAGGGCGACCGCGTCACCGCCGGCGGCTACACGACCGATATCTGGTACCGGGGAACGGTCTTCGACAGCGCCTCCCCCGCCACCTATCGGACCGCCTGGGTGTGGGGCGGCAACGTCAACGTGGGGAAGGACCCAGCGGACTCCGTCGAGTGGTGCTGACGCCACCTCGGCGCAGTGACCCCGGGCGCATGTCGTGCGCTCACCCCTCCTCCCCCGGCGCCTTGCGCCGGATCCTCACCGCCATGAGGGCCACGTCGTCCTCCGCGTGCGCCGCGTCCAGCTCGCTCAGGACCTCGTCCACCAGGTCGTCCAGCGAGCCCTTCGGGTCGGGGCGGACCGCGGCCAAGCGGGCGAGCGAGGCATCGATGTCCTCGCTGCGGCGCTCCACCAGGCCGTCCGTGAACAGCAGCAGCGTGTCCCCGGGGTCGAGCGAGCGGGACAGAATGTCGTAGCCGCCGAGGCCCGTGCCGAGCGGGGGGCCGACCGGGACGCGGACCAGGTCCGCCACTCCCTCGCGATTGAAGACCACCGGCGGGAGGTGGCCGGCGCTGGAGAAGGTGGCGAGTCCCCGGGCCGGGTCGATGCGGGCCAGCAGGCAGGTCGCCGGGCGGCGGGTGTCGGCGTCGGAGATGTCCTGGTCGAGGCGGCGCAGGACGCGGTGCGGCGGGAGGTCGGCGGAGGCGAAGTCCCGCAGGGCCGAGCGGTAGCTGTTCATGTCGACCGCGGCCTCGACGCCGTGGCCCATGACGTCGCCCATCGCCAGCAGGGTGCGGCCGAAGTGCAGCCGTACGGTCTCGAACCAGTCGCCGCCCACCAGCGTGCCCGTGCCCGAGGGCAGGTAGCGGGTGGCGAGCTTGAGATTGGGGTGCGGCAGGCCGGGGTCGGTCAGCAGGGCCCGCTGGAGTTCGACCGCCGTGCGCTGGGCCTGGGCGAACATCCGGGCGTGCTCTATGGCGACGGCCGCCCGCCGGGCCGCGGACTGGGCGATCAGCAGATCGCGGTCGGTGAAGTCGTCATCGGCGCGGGCGAGGGTCACCGCCCCCAGGACGTGGCCTTTCAGCGTGAGTGGCAGGGCGAGCCGCCCTTCGACGAGGACCGGGCGGCCGCGCAGGACGGCCCGGGGCGGGTGGTCCGGCAGCAGCTCGACCCGCCCGGCGGAGGCCACCCGGTCCGCCACGGGGCCGGTGCGGGACGGGTCCGCCGGCAGCAGGTCGACGGCGGCGGCGTCGGCCAGTTCGGAGTGCAGGAAGCTGACGACCTCCAGGAGGGTGGCCCGCTCGTCCAGGGTCGTGCCTATCCGGTCGGCGGCCTCGGCGATCCGGAGCCGGTCGGCCGTGGTGACGGTCTCGGTGACCAGTCCCACCACTCCCACTGTCTCGCCGCGGACCGTGAGCCGCTCCCAGGTGCAGCGGGTGGCGGGCGTGACGAAGGAACGGGTGTGTCCGTCGGCGAGCACGGCGGCCGGTAGCGGCGCTTCGCCGACGCTCAGCGACGCGCGGGCGCTGATGCCGCGGCCCTCCAGGCCCGCGCGTACTTCGCCCGAGATCCGGCAGTAGGACGGGTCGGCGAAGAGGTATCTCATGTCCGTATCGAGCACGGCGAGGCCCACCGCCTGGGACGCACCCCCGTCTCCGTCAGGCGAGTCGGCACGCACACAATCACCTCCTCCCTCACGGGCGATGATCTCAGTCTCGTGCGCCCCACGTGACACCGCATCCGGCCCGTCGGCCGTGGGACAGAAGGGCCTGGTGGGGGGGTGGCGTCAGGGGGACGTCAGGAGAGTGTGTCAGTGGGTGACGCAAGGCGGGTGTGTCAGTGGGCGACGTCGGGCGGGTGATGTCAGGGGTGGGGGGTGGCCCCGCCCTTCAGCCGCTCCAGGTCGGAGGGCCGGACCTGGATCACCAGGAGAGCGATCACGGCGGCGATCAGCGTGAAGATCGCGGCCACCACGAAGGCCGCGGAGACCCCCGAGGTCAGCACCTCGTCACCCCAGTGCGCCGGCAGCTGCCCCGTACGCTGGAAGATCAGCCGTTCCGCCGGGGTGGCGTTCGCCGCGAAGTCCGCGATCTGGTCCTCGGCCTCGTGACGGCTGGCGGTGCCGAACACCGTGACCAGGATGGACAGCCCCAGCGAACCGCCCACCTGCTGGGTGGTGTTGAGGAGACCGGACGCCGCTCCCGTCTCGGCCGGCGCCACTCCGGAGACCGCCATCAGCGTCAGCGACACGAACTGCATGCCCATACCGAGGCTGAAGATCAGCATGGGTCCGAGGACGCTGCCGAGATACGTGGAGTGGATGTCGGTCAGCGTCAGCCAGCCGAGGCCGGTCGCGGCGAGGATCGCACCGGTCACCATGAAGGGCTTCGGCCCGAATCTCGGCAGGAGTTGGGAGGCCAGTCCCGCGCCCACGGCGATGACGGCGCTGACGGGCAGGAAGGCGAGACCGGCCATGAGCGGGCCGAAGTCGAGGACGTTCTGGACGAAGAGCGTGAGGAAGAAGAACATGCCGAAGATCGCTGCCGCGAGGCTCAGCATGATGCCGTACGTGCCCGCGCGGTTGCGGTCGGCGAACATGTGCAGCGGTGTGATGGGCTGGGACGAGCGGCGCTCGACCATGATGAACGACACGAGCAGCACCACCGCCGCCGCGAACGAGCCGAGCGTGACCGGGTCGCGCCAGCCTTCCTGGGCGGCCCGGATGAAGCCGTAGACCAGCGCGACCATGCCGAGGGTGGAGGTGAGCGCCCCGATGACGTCGAAGTTGCCGGGGTGGCGTTCGGACTCCTTGATGTGCCGGGGGGTCAGCAGCACGATGAACAGGGCGATCGGCACATTGACGAAGAGCACCCACCGCCAGTTGAGCCATTCGACGAGCATGCCGCCGGCGAGCAGGCCGATCGCTCCGCCGCCCGCGGACACGGCGGCGAACACGCCGAAGGCTTGGTTGCGGGCGGGGCCTTCGGAGAACGTCGTGGTGATCAACGAGAGCGCGGTCGGTGACGCGATGGCGCCGCCTACGCCCTGGAGGGCGCGTGCGGCGAGGAGTTGAGGCTCGTTCTGGGCGAACCCGCCGAGGAAGGAGGCGAGTGCGAAGAGCAGCACGCCGAACATGAAGACCCGTCGCCTGCCGAGGATGTCACCGGCGCGGCCACCGAGCAGGAGCAGTCCGCCGAAGGTCAGGGTGTAGGCGTTGACCACCCAGGCGAGGCTCGTCGTGGAGAAGTCCAGCGAGCTCTGGATGTGCGGGAGCGCGATGTTCACGATGGTGACGTCGAGAACCACCATGAGCTGGCAGGACGCTATGACGAGAAGGGCCGTTCCGTTGCCGCCGCCGGAGTCCGGCGTGATGGTCGGCGAGGCGGGTGTCGGCTGCGAGCTCGTCATGGCGCATCGTGCCCTCACACAGCGGTGAGTAGACGGTTCCGTCCACTAATCGACGGTAAACCCGGGCACCCGGCCCCACCAGTCGATCACCGTCCCCCGGCCGCGGGTTCCGCGATGAACGCGCGCAGGGCGCTCGCGAGCCGCTGCGGCTGGTCCTCCGAGACGAGCGTGCGGCTGTCGTCGATCTCCAGGAGGCGTCCTCGGGGCAGCAGTTCGGCCAGCCGCCTGCCGTGCTCACGCGGCATCATGCGGTCCTCGGTGGCCCAGACCACCAGGGCGGGATGGTCGAATGCCCGCAGTCCCTCGACGGCTTCGAGCAGTTCGGTCCTGCGGACGGCGTTGCCGTAGCGCCGGAAGTCGGCCCGGATCGCCGGGTCGGTCAGCAACGGTCGCAGCCAGGCGTCGACGATGTCGTCCGGTACGCCGTGCTTGGTGAATGCGCCGAAGCCGACGGGCAGCCGGCGCAGTGGCTTCAGTGCGAGCGTGCGCACCATCAGGCCGACACCGCCCGGGACTTTGCAGGCCACCGAGATCATCTTGCCCGGCAGGCCGGGCGGGTAGTTGTCGAAGGCCTCGCAGGAGATGAGCACCAGCCGCGCGAGCCGCTCCGGATGCCTGCCGGCGACGGTCTGTGCGCGTCCGCAGTCGCTCTCGACGAGGGTCACTTCGCGCAGATCGAGCCTGTCCAGGAATTCCGCGATCAGCTCGTTCACGGAGTCGGGGCTCAGCGGGACGTCCGGGCGCATCGGCGTGCGGTGGGCGCCGTAGGGGAGGGTCGGGGCGATGCAGCGGTGGTCCCGGCGCAGGTCTGCGATCACCTTGCGCCAGACAGTCGCGTCGTGGACGAGTCCGTGCAGCAGAACGACAACCGGACCGGATCCGCCGGTGTCCTCGTAGGCGATCGTCCCGGCGCGCAGTTCGATCTCCGGCACGGCATCTCCCCTCTCTCCCGCGTCATCACGGTGTAGCGGGAGTGCGTTACGGCAGGACCGCCATGCC
This sequence comes from Streptomyces sp. NPDC096193, assembly GCF_040302905.1. Lineage (NCBI taxonomy): Bacteria > Bacillati > Actinomycetota > Actinomycetes > Kitasatosporales > Streptomycetaceae > Streptomyces > Streptomyces sp. NPDC096193. The sequence continues at coordinate 224,004 of NZ_JBEOSJ010000002.1, read as the reverse complement.
GTCGAGTTCCACCAGCGCCTGCTCGTCCCAGAGCCGCACGACACCGATGACGGCCATCGCGGGATAGTCCCGGCCCGCCAACCGCCGCCAAATCGTGCCCAGTTCGCGCGCGTGGGCGCGGTAGTCCTCGACATCGGTGGCGTACACGGTCACCCGGGCCAGGTCCTGCGGAGCTCCGCCTGCCCCGGCGAGGGCCGTCAGCAGGTTCGCCAGAGCGGTCTCGAACTGTTCGGTGAGGGTCTCCCCCACGACCTTGCCGCCCATGTCCAGCGAGGTCTGTCCGGCGAGGAACACCAACCGGGTCCCCGTCGCCGTCACGGCGTGCGTGAAGCCGGTGGGCGGCGAGAGTTCGGCCGGGTTGTGGCGGTGCAGGCTCATACGGGCGGCTCCTTGGCGGCGTACGGCTTCCCGGCGTACAGCTCCTTGGCGATGATCGAGCGCTGGACCTCGGTGGCACCCTCGTAGATCCGGGGAGCCCGCACCTCACGGTACAGATGCTCCAGCAGATGACCACGCTGCAGCGCACGCGCGCCGTGGAGTTGGACGGCGGCGTCGACGACGGACTGCGCCGTCTCCGTCGCGAGAAGCTTCGCCATCGCGGAGCGCTTGGGCACATCGGCGGCCCCGTCGTCGTACGCCTCGGCCGCCGCGTACACCAGCAGCCGAGCGGCCTCCGTGCGGGTCGCCATCTCGGCGACCCGGTGGGCGACGGACTGGAGGTCCTTGAGCGGTCCGCCGAACGCCGTGCGGCGGGCGGTGTGCTCCACCGTGGCGTCCAGGGCCGCCTGTGCCATGCCGACGGCGAAGGCGCCGACGCTGGGGCGGAAGAGGTTGAGGGTGTTCATGGCGACGCGGAAGCCGCGGTCGGGCTCACCGAGCATGTCGTCCCGGGTGACCGGTACGCCGTCGAAGGTCAGGGCCCCGATGGGGTGCGGCGAGAGCATCTCCAGCGCCTGTCCGCCGAGCCCGGGCCGGTCGGCCGGTACGAGGAAGGCGGTCACCCCGCGGGCGCCCGCGCCCTCGGTGGTGCGGGCGAAGACCGTGCAGAAGTCGGCCTCGGGGGCATTGGAGATCCAGCGCTTCTCACCGGTCAGCCGCCATCCTTCGCCGTCCGGTTCGGCCCGCAGCGCGAGGGCGGCCGCGTCCGAGCCGGCGTCCGGCTCGCTCAGCGCGAAGGCGGCGACGGCGCGGCCCGCGATCACCTCCGGGAGCCAGCGTTCCTGCTGTGCGCGGGTGCCGGCCTGGACGACCGGGTATGTGCCGAGGCCCTGGAGCGCGAGTGCGGTCTCGGCCTCCGTGCAGCCGTGGGCGAGCGATTCGCGCAGCAGGCACAGTTCCAGCGCGCCCGCGCCGAAGAGGCGGGCGAGGAGGCCGCGCTCGCCGAGGGCGGCGACCAAGGGGCGGTTCACCCGGCCCGGTTCGCCCTTCTCCGCCAGGGGGCGGAGCGTCTCGGCGGCCAGGGTGCGCAGCTCCGCGCACCAGGCGGTTTGAGCCGGATCGAGCGAGAATACGGGCATTCGTGCCCCCACTTCGACGGCCGGGGTCCGGCGGTGGCCCCCGGGGAAGCACAATATCGCGGACCATTGACTGTCGTCACCTTAACGATACGCTCCCTCCACGACCCCACGACGAGAAGGGGGCGCACCATGGAGCTGACACCCTCGGCCCACGTCGACACCTTTCCGCGCGACCACCTCCCGCCCGCCGGGCAGTGGCCGGAACTCCTCTTCGAGCTGCCCGCTCTGCACCGTCCCCAGCGGCTCAACTGCGCCGCCGAGCTGCTGGACCGCACGATCGACCGCTTCGGGGCGGACAGGCCCGTCTTCCGTACCGGAGAGGGCGAGATCTGGTCGTACGGAGACCTGCGCGAGCGGGTCGACCGCATCGCCCGCACCCTCACGACCGACCTCGGGGTCGTCCCGGGCAACCGCGTCCTGCTGCGCGGCCCCACGACACCCTGGCTCGCGGCCTGCTGGCTGGCCGTGCTCAAGGCGGGTGCGGTCGCGGTCACCGTGCTGGCCCAGCAGCGGGCGGGAGAACTGGCCACCGTCTGCGAGATCGGCGCGGTCAGCCACGCCCTCTGCGACATCCGCTCGCTCGACGACCTGGCGAAGGCCGAGGTGCCGGGGCTGCGCATCACCTCGTACGGCGGTGACTCCCCCGACGACCTGCTCCGGCTTGCCGCCGCGCAGTCCGCGGAGCCGTTCACCCCGGTGGAGACGGCAGCCGACGACGTCGCGCTCATCGCCTTCACCTCCGGCACCACCGGCCGCCCCAAGGGGTGCATGCACTTCCACCGGGACGTGCTGGCCGTCGCGGACACCTTCTCCGCGCAGGTGCTGAAGCCGGAGCCGGACGACGTATTCGCCGGCAGCCCGCCGCTCGGCTTCACCTTCGGCCTGGGCGGACTGGTGATCTTCCCGATGCGGGCGGGCGCCTCCGCGCTCCTGCTGGAACAGGCGGGCCCGCTGCAGATGCTGCCGGCCATCGCCGAGCACCGGGTGTCGGTGCTGTTCACCGCTCCGACCGCCTACCGCGTGATGCTGAACAACCTGGACAGGCACGACGTCGGCTCGCTGCGCCGATGCGTGTCCGCCGGTGAGAACCTGCCGGCCGCCACCTGGCGGGACTGGCTGGAGCGGACGGGTCTGCGCATCATCAACGGCATCGGCGCGACCGAACTGCTGCACATCTTCATCTCCGCGGCCGACGAGGACATCAGGCCCGGCACGACGGGCAAACCGGTGCCCGGCTGGCAGGCGCGGGTGGTGGATCGTTCCGGCACACCGGTCCCGGACGGCGAACCGGGGCTGCTCGCGGTCCGCGGCCCGATCGGCTGCCGCTATCTGAGCGACCCGCGGCAGCTGGACTACGTGCGCGACGGCTGGAACCTCACGGGTGACACCTACGTGCGCGAGCGGGACGGCTACTTCCGCTATGTCGCCCGCGCCGACGACATGATCATCTCCGCCGGCTACAACATAGCCGGACCCGAGGTCGAGGAGGCCCTGCTGCACCACCCGCACGTCGCGGAGGCCGCGGTCATCGGGCGGGAGGACGGGCTGCGCGGGCAGATCGTGGTGGCGTACGTCGTCCTGAGCGACGGGGTCTCCCGGGGCGAGGAGACGGAGGCCGCGCTCACCGAGTCGGTCAAGAACCGGCTCACGCCGTACAAGTGCCCCCGCGAGATCGTCTTCCTCGACGCGCTGCCGCGGACCCCGACCGGCAAGCTGCAGCGCTTCCGCCTGCGGGCCCTAGAGTGATCACGTGGCCGACCAGCACACCCCCCGTTCCCTGATCGTCACCCTCTACGGCGCGTACGGACGCGAACGGCCCGGGCCCCTGCCCGTCGCCGAGCTCATCCGGCTCATGGGGGCACTCGGCGTGGACGCGCCCTCCGTGCGCTCGTCCGTCTCCCGTCTCAAGCGCCGCGGGCTGCTGATCGCCGGCCGCGCGCCCGACGGCGCGGCCGGATACGCACTGTCCGAGGACGCACGGCAACTGCTCGACGACGGCGACCGGCGCATCTACGACCCGCCGGCCCCGCTGCTCACCGACGGCTGGGTGCTGGCCGTCTTCTCGGTTCCCGAGGCCGAACGCCACAAGCGCCATCTCCTGCGCTCCCGGCTGGGCCGTCTCGGCTTCGGGTCGGCCGCGCCGGGGGTGTGGATCGCCCCGGCACGGCTGTACCAGGAGACGCGGCACACGCTGCGCCGCCTCCAGCTCGACCCGTACGTCGAACTCTTCCGGGGTGAGCACCTCGGCTTCGCGGCCACGGCGGAGGCGGTGGCGCGCTGGTGGGACCTGGGCGCGATCGCCAAGCAGCACGAGGAGTTCCTCGACGCGCACGAGCCGGTGCTGCGGATCTGGTCGGCGGGGCACACGGGCTCGCCCGAGGAGGCCTACCGGGACTATCTGCGGGCGCTGGACTCCTGGCGGCGGCTGCCGTACGTGGATCCCGGGCTGCCGCTCGAACTGCTCCCGGAGGGCTGGCCGGGCGGCCGTTCCGCGGGGGTGTTCACGCGTCTGCACGAGCTGCTGCGGGACGCGGGAGCGGTCTTCGTCGAGACGTGAGGGCGGACGCACCGGCGTTGCCGCACGGGCTCGTCCCCAGCCGCCGTCCGTGCCGTCCGCCTCAGCGCAGCGTGAGCCTCGGTTTGGGGGCGTCCGTGCGGCCCGCCGGGGGCTTGCGGCTGCCCGCGCCGTACGGCAGCGGCCAGGGCGCGCCCGGGCCCGTGTAGTCCTGTTCCGCCGCCGCGTGCAGCGTCCAGTGCGGGTCGTAGAGGTGGGGGCGGGCCAGGGCGCAGAGGTCCGCGCGGCCGGCCAGCAGCAGCGAGTTGACGTCGTCCCAGGAGGAGATCGCTCCGACCGAGATGACCGGCACCCCGAGGGTGTTGCGGATCCGGTCGGCGTACGGCGTCTGGTACGAGCGGCCGTACTCGGGACGTTCCTCGGCGACGACCTGTCCGGTGGAGACATCGATCGCGTCGGCGCCGTGCGCGACGAACGCCCGGGCCATCTCCACCGCGTCCTCGGCTGTGGTGCCGCCGGCCGCCCAGTCGGTGGCGGAGATGCGCACCGTCATGGGCCGGTCGTCGGGCCAGATGTCCCGCACGGTGTCGAAGACTTCGAGGGGGAAGCGGAGCCGGTTCTCCGGCGATCCGCCGTACGCGTCCGTGCGGTGGTTGGTGAGCGGCGAGAGGAACCCGGACAGCAAATAGCCGTGCGCGCAGTGGAGTTCGAGGAGGTCGAAGCCGCTGCGGACGGCCCGGCGGGCCGCGTCCGCGAACTGTTCGCGGATGTCCGCGAGGCCCGCGCTGTCCAGTTCCCTCGGGATCTGGTTGACGCCCGGGCGGTACGAGAGGGGTGAGGCGGCGACGAGCGGCCAGTTGCCGGTGGGCAGCGGCTCGTCGATGCCCTCCCACATGAGCTTCGTGGACCCCTTGCGGCCGGAGTGGCCCAGCTGCACACCGATGGCCGTGCCAGGCGACCGGTCGTGCACGAAGTCGGTGATGCGGCGCCAGGCCGTCGTGTGGTCCTCGGTGTACAGGCCCGTACAGCCGGGCGTGATGCGGCCCTCCGCGCTCACGCACACCATCTCGGTCATGACCAGCGCGGCACCGCCGAGGGCCCGTGCGCCGAGGTGGACGAGGTGGAAGTCGGCGGGCAGCCCGTCCGTCGCGGAGTACATGTCCATCGGCGAGACGACGATCCGGTTGCGCAGTTCGAGGCCGCGCAGCCGGAACGGAGTGAACATGGGGGGCGTGGCGGGCGGACACCCGAAATCCTGCTGGACGTCGTCGGTGAACGCCGGGTCGCGCAGCCGGAGGTTGTCGTGGGTGACCCGGCGGCTGCGGGTCAGCAGGTTGAAGGCGAACTGCCGTGGCGGCTGGCCGAGATAGGTGCCGAGCTCCTCGAACCAGCGCAGGCTCGCGGCGGCCGCCCGCTGGGTCGACTCCACGACCGGCCGGCGCTCGGTCTCGTACGCGGCCAGTGCCTCGTCGAGGGTCGGCTGCTCGTCGATGCAGGCGGCGAGGGCGAGGGCGTCCTCGACGGCGAGCTTGGTGCCGGAGCCGATGGAGAAGTGGGCGGTGTGCGCGGCGTCGCCCAGCAGCACGGTACGGCCGTGGGACCAGCGGTCGTTGACGACCGTGCGGAAGGCGATCCAGGCGGAGTTGTTGCTCCGCAGCGGCCGGCCGTCGAGAGCGTCGGCGAAGATCTTGGCACAGCGTTCGGTGGACTCCTGTTCGTCGCAGGCGTCGAACCCCGCTGCCCGCCACACCTCCTCGCGCATCTCGACGATGACGGTGGAGGCGTCGGACGAGAAGGGGTAGCCGTGGAGCTGCATCGCGCCGTGCTCGGTCTCGGCGATCTCGAAGCGGAACGCGTCGAGGGCGAAGTCGGCGGCCAGCCAGATGTAGCGGCACCGGTGCGTGGTGATCCGGGGCACGAAGGCGTCGGCGTGTGCCTCGCGGGTGAGGCTGTTGACCCCGTCGGCCGCGATGACGAGGTCGTGCGTGGCGGCGAGTTCGGCGGCGGGGGGCGCGGGGGTGCGGAAGTGGATCCGTACCCCGAGGGACTCGCAGCGCTCGTGCAGTATCCCCAGCAGTCTGCGCCGGCCCAGCGCGGCGAATCCGTGGCCGCCGGAGGTGAGCGTGCGGCCGCGGTGGACGATGTCGATGTCGTCCCAGCGGACGAACTCGTCCTGGAGCGCTCGGTAGATGACGGGGTCGGCGTGCTCGATGCCGCCGAGGGTCTCGTCGGAGAGGACGACGCCGAAGCCGAAGGTGTCATCGGGGGCGTTGCGTTCCCAGACGGTGATGTCGCGGGCGGGGTCGAGCCGCTTGAGCAGGGCGGCGGCGTACAGACCGCCGGGTCCACCGCCGATGACGGCGACGCGCAGGGGGCGCGGGCCGGAGCCGGTGCTGGTGCCCGTGGGGCCCGTCCCGGGCAGCGGATCCCCGGCGGGGCCGGCGGAGCGTGCGGCGGCGCGCGGTTCCGGACCGCCGTCGGCGGGGTTCGCGGGTCCTACGGCTTCCGCCGGGTTCACCGGCCCTGCCGCTTCCGCCGGGTTCACCGGCCCTGCCGTTTCCGCGGGGTTCACCGGCCCTGCCACTTCGGCGGGCGCTTCTCGGTGAAGGCCGCGTGGAACTCCGCGTAGTCCTCGCCCTTCATCAGCAGGGCCTGCGTCGAGGCGTCGAGCTCCACGGAGGCGGCGAGCGGCATGTCCAGTTCGGCGGTGAGCAGCGCCTTGGTCTGGGCGAGGGCCAGTGCAGGGCCGTCGGCGAGGCGGCGGGCGAGTTCGGCCGCGCGGGTGTTCGCGTGTCCCTCGTCCGTCAACTCACTGATCAGTCCAATGCGTTCGGCCTCCGGCGCGCGCACCGCCTCGCCGAGCATCAGCAGCCGGGTGGCGTGCCCGAGACCGACGACGCGCGGCAGCAGATAGGCGGCGCCCATGTCTCCGCCGGAGAGCCCGACTTTGGTGAACAGGAACGCGAACCGGGCGGAGGGGTCGGCCACCCGGAAGTCCGAGGCAAGGGCGAGCACCGCGCCGGCGCCGGCCGCGACCCCGTGGACCGCCGCGATCACCGGGAAGGGGCACTCGCGGATGGCCCGGACGACCTGCCCGGTCATCCGGTTGAAGTCGAGGAGCTGTGCGGTGTCCATGGAGAGCGTCGCGCCGATGATCTCGTCGACGTCGCCGCCCGAGCAGAAGCCACGCCCCTCGCCGGCGAGCACCAGCGCCCGCACGGAGCGCTCGCGCGACAGCTGGGCGAGCAGATCACGCAGGTCGGCGTAGGCGCCGAAGGTGAGGGCGTTCAGCTTCTCGGGCCGGGCGAGCGTAACCGTCGCGATACCGTCCTCCGTGGTGACGCGCAGATGACGCCATGCGTCCGCGCGCGGCGCTGAGCTGGGAAACGGGCTCATGGAGTGGTGCCTCCCTCGGCCGGCGGTCCTGCCTGCCCTTCGAAGCTATCACCCATACGTGACTGCCGTCACGAGTGCGCTATACGCCGGACCGGGGGACACCGAGACTGTGATGTCGGCGACAGTCCTGGCGTGACAGGGCAATGGTCCTGTAGCGGTTGTGACACAGGTCCTGACCAGGGTGGCCTGCGCCCCTTGTTCGCGCAGCCGCGATTCCTATGGTGGAGGGCAGGACCTCACCTCGTGAACGGCCCCACCCAGAGCCACCCCTGAATGGACCCTGCCTTGCTCGAAGCCTCCGGCCCCGCCTCATGGCGCATCGCCCTGCCGCACACCACGGCAGCGGTGCCCATGGCGCGTGCCCTGATCCGCACGGCGCTGGCGGAGATCGAGGCGTCGGCGGACAGTGACACGGCGGAGCTGCTGACCGCCGAGCTGGTCGCGAACGCCGTGGAGCACACCCCCAGCGAGTCGCCCATAGAGCTGGTGGTGGAGCTGCTCGCGGGCGGCTGCCAGGTGGAGGTCCACGACGGCGACCCGGCGCCGCCCGGGGATCTGTGCCGGATCGCCGTGCCGGGCGGTGAGCCGGACCCGTGGCAGGAGCACGGGCGCGGCCTGCTGTTGATAAGGGCCCTGAGCTCGGACTGCGGGCACCGGGCGACCGCGGAGGGCAAGGCCGTCTGGTTCACGCTGCCGTCGCGGACCTGACGCGCTCTCCCCGCATGACTATCCGGGGAGTCCGGCGCCGGCGGGTCCCGCCAGCGTGGCGACCAGGACCGCCTTGATCGTGTGCATACGGTTCTCGGCCTCGTCGAAGACGACGGAGTGCTCCGACTCGAACACCTCGTCCGTCACCTCCAGTTCGGCCAGACCGTACGTCTCGTGGATCTCCCGGCCGACCGAGGTGCCGAGGTCGTGGAACGCCGGCAGGCAGTGCATGAACTTCACCTCCGGGTTGCCCGTCGCCCGCAGCACGTCCATGGTCACCGCGTACGACGCCAGCGCCTTTATGCGCTCGGCCCAGATCTCCTTGGGCTCCCCCATGGACACCCAGACATCGGTGGCGACGAAGTCCGCGCCCCGTACGCCCTCGGCGATGTCCTCGGTCAGCGTGATGCGCGCACCGCTGGACTCGGCGGCCGCGCGGGCACGGGTCACGATCTCGTCGGCCGGCCAGTACGCCCGCGGTGCGGCGATCCGTACGTCCATGCCCAGGAGAGCGCCGGTGACCAGATAGGAGTTGCCCATGTTGAAGCGGGCGTCGCCGAGGTAGGCGTACGAGATCTCCCCGAGCGGCTTGCCGCTGTGCTCGACCATGGTGAGCACGTCGGCGAGCATCTGGGTGGGGTGCCAGTCCGCGGTGAGGCCGTTGTAGACGGGGACCCCGGCGAACCGCGCCAGTTCCTCGACCGTGGCCTGGGCGTCACCGCGGAACTCGATGGCGTCGAACATCCGGCCGAGAACCCGGGCGGAGTCCCTGGCGGACTCCTTGGTGCCGATGTGGGAACCCGCCGGGTCGATGTACGTCGTGGCGGCGCCCTGGTCCGCCGCCGCGACCTCGAACGCGCAGCGGGTACGCGTCGAGGCCTTCTCGAAGATCAGCGCGATGTTCTTCCCGCGCAGCCGCTGCACCTCGGCACCGGCCCGCTTGGCAGCCTTGAGCTCGGCGGCCAACTCGACCAGGCCGCGGAACTCCTCCGCGGTGAAGTCGAGCTCCTTGAGGAAGTGGCGGCCTTCGAGATGTATGGCCATGGCGGCTGCTCCTGGGTCGCGAAAAGCGGTGACCGTGGAAGTATATACGAGAGCTTGTATTGCTATACGGCATCTCTCTCGATGGGACAACTCATACAGCGCGGCCCGCCCCTGCCCCGCCCCAGTTCGCTGCCGGGGATCTCGATCACTTCGATGCCCTGTTTGCGCAGATGTGTGTTGGTGGTGACATTGCGCTCGTACGCGACGACGACACCCGGCTCCACCGCGAGAACGTTGCAGCCGTCGTCCCACTGCTCGCGCTCCGCCGAGTGCACGTCCTGGGTCGCCGTGAGGACGCGGATCTCCTTGAGTCCCAGCGCCGCGGCGATCGCGCTGTGCATGTGCTCGGGAGGATGGTCGCTCACCTTCAGACCGCTCGAACCGTCCGCGGGCTCGATGGTGTACGAGCGCAGCATGCCGAGACCCGCGTACTGCGTGAAGGTGTCCGCGTCGACCATGGTCATCACGGTGTCGAGGTGCATGAAGGCACGTCTCTTCGGCATGTCCAGCGCCACGATCGTGCGGGCCGACCCGGCGGCGAACAGCCCCCGCGCGAGCATCTCCACCGCCTGCGGCGTGGTGCGCTCGCTCATCCCGATCAGCACCGCGCCGTTGCCGATGACGAGCACGTCCCCGCCCTCGATGGTGGAGGGGTAGTCGTCCTGCCCCTCCGACCAGTGGTGGAACGGTCCGGCCTGCGAGCTCGTGAAGAGCGGGTGGTACTTGTAGATCGCCTCGAAGTGGACCGTCTCGCGCTGCCGGGCCGGCCAGCGCATGGCGTTGATCGAGACCCCGTCGTAGATCCAGGCGGACGTGTCCCGGGTGAACAAATGGTTGGGCAGCGGGTGGAGCAGGAAGTCGTCCAGGTCCATCACATGGAAGCGGACGGACGTCGGCTCGGGGTGTCCGGCGAGGAACTCCCGCTTGGTCATCCCGCCGACCAGCGCCTCGACGAGATCGGGAGTCGGCAACTCGTCGAAGGCGACCCTGAGGTGGTCGGTGGCGAGCGGACCGTACTCCTTCTCGTTGAAGACCCGGTCCAGCACGATCTTGCGTGCCTCGGGGATGTCCAGCGACTCGCGCAGCAGATCGCCGAAGAGGTGCACCTCCACCCCGCGGTCACGCAGTATGTCCGCGAACCCGTCGTGCTCGTGGCGGGCTCGACGCACCCACAGCACGTCGTCGAAGAGCAGCGCGTCCTTGTTGCTGGGGGTGAGGCGCTTCAGTTCGAGGTCGGGCCGGTGCAGTATGACCCGGCGCAGCCGCCCGGTCTCGGAGTCGACGTGGAATCCCATGTCCTCATCCTCACCGCGCAATGCGCCGTTCACCCGGCGAATGGCCAGTCAAACGATGAATCCTGATGTTTGCCGCCGCCGCATCGGGCATTTCGACGGCGGCTCGCCCGCGCGCACGGACACCCGCGTACGGTCGTACGGGTTCCGGCACACCCTCGCGCATGGACACCCGCAGACCGTCGTACGGGTTCTGACACACCCCGGCACCCCGCGCGTACGGACACCCGTAGGCCGTCGTACGGGCTCGCTCGTGTTCCGGCTCGCCCGCGGGGTGCGGGTCCGGGGGCCGCTGTGGCGGCGGACCCCGGACCGGCCGGCGCGGCAGATCCGGCCGCCGGGCCGGCCCGGCCCGCGACCCGCGGGAGGTCAGAGCCGCGGGTCCACCGGCTCCGACTCCAGCGCCAGCACCGCGAACACCGCTTCGTGGACCCGCCACAGCGGCTCCCCGTCGGCCAGCCTGTCCAGTGCCTCCAGCCCGAGCGCGTACTCCCGCAGCGCCAGCGAACGCTTGTGGTTCAGGAACCGGCCGCGCAGGCGCTCCAGGTTCTCCGGGCGGGTGTACTCGGGGCCGTAGATGATCCGCAGGTACTCACGCCCGCGGACCTTGATGCCCGGCTGCACCAGGCGGCCCTTCCCGTCGCGGGCCAGCGCACCGAGCGGCTTGACGACCATCCCCTCGCCGCCCCGCCCCGTCATCTCCAGCCACCAGTCGACCCCGGAGGCGACCGAGGACGCGTCCGCCGTCTCCACGACGAGCCGGCGGGTGACCTGGAGCAGACCCGTGGGGTCGTGCTCCACCAGACGGTCCAGCCAGACCAACTGCTCGTCGTGCGGCACGGCCGCGAGTGAACGCCCCCGCACGGCGAGGATCTGGAACGGTGCGAGACGCACGCCCTCCAGCCCCTCGGTCGTCCAGCAGTAGCGCCGGTACGCGTCGGTGAACGCGGCCGCGTCGTCGGCCCGTTCGTGCTGCGTGGCGAGCAGGCCGTCGACCGGGATGCCGCGCGCAACCGCCTTTTCGAGGGCGGCCGTGGCGCCCGGGAAGACCGACCGGGCCGCGGCGCCGACCGCCGCGTACTGCGAACGCAGCAGCCCCGAGGCCTTCAGCGACCAGGGCATCAGCTCCGCGTCGAGCAGGAGCCAGTCCGTGTCCAGCTCGTCCCAGAGCCTCGCCTCGGTCACGGCTGTCCGCAGCCGCTCCAGGATCTCCTCGGTGACCGCCGGGTCGTCGAAGAAGGGCCGGCCGGTACGCGTGTGCAGGGCGCCCGTCGGTCCCTCGACCCCGAACCGCTCGCGCGCGGCCGCGGCGTCGCGGCACACCAGGGCCACCGCCCGCGAACCCATGTGCTTCTCCTCGCACACGACCTTCTCGACACCGTCCGCGCGGTACTGCGCGAACGCCTCGACGGGGTGCTCCAGAAAGCCCTCCGTCTTCGAGGTGGCCGTCGGTGCCATCGTCGGCGGCAGATAGGCCAGCAGCCGAGGGTCGACGGCGAAACGGCTCATGACTTCCAGCGCGGCCGCGGCGTTCTCCTCGCGCACACCGATCCGTGCCATGTGCCGGGTCTCCACGACCCGGCGTCCCTGGACGTCGGCGAGATCCAGCGGCCGGCCCTCGCGTCCCCCCGGCGCCTCGGTGAGCAGGGGCCTGACCGGCTCGTACCAGACCTTCTCGGCCGGTACGTCGACCAGTTCGCGCTCGGGCCAGCGCAGGGCCGTCATCTTGCCGCCGAACACCGCCCCGGTGTCGAGGCAGATGGTGTTGTTGATCCATGAGGTGCTGGGGACCGGGGTGTGGCCGTAGACCACAGCGGCCCGTCCCCGGTAGTCCTCGGCCCACGGATAGCGCACGGGCAGTCCGAACTCGTCGGTCTCGCCGGTCGTGTCGCCGTACAGGGCGTGCGACCGGACCCGGCCGGAGGTGCGCCCGTGGTACTTCTCGGGCAGGCCTGCGTGGCAGACGACCAGGTTGCCCCCGTCCAGGACGTAGTGGCTGACCAGACCGTCGATGAACTCCCGCACCCGCGCCCGGAACGCGTCGTCCTCCTTGTCCAGCTGCTCGATGGTCTCGGCCAGTCCGTGCGTGTGCTGGACGTTGCGTCCCTTGAGGTAGCGGCCGAGCTTGTTCTCGTGGTTTCCGGGCACGCACAGCGCGTTGCCGGAGGCGACCATGGACATCACCCGGCGCAGGACGCCGGGACTGTCCGGACCGCGGTCGACCAGGTCACCGACGAACACGGCCGTACGCCCCTCGGGGTGCACGCCGTCGCTGTAACCGAGCGAGGCGAGCAGCGTCTCCAGCTCGGAACTGCAGCCGTGGATGTCACCGATGATGTCGAATGGCCCCGTCAGGTGGGTGAGGTCGTTGTAGCGCCGCTCCAGGACGACTTCGGCGGCCTCGACCTCCTCCACGCTGCGCAGGATGTGGACCTTGCGGAAGCCCTCGCGCTCCAGGCCGCGCAAGGAGCGCCGCAGTTCGCGCCGGTGGCGGGAGATGACGTGCCGCGGCATACCGGCACGGTCGGGACGTGCGGCATTGCGTTCGGCGCACACGTCCTCCGGGAGGTCGAGGACGATCGCGATGGGCAGCACGTCGTGCTGCCGTGCCAGCTGGACGAGCTGTCGACGGCTCTCGGACTGCACGCTGGTGGCGTCGACGACGGTCAGCCGTCCGGCGGCGAGCCGCTTGCCCGCGATGTAGTGCAGGACGTCGAAGGCGTCGCCGCTCGCGCTCTGGTCGTTCTCGTCGTCGGCGACGAGTCCCCGGCAGAAGTCGGAGGAGATGACCTCGGTGGGCTTGAAGTGCCTGCGGGCGAACGTCGACTTGCCCGACCCGGTGGCGCCGATGAGGACGACGAGGGACAGGTCGGTGACGGGGAGCACGCGCTTCGCCGGCGCGGCGGTGGTACTGGTCGTGGTCATGCGGCCTTCGCCTCCTTCTCGGTCCCGGTGGTGTCGTTCCCGGCGTCGTCTCTGCTGTGGGTCTCGCTTTGGCTGCCGTGGTCGTTCCCGGCGTCGTATCTGCCGCCGCTGTCGGTGTCGGCGTCGCTCGTGCTGCCGTGGTCGTTCCCGGTGTCGCTCCTGCCGTCGTTCCTGGTGAACACGGCCATCTGGGTCGGCGGTCCGACCTCGGGGTCGTCGGGCCCGACGGGGACGAACACGACGCTGTAGCCGTCGCGTTCGGCGACTCCCGTCGCCCAGCCGCGGAACTCCTCGCGCGTCCACTCGAAGCGGTGGTCGCCGTGGCGGACATGTCCGGCGGGCAGCGTCTCCCAGCGGACGTTGTACTCGACGTTCGGCGTGGTCACGATCACGGTCTGCGGCCGGGCGGACCCGAACACCGCGTACTCCAGGGCGGGCAGCCGCGGCAGGTCGAGATGCTCGATGACCTCGCTGAGAACGGCCGCGTCGTAGCCGGCCAGCCGCTTGTCGGTATAGGTGAGTGAGCCCTGCGTCAGCCGGACGCGAGCGGCCTGGCGCTCACCCATGCGGTCCAGCTTCAGCCGCCGCCCGGCGATGGTCAGTGCTCGTACGGACACGTCGACCCCGACGATCTCGGTGAAGCGCACGTCCTTGAGCAGTGCCTGCACCAACTGGCCCTGCCCGCAGCCCAGGTCGAGCACCCGGCTCGCACCGGCCGCGCGCAGCGCTTCGAGGATCGCGTCCCGCCGCTGCACGGCGAGCGGCGCTGGCCGTTCGTCGGTGTCGGTCGTCTCGTCGACGGCGTTGTCCACCGCCTCCACCTCGAGGTCGTCGGCCTCGGCGAGGCGGACCAGTTCGAGACGTTCCATCGCCTGCCGGGTCAGCCCCCAGCGCCGTGACAGATAGCGGCTGGTGATGAGCTTCTGCTCCGGGTGCTCGGCCAGCCAGCCCTCGCCCGCCCGCAGCAGTTTGTCGACCTCGTCGGGCGCGACCCAGTAGTGCTTGGCGTCGTCCAGCACCGGCAGCAGCACATACAGCTGCCGCAGCGCGTCGGAGAGCCGCAGGTCCCCCTCCAGCACCAGCTGTACGTAGCGCGAGTCGCCCCACTGCGGGAACTGCTCGTCCAGCGCCACCAGCCGGGCGTCCACCGAGGTCCAGCCCAGCGGCCCGAACAGCTTGCGCACCAGTTCCGCGCCACCGCGCGCGGGCATGGCAGGCACGTCGATCCGCAGCGGCAGAGGTGCCTCGGCCCGCCCGGGAAGCGCGGCGCACACGCCGCGCAGGGCGCTCTTGAACACGGTCGTCATGGCGACCGAGAGCAGCGAGGACGCGGCGTAGGGGCGGTCGTTGACGTACTGCGCGAGCGCCGCGTCGGGCGCGCCGCCACGGCCCTTGCCCTTGCCGCGCCGCACCAGCGCCACCGGATCCACCTCCAGAAGGAGCGCGACAGTGCACCGCTCGGCGGACGCCTCGGGGTAGAAGACGTGCGCCGTGCCGTGCGAGGTGGAGAACGTCTGCGCCTTGTCGGGATGCTTGTGCAGCAGAAAGCCGAGGTCGGTCGCGGGACGCTCTGGGGTGCCGGTGGTGCTGATCGTCAGGAACACCCGTCCGAGTATGGCCGCATTCACCGGCCCCGACCAGGGAATTCCTCGTCATCCGGAAGCGGACTACGCGGACGACGACGGGTACGACGACGGCGACGGCGACGGCGACGGCGGACCGGAACGCACTTGTGCTGACGTCGGGCGCCGGGGGTCGGGATGCGCGATCACCGGTTGTCCCCGGCCCTTCGGCGCGCCTATGAGATCTGCATGCGACGGTCGTCCGGTCATGACCCACCGGTCCGGGGTTCAGCCTCGACCACGCGTGAGAGCGGCGACGCGGGCGACCGTGTCGGGACCGACTCGGCAGCAACCGCCGATCAGACGGGCGCCCGACGCCGACCAGTCCGGTGAGCGGGCGGGATCGTAGGTCGGTCCTCCTCGCCATCGCCGTGCACCGGCGTCCCACCGCTCCCCGCTGTTGGGGTACACCACGACGGGCTTTCCGGTCACCGCGGCCACCTGCTCGACAGCGCGGCCGGCGTCGTCCGGCTCGCAGCAGTTGATGCCCACCGCGATCACCTGGTCGTGCCCGGCAGCCGGTTCACAGGCGGCTGGCAGCGGCTGACCGGCCCGGGTCCGGTCACCCGAGACGGTGTACGACAGCCACACGGGAATCCCGCAGCCTTCGACGGCGCGCAGCAGCGCCTCGGCCTCGTCGAGGTCCGGCACCGTCTCCAGCGCGAGGACGTCCGGCCCTGCCTCGGCCAGGGCCTCGATCCTCGGCCGGTGGAAGCGCTCCAGATCCCGCACGGACAGCCCGTACCGCCCGCGGTACTCGCTCCCGTCGGCGAGCATCGCGCCGTACGGCCCGACCGATGCGGCCACCCACACCTCGTTGTCCGCGGACTCGGCCGCTGCCCGGGCCAGCCGCACGCTGCGGGCGAGCAGCTCCGCCGCCTCGTGACGGCCCACGCCCCGGCGGGCGAAGCCCTCGAACGACGCCTGGTAGGCGGCGGTGATGAGGACCTGCGCGCCCGCCCGGACGTAGGCGCCATGGGCCGCCTCGATCTGTTGCGGGTCGTCCGCGAGCAGCCTGGCCGACCAGAGGTCGTCGGACAGATCGCAGCCCTGGGCCTCCAGTTGGTTGGAGAGGCCTCCGTCGAGGACGACGGTGCCTTCGGCGAGGGCGGCGGCGAGCGAACGGGCGGGCTGCACAGGGATCAGCTCAGCTGGGACTGGACCTGTGCGGAGATCAGCTCCAGGTGTTCCAGGTCGTGCAGGTCGAGGACCTGGAGGTAGAGCCGGGACGCGCCGATCGCCTCGTACCGGCCGATCTTGTCGACGACCTCGGCGGGCGATCCGGCCAGGCCGTTCGCCTTGAGCTCGTCGACGTCCCTGCCGATGGCGGCGGCTCGGCGGGCCACCTCCGCGTCGTCCTTGCCCACGCAGACGACGAGGGCATTGGAGTACACCAGGTCGCCGGGGGCGCGCCCGGCCGCCTCCGCGGCGGCGCGGACCCGGCCGAACTGCCGCTCGCTGTCCTCGATGGAGGCGAAGGGGATGTTGAACTCGTCGGCGTACTGCGCGGCGAGCCGCGGGGTGCGGGTCGCCCCGTGTCCGCCGATCAGCACCGGGACCTTGCCGTGGACCGGCTTGGGCAGCGCGGGCGAATCGGTCAGCTGGTAGTGCCGGCCCGTGTGCGAGAACGTCTTGCCGACCTCCGTCGCCCAGAGTCCGGTGATGATCGCGAGCTGCTCCTCCAGCCGCGCGAACTTCTCCTTGGGGAAGGGGATGCCGTAGGCCCTGTGCTCCTCCTCGAACCAGCCGGCGCCCAGGCCCAGCTCGACCCGGCCGCCCGACATCTGGTCGACCTGGGCGACCTGGATGGCCAGCACGCCCGGGAGCCGGAAGGTGCCCGCGGTCATCAGGGTCCCGAGCCGGATGCGGCTGGTCTCGCGGGCGAGGCCGGCCAGCGTGATCCATGCGTCGGTGGGCCCGGGCAGCCCGTCGGCGGAGCCCATGGCGACATAGTGGTCGGAGCGGAAGAAGGCGTCGAAGCCGAGGTCCTCGGTCGCCTTGGCAACGGTCAGCAGGGTGTCGTAGCTCGCCCCTTGCTGGGGCTCGGTGAAGATTCGAAGATCCATACATCCATCCTGCACCTTCGAGGGTGAGTCAACCCCACCGTCACGGCCTGGCCCGCCCTGCCACGGTCGGGTGAACACCATGCCCGGGAACACAGGACCGGTCGTGGCACCCCGGCATCGGCACCCGTACCGGCACGCGAACCCCCGCCGCACACGGCACCCGAACCGAGGCCTGCGCCGCGCCCCGCACCCCGGCCTACGCCGGGCCCGACCTCCGCACCCGAGCCGCCTCAGACACCCCGGCCTACGCCGGGCCCGACCTCCGCACCCGAGCCGCCTCAGTCACCCGAACCCGCGCCGCACCCGGCACCCGCACCCGCACCCGTCACGATGTACCCGCCGCCGAGTCCACCGCGTCCGGCACGACCACCGGCCCGGACGCCCCCGACGTCCCTGACGGACCTGACGTCCCTGGCGCGCCCGGCAGCTCCGACCGCCCGGGCCTCCCGGGCGGCGTGGGCGGTCCCGCCTGCCCCGACGCGCCACCCGGCCACGGCGGACCGGACCCCGACGAATTCGTGGTGCGCTCAGCCGGCGAGGTATTCCGAGCGGACGGGGTGGCCGCAGGCCCCGCTCTCCCTCTGAGCGCATCAGGCGGTCTCGCCGCTTCCCGCGCCGTCAGCCGGCGCAGCATCCCGCGCACCCGGTCGTTCGACTCGTCGGCCGCGTCTATGGCCTCGATGCACTGCCAGTACAGACCCTCCTCGTCGGTGCCGCAGGCCACACCGACCAGGGCGATCCCCACATCGGCCAGCAGCGCGCCGAGTCCGACCAGCGTCCCCCGCGCGTCGGCCACCCCGGAGAGCTGCGCGGCTCTGATCCCGGCGCTGCGGACGGCCGGGTGGTCCAGTGCCGAACCGCTGCTTCCGCCGATCTCGCTGAGTCCGCGCGCCTCGCCTCTCACCTCCAGCGGCCCATGGGCCGCCAGCCTGTCTCCGATCGCCTGAGCGAGGGCCTGGGCCTGCCAGGCCTCCGCCACGATGTCCGGCACTTCCCTGCTCTGCGCCAAGGCATGTCGACTCGCGTCGATGAGCCGCTCCGCGTCCATGAACGCCGCCCCCGTTCGTACGACTTACTGCCCTCTCAGTTCATTACCCAGAGTGAAGGCGGTTGAGCCTGAACGCCAGAGGAATTCGGAAATCTGTGGACAGGAAGGCGGTTGTGGATAAGTAGACAACTCCGGAGAGTGACAGACGCATGATCAACAGGCTCTCGGACCTTCTCATTCCACCTGGAGTTCACTTCACCGGGAAACGGATCTCATTGCGGTCGATCTTGTCGGAGAGCGCCGACAGCGCGTCCACACCGAGCACTTCGCAGAACTGGAGCAGGTATGCCAGCACATCGGCGACCTCGTCGCGCACCCGGTGCGCCTTCTCCTCGTCGTCCATCACCCGCGCCGACTCCTCGGGCGTCAACCACTGGAAGATCTCCACCAGTTCGGCCGCCTCGACGCTGAGCGCCACCGCCAGATTCTTCGAGGTGTGGTACGGCTCCCAGCCGCGCGCCTGAGCGAATTCGGCGAGCCTGCGCTGCAACCCGGCCACATCCAGTCCATCGTGTCTCGTCACGGGACCAGATCTACCACCGTCACGCCCTCGACCCCGCGCGCGAAGCCCGCATCGGCGACGGCCCCCGTCAGCCGTACGTGTCCGCGGGCCGTCATCTCCGCGGCCAGGAGGGTCAGTTCGCGTGCCTGCCGCGGGTCGAGACAACGGTCGAAGCCGTCGGCGAGAACAGTGAGGGACTGATACGCGGACGGCACCTCCGCCGCCTGGTCCATCGCGAGCACACCGGGCCCGGTGAGCAGTACCAGCGCGAGTCCCAGATACCTCAACTCGCCTTCCCCCAGCCGCCCCACGGGTGTCGCGTCCCGCCCCTCGCCCCGGCCGAGCAGAGCCCGTACCGTCCCGTCCCCCAGTTCCTCCACGGCCAGATCCGCCACGTCCCCGGCGCATCCCGTGCGGGCCGCCGCGGCCAGCCGCGCGTGCCGCTTGGCGCACTCGCTGCGTGTGCGGTGCAGCACTTCGGCGAGGTTGTCGCAGCCCCGTCGCAGCCTGCCCTCCCCCGCCGGCACCGGCCGGCGCATGCCGTACGGCTGCGGGTCACAGGCGAACACCGAGCGCAGCGCGACCACCACCTGTTCGGCTGCGGCGAGCACGCGTAACTGGCCGTCCGTCTTGCCTGCCACGCGCAAGGGCAGCAGCGCTGTGCCGAGCCGGTCGCCGGGCAGCGGTGCCCGGGTCACGGACACGGATCCGGCGGTGTGCCAGGCCGCCTGGACCGTGGCCCGACCCGGGTCGCGCAGCGCGGTGGTGAGCAGGGTCTGGCGGCCGCAGGTCAACCGCTCGCCCACGATGCGCAGTTCGGGTTCCGCCTGGACGGCGAGGTCGAGCCGTACCGGGCCCGCGGGACCGTCGACGGTGCAGCCGATGCGAAATCCCCGCCGTCCCTGTGCGTCGGGCCCCGCCGACTCCGGTACGCAGGCCGCCGGGTCCGGGAACGTCTCGTCCAGTTCGTCGCCCGCGCCGAGCCGCGCCAGCGCCTCATAGGCCTGCAGGACAGTGGACTTGCCGCTGCCGCTCGGTCCGGCGATGAGCGTGAGCGGGGCGACCGGAAACGTCGCTCCCCGGTGTTTGCGGAAGGCGGACAGCCTCAGTTCGGTGACGGTCGGGCGAGCACTGGACGCTCCGGCCGGCACGGAATCAGGGCCGGTGAGCGGGCTGCTGGTGGTCATGAACCGGACGGTACGCAGCGCTCGACACGCCGAACCGTTCCGCCTCGGCGACCTTCCTACGAACGGGGGACGGAGCGGCTGAGGGTGTCGGTGGCGGCCGCCAGGCCCTCGACCTCGGTGCCGACGGGGGCGAGCAGAAAGACGTTCCGGTCGACTCGGTGCATGGCGCTGCCGAGGCCGAAGACGACGCCGCTGCTGAAGTCCAGAATGCGTTTGGCGACATCGGTGTCCGCGCCGGTCAGGTCGAGCAGGACCGGAATCTGCGCGACGAGGTACTCGGCGACCTCACGCGCGTCGGCGAAGACCTGCACGCGAAGGACGACGAACCGGCGGTGCTCGACGGCCTCGTGGTCATGGGGGACGGTCCGGTGGTCGACACGCGACGGCCACTCGTTACGGCTGCGCAAGGGGACGACCTGGGCGAGGCCCTCCCACTGCTCGTCGGTGACGTCGTACCTCTCGTACCTACTCATGCTCCCCATCCTGGCGCGCCTCACCCGTTCGGCCCAACAGCGACACGGGTGAGTCGGGCACGGATCGGGCGCCCGGGGTCAGCCCTCGGCGGGTGCGGGCACGAGGCCGTCGGCGACCAGACCCGCGAACACGGCGTCCGACATGGCCTGCACGGCGGACATCGGGCGGACCATCACGGTGAACTCCTTGATCCTTCCCGACTCGTCGAACTGAAGAAGGTCGAGGCCATGGATCTGCTTGCCGTTGACGGTCCCCCGGAAGACCAGGATCTCCGACGGTGCCTCCTTGCCGTCCGCGGTCTCCCCCGTGCCGTCGAGCCGTCCGACGTAGCGGAACCCTTCGAACGTACGGAACAGGACACCGCACAGGCCGATCACCATCTTCCTGCCCTCGAAAGGCTTGAACTTGACCGGGCTGTAGAAGCGCACGTCCTCGGTGAACAGGTCGTCCAGAGCGGTGAGGTCACGGCTCTCCACGGCGGCGCGGAATCGTTCGGTGGTGCTCGTCATGGTTCCTCCAGGCTTCCCGGACTGACTCTGTATGCTCTGCATGGATGTCATAGTCAGAATAGTGACTAGTCAGTTTCTTGACTATCACGTGGTGAGCGGAGGACGGAAGGGGTGAACGCGGACCCGACGGTCGCGGCAGCCGATGCCGACCGGAACCGCCCCGCAACTGCCCCTGGTAGGCCCTGACTTGGAGTGCCCTCGAAGATCCGGACTCCTTACCTGCGCCCTGGCCCCACGGCGCGGGAGAGGAACCGGGATGAGATACCGCACGCGGCACGAGTGATCCGGGAATCCGCGGAGCGGAGCCGCAAGAACCTGGGCGTGGAGAAGATCGATCTCCTCTACGCCCACACCCAGGACCGGCGGGTACCGATGGAGGAAACAGTCGAGGCGTTCACCGGGCTCGTCGCCGACGACAGCGTCGGCCTGCTGGGAGTGAGCAATCACTGGGCCTGGCAGGTCGAACGCGCCCGGGCCCTGGCCAGGGACGCGGGCCTGCCGGGGCAGGAGGTCCTTCAGTACCACCACAGCTGTCTGCGCCGGCGCACCGACTTCCCCAGCCGTCGGTCGCCCGTCGGCCAGGAAGGCGTGGTGAGCGGGGAGTTGCTGAGCTGTCTGCGCTCCGCACCCGGGCTGCCGCTGGTCGCCTACTCGCCGCTGCTGTCCGGCGCGTACGTCCGGGAGGACAAGCCGCTGGGGAGCGACTTCGACCACGCGGGCACGCCGGTACGGCCGGCGGCGCTGCACGAGGTGGCGAAGGGGGCCGGCGCGACCGTCAACCAGGTGGTGCCGGCCTGGCTGATCGGTGGCGAGGTTCCGATGATCCCCCTCGTCGGGGCGTCGTCGGGGCGCAGCTGAACGAGAGCCTGGAAGCGGTCGACCTGGAGCTCACGGAGCAGCAGCGGGAGCGGCTGGATTCGTCGTACTGACCTGACCGACGACCCGGTTGGTGGCGACCCTCAGCCCAGCGGCTTCTCCAGGACGGCCTTGCGGTGGCTGAACGTCTCGATCGAGTACCGGCCGTGGTAGTTGCCCATGCCGCTCTCGCCGACTCCGCCGAACGGCAGGTCGGAGACGGTGAGATGGGCGAGCGGCAGACCGAACCCGAGACCGCCGGACGATGTCTCCGCCGCGAGCCGCCGGCGGGTGTCGGCAGACTCGGTGAACGCGTACAGCGCCAGCGGTTTGTCACGGTCGTTGATGAAGTCGATGGCCTCGTCGAGCCCGGGAACGGTGACGATGGGCAGGACCGGGCCGAAGATCTCCTCCTGCATGACCGGGGCGCCGGGGTCGACATCGGCCAGGACGGTCGGAGCGATGTACTTGCGGTCGCGGTCGGTGTCGCCGCCGACCACCACGCGTCCGGAGTCCAGCAGGCCGCTGAGCCGGTCGAAGTGGCGTTCGTTGACAATCCGGCCGTACTCGGGGGAGATCGCCGGCTCGGCGCCGTACAACTGCCGCACGGCCTCGGTCAGGGCGGGCTCCAGGGCGCGGGCCGTGCGGGGGTCGGTGAGGACGTAGTCGGGTGCGACGCACGTCTGGCCCGCGTTGAGGAACTTGCCGCGTGCCAGACGGGCGGCGACCGTGGTGAGGTCGGCGTCCCGGTCGACGAACACCGGTGACTTGCCGCCCAGTTCGAGCGTGACCGGCGTGAGGTGCTGGGCCGCGGCCGTCATGACGATGCGGCCGACGGTTCCGTTGCCGGTGTAGAAGATGTGGTCGAAGCGCTCCGCGAGGAGGGCGGTCGTCTCGGGAATCCCGCCTTCGACGACGGCCACCGCGTCCGTGTCGAGGAACCGAGGCAGCAGGCGCGCGAGGACGAGGGAGGTGGCCGGGGCCATCTCACTGGGCTTGGCCACCACCGCGTTGCCCGCGGCGAGCGCGCCGATCATGGGCGTCAGCAGCAGCTGCACCGGATAGTTCCACGGCGCGATGACGAGGACGACGCCCAGCGGGTCGTACTGGGTCCAGGCCGTCGCCTCACCGATGTGCGCGGGGACGGGCGCGGGCTCCGGGCGCAGCCAGTCGTCGAGGTGCTCCAGCGTGTGATCGATCTCGCGAATCGTGAAGTCGATCTCGGTACGGAAGGCCTCGGTGGAGCTCTTGCCGAGGTCGGCGTGGAGGGCGCCGGCGAGGTCGGTGCCGTGCTCCGTGAGCATCTCGCGCAGCCGGCGGAACTGGTCCGTACGCCAGTCGACGGGGGCGGTGCGGCCGGCGCGGTACGTGGCCCGCAGACGGGCGACGATGTCGGAGGGCTGCTCGGGGCTGTGCTGGTTCACGGTTCCTCGCTGGTGATGTGGGGACTTCGGCCGGTCGTTGCAGATACCAACGTTTTGGTGGACGGAGACATTCCGGAGCCGGCGTGCGACTTGCCGGCGGGGGTGTGGGTACGGCTGGCGCGAGACGGGGGTGGCGCCGCCGCGGGCGAGCGGGTGGGAGCCGGTGTTGGTGGCGGGGCTGACCTGGCGCGAGGCGGTGTGCGGTCGCCCGCGCGAGCTGGTGGGCGGCCCCGCGTAAGCGAAGGCAGCCCGCCGGAGCAAGGCGCGGGGGTGTCTGTCCCGCGGCAGCCGATCTGCGACCCACACCGTCCGCGCCGACTCCCCCTCCCGACAAGCCCACCCCCGTACCGCTGCTGCCCCGGAACGGCCTTCCGTGCCGACGCCGAGGCGGGTGCAGAACCTCCGCGCAGACAACGTGCCGCAACCAACAGGCGCAGCACGGCCCGGCCGTACTGGTGGGGCATTCCTACGGGGGCGTGGTGATCACCGAGGCGGGACGGGACTCCAGGGTTTCCGCACTCGTCTACGTCGCGGCCTTCGCACCGGACGAGGGCGAGTCGGTGAACTCCCTGATCGCCGACCCGGCCCCTGGTGCGCCCGTGCCACCGATCCTCCCTCCGAAGGACGGCCAGCTCTTCCTCGACCGCGAGCAGTTCCACGCCTCGTTCGCCGCTGACCTGCCCGAGGCACAGGCCCGCTTCATGGCCGACTCCCAGGTGCCGTGGGGAGTCGAGGCCCTCGAAGGCGCCGTCAGCGAACCGGCCTGGCGCTCCAAGCCCAGCTGGTACCTGGTCGCTGCCGACGACCGCATGATCCCTCCGCCGGCACAGAGGGCCATGGCCGAGCGCGCGGGTGCCACCGTCACCGAGTTCCGGGCAGCCACTCCGTGTACGTGTCGCAGCCCGCGGCGGTCGTCGACATGATCCGTCAGGCCACGGCCGCCTAGCCGCACCGACCGCCCCCGGCCCGCGGCAGACGTCCACTGGCCTGCACCCGGACCGAGGGCCTGTACGTCTCGTCCACCCGGCGTGCGGTCTCTTCCGCATCGCTGTGGCGACAGGTGGCGCGAAGCCCCCCGGGCCCCCGCCTTGACGGCACCCGCGAAGGCCTGGCGTCGACGCGGGGACATCAGGAATGCGAAGGCCGCCGTGAGCGCGGGAAGGCCCCCCACTGAGAGAAGTCCGTCCGACCGTTCCCGCTCCCGCTCCCGCTCCCGCTCCCGCCAAAAGGTCTATCTCGCCGGCCGTCCAGGCAATGGCCGACTTTCTCGCCGTTCGATATTTCGACAGTGCTTATCAGGGGTTCCTTACCGGCGTCCACGCATTGATGGAGAATCGGCTTCTGCCGCAGAAGGCCCTTGCACGCCTGTCGCTTCTTCCCGTCCGTGCCGGCGGCGCGGGCGAGGTCCGACGACCGGCACCGTCGCGGTCGATCGGTCGATCGGTCGATCGGTCGATCGGGGCCGACTTCCCGTCCGGGAACCCGGTGACCGTGCGCGTCACCGTGCGCGTGGACCACTTCTTGCCGGCCTCGGGGTCGCCCGGCGAAAGTCTCCGCTCCGCGAACCCGTGCCTTCGACGGTCTGCACGCTCCTTCCCGGCAGCGCGATCGACAAAAGCTGCCGGGCGCCATGTACGCGGCCTTCGTCTCCTCGTCGAAATCGTCCGCGACCCGCGCCAGGTCATGCGCGCCGAACTGGTTGACGACGGCCGGGAAGACGGACGGGGCGGCGTACGCCGACGCGTCGTCGGAGTACGCCGCCCCGGGGGACGTTCTGCCGTGGCCGTGGCCGCGGCCGTGGCCGCGGCCCGCGAGCGGCTGCCCCTTCCCTGCGGTCCTACCTCGGGTCCTACCTCGGTCTTCGGGTCCTACTTCGGGTCGCGGTTGAACACCGACTTCGACCAGACGTAGCCGAGGACGGCGAGCCCCACGCACCAGACCACGGCGAGCCACCCGTTGTGGCCGATCTCGGTCCCGAGCAGCAGGCCGCGCAGGGTCTCGATGGCCGGGGTGAACGGCTGGTACTCGGCGATCGGCTGGAACCAGCCCGGCATGGCGTCGACCGGGACGAAGGTGCTGGAGATGAGCGGGAGGAAGATCAGCGGCAGGGCGTTGTTGCTGGCCGCTTCGGCGTTCGGGCTGATCAGGCCCATGCCGACGGCGATCCAGGTGAGTGCCGTGGCGAAGAGCACGAGCAGTCCGAAGGCCGCGAGCCACTCCAGAACCGTCGCGTCGGTGGAGCGGAAGCCGATGGCGACCGCGACGGCCCCGACGAGGACCACACTGGCCACTGCCTGAAGGACGCTGCCGACGACGTGTCCGATGAGCACGGAGCTGCGGTGGATGGCCATGGTGCGGAAGCGGGCGATGATGCCCTCGGACATGTCGGTGGAGACGGAGACGGCGGTGCCGATGGTGGTGCTGCCGATGGTCATCAGCACGATGCCCGGGACGAGATACGCGATGTACTCGGATCGGTCGGCTCCGCCGCCGATGCCCGCGCTCATCACGTCGCCGAAGATGTAGACGAACAGCAGGAGCAGCATGACCGGGGTGAGCAGCAGGTTCAGGGTGAGCGACGGGTAGCGCCGCGCGTGGAGCAGGTTGCGCCGCAGCATGGTGTTCGAGTCGCGGACGGCGAGAGAGAGGGCGCTCATCGGACGGTCTCCTTGGACTGGTTGGGGACGGCGGTGGAGCCGGCGGGGCCGGGGCCGGTCAGGGCGAAGAACACGTCGTCGAGGTCCGGGGTGTGCACGGTCAGTTCGTCCGCCTCGACGCCGGCGGAGTCCAGCCAGTCGAGGATCGAGCGCAGTTCGCGCTGGCTGCCGTCGCTGGGGATCTGCAGCGACAACGACTCGTCGTCCCGGGTCACCTCACGCAGGACGACGGCGGCCGACTGATAGGCGGCAGGGTCGGTGAAGCGGAGCCTTACGTGCCCGCCCGGGATCAGCCGCTTCAGCTCGTCGGCGCTGCCCTCGGCGACGATCTTGCCGCCGTTCAGGACGGCGATGCGGTCGGCGAGTTCGTCCGCCTCTTCCAGGTACTGGGTGGTGAGGAAGACGGTGACACCGCCGGAGACGAGCTCGCGGATGATGCCCCACATGTTGTGACGTGCGCGCGGGTCGAGTCCGGTGGTCGGCTCGTCGAGGAAGATGATCCGGGGTCCGCCGACCAGCGTCATGGCGATGTCGAGCCGGCGCTTCATACCGCCGGAGTAGGTGGAGGCGGGCTTCTTCGCCGCGTCCGTGAGGTCGAAGCGCTCCAGCAACTCGGCGGCGGTACGGCGGCCTTCGGCGCGGGACAGATGGTGCAGGTCCGCCATCAGGAGCATGTTCTCCTCGCCGGTGATCAGACCGTCGACGGCGGAGAACTGCCCGGTGACGCCGATCGCGCCCCGCACCGCCTGCGGTGCGGCGGTCAGATCGTGCCCCGCCACCTGGGCCTGCCCGCCGTCGGCCGCGATAAGGGTGGAGAGGATCTTCACGGCGGTGGTCTTGCCGGCGCCGTTCGGGCCGAGCAGCGCGAACACGGACCCGGCCGGCACGACGAGGTCGATGCCGTCGAGGACGGTCTTGTCGCCGTACGACTTGCGCAGACCGACGGCGGAGACGGCGGCCGGTGACGGGGTACCGCCGGCCTGACTGGATGTGGGCATGACAGAAGAAGGCATAGGGCTCTCCCATTCGAAGGAGCGGTGAGCGGTGAAGTGGACGGTGAGCGGCGAAGCGGGCTTGGTGAGCGGCAGATCGAGCGCTCAGGCGCGGGCGCGGCGGATGTCGATGTTGCCGTAGCGGGTACGGGCCTTGACCTCGACGGTCTCGTCGGTCTTCTCCGGGTTGTCGGAGGACGCGAGCCCGTTGCGCACCTGCCCGTTGCTCGAGCTGACGTCGAGCCAGGCGGCCGTGCCCTCGCGGACGCCGATCTCGATGGCGCCGTAGGAGGTCTCCAACTGGACGGTGCCACGGGCCACATCACCCACGCGCAGGGTGCCGTGGGCGGTCGTCGCGGCGACCGAGCTCTCGGCGCGCTGGATGTCGATGTCGCCGTTGGCTCCGCGCACTCGCAGCTCGCCGATCGCGGCGCCGATGGTCGTGGAGCCGTGCGAGTTCTTCAGGACGGCCGGGCCGTCCACGACACCGACGCGCACGCTGCCGGAACTGGTGGTGATCTCGGCCAGACCCTCGACCTGGCCCACGGTGATCGAACCGTGCGACGCGGTCAGCTGCAGCGGGCCCGTCTCGTCCAGGCGGACATCACCCGACGAGGTCTTCACACGGACCTCGCCGAGCCGGCCCTCGCCGAGCACCTGTGTCCAGGAGCCGGTCGCGTCGATGCGCGAGCCGGTGGGCAGTTCGACCGTCACGTCGACGCTGCCGCTGGGGCCGACGAGGTAGGGACCCCTGGGTGTCCTGATGGTCAGCACACCGCCGGCATACGCGACCTCGGTCTGCTCGACGACCCGGACGTCCTTGTCCTTCTTCGGATCACGGGGCCGCACCTCGACGACGGTGTCGTGGCGGTCGCTCGCGGTGAACTGGATGGAACCGGCGGCCACGTTGGCGGTGACCGAGATCGGCAGAGGGGTGTCGAAAGAAGGCATGGCTGTCCCGTCCTGTTGGGTCTTCGCGGCGTCCCTGCTGGTGGGACGTGGTGTGAGTGACGTGGGAGCGGGGCGCGGGCTAGCGCACCCAGCCCGTGAAGCTGTTTCCGACGGTGCGGGTGGCTCGGGTCTTCTCCGACGTACGCGACTGGGCGCCACCGTCGACCGCGGCCGACACCGCCCGCACCAGCCAGGCGTTGACCGACAGGCCCTCGCGACTCGCGGCCTCCTCGGCGCGCGCCTTGAGGTGGGCGGGCAGGCGCAGATTGACGCGGGCGGTGCCGCCCTCGTCGCCGTCGGCGGGCGCCGGAGCCGGAGCCCTGAGCGGCTCGGCCGGCCCGCTCCCCTCGTCGTACGCCTCGTCGCCCGCCGGCCGAGTCACCACGAAGTCGGGGTCGAGTCCGCGCAGCCGTACGTCGACGGAACCCGGGGCGAGTTCACGGGTGACCTCGTCCATCGCGGCGGAGAGCACGTTGAGCATCGCCAGGCGGGTCGCCGACTCCAGGGGAGCGGTGAGGCGCTCGGCGAGTTCGCGGGCTTCTTCGCCGCCGGCTTCGGCGGCCACCGCGAGTTCGCGGCGCAGGTTGTCGACATACGGCGTGAGGTCCATGACGTCATCATGGCACCACGATGGCGTCACAGGCAAGCGCTCAGGGGAACCAATCATCCACGATGACCAATCGGACGCCCTTGACCTGCGCAAACCAACCGACATCGAGTTGCGCCAGCGCGACACCATACGGATTCACGACCCCTTGGACGTCACCAGAGAGCCCCCTGATGGCGCTGGTTGGCACCGCGAGACGCCGCGAGGTTCGCGGCCGCCCCCTGAAAGCCGACCGGAGAGGGCTCTTTCAAGGGCTGCACCGGGTGCAACGCCTCCGCCCTGCACCTAAGAAGCCCCGGCGATGAAGGGGACACGCGTCGGACTTCCCGGCACCCGCCGAGGCAGCATCGCGCCGCCGACCTGCACATTCACGACCCACTCGGAAGCCATGACACCGCGAGCGGCGCACGCGATGTCGAATATGGCTCCACGTGGCGCCACGCGTGTGCCACTATGGCGTCACGGCGGTACAGCCCTCGGCCCCACGGTCGGGGGAAGCGCGTTTCGCGGAGCGAGAGCAGTCGAAGGGGTCGGACCATGGAGACAGCACAGGGTCAGCAGCAGGCGACGCCCGGCGCCGTCGCGGCCTTCGCCCGCTTCGTGCTCTGTGGCGGCGGGGTGGGGCTCGCCTCCAGCTTCGCCGTGGCGGCCCTCGCCTCCTGGATCCCCTGGGCCCTCGCCAACGCCCTGATCACCGTCGTCTCCACGCTCCTCGCCACCGAGCTGCACGCCCGCTTCACCTTCGGCGCGGGTGGGCGCGCGACCTGGCGTCAGCATGTGCAGTCGGCCGGCTCCGCGGCTGCGGCGTACATCGTGACCTGTGTGGCGATGCTCGTTCTGCACCAACTGGCTGCGGAGCCGGGCGCGCTGCTCCAGCAGGCCGTCTATCTGTCCGCTTCCGCGCTGGCCGGTGTGGCGCGGTTCGCGGTGCTGCGTCTCGTCGTCTTCGCACGCAACCGCTCGCAGGGTGCGAGCGATGCCCGCCCGGTCCACATGACCGTGGGCCGGCCCTCGGTCACGGCGGGCTCCGCGTCGCTCTGCCGCGCCGCCTGACGGTTCCGTCGGCGGTGCAGCGCCGGGCCGGAGGTCGATCCCCGGCCCCCGCTCACAGAGTGAGTCGGCTTGTTTGCTCGTTGGTCCCGTCGTGGGGAAGAGAGTCGCGGCCGTGGATCGTGTCCGATGAACTGTGGTCACCGATCGAGCCGTTAGTGCCGAAGCCGAGGGCGAAGGAGGTGGAGGGCCGCCCTCGAGTGCCGGACCGGCAGGCCTTGTGCGGGATTCTGTTCGTGCTGCATACCGGGATCCGGCACTCGGGGTGCGGCCGGAAACCGGATCTCGGGGACCGGCGCCTCAATCCGCGGGTTGACTGAGCAATCAACCCAAAGTCCGCTCTCGGGCCGACGTTCCGCACCGGCGCGCACGACACGCTCGAAGCCATGACAACCACCGACCACCTCATCTCCGCCGCCCTGTTCCTCCTGGTGATCCCGCAGATCCGCGGCATCCGCCAGACGCTGCGCAACGCGCTGCTGCCCGTGGTGGCCGTTGCCGCCGCGGCCGTGTACTACCTGAGGTCCTTCCCGACCCAGGGGCACGACGTCCAGCTCGACCTCGTGGGGGTCCTCGCCGGCGCGGTCCTGGGCGTCGCGTGTGGCGCCACCACAGGTGTGCATCGCGGCTCGGACGGAATCGCCTTGGCCAGGGCCGGGGTGGTCGTCGCGCTTCTGTGGATCGTGGGCATGAACTCACGTGCCGGATTCGAGTACTGGGCGACCCACAGCGGCTCCACGACGATTGCACAGATCAGCCGCGACAACCTGATCACCGGTTCCGCCGCATGGACGGCCGCTCTGCTGCTGATGGCCCTGGCGCAGGTCCTGTCCCGGCTCGCCGTGGTGCGGATCAAGGCGCGGCGGATCTCCTCTGTCGCAACCGCCCCGGTTCGGGCGTGAGGCCGATCCCGCCGGTGCCGCGCACTGGGCACTGTGTCCGCCCGCCGGACCGCGCCCGCTTCTCCGGACCCGGGCCGGAGCCGGTTGCAAAGCGGACACGGCACGTCCCTGTTCTTCAGAGCATGACGGATCTCCCGGACGGCACGCCGCTGGCGGTCAGTCCGAGGCCGACCGCGGCGCTCGCCGGTGTCCGGGACCGGCGCGAGCGCCGGGGCCGACGCCTGCGACCGTTACTGTGGGGCGTCCTGGCCGCCGTCGCCGTGCAGTCCATGTACGCCGAGCCGAGACCCGGCGTGCAGGGGGTGCACCTTGCCGTCGCGGTGGTCCTCGCCGGCTGCCTGCTGTCGCTGGCCGCCGTCGCCTCGGGGCTGTGGCAGGTCGTGAAACCTGTCTCCGGCGTCGCGTTCTGCCTGTCGGTCACGGGGTTCGGTCTCGCACTCGGCGTCCTCCAGTCCGGCTCGATGTCCGTCCTGCCGCCGTCGGTGGCAGTTCTGACCGCCTTCCTCGTGCTGCGGCGACGGCAGGCTGTGCTGCTCGGCAGCGTCGTCATGGCCGGTCTGGTCGCCGCCGCGTTCGCCGGCGCGGACGGCGGCGTGGCCAACACGCTCAGCCGGCTGCTGTTCTGCGTGGTCCTCGCCCTGATGGCGATCAGCATGCGACAGGCTGGTGACCACGAGGAACGCGCGAAGTTGCTGCTCGCCCAGCTCGAAGACGCCCGGGAGGCGGAGGCCGAGGCCGCTGCGCTGGCCGAGCGCACTCGCATCGCCCAGGACCCTGCACGACGTGCTCGCCCAGACCCTGTCCCGGGCTCGCCGTTCAGATACAGGCCGCGCGGCGGATGACCCGGCGCGATCAGGCCGGCGACGACCTGCGGGAGCTGCTCGACCGGGCCGGCACGCTCGTCAAGGAGGGGGTGGGCGACGCACGCCGGGCCGTCAGCGCACTGCGCGGACAGCAAACGCCCTCGCTGGAGCGTCTGCCGGAGCTGGTCGAGCGCTACCGCGTGGACCTGGAACTCGACGTGACGCTGTCCGTCGTCGGGGCGCGTCGTGCCCTGCCCGCCGACGCGGATCTCGCTTTGTACCGCGGCACCCAGGAGGCGCTGACCAATGCGACCCGCTACGCGCGCGGTGCCCGCACCACCGTGACCCTCTGCTACGAACCCACGACCACGGTATTGACGATCTAGGACCGGCGAACCGCACTGGGCCCGGCCCCCTCGGCACTGGTCGTGGGCTCCGGCCTGGGCCTGACGGGCATGCGGGAGCGGTTGAGCGAAGCCGGCGGAAGCGCCGGCGCACGGCCGACCCAGGACGGCTGGAAGGTGCGGATGGAGGTCCCGGCATGGCGCGGCCCAGCGAGCGGATCAGAGTCCTGATCGCGGACGATCAGCAGGTCGTGCGAGGAGGGCTCGTCCTGCTGATCGGCATGCTGGACGGCGTCGAGGTGGTCGGCGCGGCTCGCGACGGTGCCGAGGCGGTGGAACTCACCGAGCGGCTCCGCCCGGACGTGGTGCTGATGGACCTCAACATGCCAGTGCTCGACGGAGTCGCGGCCACGGCGGTCGTACGGAAGAAGGCGCCGGGCAGCTCCGTACTGGCGCTGACCACCTACGTGGACGACGACTCCGTCTTCCCGGCGCTGCGGGCGGGCGCGCGGGGCTACCTGACCAAGGACGCGGACGACGACGCGGCCGAGACGGCGATCCGGCATGTGCACGGCGGACGTACCTGGCTCGATCCCGTGGTCCAGGCCCGGCTGGTCGCCGCCCTCCAGTCCGGCCGAGCCCGGCCGGCGGCCACACCGGCCGCACACGGCTCCGCCCGACGGGCGGCGGACACGCTGCCGGACGGTCTGACCCCGCGCGAGGCCGAGGTGCTCACCCTCATCGCCAAGGGCCTGTCCAACGCGGAGATCTGCGCCCGGCTCGTCGTAAGCCAGGCCACAGTGAAGACGCACATCAACCGCGTCTTCGCGAAGACCGGCGCGACCGACCGCGGCCAAGCCGTGGGCTACGCCTACCGGAACAACCTGGCTGACGGTGGCTGAATCCGGCTCCGCCGACACGCTCGTCCTCCTCAGCAAAGACGGCGGCGGCACCTCCGCGCCGATCGCGGCGTGCGCGGACTCCGTGATGACGAGAGGTCAGGGCGACGGCAGGAGGTCGTGCGTCGGGCCATACGCGGTGAGGCGGCCATCGTCGAGGAGATGGACGGTGTCGGTGTAGGCGGCGACCAGGTGCAGTTCGTGGGAGACCAGCACGATCGTCATGTGCTGTTCTGCGTTCAAGCGGGTCAGGACGTCCATCACGGACGTCGCCGTCTCGGGGTCGAGCGCCGAGGTGATCTCGTCGCACAGCAGGACGTCGGGGCCGGTGGCCAGGGCGCGGGCGACGGAGACGCGTTGGCGCTGGCCGCCGGAGAGTTCCGCCGGGTAGCGGGCCTGGAAGTCGGCCGGCAGATCCACCTGTGAGAGAAGGTCGGCGATCCGGACGCTGCGTTCGGTTGCCGTGAAGTCGGTGTGCAGGCGCAGAGGGCGGTCCAGCTGGGCGCCGACCGTGCGTGACGGGTTCAGCGCGTCCAGGGGGTTCTGGGGCATGAGTTGGATGCGGCGCTGGTGGGAGCGGGGTCGCTTGCGTGCGTGCGGGGCCAGCGGGGCACCGTCGAGGGTGAGGGTGCCGGTATCAGCCTGATGGAGTCCGGCCAGGACCCTCAGCAGGGTGGTCTTGCCGGAGCCCGAGGGGCCCACGATCGCGGTGCGGCTTCCGGGTTCCGCGGTGAAGTCGACTTCGGCCAGGGCCTGCTGGAGGCCCGCGCGACTGCGGAAGGCCACGCCGACGGCGCGGGCGACGATGCCTTCGGCAGGGGCCGGCTGGGGGGTGGGCCTGAGCTCGTCCTCCTTCCGTGTGTCGCGGGGTCTGCGCGGGCGGGGCACTGAGGGGGCCTTCAGCGACACCGTGTCGTCCGCGCAGGTGGCGACGAGTTCGGGGTCGTGGCAGGCCATCACGACGGCGAGGTCGTGGCCGACCGCGAGGTGGCGCAGCAGGTCGGCTATCTCGTCGCGCAGTGCCGCGTCGAGGCCGGCTGTGGGCTCGTCGAGCAGCAGGATCTTCGGGGTGCGGGCCATCGCGCGGGCGAGGGCGACACGGCGCTGCTGGCCGCCGGAGAGCGCGGTGGGCCGCCGGTCGGGCAGGCCGGAGTCGACGGGGAGCCGGACTTCACGCAGGAGTTCCAGGACGGCCTCGCGGTCGAGGCGGCCGGGGGCCGTCTCGGCGACGAGGTCGCGCACCTTCATCCGGGGGTTGAGGGCGGATCCGGGGTCCTGGCCGACGTAGGCGAGATGGGTGCGGCGCAGCAGCCGCAGTTCCTCGGAGGTCAGGGATGTCGGGTCGTGTCCGAGGACGGTGAGCGTGCCACCGGTGACTGACGCGCCGTCGGGGAGGTGTCCGGTGAGGGCTCGAAGCAGGGTGGTCTTTCCGGAGCCCGAGGGGCCGGTGAGAGCGGTGATCCGGCCGGCGGTGACCGTCAGGGTGGCGTTGCTGAGCAGGACCGGCCCGCCCGGGATGCGGATGTCGAGTCCGGTGGCGGCGGCCAGCTGTGCGGGCCCACCGGTGGCGTC
Organism: Streptomyces sp. NPDC096193; assembly: GCF_040302905.1. Classification (NCBI taxonomy): domain Bacteria; kingdom Bacillati; phylum Actinomycetota; class Actinomycetes; order Kitasatosporales; family Streptomycetaceae; genus Streptomyces; species Streptomyces sp. NPDC096193. The sequence continues at coordinate 190,143 of NZ_JBEOSJ010000002.1, read as the reverse complement.
GCAGGTCTGGGTGCCTGTGGCCGGCTGTGCGGAGGTGTTCACGAAGTGGTGACCGCCTTGCGTACGGAGCGGGGCGCGAGGGAGGTGCAGGCGAGGTTGGCGCTGATGGCGAGAGCGGCGATGGCCAGGCTGGGGCCGATGACGGCCCAGGGGTTGAGGAGGATGCCGGGGGCGTTCTCGCGGATCATCAGGGCCCAGTCGGCGGCCGGGGGCTGGGGGCCGATCTGGAGGAAGGCGGCCATGGCGATGACGTACACGGCTTCGACGAATCGCAGGCCGAACAGAGCGGCGACCGTGGAGCGCAGGTTGGGCAGGATTTCCCGCAGCGCGATGTGGCGCAGGCTCTCTCCCCGGGCGAGAGCCGCTTCCACGTATCCGGCTCCGGCCAGTGGGGCCGCGGCCGCCGCGACGATGCGTACGGCGTAGGGGGTGCCGAGGACGACGGCAGCGCCTATGACGGCCCAGCGCCCTCCGGCGGGCCAGGCCAGCGCGATCAGCATGATGCCGAGGACCGGCGGGAGGAGAATCGCGACGTCGGCGGCGCGCTCCACGGCGCGGCCGAGGACGGGATGCAGGACGGCGAAGCAGCCGACGACCACGCCGGCCAGCGTGACCAGGACGGAGACGAGGGCGGCGCTGCCGATCAGTACCGTGCCGCCGTGCAGAAGCCGGGAGAGTACGTCGCGTCCGAGCTGGTCGCCGCCGAGGGGCCCGCCCTCGCCGGCGGTGGCGTACGGGGCGTACAGCGGAGCGTCGAGGGGGTGGGCGGCGAGCAGGGGTCCGGCCACCGCGAGACCGATGAGTACCAGGGCGGGGAGGATCGCGGGCCAGCGGCGGCGGGTCCCGGCCTTGGCGGGCGTGCCTGCGAGGGTGCCGACGGTCATGGGCCATCTCCCAGGGTGCGGGCGCGTATCAGGTCGGCGGCGAGCAGGACGAGGCTGATGGCGGCGCCGGCGCAGACGACGACGCCTGCGATGAGCGGGGTGTCGCGGCCGGCGACGGCGGCGGCCAGAACGCTGCCGATGCCCGGGTAGTTGAACAGGGTCTCCACGACCACGGCCCCGCCGAGGAGCATGCCGGTGGAGGTCGCGATGCCGGTGGCGATCGCGGGCACGGCGCCGGGCAGGGCGTGGCGCAGGACGACTCGGTGGACGGGAAGTCCGTCGAGGTGAGCGGCTTCCACGTGCGGTGTGCGGGCCTGGTCGGCGAGGGCTCCGCGCACGATGCGGGTGTTCCAGCCGGTCTGCGGGATGACGAGGGCGAGCACCGGCATGATCAGCATCGTCCAGTCGGACGGTGACCCGTCAGCGCCGGTCATGGTGACGGCCGGCAGCCAGCCGGTCCACAGCGACAGCACGAGGAGCAGGCCGACGGCGGTGACGAACTCGGGGACGGCGAACGCCGCCGTCGAGGTGTGGCCGATGACGCGGTCGGCGAGGCCGCCGGGGCGGGACGCCGCCCAACTGCCCAGAGCCAGGGAGGCGATGACGGTCAGGACGAAGGCGCTCGCGCCCAGCACCAGGGTGTTGGGGAAGGGGTCGGCGAGCAGATCGGTGACCTTCTGGCCCCGTGCGGATGTGCCGAGGTCTCCGGTGGGCAGGGCCGTCATCCAGTCCCAGAAACGTTCCCAGACGGGCCGGTCCAGACCCAGGAGGTGACGTCGCGCCTCGACGTCGGCGGCGCTGTCGCCGCGTTCGGAGCTGGCGCTCGCCGCGTCCCCCGGCAGCAGTTCCACTGCCGCGAAGACCAGGCCCAGCAGGACAGCCAGCATCAGGACTCGGCGCCCGAGAGCGCCGAGAACACGAGCGGCCACTGCCGGGCCGCGGCGCGGCGCGGTGGCCGCCCCCGTACCTACGGGGACGGCCACCGCGCCTTCGGCCTGGTGGCTCAACCCAGCCACACGTTCTCGAGCTGGACCCGGCCGTAGCCGGCGAGCTTGGGCAGGTTCTTCACCTTCGCGGCGGCCAGGTCGATGCCGTCCGCCATGCCCCACAGCAGGTAGCCGGACTTGTCGAACTCGATCCGCTGGAGTTCCTTCAGCGCCACGGCACGCTGCTTCGCGTCGGCGGTGCCGATGACCTTGCGGTAGGTGGCGTCGAACTCCTTGTCGGCCCAGCCGGCCTCGTTCTGTCCGGCCTCGCTGACCATGGTCTTGGAGGCGAAGAACACGACCGAGTCGTTGGTGCCCCAGTAGGTGGTGTAGAAGTCGCCCGCCTTCCAGGTCTTCTCCCAGAACGCGCCCGACTCCTGCTTGACCACGTTGATCTTGATTCCGGCCTCGCGGGCCTGGTTGGCGAAGAGGGTCGCCGACTCGGCGAGTCCGGCGATGTCCTCGGTGGTCACGAGGTCATACGTCTTGGAGAGGTCGAAGTCGGCCTCGGTCAGGAGCTGCTTGGCCTTGGCCAGGTCCCGCTTGCGCTGCGGGATGTCCTTGGCGAGGTTGGGGTCGCCGGTGCCCATGATGTCGTTGGCGACGGTGCCGTAGCCGGAGAGGACCTGCTTGACCATGGCATCGCGGTCGACGACCAGGCGCATGGCCTCGCGGACCCGGACATCGGCGAAGGGGCTGCCGGCGGCGGTGCGCATGACGATCGGCATCGCCATGTCGTTGGGGCGGCGCAGAACCTGGACGTCCTTGCGGGTCCCGGCGGTGCGGGCGGCGACGGCGCCGACGTTGGAGGCGACGTCGATCTGGCCCGCCAGGAGGGCGTTGGCCATGGCCTGAGGGGTCTCGAACATGGTGACCTCGATGGCATCGAGGTTGACCGTGCCGCCGTACCACTTGTCGTTTCTGATCAGGCGGGCGTTGCCGCCCCGGTACCAGTCGAGCTTGAAGGGGCCGGTGCCCGGGGCCTTCTCCAGGTCCTTGTCGGCCGTGCCCTTCTTCAGGACGAAGGTCGTCAGGCGGGTGAGGAGGGGGAGTTCGGCGTTGGCGTAGTCGGACACAAGGACGACGGTGTCGGCTCCGTCGGCCGTGATGTTCTCCGGCTTGATGCCGGGCAGGCGGGCGGCACCCGAGGGGGTGTTGCGCAGCCGGCGGAGCGACCAGACGACGTCTTCGGCGGTGACCGGGCTCCCGTCGTGGAAGGCGGCGCCCTTGGCGAGCTTGAACTTCCAGGTCTTCAGGTCCGCCGACGACTCCCACGAAACGGCCACGCGCGGAACGGTGTTGGGCTTGGCGCCGGGCACCGTCAGGGTGTCGTAGACAAGGGCGAGGACGAGGTAGTCGCTCTCATTGTTCTGCGTACCGTGCGGGTCCCTCGTGATGGCCCCGGCCCGGCCGAGGGCGCCGACGCGGAGCGTGCCGCCCTTCTTGGGCTTGCCGCCGTCGGCGGCCGCGGGCTTGGACGACGTACTGGAACCGCTGCCCGAGCATGCCGCCAACAGGGTGGCCGTACCCATCGCTCCGCCGGCCCACAGCACCTGGCGCCTGTTGAAGTTCACGTACGTCCTCGATCCACGTTCGGAGCACATCATGGAAGTTGCTTAGGGTTGCCTATCCTAATGACAACCATTACCGCAAGGGGTGCGGGCAGGATCGAACGAATGCCCCTTTTCGACGCCCCGCAATGGCTGCTCCGAATCGCCTTCAACCAAAAGGTTCCTGACGAGACATCAGCCTCCCTTGAGGGGGTGCTCAGTAAGGTATGCCTCACCTAAGGTTGATGCTAGCGTGCGGTCGTCCCCCGGTGGACGCAGCTCGACGCCACCCTCATCACGCGGCCAACAGTCCTGCCTGTCATGCGCCCGCGGCCCGTTGGTCGCGCTTGACGAACCGGTCCATCCAGCCGATTTCCCCTGCCACCCCACGGAAACGGAATCTTGCCATGAGCCCGGCAGTCGCCCCCGTCCGTCAGCTCGACGCCCACTGCGTGGACGAACTCCGCCAGGCGGCACAGAAGATCCTCGGCGAATTCGGCACGTCAGCGACATCGCCCGTGCTGCTGGAACGGGTCGCCGAGCGAGCGGGCGAACTCGGCGACGCCCTGCGCGAGCACTGCCGTCCCGTGGACACCGCCGACGGCTTGTTCGTCCTGCGCGGCCTGCCCCTGGACGACGAAGCGATCGGACCCACCCCGGCCGGCTGGGCCAACGCCCGTGACCGCGGAGCCGTATACGACATCGCACTGCTGCTTCTGGCCACAGTCATGGGCAACCCCCTCGCCTGGGAAGGCCAGCAGGACGGGCGTTTCGTCCACAACATCGTCCCCTCCCCCGGCCACGAGACCGCACAGACCGGCGCTTCCAGCAGTGTGCTCCTCAGCCCGCACACCGAGGACGCCTTTCACCCGGGCCGCGCCCATCTGCTGATGCTCGGCTGCATGCGCAACCACGACAACATCGCCACCACCGCCGCCGGCATCCGCAAGACCCGCCTCGCCGACGAGGACGTGGACCTCCTGTCCCGGCCGGTCCTGCCGATCCTCCCCGACGACGCCTATGAAGTGGCCCAGCGCTTCGCCGACCAGGCCCCGCCGCCCGTACCCACCCTGTACGCGTCCGACGAGGGCATGACCATGCGCTTCGACCCTGCCTACACCCCCCTCGACGGCGCCGACGACGACTACCGGGCGGCCTATCACCGGCTTTCCGAGGAACTGGCGCGCGTCTCGGTAGCGGTCTCCTTGAGCCCGGGCGAGGTCCTGGTCGTCGACAACGACCTCGTCGTGCACGGCCGCGTCCCCTTCCAGGCCCGCTACGACGGCACCGACCGCTGGCTCAAGCGTGCCTCCGTCCGTGTCCCCGGGCGCCGTACACGCCCCCCGGCCGAGGCATACGAGCACGGCTACGGTCAGGCCGCCCTCGAAGCGCACGCGAGCTGAACACCCGCCACCCGCACCGGAGGAGTAATCCCTCATGACCGACACCACGGCCGCCCCCATCGGCGCCCCGGTATCCGGCGACGACACCCACCTGCGCATCCTGTCCACCTCCGACCTCGCCGGGATCGACATATCCCTGGCCGACGTGGTGGACACCGTGGAGGGCGCCTACCGCGCCCTTCACGCCGGCCAGTCCGACAACCCCCGGAAGCTGACCGTCAAGCCGCACGACGGACACTCGGTCTCCTACGCCATGCTCGGCCGCGACGGCACCCGCAACGTCGTCGCCATCAAGACCAGTTACAAGCACGGCCTCGACAAGGGCCGCGACGAGCAGCACTACTACACCTCGCTCACCCTGTACGACGACGTCACCGGCCTGCCGGTCGCGATGATGGACTGCTCCCGCATCGGCTCCTTGCGCACCCCGGCCGTATCGGCCCTGCTGGCCCGCGAATGCGCGCCCCCCGGCGCCCGGACCGCCCTGGTGATCGGCACGGGGACTCAGGGCCGACTCGCCCTGCCGTTCCTCCTCACGACGCTCCCGGACCTGGACCGGCTGATGGTGTTCGGCACCCACTCCGAGGGCATCGCCGCCGTCCGCGAGCAGCTGCGTACGCACTTCCCCGACCGTGACCTGGAGGTCGTCACCGACCTGCGGGCCGCTGCCGCCGACGCGGACGTCATCGTCGCCACCGCCGGTGCGCACACCCCGGCCGCCGTCGAGTCGAGCTGGCTGAAGCCCGGCGCGCTGACGATCCTCGTCGGTCACGGGCTTGCCCCCTCCACCCTGCACAGTGCCGACCGTGTCATCGCCACCAGCGAGGCACAGATGAACGTCACCGGCACCGACATGGCGGACGCCGACGGCAAACTCCCCTCCGTGGAGGCCGAGTTCCCGCCCGTCCTCGCCGGGATCACGACCGGCCGCCAGAACGCGAAGGAACGAATCTTCGCCTACAACAGCGGCCTCGTCGTCACCGACATCGCCCTCGGCCACCGCTTCGCCCAGCTCGCCCTCACCCAGAATCTGGGCACCGAGGTGCCGCTGTGGCAGTAACCGGCACCAGCTGGCCCACCCTGCCGGTACGCCCGGACCCGGCGGCCGACCGGGTACGGGAGTCCGGTCTGCTGCCCGAGCTGGCCTACGCCTTCGGCGGCCCGTTCCACTTCCTGCTCCCGGACGCCTTCGACGCCAACCTCGCCGCCATGCGCCAGTCTCTGGCCGAGGCCGGCGTGGACGGCTTCGTGTACTTCGCGAAGAAGGCGAACAAGGCGGCCGTGTTCGTCGAACGGGCCGCCGCCGCCGGCGCCGGGGTGGATGTCGCCTCGGCCGCCGAACTGCGCGAGGCCCTCGGCCACGGCGTCCGCGGTGAGCACCTCGTGCTCACCGGCCCCGCCAAGGACCCCGCCCTTCTGCGTCTCGCCGTGCAACACGGCGCGCTCATCGCCGTCGACGCCCTCGACGAACTCGACACCCTCATCACCGGTGTCCCGTACGGCCCCTGCCGCCCGGCCCGCATCCTGCTGCGCATACTGCCGCCCCAGCAGCCGCACAGCCGATTCGGCATGAACGACGCCGAACTCACCACCGCCTTGGAACGCTGCGTCCAGGCCGGCGACACGGTACGAATGGAGGGCTTCAGCTTCCACCTGTCCGGCTACGCGATCCAGCCCCGCGCCGACCTCGCCGCCCACCTGGCGGACCTGTGCCTCAAGGCCCGCGTCCAGGGACTGGAGACCGGGCGGATCAGCATCGGCGGCGGCCTGCCGATCAGCTACACCGACGCCGACAGCTGGCACGCCTTCCTGGAAGGGCACGACAGGCGCCACTACCACGCGCGCAAAGCCTTCCAGGACTCGGACTTCTACCCGTACCACTGCCCCCGGCCCGGCGCCGAGGCCCTGACGGCGCTCCTCGCCGCCCGGCCCGACGGGCGCGAGCAGTCCCTCGCCGACATCCTGAGGGATGCCGGCGTCACCCTGCTCCTGGAACCGGGCCGGGCTCTGCTGGACCAGGCCGGCGCGAGCGTCTTCACCATCCAGGGCGTCAAGGACCGCGACGGGTACCAGCTGCTGACCGTGGACGGGACCAGCCTCAGCCTGTCCGAGCAGTGGTTCAACAGCGAGTACCTGCCCGACCCGCACCTCGTCCCCCGCGACGGTGCCGGGTCCGACTCCGGAGCAGGCCTGTACCCGGCCGGCGTGGGGGCGGCGACCTGCCTGGAATCCGACATGCTCACATGGCGCAAGGTCGGCTTCCCCCGCCGCCCCCGAGTGGGCGACCTGCTGGTCTACCCGAACACGGCCGGCTACCAGATGGACTCCAACGAGTCCCCCTTCCACGACCTGGCCATCCCGCCCAAGGTCGTCATCGACCGTACCGACGGTGCCCGGCCGCGCTGGCGCCTGGACCGTCACTTCACCTGAGCGCACCGCCGCACGCCCACGCCGTCCCCACGATCTCCTGGAGTTGTCGATGTCCGGAGCCCTGCAGCGGCCCGCCGTGGTCTCCCGCCTGTCCGACCTCATCGGGTACACCCCCCTGCTGGAACTGGCCGTCTCCGAGACCGGCAGCCGGCTGCTTCTCAAGCTGGAGATGTTCAACCCGACCGGTACCGCCAAGATCCGCATGGCACGCGCCATGGTCACCGCCGCCGAGGAGGCCGGCGAACTGCGCCCGGGTGGCCGGATCATCGAGTCCACCTCGGGCAACACCGGCCTCGGCCTCGCCGTCATCGCCGCCGAGCGCGGCTACACCTTCACCGCCGTCGTCGACCACCACGCCTGCGTCGACAAGCTGCGCGGGATGAAGGCCCTCGGCACCGAGCTCGTGTACGTCGTCGACGACGGCGCCGAGGAACTTGCCACCGCCGCCCGCGAGGAGCTCGCCGAGGAGATGGCCCAGGGCCAGGACAACACCGTCTTCACCGAGCAGCACAACAACCCCGCCAACGGCGTCGGCTACTTCCCCGTCGCCCACGAGCTCGTCGAGGCCCTCGACGGACAGATCGACGTGCTCATCGCCGCAGTCGGCACCGGCGGCGCCCTGTTCGGCACCGCCCGTGAACTCGGCAAGCTCATCGGCGGATTCAGCGTCGTCGGCGTCGAGCCGAAGGGCTCCATCGCCTTCGGCGGCCCCGCCCACGACTACTACCAGTCCGGTACCGGCACTCCGGAGGGCGCCGAGCTCGGCGCCCTGGTCGACTTCGACCTCCTCGACGAAGGCGTCAAGGTCGGAGACATCGAGGCCTTCGCCGCCTGCCGCGCGGTGGCCCGCACCGGTCTCCTGATCGGGGGCTCGGCGGGAGGTGTCGTCTACGCGGCGCTGACCCGCCTCAGCTCACTTCCGCCCGGCAGCACTATGGTCGCCCTCATCAACGACGGCGGCGAGAAGTACATGGACACCGTCTTCAACGACGAATGGATGCGCGAACGCGACCTGCTGAGCCCCGACACCGAGCGGGAAGTAGACGAACTCCTCACCAAACTCCGCGGGAACCGATAACCCCATGCTGACCACGCTCCTCCGCGACAGCCGCACCCTCGCCGCCCTGGCCGTCCCCCTGATCCTGACCCAGCTCGCCCAGGTCGCCCTCACGACCACCGACACGATCATGATGGGCTTCCTCGGCACCACCGAGCTCGCCGCCGGCGGACTGGCCATCGTCATCTTCAACCAGCTCCGCACCATGGGCGTCGGCCTGGTCACCTCCGTCGGCAACCAGATCGCCGCCGCCGCGGCCCGCGCGGAACAGCAGTCCGCCGGGGACAAGGACCAGGGGGTCACCGGCACGGACGCCACCGGAGCGGGGTCCGCAGCACACGAGGAAGTGCGGGCGATCGTCCGGGCGAGCATGGCCGTAGCCACCCTCGCGGGCATCGTCGGCGCCGTCCTCATGATCCTCATAGGCCAGGCCCTGCCCCTGCTCGGCCAGGACGAGGCCGTCGCCGACCTCGCCCAGAACGTCCTCTACGCTCTCGCCCCTGGTCTGCTGCCCTGCCTCTGGTTCCAGGCCGTCCGCCAGTTCACCGTCGGCATGCGCCGCCCCCAGGCCCTCCTGCAGATCACGATCGCCTCGGTCGCGGTCAACGCGGGCCTGAACTGGATCCTGATCCACGGCACCTGGGGCCTGCCCCGCCTCGGCCTGACCGGCGTCGGCATCGCCACGTCCACCGTCTACCTCCTGACCTTCCTCGCGCTCTACCTCTCCGCGAAGAAGGACAAGGAGCTCGCGCCGCTGCTCTCCCTCAACCTGGCCAAGGTCGACCCCGCCGTGGTCAAGCGCCTGATCGCGCTCGGCATCCCCATCGCCGCGACCTACGGTTCGGAAGCCGGCTTCTTCTCCCTCACCGCCTTGATGGCCGGCTCCTTCGGCCCCGACGCGCTCGCCGCCCACACGGCCGTCAACCAGCTCGTCTATATCGTCTTCCAGGTCGCCGTCGGCCTCTCCCACGCCGCGTCCATCAACGTCAGCCGCGAACTCGCCCTCGGCAACCACGACGACGCGCGCCGCATCAAGAACACCGCACTCGCCTGTGCGGCCGCGGTCATGGCCGTCGTCGGCCTCCTGTACGTGACCATCCCCCGGCTGGTCCTGGCTCCCTTCCTCGACTCCGGCACCAGCCAGGCCCTCACCATCGCCACGCACCTGCTCATCGTCACCGCGTTCCTCCAGTTCTTCGACTGTGCCCAGAACATCGGCGTCGGACTGCTGCGCGGCCTCGATGACACCAAGAGTGGCTTCCGCATCACGCTCATCGGCTACTGGGCCATCGGCCTGCCCGCATCCGGGCTCCTGGCGTACGCTGCCGGCCTCGACACCCTCGGCATCTGGCTCGGCCTCCTCACCGGCCTCGCCACCACCGCGATCCTCCTGCTGCGCCGCTACACCCGCTCCCTCAACGAGCGGGAGGCCGCCGCAGCCCTCCCCGCCACCGTCTGACACCCGCCCTGTACGCACCCAATGAAGGGCGGGGAGACGGCGGCAGGGGTCACGGCGGACACTCCGGCGAGGGCCCACAACCACGCGGGTGAGGACTTGGCCAAACACTCCACATGATGCGTCATCGCCATCACGTCGACCCTGAAAACGGACGACGGTGGCGCGGCAGTCCGACTTCGGCCGGCGTCGACCGCGTTCACTCCGCCGGGGGCTGCCCTCGGCGGCCTGCCAGAGGCCGCGGATACCCCGGCATCCGGGGTTCCGCCCCGGATGCCGGAGCGGAACCCGGACCTGTCAGGCCACGAAGCTGACCGAGGGTGCGTGCGAATGCCATAGAGCCGCCACCTGTGCGCGGTCACGGCAGCGGAGTTTGCGTAGCACATTCGACACATGGAACTTGACCGTGCTGCGCTCGATGGTGAGCTGCTCAGCGATCTCCGAGTTGGAGTAGCCCTCGGCCACCAGCCGGGCCACCCCTCTCTCCCTGTCGGTGAGCCGGTTGACCTCCTCGGCGGGCGGCGGGGTCGGCCGGAGGTGGCCCATACGGCCTGAGAGCAGCGTGGGGACGAGCTCGGGAGAGACCCAGCCTCGCCCGCTCAACACCTCGCGAACTGCGGCTATGTAGCCGTGGTCGGGATCGTCACGGTCGATGATGCCGGCCAACCGGGCGTGGGCTGACGACGGCCAGAAGGAATCGTCCTGGCCCGAGACCAGGACGATGAGCCGAGCGCCTTGGTGGGCGAGCGACGGGTCAGCCTTCAGCGCGCAGGCCTCCACCACGACGATGTCCGCCGGTGTGGACGAGTACGCGACGGCCCTTCCCATTCCGTACCCGGAGACGAGCCACCCAGGGCCGGCCAGCACCTCGGTTATCCGGCGTCGCAACGCGGGAGAATTGACGATAAGAGATATTCGTTCCATGCTTCCCCGTACCCCGTAATTCTGATGCACAGAGCGGCAGGAATCCGGGCGAGTCAAGCCCAGTTGCTCTCCCCCGCCCACGAGAACCCTTGATCAGCAACGAGGAAGCTAACACATAAAAGCTTCGGCAAAGAAGTTGTGGAGAGAGGGGTGCCACATAGTTGAGGAAGAACTGAGGAAGCCCGTCCCAGGGACCCCAGTTGCCCGCATTTGATCACCGCACAGGGGTCCGGAGTGGCTCCCACCAGTCGCGGTGCGCGCGGTACCAGTCGACCGTGTCGGCGAGGCCTCGCTCGAAGTCGTGGCGGGGGCGGTAACCCAGTTCCTCGCGGGCGCGCGTCCAGTCGACGGAGTACCGCAGGTCGTGCCCCTTGCGGTCCTCGACGTGGACCACCCGCTCCCATCCCGCGCCACAGGCTTCCAGCAACAGGCCCGTGAGCTCCTTGTTGGTGAGCTCGGTTCCGCCGCCGATGTTGTAGGTGCGGCCCGGGCGGCCCTGGGCGCGGACGAGTTCGATGCCCCGGCAGTGGTCTTCCACGTGGAGCCAGTCCCGTACGTTCGCGCCGTCTCCGTACAGCGGGACCGTCAGGCCGTCCAGCAGGTTGGTCGCGAAGCGGGGGATGACCTTCTCCGGATGCTGGTGTGCGCCGTAGTTGTTCGAGCAACGCGTGATACGGACGTCCAGGCCGTGGGTGCGGTGGTAGGCGGAGGCGACGAGGTCGGCGGAGGCCTTGGACGCCGCGTACGGCGAGGTGGGGGCGAGCGGTTCCGCCTCGTCCCAGGAGCCGTGGGCGATCGAGCCGTACACCTCGTCGGTGGAGACCTGGACGAAGGTGGTGACCCGGTGCCGTACGGCGGCTTCGAGCAGTACCTGGGTGCCGAGCGTATTCGTCCTGACGAAGTGGGAACCCGAGGCGATGGACCGGTCGACGTGGGATTCCGCGGCGAAGTTCACCACCTCGTCGTGGTCGGCCACCAGTTGGCCCACCAGCTCCGGATCGCAGATGTCACCCCGTACGAAGGAGAAGCGCGGGTCAGTCCGGACGACCGCGAGGTTGGTGAGGCTGCCCGCGTAGGTGAGTTTGTCGAGGACGGTGACGGTGACCCCGGGGCCCTGCGATCCGGTGGTGGCCGCCCGCGCCCAGGGGGCCAGCAGCATCCGGACGTAGGCCGAGCCGATGAACCCGGCACCGCCGGTGACCAGGACCTTCGTGGGAGTCATGCGAGGATCTCGACCTTGCTGTGATCGCCGATCACCAGCCGGTGCGCGGCGAGGGCGGGGGTGACCACGGCCTCACGGCCGATGAGGGACGCTTCGACCCGGCGCACACCGTCGATGCGCGCGCCGTCCAGCACGATCGAGTGTGCGATCTCGCTGTCGAGCACCGAGCAGCCCGACGCGATGGAGGCGTACGGGCCGATGAGCGACCCGGTGACCGTGCTGTCGGCGCCGATCACGGTGGGGCCCGTGATCCGGGACCGGATGATCCGCGCGCCCGGCTCCACGACGACCTGGCCGATCAGCTCCGAGGCCGCGTCGACCGTACCTTCGACGCGGGTGACGAAGGTGTCCAGGACGGATCGGTTGACCTCCAGCATGTCTGTGACGTTGCCGGTGTCCTTCCAGTAGCCGGTGATCCGGGTGGAGCGGACGTCGCGGCCGGTGTCGATCAGCCATTGGAGAGCGTCGGTGATCTCGAGTTCGCCGCGGGCGGACGGTGCGACGGCGCGTACGGCCTCGTGGACGGTACGGGTGAAGAGGTAGAGGCCGACCAGGGCCAGGTCGCTCTTGGGGTGCCGGGGCTTCTCCTCAAGGGCCAGCACCCGACCGTCGGCGCCCAGTTCGGCGACGCCGAAGGCGGTCGGATCGGGCACCTGGGTCAGCAGGATGTGGGCATCGGGCCGCTCACGGCGGAATGCGTCGACGATCCGTGTGATGCCTCCGGCGATGAAGTTGTCCCCGAGATACATCACGAAGTCGTCGTCGCCCAGCCAGTCCCGGGCTGTCAGTACGGCGTGGGCGAGACCGAGCGGAGCCGACTGCGGAATGTAGTCGACCTGCAGTCCGAACCGGCCGCCGTCGCCGACGGCGGCCCGGATCTCGGGGGCGGTGGCGCCCACGATGATCCCCACCTCCGTGATACCGGCCGCGGCGATGTCCTCCAGGACGTAGAAGAGCACCGGCTTGTTGGCGACCGGAATGAGTTGCTTCGCCGCGGTGTGGGTGAGGGGCCGCAGCCTTGTCCCACTGCCGCCCGCGAGGACGAGAGCTTTCACGATGACTCCGGCTGTGAGGGACGGACGAGAGGGGAGCTTGTGCCGACAGCGACACCGGGGCCGGGACCTGGAGCAGGCCCGGGACCGGTGGCGTCTCACGGCAAGGGGTGCGGCCTGTCGGAGAAGGCGGAGACGGGCATCGTGCGACGGCCGGTGCGGGCCTGGGCGGTCCGCAGCCGGCCGGTGTGCCAGCTGAAGTCGTGGCCCTCGACCAGCCGCAGGGGTTGGTATCCGACCGGTATGACCTTGACCGCGGCCCACCCCATCTCGCGCAGCCCGACGGGGAGCCGTTGGGTGAGGTCGATCGCGAGCGGATCCGCACCGTCGGCGACCAGGCTCCGTACGACCGCGTCGGTCGGCACCCCGCTCCAGGTCCGGTGCGGGGTCTCCCGGATGAAGCCGTCGACCCACTCGCGGACTCGCTCGTAGCCCTCACGGGAGGCCAGATGCCGCAGTCGGTCGTCGTCGTTGTCGATCCGCGTCGGCGCTTCGCCGAAGCCGTGCTCGTCCCAGGAGTTGAGGATCACCGAGCGGACCTGGAGGGCTTCCTGCAGTGCCCCGAGCATGCTCCACCAAGGGTCGTCCGAGGCGTTGCACCCCACCGTCGCCAACGGACCGGCCCCGGTCTCGTCGATGATCGCGGCGATGGTGCAGACGACGCCCGGCACCGCGGTGGGCATGTCCGCCAGGACCGGTACGAGTCCCGCCTGCTCGGTCTTCTGCCACAGGGCCGCGAGGTTGCGGCGCTTGCTGTTCTGCTTCCCTCCGAGCCCAGCGGCGGCATCGTCCGTGGTGAGCGAGAACGGCGTCACTCGCGCCAGCCGCAGTCGCTCTTCCCATGCGATGAGGAAGGCATCGCGCTCGATGACTTCCATCAGACCGGCGCGCAGCGCCATGGCGTAGCCGTGGCCGGAGGCCGCTCCGGACGGAGTCGGGTCGAAGTGCCGTGCCTCGGGCGAGGCGTCCGGATAGTCCACGAGCGGCGCGGGTACCAGAACCTCGGTCCCGTCCCGCAGCCTCCGGGCCGGGTACCAGGTCAGGACCTCGTCGGCGGCGCGCGGGTCGCCCAGCACCGTGTCCGGGCCGTGGAACGCCAGCGCCGACCCGCCGGCTTCCCGCGCTGTGGCGCGTACGGTGCCGGACGGGGCCTCCGCCGAGGGGAAGAGCGCGTAGCGTTCCACGGCTTCGCCCACACCACGTGTCAGAGCGTCGGATCGCGAGTGCCCGTACGCCCCGACGACGCACGGGTCCAGGGCGCGGCCGACGGGCTCCGAGGAGGGGGTACCGGGGGTGATCCGTACCAGGGCACGCCACAGCAGATCGGTGGGCGGGGCGGGCGGCTGGACCTCGCACCGTTCGGCGAGCCCCTGCGTACGGTCCAAAGTGGCAAGGAAATCGATCACGAGGCGGCTCCTTCACGCGGCTCTCGGCCGCCCCTGCGGAAGAACGGAAGTGACGGTCCGTCGTCCGTGAGCGCGGCGTTCAGCGCGAGCAGCACCCCCGCGGCTCCCGTGGCGAGATCGGTCGAGACCCGCATGGCCTCGTGCCCCAGGAAGGCAGGTCGGTCGTCAAGGCGCACGGTCTGCAGGGCGAAGCCGTTCACATGGAGGCGTACGCTCTCCTCCTCTCCCCCGTTCTTCTCCGCGTCGGTGCCGTCGGCCAGGTGGCGCAGGGCCACGAGCGTGCCCGCGCGGCCGTGGAACAGGCCTGCCTGGGCCACGAATCTGCGCCGGGCCGATCCCAGGATCGCGTCACGCGCGCGGATGAGCTCGGGTTCCGGACGGTGCGTCACGAAGTCGTGCAGCACCATTCCGGTGCCCGCGCTTCCCGTGGCCAGCAACGGCGCCCGCCCCGGAGCTTCTTCGGGCAGGTGATCACCCTTCCAGCCGAGGTGGGTCAGTTCCTGTCGCAGCGCGGTGTGGGCGTGCTCCAGATAGGACGGGGCGCCGGTTTCCTCGTACAGCCGCAGCAGGAACAAGGCGCGGCCCGCAGGCCCCCGCAGCAGCCCGAAACGTGCCCTGCCGTCCGGTCTCCCGGCCGGCCCGGCGGTGATCCGCTCGGCCAGCCGGACGGCCTGGTCCAACAGGGCGCCCGCGCCTGTGCGCCGGGCGAAGTGGAGCAGGGTGAGCCCCACCCCGGAGGCCCCGCTGAGCAGGGTGTCGTCAGTGCCGCCGGTCTCGGTGTCGAGGCGCTCCCCGACCTGGGAGACGAGTGCGCTGGCGGTCTCGGCACGCCCGAGCCGGTCCAATGCGAAGGCGATTCCGCTCAGCCCGCTGCAGAAGCCGGGGGAAGGGCGTTCCAGGGCGTGGGTGGCGGCGACCAGCCAGTCGGTGAGGCGTGCGGGGACCGACGCGCCGGCCTCGGCCAGGGACCACAGGACCCCGGCGGCGCCATAGGCGAAGGCCGCCCCGCCCTCGGACGTGGCGAACTGCTCCGGGTCCCCGGGGAAGAGCCGGTCCTGTCGGTCCGGTGTAGCGGTGGCCAGGACCCCGTCGATGATCTGTGTGCGCAGCGCGGGCCAGTCCTCACGTAGAACCGGCCGCTGGTCTGCGGCGGGCCGGGAGCGCGTCGCGTCGGCCGGGATGCCCAGATCGCGCCGAACGGTGTCGGCGAAGTCCGCGGGTACCGGGAAGTGTGCGACGACCGCGTCGATGAGGTCCTCCGTCTTCGACGGGCCCCAGAGCTGCAGAGTCGGCAGTGGGATGAACACGGCCAGGCGCAGACAGCCCAAGGCGTAACGGTCGATGGCCGGGCCCCGGTACTCGGCCGGTGCGGTGAACCCGGGTGCTCCCATGGTCTGCCTGGCCGGGGAATCCACGGAGTCGGCCGTCTCGAAGTCGATGAAGGCGACCGTGTCGTCCGGGCGGACGAGGATGTTGGACGGGTGCAGGTCGCGGAAGACGACTCCGCGGGCGTGCAGGGAGGCGATGCCTTCTTCGACCAGGCCCAGAATCCTCAGGGCCCACTCGGTGTACGCGGTGAAGTCCTCGGGGGACCGGCTGTCGCGCGCCAATGGGTTGCGGCGGACCATCTCCTTGGCGAGGGGCTCGCCTTCGGCGTACTCCCTGACCAGGAAGTAGTGTTCGCGCCCCTTGCGGAAATCGATGAGGCGGGGAATGCAGTCCAGTCCGGCCAGTTGCTCCAGCGCCCAGTGCTCCCGTCGCTGGCGGCTGACCGCGTCCTCGCCGTCCACCAGACCGGCGAAGGGACGGGCTTCGCGGAGCAGGACGTCCGCGCCGTCCCGGTTGTCGGTGCCGCGGTAGACGCCTCCTCCGTTGGAGAAGTGCACCGCGGAGGTGACTCGGTAGGGGAAGTCCTCCAGGGTGCCCAAGTCGCGTGCCGCGGCCGATTCGGCCAGGCAATCCGGAAGGGGCGCCCAGGCGGGCGGGCGGAAGCCGGGGCCGCGGTGGTCGGGGACCAGCCTGCCTTCGGGATCCTCCACGCAGTGCACGAGTTCGCCGTTGTCCGCCCGTACGGTGCGCAGGAGGAAGCCGCCGTAGCGCACGTAGAGCGGGCCGGACCGGTATCTCAGGTCGCTGAGGATGTAGGGGCCTTCGCAGCCCCCCAGGAGGTCGTCCAACTCGCGCAGGATGAGGGCCAGGTGGGCCTCGTCGAGCGGGTAGATGGTGACGAACTTACCGCTGGCGCTGCGGTCGCCGTACTTGCTGTTGCGGAATTCGAGTACGGCGCGGCTGCGCAGGAACTTGAAGGTGATGCCGCCCGCGAGGCAGTACTTCCAGACGGTGGCCAGGACGTCCTCGGCGTTGTCGGGGGTCGCCGACACGTGGATCTTCCAGCCCTGCCCGGGTATTCCGGCGTCGGGCGGCGAGATACCGATCCACTCGGTGCCGCCGTCCCGGCCCGGGGGCCGGCTCCTCATGGGCGAGAGGGAAGTCGTCCTCGTCCGTGTGCGCCGTGGCCGGCAGGTCGAAGAACGGGCTGCCGGGAGGGCAGTAGTGAAGATGTCTGCCTACGTCCATAACCTTTACCTGTCTCCCATGCCGGCTGCCTGGCCCGGCGTCGGGATGTCAACGCCCATAGGGGGATACGTACTTGAGATACAGCCACTCCCACGCGGGGCGGCTGCCCGCGTCGACGTACGCCAGACCGGCGCGCTCGGCCGGAGCCTTGTCCGTACGCAGCGCGAAGCCCGACACCTCCATCGGGAAGTGGTCGCCCTCGCGGAAGGGGACGAAGGCGGACAGTGGTGCCGTCCCCCGTGTGGCACGGTCCACCGCGACGACGCCGGTGCCGACATCGGTGCCGATGACCAGGCCGCGCCGTTCCAGGCGGACCTGGGAGCCCCGTGCGACCGCGTCGGTGTCGGCCGTGTCGGCCAGTACCAGCCGGACCTGACCGCCTTCCTGGACGAATCCGCCGACCACGGTGTAGGGCAGCCGGACGAACACCAGGGCGGCTGCGACGCCGGCGACGGCCAGCACCGAGGCGAAGGCGATCCGCAGGCGGCCTGCCCCGGCCCGCCGTGCCTCGCGCAGCAGCCGTTCACCGCCGTTCCAGGCGTGGTACATCAGGTAGCTGATCGCCGCGGCCATCACGGCCGCGCCGACGAGGCCCAGGCTCTGCACGACGTCCGACCACAGGCCGATCGCGACGGCGACGAGGTAGAGGGGGAAGAGCATGCAGGCGAAGCCGAAGGGCACGGCCCAGGTGAGCTGCGGCAATTCACGGCTGTACCGGCCACCGAACAGGATCCGGGCCAGGAACCGCCGCGCGTCGGTCATGGACCGGTCGCGCAGGTGCGGGATGTCGAGGTGGCTCATCAGCGCGAGATAGCCGTCGAGCTTCACGAGCGGTACGAAATTGAGTACGCCCGTGAGGTAGGTGGAGACTCCGAAGATCAGCATGCCGTCGTGCAGCGGCGAAGGGCCGTTGACCGTGGACAGCACGAGCGCGGCAAGGGAGACCGTTCCGGCGACCACTGTCTGCGTGACGATGCCCGCCAGGGCGACGCGGGTGCGCTGTTCCTTGTGGGGAAGGCGCCAGCCGTCGGACACGTCGCAGAAGAAGGCGGGCGACATGTAGAAGAGCATCACGCCCATCCGGCTGGGGCGTCCGCCGTAGTGGGCCAGGACCGCACCGTGGCCCATCTCGTGGAGCGCGGTCGTGACGATCGTCGCGGTCATCACACCGAGCAGGACGGCGAACGGCAAGGGCTGTCCGAGCGCCTGCGACAGCGCCGGGGCCTGCACGGTGAGCGCCGGCAGTCCGCCCAGGACGAGCATCCCGGCGACGACGGCCGCGACCCGGTTCGCCAGCAGCCTGATGAGCGGCACCAGCCGGTTCAGCAGTCGCTGCGGCTTCAGGACGGTGAACTGCAGTGTCAGGGGCGGTACGTATTTGAACCACGTGCCGCTGTGCCGGTGGATCCGTCCGTCCTCCAGCAGGCGCATCTCCTGGAGCTTGTGGACGGCGGTGGCGACGGCGTGCTCCGTCCAGGGGCCGCCCAGCGTGCTCACCAGCGCCGCGTGGTCGCGTTCTCCGTCCATGGAACGCATGAGCTTGGCCATGTCCGCGCCGACCCGGATGTACTGCTGTCCGGACTGCACGATCCACAGGGAACCGTCTGCCGTCGGCTCGTGCACCTGGACCCGTGGGGCGAGCCGGGGGCGGCGGGTCAGTTCGGCCGTCTCCGCCGCCGACGGTTCGGCGTCGGCCCGCTTGCGGCGACGCCGGGGCCGGCCGGCGGGGCCCGGTGCGGTCCGCGCGGTCCGCTCGTCGGTCAGGGTCATGTGATGTCCCGGGTGACGAGAAGCCTGCGGGCCGAGTATCCGGCGAGCACGAGCCAGCCCGCGATGACGAGCAGGGCCAGGGGGATCGACAGCATCTCCGGCTTGGCGTCGCGGTAGACCGCGCCCATGGCGATGCCCATCGTGAACTTGCCGACGGCGGGCAGCACTCGGAAGAGCGTCTCGTCGACGAAGAGTGTCACCACCAGCACGAGCGTCACGCTCGCCGCCTGGTTGCGGATGATCCATCCGAGCAGGACCCCCCACGGCGCGGCCAGCGCGGCCACGGTGAACACGCCGAGCAGCGTCAAGGTCGCCTCGCCGCTCCACTGGACGTCCATGCCGAACAGGGTGAAGAAGCCCCAAAGGGAGAGCGGGGCGAGGCCCGCCGCCAGCAGCGCGAAGATCAGGCCCATGGCCGTTCCGACGATCGTTTTGGCCGCGAGCAGCCTCGTCCGGCTGCCGCACAGCAGGACGGACCGGTTGATGGCTCCGGTGTTGTACTCCCGGCTCACGAAGAGGGCGCCGAAGAGGACGGAGGCCAGGAGGACGGAGAACCAGGAACGGATGAGCTCGGCGGTGGCCGCTGCGGCGTCGGTCGCGCCGGAGTCGATCTGCTGGTCGGCCACGGCTGCGGCGCCGCTGCTGCCCAACAGGCCCATGAACACAGCGAGTGCGGCCATGATCCACCAGGTGCGGCCGCTCCATGCCTTGAGCCATTCGGCGTTCAGCACCTCACGCATCGACGCGCCTTTCCGCTTCTGTGCCGGCCAAATCGAAGAATCGTGCCTCCAGGCTGGTTCCGCTGTCCGGGACCAGCTCGGATATGGGACCGCTGTACCGCAGGGTGCGCTGCAGGATCACCACGTCGTCCACTGTCTGTTCCACCTCGGAGAGCAGGTGGCTGGAGAGCAGGATGGTGCGCCCCTCGTCGGCCAGTGAACGCAGGAAGGTCCTCAGCCACCGGATGCCGTCCGGGTCGAGCCCGTTGGCCGGCTCGTCGAGCACCAGCAGTTCCGGGTCGGCGAGCAACGCCACTGCCAGCGCGTGCCGCTGCCGCATGCCGGTGGAGTAGCCCTTGATCTTCCGGTCGCCGCTGCCGGTCAGCCCGACCCTGTCCAGGACCTCGTCGACGCGCGCCGCGGGCAGGCCGAGCATCCGGGCCCAGATCCGCAGATCGCGGCGCCCGCTGGTGCCGGGCATCGGGGAGATGCCGTCCATGCTGACCCCGACCCGGCGCGCTGCGTCGGGCAGGTCGGCGTAGGGGCGCCCGAAGACGGTGGCGGTGCCGGAACTGGGGCGTGCGAGCCCGAGGAGCATACGCAGCGAGGTGGTCTTCCCCGCGCCGTTGCGGCCGAGCAGCCCCACGATGCGGCCCGGCCGGACATCGAACGTCACGTCCTCCACCGCGGCGACCTCACCGAACCGCTTGGTCAGGCCGCGGACGGAGACCGCTGCGGTGTCGCTCATCCCCTGCCCGCCCGCCTGTTCGCGTTCATCTGGTACGCGCAGATGAAGATGAAGACGGCCGAGGCACCGATCAGGACCCACTGCGCGGTCCCGTCGAGCGCGGCGCCGACAGGCATGAGGATCAGTGCGAGCAGCCCCGTCATCATGGTGAGCGACTTGTTCGACGGATACCGGTTTCCGGTGTTCGACATGTGATTCTCCCTTTCTCCTTCTGAGGATGTTTCACGCTCCGCACACCCGGCCCCGGACGGTTGAGGGCCGTCCGGGGCCGGGCGTCACCGCTGTTGACACCGCGAGGGGCACACGCCCCCGGGCAGGTATCAGGTAGAGGCAGCCACGCTGAGCGCACCCACTGCGATGCTGAACATCAGGCCGTCCTTGAAACCGGTGTAGAAGCCCGGGGCCTCCATGGCCTCCAGCTCCTGCATCCCCAGCTCCAGAGCCGGTCCATTATCCTTCAGCTCAAAGCCCGTCTTGGGCTCGAAGATCGCCTGCATATCGATACCTCTTCTCGATCGGTACTCGGGGCGGTTGGTGCTGGTCGCCCCCGGACCGCAGTCAGGCGGTCCGGGGGCGGCCGGGCCGTTCTAGGTGATCGCCGCGCCGCTGACGGCCACGTAGACGCTGCCGTAGGCGATGGCGCTGGTGACAGCCGTGCCCGTGCCGAAGCCGGCCCACGTGGACCAACCCGGGGCCTCCATGGCCTCGAGCTCCTGCATGCCGAGCTCAAGTGCCGGCACAGACAGGTCCTGCGAGAAGTCGATGACTCCCTGCATGATGTTTCCCTCCCTCTGAAATCGGATTTCGTGTGTTCCCCCGTTCCCCGCACCGTGATCACGGTGCGGGGTCCGGAAGTCTGTGGTGACGCGGCGTCAGCGCAGTGCCGGTTCCGCGTCGAGTACGGCGCCGTCGAGCAGGCCGCGTACGTCGGCGGCCCGCAGCCCCCCGAGCATCGGCAGTCCGGCTCCCCAGGCGCGCACGGTCCGGGCCGTGACCGTGTCCAGCCGTGCGGCGTCGGCGCTGATCCGCCGGTCCACCAGCCAGGCATCGGTCAGTGCGCCGATCCCCGCCGCCGGGTCCTCGGGCAGGGCGTCCGGATCGGTGGCACGCAGCAGCGCCCACATCCGGGACAACCGCCGGGCCGACCCCAGCCGTTGGTCGCCGTCGGCGATGGCACGCCACAACGGCTCCAGCAGCGCCGCCACGGCGGTCATCTTGCGCAGCCCGAGCACGGACGACAGCTCGTTGGCCAGGTACCAGCCCTTGGCCCCGTACCGATCGCGTCCGATGTACGTCCAGCCCAGGTGGGTCAGTCCGCTCACCTTGGCGATCTCCAGCCGGATCCGGTCGTCGCTGCGCCCGCCGCCCAGCCGTACGTCACGCAGCTGATGCCCGAGCCGGGTTAGCCGCCCGGCCAGGGTCTCGGCCAGCGCGTCCTCGGTCGGCAGGTCCCGGTGGTCGCCCACATACAGGCTCACCACACGGAACAAGGCCTCCAGCACGCCCTCGGCGATCAGCTCGTCCGGCAGTGTGGCGGTGGCCAGCGGGTCCAGTACGGCGACATCGGGTCGCAGCGACTCCCCCAGGATCAGCCGCCTGCCCTGCGGGAAGACCAGGCACGCCGCCGCGCTCAGTTCCGCACCCGTACCGACGGTGGTAGGCACCGCGACCACGGGAAGGCCGCGGTGGATCTCGGGCGGGAGCAGGATCAGCCCGCTGCGCTGCGGCAGGGTCAACCGCGTGCGGACGGCCGGGTTGTTCCGCACCAGGGCCGCCAGCTTGGCCTGGTCGAGCAGGGCGCCGCCGCCGACGCCGACGATCAGATCCGTATCGCTCAGGCGGTCCGCCAGCGCGAGGACACCGTCCGCGTCACCGGGACCGTCCAGAGCCAGGACGCGCACGTCACGGCTCGGTCCTGCGACCGAGGTCCGTACCCGGGAGACGATCGGCCCGTCGGCGACGGCCGCGTCGACCAGTACGGTGACGTGCCGCGCGGCAGGCCGTGCCTCCAGCCATCCGGCGATCCCGTCGGCGCCGAACAGGGTGAGCGTCGGGCAGTGCCAGCTGAGGTTCATCCGGCCACCCCTGCCGCCCCGGCTGTCGCCGTCCGGGCGTACGCCGTCAGTCCGGTACGTACCCGCTTCAGCAGCTCGGCCAGTTCGGCATCACGGTAGGTCAGCGCGGGGAAGAGCTGGATGCCGTGCGGTCCGGGGTGCACGATGGCACCCGCCGCCCTGATCGCCGCGACCACGGCCGGGACCTCGGTTTGCGGCAGGGGCGTCCCGTCCCGGCCGCACAGTCGCAGGGCCCGGAAGCAGCCACGCCGGTGGCGCCGGTGACATCGGGACGATCGGCGACCATCCGGTCCAGCTCGGCGTCCAGGAGTTCGGCCAGCCTGCGGCCGGCGGCGATCGCGTCGAGCCGGCGCATCTCCTCGATGGTGGCGAGGATCGCGGCACACGTCGCCGGGGTTCCGGCTTGGGTCTCGCCGTGCGCCAGCACGGCTCCCGCGTCGCTGAACACCCGGGCCACCTCGGTCGAGACGACGACGGCGGCGGCAGGCATGGTGCCGTTCGTGAGCCCCTTGGAGACGACCACCAGATCGGGCTGCCCGGACCACCGCTGCGAGGCGAGGAAGGAACCGGTACGGCCGAAGCCGGTGGCCACCTCGTCGGCGACCAGCAGGAACCCATGCTCGTCACGCAACCGCAGCAGAGCGTCCACGTACTCCTCGGTGAGCGGTACCGCACCGCTGCCGAGGACGGGTTCGACGACAACGGCCGCGATCTGGCTCCCCTGTCTGCCGAGCAGCGACACCAACTCGGCCGGGTCGTTCGGGGCCACGTGCCGTACCAGCCGCTGATCGACGCCGTACACCGACTGGCCCAGATCATCGCCGGTCAGCGCGAAGCTGCCGAAGGTGAGGCCGTGGTAGCTGCCGCGCAGACCCACCACCACCTTGCGCCGGGCGTCGCCACGCAGCGCGTGGTGCAGCCTGGCGACCTTCATCACCAGGTCGTTGGCCGCGCCGCCCGAGGTGGAGAAGAGCACCCGGCCGTAGTGGTCTGCGCCGCAGAGGTCGACGAGGGCCGTCGCGGCTTCGCGGGCATAGCTGTTCTCGTACCGGAAGACGCTCAGGTAGGAGGCGTCGCGCAGGGCCACCGCCACCGCCTCGGCGATGACGGGATTGCCGTAGCCGATGTTGGTGTTCCACAACCCGCTGGTTCCGCAGAGCAGTTCACGGCCGTCTGCGAAGCGCACGCGGACGCCTTCGGCGGAGACCGCGCACAGCGCATCGTCGCCCTGTTGCCCGGGCGGCAACAGTGAGGGCCACAGGGCCTGTCCGGCGTTCATCGGGTCTCCACCTCTGCTTCCAGGAGTACGGATTCGTGTCGATCGCCACCGGTGCGCAGCGTGTGCCGGGCGTTCACCCGGAACCCGGCGGAGACCAGTTCGTCCTCCAGCAGGTCGGCCGGGAGGGCCGCGACGGTCGAGGTGCACACGTGGACCGGGCCTTCGGAGAGCTCGGCCGCGTGGAGGGTGACGGTGCGCGTGCCGGTCCGCGGGGACCAGTGCTCATGCAGGTGATAGAGCCGACCGCTGGCGCCGAGCATGTCGATGCGTATCTCGTCCTGCGTGGATCCGGTGGTGGGGTACGTGGTGGAGAGCAGGAACGCTCCGCCGGGGGCCAGATGGTCGCGCACCGTGCCATAGAGCGCGGTACGGCCCTCTTCGTCGAGCAGCGAGACCGAGGTCGTCCCGAGAACGACCGCTCCGAACCGGCGGCCCAGGGCGAAGGACGTCATGTCCCCCTCGACGGTGGTGCAGCGTTCGCGCAGTCGCCCGGGAGCCTGCTGAAGGCGGGCCCGGAGCAGGTCCAGCATGGAGCGTTCCAGCTCGAGCGCCGTGACGTCCTTGCCCGCCGCGAGAAGGGGCATTGTCAACCGGCCTGTTCCTGCGGCGAGTTCCAGTACCGGCCCGGGGCGTCGACGGACGAGACCGATCAGTTCACGGACCTCATGGGTGTCGTTTCTGCTGAGGTCGTCGTAGATCAGTGATCCGGCCTCGTCGTAGATCCCGCACATGACCACCCGGTCACCGAGCTCGGCCAGCGCGCGGCCGGCCCGCCCGGGGACCGTCTGCGGCGTTCCGCCGATGACCGTCGCCGTCATCGGACCCCCGCCATCGGGGCCGGGACCGAGAGCCGGACACCGGCGCTGGAGAAGAAGGTCTCGACCTGGGTCAGCGCGGCGCGGTCCGCGTGGGCGGAGGCGGCCTCGACCGATCCGTGGACCAGCAGGGTCTCGGCCAGCTCCGCGGCGGCACGGTCGAGGGCGAAGAACCGGCCGGTGCCGGCACTGTGCACCACGGCCTTCTCCTCGGTCCACAGCAGCAGCGGGGCATCCACGTCATGGCGGTCGGCGGCGCTTTCGCCGAGTTCGGCCAGGCCGGGCACCAGGCGGCCGCCGAATCCGGAGACCTTGAGGCCGGTGATCCCCCGGGCACGAAGCTCCCGGACAGCGTCGAGGGCGGCCAGATACCGGCCGAGCCACGGCCGTGCGGTCAGCGCGTCGGTACGTGACCGGTCGGGCACGGCGAGACCGAGGGAGACCGCGCAGGGCTGGGCGCTTCCGGAGTTGAGCCTGGTCCACTCCGCCGCCAGAGCCGCGCCGCCGTCGGCGACGGTGCCCAGGGGCAGGGCTACGGGCGAGAGGGACACCTCTCCGGTGGACCGCACGTACATGCGGGTGAACGGGCCGTCGCCGACCGGGCCCGCGCCCAGCGCGGAGAGGTCGCCGATACGCACGGCGGGATCGGTGGCGAAGGCTACGAACGCCCCCTGGTTCCGGGCGCGGTCCGCGTCCGCCAGGTACCCGTCGAAGTCGGCCTCTTCGGTGACCCTGATCAGCGTCGGGCCGATCACCGACATGTACTCGCTGGTGGCGTAGTCCTGGGTCTGCAGGAAGAAGGAGTCTCCGACCGACATCTCGTCGCCGGGCTCGGCGAGGCAGCCTTCGTACGGGACGACGAGGGGCCCGACCGCACCCGGGGCCTGCGGATCCGTCCGGCTTCCCGGACGGCCGCCCGGCACGAAGACGACAGTCCGGTCGCCGACGAAGTCCGAGGCCAGCACCGAGGCGAGGTGTGCGGCGCTCTCCAGTACGACGGTCGCGGTGCGGGTGTCCTGCGCCGGCCCGTTGTTCCCCGGGCCGGTGCGGCCCGTTCCCCAGGACGCCAACTGCCGCTTCGCCCACTTGAGCTGACTGTGTTCCATGTCCCCCGTGCCCTTCATTACGCGACAGCTGCCAGAATCGTCTTGAGGTCCGCCATGGCCGCATGATGGCCGTGCAGGTTGAACACTCCGGTCGTGTTCAGCACGACCTCGTCCACCCCCGCCTCCCGGAACTCGGCGAGCTGTTCGACCAGTTCGCCGATGTCCCCGTGGAGGAAACCGCGGCCCTCCACCAGGCGTTTGGCGCTCAGTGTCGTGTCGCCCTCGTCCACCGCGATACCGGCGCGGTGGAGCATGTCGATGTAGTGCGGTGCCGCGAGATGTGGAGCGTTGCCGGCCAGTGCGACCTCCGCCGGGTCACGGTCCGGCCGGCGCAGGGCCAGCGGCACCATGGCCACGATCCGGGGCACCGGCCGGCCTGCCGCCGCGGCACCCTCCCGCAGGGCCGGGAGCACGGTGTCGCGCAGGTACGACGCCGGCGTCAGCCAGGTGATGGCGCAGCCCGCGACCGCACCGGCGACGCGTGCCATGCCAGGACGCAGCACACCGAGTCCGAGTTCCACCGGAGGAGCCGGGCTCGGCGACAGCCCGCCGTGGCATGAGAAGTACTCGCCTTCGGCCTGCACGGTTTCGCCGTCGAGCAGCCCGCGGACAATGCCGAGATACTCACGGGCCGCGGTCAGCGGACTGGCGTACGGGGCCCCGAGAAGACTGCGCTGGAATGCCGCCCCGCCGGGCCCGAACCCGGCCACCACCGGATTCCCGGTGGCCATGGCCAGCGATCTGACCTGGTGCGCGGCCTCATAGGGATGTCTCAACGGCATCAGCGTGACACCGAGCCCCACCGGGACCCGGAACCCGGATCCCGCCGCGGCTGCGAAGCCCTGGAAGGGATCGACGAGCATCGACTGGCCCTGCCACAGCCGTTCCGCCGCGGTCCAGTCCACCAGAGCGGCATACGGCAGCAACTGTTCCGGCCTGCGTGGCAGGAACGGAACAAGAACTGAATACGTGGTCATCTGTCCCCCGAATCGCGCACATCGATGGTCAATTCGAGTGCAACGAGAATCCTTTCGACTGCGGCGACATATTACGTCCGGTCGTCAACCGCATTCTTTCACCAAGGCCCCCTTGCGGGAATCTCGTTGGCGACATGGACAAACATAAACGCTGCGGGTGGGGCACCGCCCCCGTCGCAGGGCTAGGATCGCCCCCTCCACAGACCGGGATGTCCCCCACCTGGCATCCATAACGGCCTCTGCCTGCAGTGACGTACAGGTCAACGCCGCCCGGGACGGCCTGCGGACCCGCGAGAACGCCCCTGTTGACACCGACCTCCCTTTCCGTTCAACCTGTTCCCTGGCATTCCATTACGAATGGCGCGGGCCGCGGAATTCCTCAGGGACCGACGGCTCGGCGCGAGGGTCGAGAGCAACGCCCGTTCGTTGCGGAAACACTGCAATCCAAAGAGCCTTCGCGCCTGCCAATTCGCCGACCGGAAGGAAGCGCCGATGCCCCGCGTCTCCGTTATATGCCCGACCTACAACCGCAGTCGGGCCATCCTGCCCACGCTGGACTCCGTCCGTACGCAGTCGATGCGTGACTGGGAGATGATCGTCGTATCCGACGGCAGCGACGACGACACGGACGAGGTCGTGGCCGAAGTCGCGGCGCAGGACGACCGGATCCGGCTGCGGCGGGTCCCGCACTTCGGCTTCCAGGCCGGCCCCACCAACCTCGTCCTGCCCGAGGCGAAGGGCGAGTACATCGCCTACCTGGACCACGACGACCGTTGGGAGAGCGGCCATCTCGCGCTCCTGACAGCAGCCTTCGACGACGGCGCGCAGTTCGTGGCCACCCGGGCGAGGAAGGTGAACGCGTCCGGCGCGGTCACCTCCACCGCTGATCCGCTGACCATGTGCTGGGCGCCTGAACTCCAGCTGATGAATCCCCTGTTCGAGAACTCGTGCGCGGCGCATCGGGCAGGCCTCGCGGAGTCGGTGGGCGGCTGGCGCGAGTCCCCGGTCGGCCTTGAGGACTGGGACCTGTGGCTGCGCATGACCGACGCGGGGGCGCGTTGCACGACGCTCCTCGACGTCACGGTCAACATGCTGGACGACCCCGGCACCCGGCAGCACAGCCTTCCGTGCGAATACGACCATGAGATTGCGCGGTTCGAGGACGCCCGTGCCGCCCGCGCCGGGTACCGGGCCCTCACCCATCCCCGGCATTTCCGAGCGGGGCTCGAAGCCAGCCGCGCGGATCTCCATCACTGGTACGGCTCGCTGGCCGACACCGGCGATCTGGTGCTGCCCCTCGGCTGGGAAGGCGGCACCGACACCCTGACCGGGGCCGTCGACCGGCATGTGGAAGCCGTCCAGATGGTGTGGAACAACCTGATCATCGAACCCAAGGACGGCTATGTCGCCCTCGCCATGGTGCTGGGCACCATGACCGCTGATCACGCCGAGCGCTACAGCACCCACTTCCGTACCACGATGACCCACCAGCAGGCGTTCTTCGAGGATGTCCTCCCCGCGGGAAGTGTGGCCCGGTGACGTCCTTGGCGGAGTTCTACCGCGCGCTCGACGACGCCCGGGAGCGCATGTTCACCACGGTCGAAAGGGTGCCTCTGGACGCCCTGGCCGGGTGGTCCGCGGACCCGGCCACCGGGACCATCCGTCATCACCGCGGCGGCTTCTTCACCGTGGAGGGGGTGCGCGTCGACCGCCCGGGACATCCGGTCCACCACTGGTCCCAGCCGATCATCAATCAGCCGGAGATCGGTATCCTGGGCATCCTGGTCAAGGAGTTCGACGGCGTTCCGCACTATCTGATGCAGCTGAAGGCCGAGCCTGGCAACTGCGACGGCATCCAGGTCTCCCCGACCGTTCAGGCGACCCGGAGCAACTACCTCCGAGTGCACGGCGGGAACCCCGTCCCCTACCTCGAGTACTTCAGGGAACCCTCCCGGCACCGGGTGGTGGCCGACGTCCGCCAGTCCGAGCAGGGCGCCTGGTTCCTGCGCAAACGCAATCGCAACATGGTGGTCGAGGTCCAGGGCGAGGTGGAACTCCTCCACGGTTTCCTCTGGCTGACGCTTCCTCAGCTCCACCGGCTGCTGGCCCAGGACGATCTGGTCAACATGGACACCCGCTCGGTACTGGCCTGCCTGCCTCTCATCGCCACGGAACCGGAACCGGAACCGGAACACGAGCGGGACCGGGACCCGGACCGGGACCGGGACCGGGACGAATTCACCATGGCGCTGCTCCGTTCGTGCCGCCCGGGCTCGCCCACGCGGCATTCGGAGCACAATCTCCTCAGCTGGATCACCGACACGCGG
This sequence comes from Streptomyces sp. NPDC096193, assembly GCF_040302905.1. Taxonomy (NCBI): domain Bacteria; kingdom Bacillati; phylum Actinomycetota; class Actinomycetes; order Kitasatosporales; family Streptomycetaceae; genus Streptomyces; species Streptomyces sp. NPDC096193. The sequence continues at coordinate 161,380 of NZ_JBEOSJ010000002.1, read as the reverse complement.
GTGCGCACCGATCTCTCCGTCAGCGGGGTGCCACTGACCGGACTCCCCGGATGGCGGCGGGTGGAAGGCCGTATCTCCCACGACAGCGGCCGGTTCTTCGACGTCATCGGTGTACAGGTGACGGCCGCGGGCCGCGAAGTCGCCCGCTGGGACCAGCCGATGATCGCGCCGTACGGCATGGGGGTCGTCGGCCTCCTCGTCACCCGTATCGACGGCGTCCTGCACGCTCTCGTTCAACTGCGCGCGGAAGTCGGCTACGTGGATGCCGTGGAACTCGCCCCGACCTTGCAGTGCGTGCCGGAGAACTACGACGTCCTTCCCCCCGCCGCCCGGCCGCCGCTGCTCGACGAGGTGCTGGGGGCGCCCGCCTCCGCCATCAGATTCGACACGGTCCAGTCGGAAGAGGGCGGCCGCTTCTACCATGCGCGAACCCGCCATCTCATCGTCGAGACGCCGTACCGCCCCGAGTTGGCCGAGCACCCTGACTTCCGCTGGGTGACGCCGCACCAGCTGTCCGGCCTGCTGCGTCACAGCCACTACGTGAGCATGGAGGCCCGCAGCCTGCTCGCCTGTCTGCACTCCCTGGCCACGGTGCCCAGTCCCGCCGGAGTACGGTGATGGCCGGGGCCCGGACGCCAGTTGCCCGCCCTCTGGTCACTGTGCTCGGCGCGTCGGGTTACATCGGTTCGGCCGTCGTCGCGCTCCTGCGCGGTCGGCCGGTCCGGTTGCGTACGGTGTCGCGCCGCCCTTGCACCGTGGCCGGTGACGGCCTCGCGGAACTGGACGTCCGCACGGCCGACCTCACCGATCCCGTCTCGCTCGCCGAAGCGGTGGCGGGCTCGGACGCCGTGATCCACCTGGTCACCCACCGGTCGGCCGCGGGCGACTGGCGGACCAGGGACGGCGACCCGGAGGGCGAACGGGCCAACGTCACAGTGACGCGCGACCTCATCGAGAGCCTCAGCTCCGGCCGGGCCGGCGGGCCGCCGCCCACGGTGATCTACGCAAGTACGGTCCTCCCGCCCGGCGGCCCGGCCCCGGCGAACGCATACGAACGGCAGAAACTGACCTCGGAGCGCGCTCTGCGCGCGGCCTCCGCGGCGGGCTCGCTCCGTGGCGTGGTCCTGCGGCTGCCGACCGTCTACGGCCACGGCCCCGTACCGGGAGACCTCGGCCGGGGCGTGGTGGCGGCCATGATCCGCCGGGCCGTCGCCGGTGAGCCGCTGACCATGTGGCACGACGGCACGATCGAAGTCGATCTCCTCCATGTCGAGGACACGGCCGGCGCCTTCCTGTCGGCGCTGGACCACGCGGAAGCCCTGGCCGGCCGATACTGGGTCGCCGGCTGCGGCTTCGGCCACGGCCTCGGGGATGTGTTCCGGACGATCGCCGAGATCGTCGGTCGGCACACCGGGCATCCACCGGTACCCGTGCTGCGGGTGAACCCGCCGGAAGGTGCCATCGGCATGAACTTCCGCAGTGTACGCGCCAATTCGTCCGCCTTCCGGTCGGTCACCGGGTGGCGGCCCCGGGCAGTCCTGCGCGACGCGCTGGAACAGGCCGTCGCCGCACACTCCGCATCCACCGGACACGTACACACCCCCACACCCCCGCACGCCGGTCTCTCGACCAAGGAAGGGATCCACCTGTGACCACGTACGTCTGGGACTACCTGGAGGAGTACGCGAAGGAGCGTACGGACATCCTGGACGCCGTCGAAACGGTCTTCGGCTCCGGGCAGCTCGTGCTCGGCAAGAGCGTGCACGGCTTCGAGACGGAGTTCGCCGCCTACCACGGCGTGGACCACTGCGTGGGCCTCGACAACGGCACCAACGCGATCAAGCTCGCCCTCCAGGCCCTGGGAGTCGGCCCGGGCGACGAGGTGATCACCGTGTCGAACACGGCCGCCCCCACGGTGGTGGCGATCGACGCGGTCGGTGCCACGCCGGTCTTCGTCGATGTGCGTGAGGAGGACTTCCTCATGGACACCGACCAGGTCGCCGCGGCGATCACCCCCCGGACGCGCTGCATCCTCCCGGTCCACCTCTACGGACAGTGCGCCGACATGGATGTGCTGAAGGAACTCGCCGCGGCACACGGCCTGGTTCTCCTCGAGGACTGCGCCCAGGCGCATGGCGCCCGCCGACACGGCCGGCAGGCGGGCACCATCGGTGACGCCTCCGCGTTCTCCTTCTACCCGACGAAGGTGCTCGGGGCGTACGGCGACGGCGGCGCGGCGATCACCTCCGACGCGGCCGTGGCCGACCGGTTGCGCCGACTGCGGTACTACGGCATGGAGGAGCGGTACTACGTCGTCGAGACGCCCGGGCACAACAGCCGGCTCGACGAGCTTCAGGCCGAGATCCTGCGCCGCAAACTCGGTCGCCTCGACGCCTACATCGAGGGCCGTCGCGCTGTCGCCCGGCGCTATGCCGAGGGACTGGCGGACACCGAGCTGATCCTTCCGGCCACCGCGCCCAGCAACGACCACGTCTACTACGTCTACGTGGTCCGCCATCCCCAACGGGAGCGCGTCATCGAGGCATTGAAGGCACGCGGTATCTCCCTCAACATCAGCTATCCGTGGCCGGTGCACACCATGTCCGGCTTCACCCACCTCGGTTACTCCCGGGGCGCGCTTCCGGTCACGGAGACCCTCGCGGGCGAGATCTTCTCGCTTCCCATGTACCCCTCACTGCCACGCGATGTGCAGGACCGGGTGATCGGCGCGCTGCGCGACGTACTGGCGGAACTGTCGTGAAGGCACGCGAGCTCTCGGTGCCCGGCGCGGTGGAGTACACCCCCACCCGCTACGTGGACGACCGCGGCCTGTTCGTCTCCACCTTCCAGGAGCGGGCCTTCGGGCCGCTCTTCCCGGTGAGACAGGCCAGTCAGAGTCTTTCCCGCAGGGGCGTGGTGCGGGGTGTGCACTACACCGCCGTGTCCCCGGGCACCGAGAAGTACGTCCACTGTCCGCGCGGTTCGGCGCTGGATTTCGTCGTCGACCTCCGCGTCGGTTCGCCGGCGTTCGGCACCTGGGACTCCGTCGTCCTGGACGACCGGACCTTCCGCGCCGTGTACCTCCCGCCCGGCGTGGGGCACGCTTTCGTGGCCCTGGAGGACGACACGGTCATGTCCTACCTGCTGTCGACCGGCTACGTCGCAGAGCACGAGCTCGCCGTGTCCGTCCTGGACCCGGAACTCGGCCTGCCCATTCCCCGTGACATCACCCCGGTCCTCTCGCAACGGGACCGGCTGGCGGTCACCCTCGCGGAAGCCGCCGACGAGGGCATGCTTCCGCTCTTCGCACATCCTCAGGAGAACCGATGACCACCTGCCGTATCTGCGCGGGACCGCTGACCGAGTTCCTCGATCTGGGGGCGCAGCCCAACTCCGACGCCTTCCCCAAGCCCGGGGAGACCAAAGGCGAGTTCTTCTTCAGGCTCGCCGTCGGGCGGTGCGGTTCGTGCACGATGGTGCAGTTGATGGAGGAGGTTCCCCGCGAGCGGATGTTCCACGAGGACTACCCGTACCACTCCTCGGGCTCCTCGGTGATGCGGGAGCACTTCGAGACCACGGCCCGCGGCATCCTCGCCGGCGTGGCCGACAGCCAGGACCCGTTCGTCGTCGAGATCGGCTGCAACGACGGCGTCATGCTGGCGACCGTCGCCGCGGCCGGGGGGCGTCATCTGGGTGTCGATCCCTCAGCGGGCGTGGCCGACCGGGCGCGGGCCAAGGGAGTGCGGGTCCGTACCGCGTTCTTCGAGGAGGAGACAGCGCTCGACATCGCTGCAACCGACGGCCGGGCGGATGTCGTCTACGCGGCCAACACCCTGTGCCACGTCCCTTACCTGGACTCGATCTTCCGCGGTCTGGACGCGCTGCTCAAGCCGGACGGGGTGTTCGTCTTCGAGGACCCCTACCTCGGCGAGATCGTCGAGCGGACCTCTTTCGACCAGATCTACGACGAGCACTTCTACTTCTTCACGGCCCGTTCGGTGCGGAACATGGCCCACCGCTACGGCTTCGAGCTGGTCGACGTCCTCCGTCTGCCCGTGCACGGCGGCGAGGTCCGCTACACCCTCGCGCGCCACGGCACACGGGTGCCCACGGCGGCCGTGGCCGAGCTGCTGGTCGACGAGGACAGCAAGGGACTCGCCGAGCCGGCCACGCTGGAACGCTTCGCCGCCGACGTCCGGCGCACCCGCGACGAGCTGACCGCCTTGCTCACCCGGTTGCGGGCGGAAGGCCACCGGGTCGTCGCGTACGGTGCCACGGCCAAGAGCGCCACCGTCGCCAACTACTGCGGCATCGGGCCTGAGCTGATTTCCTTCGTCTGCGACACTACGCCCGCCAAGCAGGGGCGGCTCACTCCCGGCTCCCACATCCCGGTCCGGCCCTCGGACGCCTTCGGCGACCCCTACCCCGAATACGCGCTGCTCTTCGCCTGGAATCACGCGGAGGAGATCATGGCGAAGGAGCGGGAGTTCCGCGCGCGGGGCGGAAAGTGGATCTTCTACACCCCGGACGTGCACGTTGTCTGACCCCCCGTCAGCGCCTGCGGGGGTCACCAAGGGGCCGGGACAGTGGCCCCGGCCCCCTTCGCCACTTGTACGTTGGCATCCCGCGCAGCCGGGAGACTCTCCGAGTGGCGGGCGCAGAGCATCTGTCAGGCCATCAGGACGAGCGTTGAATGAGCGGTCTGTTGCTGACGACTCGTCAGGAAAGGTGCCCGGCGAGCGTCATGTGAGCGTCACGGCCGTCAGTGGCCGGGTGCCCCGGGGCCCGCACCGATCCGCTGGCGGCAGCCCGGAAGAAGCGTGGCGGCGGCAGCGGGCTTGGCCGAGTACGTCAGTGCGCTACGCCTCCATGCAGAGAGCCTGCCGACCGGACCGGCCAGGGACGAAGCCGAGGCATGGATCATGTGGGCCGAGAGTCACGTGCAACGCCTGAACCCCCTCAACGGTTCACCGTTGCTGCCGGACATCCCCGAACCCCGCCCCTAAGAACTCTAGCCGTTCATGCACGGCTGGAGCCCCTACGGGCCCACCTGCTGAGCGCACGCTCCGCCAGACATTCGGCCCGCCGAAGTGCGGCGGCAGACGCGCTGCCGCCGCAATCAGGGGCGCCGGAACCCGACTGATCTTCTTCAAGTTCCCGCTAAGCCAGCCCTTGGGGAGTGCGCCTCCCACCCAGCATGACCTGCACGATCAACCAGGTGACGCCCCGTCAGAACGAGCGTCATTTGAGCGTCACGAGCGTCCTTTCAGCGTCAAGATATCGCCCGTAACGCCCACGGTGCACATAACGCACACCACCCGAACCTGCAGGTCAGGAGCCCTTTGTGGCGGGCTCCAGGATCGCCACGCACTCCACATGGTGCGTCATCGGAAACAGGTCGAACGCCCGCAGCGTCCGCACCCGGTACCCGTTCTCCGCGAAGTACGAGATGTCCCGCGCCAGCGCCGCCGGGTCGCATGCCACGTACGCGATCCGGCGTGCCCCCAGGCCCGCCAGGTGCTTCACCGTCTGCTTGCCCGCCCCCGCGCGCGGCGGGTCGAGGACGATCAGGTCCACCTCGGTGATCTGTGTGCGCGGCAGTACCTGGTCGACCTTGCCCTGTTCGATGCGGACGCGCTCGAAGTTCTGGAGGTTGTGACGCGCGTCCTCGACCGCACGCTTGCTCGACTCGATGCCGAGCACCGCGCCCTTCTCGCCCACCCGGTCGGCGAGCGCGCCCGCGAACAGGCCGACGCCGCAGTACAGGTCGAGCGCCATGTCGCCCTTGCGCGGGAGCAGGCCCTGCATGACGGCCTTCATCAAGGTGTCCGCGGCCTGCGGGTGGACCTGCCAGAAGCCGCCGTTGCCGACGCGGTAGGTGCGGTCGTCGGCACGCTCGCGGACGAAGGCGCGGCCGTGCACCCGGTGCACTCCGCCGTCGCGCTCGTCCACCCGCAGCACCGAGACCGGCTTGTCCAGTTCGACCAGCGGCAGCCGGCCGCCCGGCTTCGGGGTCAGGATGACCTGGCGGTCGTGGGAGCCGGTGGCTGCGACCGCCTCGACCGTGGACATCTGGGCCCAGTCATGCTTCTCGATGCCCAGCTCCGTGACGCCCGGAGCCGCGATCATGCAGTGGTCGATCGGCTGGACGTCGTGCGAGCGGTGCTTGCGCAGACCCGCGCGGCCCTCCGTGTCGATCGCGTACTGCACGCGCGTGCGCCAGGCCGGTACCTCGCCCTGCGGCAGCTTGTCGCCCTCCGCCGGCATGACCGTGCCGTCCCAGCCGGCCTCCTCGGGGGTGAGGCCCGCGAGCCGCTGGAGCTGCTCGGCGATCACCTCGCCCTTGAGCCGCCGCTGGGCACCCGGCTTGGCGTGCTGCCAGTCGCAACCGCCGCAGTTCCCCGGGCCGGAGTACGGGCAGGGCGCCTCGATCCGGTCCTTGGAGGCCTCGATGATGCGTACCGCGTCGGCGCGCAGGAAGCGGGAGTCCTCCTCGCCCTCGGTGACGCGGGCGACGACCCTCTCGCCGGGCAGCGTGTGCCGGACGAACAGCACGCGCCCCTCTTCGGTGCGAGCGATGCAGTGGCCACCGTGCGCGACCGGTCCGACCTCGACCTCGTACTCTTCCCCGACCAGCGAAGACTCAGGTGCGTTCTGCATGGCGGGGTGACTCCAGGGATCAAAGGAAAACGGCCGGACAACAACCCACCACTGTACGTGGGTCCCGACCGGCCGCTTGCCATGAACGTCTCAGCGCGGGATCAGCCCTTGCCGGTCGGCTCCTTGGGCCGCTGGTCCACGGGGCCGCGGCGCACCGAACCGGGCGCGTTCCAGTCCTGGCGTTTGCGTGCGCGCTTCTTCGCCACCTCCGAGGACTCCAGCTGGTACGGCACCGAGGTGACCATCACGCCCGGCGTGAACAGCAGCCGGCCCTTGAGCCGCAGCGCGCTCTGGTTGTGCAGCAGGTGCTCGTACCAGTGGCCGACCACGTACTCGGGGATGACGACACTGACCACGTCCCGCGGGCTCTCGCGGCGCAGTCCCCGCACGTACTCGATGATCGGCCGGGTGATCTCGCGGTACGGGGAGTCGAGGATCTTCAGCGGCACGTTGATGCCCCGCCGCTCCCACTCCTCGCGCAGTGCCTTCGTCTCCGCGGGGTCCACGCTGATGCTGAGCGCCTCCAGCTTGTCGACCCGCATCAGCTTGGCGTAGGAGAGAGCGCGCAGGGTGGGCTTGTGGAGCTTGGAGACGAGCACGATGGCGTGCACCCGGGAGGGCCGCGCGGTGTCGTCAGTGGGCTCGTCCGGTGCCGCGATCTCCTCGGAGACCCGGTCGTAGTGCTTACGGATCGCACTCATCGTGCCGTAGAAGATCACCATGCCCAGCAGGGCCACCCACGCGCCGTGGGTGAACTTGGTGGCGAGCACGACCACGAGCACGAGGCCGGTGAAGAAGGCACCGAAGGTGTTGATCGCCCGGGAGCGGATCATGCGGCGCCGCCTGGCGACGTTCTTCTCGGTCTGCAGATGACGGTTCCAGTGCCGCACCATGCCCGTCTGGCTGAGCGTGAAGGACACGAAGACGCCGACGATGTAGAGCTGGATCAGCTTGGTGGAGTCGGCTCCGTAGACCCAGACGAGCAGGATGGCCGCGCCGGCCAGCAGCACGATGCCGTTGGAGAACGCGAGCCGGTCACCGCGGGTGTGCAGCTGTCGGGGCAGATAGCGGTCCTGCGCAAGGATCGAGCCGAGCAGCGGGAATCCGTTGTACGCGGTGTTCGCGGCCAGGAACAGGACGAGCGCCGTGGCGGCGGCCAGGACGATGAAGAAGAACGTCCCGTCGCCGAAGACGGCGGCCGCCACCTGGGAGATCACCGGGTTCTGGACGTAGCTCTCCCCGACGGGGGTGCCGTCGCGGAGCAGGTCGTGCGCGGGCTGCTCGGCCATCTTCACGTCCGTGGCCATCGCCAGGCCGATGATGCCGCAGAACATGGTGACGGCCAGGCCGCCCATCAGAGCCAGCGTGGTGGCGGCGTTCTTGCTCTTGGGCTTGCGGAAGGCCGGCACGCCGTTGCTGATCGCCTCGACGCCGGTCAGCGCGGCACAGCCGGAGGAGAACGCCCGCAGCAGCAGGAAGACCAGGGCGAAGCCGGCGAGCCCCTGGTGCTCGGGCTTGATCTCGAAGTCCGCCGTCGGGGCCTTCATGATGTCGTCGAGGACGACGCCCCTGAACGCACCCCAGGCGATCATGAGGAACACGGCGGTGACGAAGACGTACGTCGGGATCGCGAAGAGCTTGCCCGACTCCTTCACGCCGCGCAGGTTCATCAGCGTGAGCAGCACGATTATCCCGATGGCGCAGAAGACCTTGTGCTCGACGACGAACGGGATCGCGGAGCCCAGGTTCTCGACCCCGGAGGAGATGGAGACGGCAACGGTCAGGACGTAGTCGACGAGCAGGGCGCTGGCGACGGTGAGGCCGGCCTTCGGACCGAGGTTCGTGTTGGCGACCTCGTAGTCGCCGCCGCCGCTCGGGTACGCGTGGACGTTCTGCCGGTAGGAGGCGACCACCGTGAACATCAGAACCACGACGGCCAGCGCGATCCAGGGGCTGAAGTGGTAGGCCGACACGCCCGCGATGGAGAGCACGAGCAGGACTTCACCGGGTGCGTAGGCCACCGAGGACAGCGGGTCGGAGGCGAACACGGGAAGCGCGATGCGCTTGGGGAGCAACGTCTCCCCCAGCTTGTCGCTGCGCAGGGCCCTTCCGATGAGGATCCGTTTGGGAATGTCGGTCAGTTTGGACACGCAGAGGATCGTATGCGGTCGATATGAACGGTGCCCACCCACCACCCCCGTGACCCGGGATTCTTCGCCCCCGGCCTCGCGAGAGTCCCCGGGCCGACCGCGCGTGTGTAGCTTGGGCCACGGTCTGAGACCCTGTTAAGCCTGAGTAAGGCCCTTTGGAGAACTGACAGCCGGAAGGACGGGCGTGCACATCGTCATCATGGGATGCGGGCGAGTGGGATCCGCTCTCGCGCAGACCCTGGAGCAGCGGGGGCACACGGTCGCCGTCGTCGACCAGGACCCCACGGCCTTCCGCCGCCTGGGCTCGGGGTTCGGTGGCCGTCGGGTCACCGGTGTCGGGTTCGACCAGGACACCCTGCGCGAGGCGGGCATCGAGGAAGCCGGCGCGTTCGCGGCCGTCAGCAGCGGCGACAACTCCAACATCATCGCGGCGCGGGTGGCGCGCGAGATGTTCGGCATCGAGAACGTCGCCGCCCGCATCTACGACCCGCGCCGCGCCGAGGTCTACCAGCGTCTCGGCATTCCGACCGTCGCCACGGTGCGCTGGACGGCCGACCAGATGCTGCGGCGGCTGCTGCCGTCGGGGGCGGAGCCCCTGTGGCGCGACCCGAGTGGCGGGGTCCAGCTCGCGGAGGTGCACACCTCCGACGCCTGGATCGGGCACAAGGTCAGCACCCTCCAGGACGAGACCGGCGTACGGGTCGCCTTCCTCACCCGGCTCGGGGAGGCGGAGCTGCCGACGTCGCAGACCGTGCTCCAGGAGGGCGACCTCGTCCACGTGATGATGCGCACGGACGAGATCGAGAAGGTCGAAGCGGCGTTCGCCGAAGGCCCTGAGGGGGGCGGTCACTGATGCGCGTCGCAATCGCGGGCGCCGGCGCGGTGGGCCGTTCCATCGCGGGCGAGCTGCTGGAGAACGGGCACGAGGTCCTCCTCGTCGACAAGGCGCCGACCGCCATCTCGGTGGAGCGGGTGCCGCAGGCCGAGTGGCTGCTGGCCGACGCGTGCGAGATCACCTCGCTCGACGAGGCGGCGCTCCAGCGCTGCAACGTCGTGATCGCGGCCACCGGTGACGACAAGGTCAATCTGGTCGTCTCGCTGCTGGCGAAGACCGAATACGGGGTGCCGAGGGTGGTGGCCCGGGTCAACAACCCGAAGAACGAGTGGCTCTTCAACGAGTCCTGGGGTGTCGACGTCGCGGTCTCCACACCGCGCCTGATGTCGGCGCTGGTGGAGGAGGCGGTGAGCGTCGGTGATCTCGTCCGGCTGCTCCGCTTCAGCCACGGCGACGCGAACCTCGTGGAGTTGACGCTCCCGCCGGAGTCGGCGCTGGCGGGCACCTCGGTCGGCGATGTGGCCTGGCCGGAGGACACCTCCTTGGTCACGATCATCCGCGGCTCGCGGGTGCTCACGCCCAGCACGGAGGAGACGCTGGAGGCGGGTGACGAGCTGCTGTTCGTGGCGGCCCAGGCCCGTGAGGAACAACTGGAGGACCTGCTCTCGGTCCGCCGGGAGACCTCCTGACCTCCTGACGGCACAGCACGACGAGAGGGGCCCCGGACCGATCGGTCCGGGGCCCCTCTCGTGATCAGAACTCACTGCGCCGGCGCGAGAACTACGCCTCGCGCTGCTGCGCCGCCGCCTTGCGCTCCTTCTCGGCGAGCTCCTCCGCCTCCATCTCGGCGAAGACGTCGATGGGCGGGGGCGCTTTCGCCAGGAACAGCCAGGTCAGATAGACGGCCAGCAGGAACGGCGGGATCTTCAGGGCGACCAGGACCCAGCCGAACTGCGTGGTGTCGGCCCACCAGTACAGCGGGAAGAGAATCGCGCACTTGGCGAGCAGGATCAGGCCCCATGCCCAACTGGCCTTGGCGTACGCCTTCTTGCGGCCCGGGTTGCGGGTGCGCCAGGACAGGTTCTCCTTGAAGACCGGTCCGAGGATCAGACCGATCAGCGGGACGCCCGCGATGGTCGTGATGATGTACGCGAGTGCCAGGCCGAGGGTGTAGAGCATGCCCGGCAGGTAGAAGTCCTTGGCGTTGCCGGTCATCATCGCGAAGACGACACCGAAGGCCACACCGAAGACGCCGCTGAAGGCGTGCTTGACGGTGTCCTTGCGCAGCAGACGGACCGCGACGAGAGCGAGGGAGACCGCGAGGGCCGCGATCGCCGCGATGTGCAGGTCCTTGTTGATCGTGAAGATCGTGACGAACAGCAGTCCGGGCAGGACGGTCTCCACCATGCCGCGCACGCCGCCGAAGGCCTCGAACAGGGCCGCCTCGGTGACCGCCTTGGCGTCCCTGTCCTGCTGCTGCTGGTCGTTCGTCGTGGTCGGCTTGTCGACAGACGTCACCGGCTACTCCTGTCCGAGTGGTCGGAGTTCGTATTTGGGATTGAACAGCACCCGGCGGCCGTGGCTCATGGAGATCCGTCCCGAGGCGATGAGCCTGCGGCCCGGTTCTATGCCCACGATCGACCGGCGGCCGAGCCAGACGACGTCCAGTGGGGCCGTGCCGTCGAAGAGCTCCGCCTCCAGAGCGGGCACTCCGGCCCGCGGGCGCAGGGTGACCGTGCGCAAGGTACCAGCCACCCGGACTATCTGGCGGTCGTTGCACTCGGATATGCGGGTACACCCCGATGCCTGCGCGTCCTCCCGCAGCTCCTCCGATTCGAGGTCTTCCTGCGAGCTGGACAGCCGGTCGAGCATGCGGCGGAAGCGGCCGGCGGGCTTCGGTGCCCTGTCGGCATTCCCGGAACGGGGTACAGCGCTCATACAGCAAGCCTACCGGCCGCCGGGGGCGGCCCCGGGAGCCCCGGTGCCACGGTTGCCGGGGCGGCCGGAAGGGCCTTCAGGAGCGCTCGAAGCGGTAGCCCATTCCGGGCTCGGTGACGAAGTGCCGCGGGTGCGAGGGATCGGTCTCCAGCTTGCGGCGGAGCTGGGCCATGTAGACCCGCAGATAGTTGGTCTCGGTGCCGTACGACGGGCCCCAGACCTCCTGGAGGAGCTGCTTCTGGCTGACCAGACGGCCGGCGTTGCGCACCAAGACCTCCAGCAGATGCCACTCGGTCGGGGTCAGCCGCACATCGCGTCCTTCGCGGTGGACCTTCTTGGCGGCGAGATCGACGGTGAAGCCCTCGGTCTCGACGATCACGACGTCGTCGTCACCGCCGCCGACCGGCTCGGCCCTGCGGACGGCGGCCCGCAGCCGTGCGAGCAGTTCGTCCATGCCGAAGGGCTTGGTGACGTAGTCGTCGGCGCCGGCGTCCAGCGCCTCGACCTTCTCGTCGGAGGTGTGACGCGCGGAGAGGACCAGGATCGGCACCCGGGTCCAGCCGCGCAGGCCCTTGATCACCTCGACGCCGTCCATGTCCGGCAGGCCGAGGTCCAGGACGATGACGTCGGGGTGCCGGGCGGCGGCCAGCTGGAGCGCCGTCGCACCGTCGGGAGCCGCGTCCACGTCGTACTTGCGTGCCTTCAGATTGATCACGAGGGCACGTACGATCTGCGGCTCGTCGTCGACCACGAGCACCCGGGTCATGGCGGGCCTGCCTTTCTGCACTGTCGTTTCTCCACTGTCCCCGCTGTCGCCGCCCCCGCCGCCCAGGGCTCCCCCGGCCCGGCCGGTCACGACGTGACCCCGAAGGGGAGACCGGGCTCGGCGGGCTCATGGCGAGGGGCCGCCTGGAGCGTGAGGACCATGGTCATGCCGCCGCCGGGGGTGTCCTCGGCGCTGAGGGTGCCGCCCATGGCCTCGACGAAGCCGCGGGCGACCGCGAGGCCGAGGCCGACTCCGGCACCGCGTGGAGCGTCACCGTAGCGCTGGAACGGTTCGAATATCCGCTCCTTCTCGTCATCGGGGACGCCGGGGCCGCGGTCGGTGACGCGCACCTCGACCCGGTCGCCGAGGGCGCTGGCGGCCACGGTGACCGGGGTGGCGTCGGGGCTGTACTTGACGGCGTTCTCCACGATGTTGGCGACGGCACGCTCCAGCAGGCCACGGTCGACGGCCACCATCGGCAGGGTCTCCGGCACATCCAGTTCCACGCTGTCGTCGGGGACCGAGACGAGAGCCATCGGCACCACCTCGTCGAGGTCGGTCACCCGGATCAGCGGGGTGACGGTGCCGGTCTGGAGTCGGGACATGTCGAGGAGGTTGCCGACGAGATGGTCGAGCCGGTCGGCACCGTCCTCGATCCCTTCGAGGAACTCTGCCCGGTCCTCCTGCGACCACGCGACATCGTCGGAGCGCAGCGAGGTGACGGCGGCCTTGATGGCGGCAAGCGGTGTGCGCAGATCATGACTGACGGCGGCGAGGAGCGACGTACGGATCTTGTTGCCCTCCGCGAGCCTGCGGGCCTCCTCCGCCTGCCCGACCAGGCGCTGGCGGTCGAGGACCACCGCGGCCTGCGCGGCGAACGCGGCCAGCACCCGGCGGTCCTCGGCGGGCAGCACCCGTCCGGAGAGCGCGAGCGCCATGTGGTCGCCGACGGGCATGTCCACCTCGGCGTCCTCGGGCCGCACGACGGAGCTGGGGCCGACGCTGCCCGCGGTGGTCCACGGATGGACGTCGCTCTGTCTTTCCAGCAGTGCCACGGATTCCATGGCGAAGGTCTCGCGGACCCGTTCCAGCAGGGCATCCAGGGTGGTCTCGCCGCGCAGCACGCTGCCGGCCAGGAAGGAGAGGATCTCGGACTCGGCACGCAGCCGGGCAGCCTGATGGGTGCGCCGGGCCGCGAGGTCGACCACGGAGGCCACCGCCACGCCCACCGCGAAGAAGATCACGATGGCGACGAGGTTCTTGGGGTCGGCGATCGTGAGGGTGCGGGTGGGCGGGGTGAAGTAGTAGTTCAGCAGCAGCGAGCCCACCGCGGCGGAGGCCAGGGCGGGCAGCAGCCCGCCGAGCAGCGCCGCCAGCACGGTCAGGAACAGGAAGAGCAGGACGTCGTTGGCGAGGCCCAGACGGTCGTCGAGGGCGGTGAGCAGCAGGGAGAGCAGTATTGGTGCGGCGACCCCGACGATCCAGCCCCAGATGATGCGGGAGCGGCCGAGCCGCGCGCCGCGCGCCACCGGCAGACCGCGGCCCTTGCCGGCCTCGCCGTGGGTGACGATGTGCACGTCGAGGTCGGGCCCCGACTCACGGGCGACCGTGGCTCCGACGCCGGGGCCGAAGATGTACTGCCAGGCCTTGCGGCGGCTGGAGCCGAGCACGATCTGGGTGGCGTTGACCCCGCGCGCGAAGTCCAGCAGCGACGCCGGGATGTCGTCGCCGATGACGTGGTGGAAGGTTCCGCCGAGGTCCTCGACGAGGGTCCGCTGGACGGCCAGCTCCTTGGGCGACGCGGAGGTCAGTCCGTCGCTGCGGGCGATGTAGACGGCGAGGATCTCGCTGCCGGAACCCTTGGCGGCCATGCGGGCGGCACGCCGGATGAGGGTGCGGCCCTCGGGTCCGCCGGTGAGACCGACGACGATGCGTTCCCGGGCCTGCCAGGTGGAGCGGATGTTGTGTTCGCCGCGGTACTGCTGGAGGTGTTCGTCGACCCGGTCGGCGACCCACAGGAGCGCGAGTTCGCGCAGGGCGGTGAGGTTGCCGGGGCGGAAGTAGTTGGAGAGTGCCGCGTCGACCTTGTCCGGCTTGTAGATGTTGCCGTGAGCCATGCGGCGGCGGAGTGCCTGTGGCGACATGTCGACCAGTTCGAGCTGGTCGGCCCGGCGGACGACCTCGTCGGGTACGGTCTCGCGCTGCCGTACGCCGGTGATCGACTCGACGACGTCACCCAGCGACTCGAAGTGCTGGATGTTGACGCTCGACACGACGTCGATCCCCGCCGCGAGCAGTTCCTCGACGTCCTGCCAGCGCTTGGAGTTGCGCGAGCCCGGCACATTGGTGTGGGCCAGCTCGTCCACCAGGGCGACGGCGGGCCGCCGTTCCAGCACGGCGTCGACATCCATCTCGGTGAAGAGGCTGCCGCGGTACTCGATCTCGCGCCGCCGGATCTGTTCGAGGCCGTGCAGCATGACCTCGGTACGGGGACGGTCGTGGTGCTCCACGAAGGCCACAACGCAGTCCGTGCCCCGCTCGACGCGGCGGTGTGCCTCGGAGAGCATGGCGTAGGTCTTGCCCACACCCGGCGCCGCGCCGAGGTAGATCCGTAGCTTGCCGCGTGCCATGGCCCCATTGTCTTTCAGATACCGCTGGTCAACCTGCGTGCACCCTACGGCGCGGGTTTAGGACATATCGGACCGATGGCCGCCGTGACCGGTGTCTTTGACGTGACTCTGATGCGTCCGCGGCCATGGCGCCCGGGGGCCGCCACCTCAAGGGCCTGCCCCGACACGGCACGCGGCGCCCATCCCGTGACGGCACTCCATCCCGCCATGGCGGCCGGACAGCCGGATGGGCCGCACCCCCGCCCGGGGAGTGCGGCCCATCCGTCGTACGTGACCGCTGTCGGCGATCCGTCGTGCGTGACCGGCCTCAGCGGACCTCGGTGATCTCGGGGCCCCGCTGCAGCTGACCCATGCCTCCGGAGAAGCGCGAGCCTTCCTGCTCCTCCTGCTGGACACCCTCGGGCACCATCTGGGCGTCGTCGGGCAGCTTGAGGACGATCGGGTCGCGCGGAGCCATCGGGCCCTCGCCGCGTACGACGACCGTGTCCCGGAAGATCTGCTCAAGCAGACCGGCGGCCTCCGGCTGCACCGCTCCCTGGCCGGAGATCACTCCGCGCAGGAACCAGCGGGGGCCGTCGACGCCGACGAAGCGCACGAGCTGCACACCGCCGGTGCCGTCGGGGAGCTGGACCGGTACCTGGGCCCGAAGTTCCCATCCGAGCGGGCCCTCGACCTCGTCGATGATGCCGCCCTGCTGGGTGATGCCCGAGGCGATCTCCTCGCGGACCTCGCCCCAGATGCCTTCCTTCTTGGGCGCGGCGAACGCCTGGAGCTGCACCGCGCTGTCGCGCAGGACGACCGTGGCGGCGACGATGGCGTCGCCCGCCACCTCGACGCGCAGCTCCATGCCCTCGACTCCGGGCACGAAGAGGCCGCCCAGATCGACCCGACCCTCGCCGGGCTTGGAGACCTCGGAGAGGTCCCAGGGGCCGTCGGGCCGCGGCGCCGGCGGAAGATTCGTCCGGCGGGGGCCGTCCTCGTCGTCGGCAAACTCCGTGTCGCGCTCGGCAGACAAGTCTGCGACGCGCTCGGCCTCGCCCGTTGCGTCCGCGTCCTCCGCGGAACCACTCTTCTTGCGACGTCCGAACACGTCACTGTCCTTCCCGGTCGGATACGGCCGAAGCGTATCGATTCCCACCCGTAGAGCCGTCCACGACGGAGTGACCGCCGGTGGACCCGAAGCCCCCTTCGGCCCGCGCCGAGCCGGGAAGCTCCGCCACCTCGTGGAAGCGCACCTTCTCGACCTGCTGGACGACCAGTTGGGCAATCCGGTCGAACCGATCGAACCGCACGCTCTCGCGCGGGTCGAGGTTGACCACGATCACCTTGATCTCCCCACGGTACCCGGCATCCACGGTCCCCGGGGCATTCACGAGGGCTACTCCGCAGCGGGCGGCGAGACCCGATCGCGGGTGCACGAACGCCGCGTACCCGTCGGGGAGGGCGATGGACACCCCCGTCGGCAGCACCGCGCGCTCACCGGGGGCGAGTTCGGCGGCCTCGCAGGTCACCAGATCGGCACCGGCATCGCCGGGATGCGCGTACGCCGGCAGCGGAACCTCGGGGTCCACACGACGGATCAGCACGTCGACAGGATGGGGCATCAGGGGTTCACCTCGAAGGCGCGTGCGCGCCGGATCTGGTCGGGGTCGGCCATGGCCGCGCGGATCTCCTCCGTACGGCCGTTGTCGATGAAGTGGTCGACCTTGACCTCGATGAAGAGAGCGTTGGCGCGGACGGCGACGGGCCCTTCGGGTCCGCCGATCCGGCCCACGGCGGTGGAGTAGATCTTGCGGCCGGCGACGGCGGTGACCTCGGCCTTCAGATGGAGCACGGTGTCCACGGGCACCGGACGCACGAAGTCGGTCTCCAGCCGGCCGGTGACCGCGATGGTCCGCAGCAGCCAGTTCAGCGAGCCGAGCGTCTCGTCCAGGGCGGTGGCGAGCACCCCGCCGTGTGCGAGGCCCGGCGCTCCCTGGTGGGCCTCCTTGACGGTGAACTCGGCGGTGATGCTCACGCCTTCACCGGCACGCGCCTGGAGATGGAGTCCGTGGGGCTGACCCTCGCCGCAGCCGAAGCAGTGGTCGTAGTGCGCGCCGAGGAGTTCACCGGGGGCCGGGGCATCGGGGTGCCGGGCAGGCGCTATGGCGTCGGCCGGCGGGATCAGAGCCGAGGCCCGGTCCTGGCGGTCTCCCCGCGTCCCGGGGGCGGAGGGAGAGGATCCGGGGTTCTCCCCCCGGGATTTCGCAGTACTCACAGGCGCAGACCTTACCCGCGCGCATACCCCCCGGCCGCACCGTGCCAAGCTTGACCGCATGCAGCCTTCCGCCCCGCACTACGACGAACGTCTGACCGCTCCCGCTTCGTGGTGGGCCATCACCGCTCTCCTCGGCATCTCGGGCGGTCTCGTCGCCCTCCCGCTCGGCACACTGCCGATGCTCGCGGGGCTCGTGGGCGCCTTCGCGGTGGCGGCTTTGGTGGTCAGTTCCTACGGTTCCGTCCGCATCCGGGTGGTGGCCGGCTCGCTGGTCGCGGGCGATGCCCGGATCCCGCTGACTGCGCTCGGGGAGCCCGTGGTGCTGGACGCCGAGGAGGCGCGGGCCTGGCGGTCGTACAAGGCCGATCCGCGGGCGTTCATGCTGCTGCGCAGCTACGTGCCCACCGCGCTGAAGGTCGAGATCACGGACCCGGACGACCCGACTACGTACGTGTATGTGTCGACGCGCGATCCGCAGGCACTGGCGGCGGCGGTCACGGCGGTGCGGGCGGCCTGACAGCCGGGCCGGGCGTCGGGCTCAGTGCCCGAGCTCCCGGGGCCACTGGCTCGCGTCCAAGGCGTCCTTGTGCTGTTCCAGGGGCGGCAGAGCGGGCAGGGCGTCCCAGGGCACCTGCCGGGTGCGCAGATCCTTGCGGATGCGGTCCGCGAGCTTCTTGGTGTCCCGTCGGTTCATCACCGCGCCGACCGCGGCGCCGACCATGAACGGCATCAGGTTCGGCAGGTTGCGGATCGTGCGCTTCATGATCTGCTGGCGCAGCTCGCGCTTGAGACCGCCGCTCAGCGCGACGTTCTTGTAGGTGGCCGGCTTGGTCACGTCGAGCCCGCGCTCCTCCGACCAGGCGGTCAGATACGCGGTGCTGCGCTCCCTGAGATTGCCTTCCGGCCGCATGCCGTAGACCTCGTGGAGCTCGGCGATGAGCTTCAGTTCGATCGCCGCGACGCCGGCGATCTCCGCGGCCAGTTCGGCCGGCATCGCCGGAGGTACGGGCATCATCGCCGCGGCTCCGATGCCCGCGCCCACCGTGGAGGTGGCGTTGGCAGCGCCCGCGACGAGTTTGTCAGCGAGCTGCTCGGGGCCGAGGGCCGGGAACTGCCGGCGGAGCGTGTCGAGATCACGCACCGGCACACGCGGTGCGATCTCGATGATCCGGTCCGCGAGGTGGCCGAGCGCCGCCCTGGCGCCCTCGCCGCTCCTGCGGACACCCTGGCGCATCGCGGCCAGACGCCCCGGCTTGGCCGGGGTCCCGGGTTCGTCCGCCGCGTGCGGGGGTTCTTCGAGCGAGGCCGGACGGCCCCGCCCGTCGTCTCCTGCGCCGTGAGGCAGGAGGACGGCCGAGTGCCCGTCAGAAGGCGTGGCGCCTTCTGCGGGTCCCGAACCGCCCTGGAGCGTCTCCGACGGTTTCTGACGCCGGAAACGCCGCTTCCTGGACGGTGTGTCGCCTGCCACGGCCGACCTGCCCTCAGTCGCAGTCGCGGCAGATGGGCTGGCCGTTCTTCTCGCGCGCCAGCTGACTGCGGTGGTGCACGAGGAAGCAGCTCATGCAGGTGAACTCATCGGCCTGCTTGGGAAGGACCCGGACGGCCAGTTCCTCGTTGGAAAGGTCCGCGCCGGGCAGTTCCATGCCCTCGGCTGCCTCGAACTCGTCGACGTCGACGGTCGAGGTCGACTTGTCGTTCCGGCGGGCCTTCAGTTCCTCAAGGCTGTCGGAATCGACGTCGTCGTCGGTCTTGCGTGGGGTGTCGTAGTCCGTTGCCATGTCGCTCTCCCCCTCTGGGTGGTTGCAGTGTCTCCAGCGCACGTAACGCGTGAGAGGCCGGACTTGTGCCCGACCTGAGGCGGAGATTTTGCCTCACATCAAGGTCTGTTACTCAATCGACACCCAACCGGATCCCTCGAGAGGTGATCCGTTGAGTGGCGAAGGGGACCGTACACGGTCCGAATGCTGCACTTCACAGCGCCACCCCGTGTACTTCCCGTGATCCGGACCCCCGGAAACCCGGACTTTTCCCGGCTTTCCGGCAAGAGTCTTGATCACGGAGAGTAGATGGCCTGAAATTCATATCTGTGATCGATCCCACACCCTCAACTTCGGAACAGGTCCCGAAAATTCCGCGTAAAGCGAACTAAGTGCGCAGGTGCCGACCACTGTCTCAGACGGGCAGGGTGACTCGCATCACGAGGCCTCCGCCCTCGCGAGGCTCCGCGATGATACGGCCTCCGTGAGCCCTGGCCACCGAGCGGGCGATCGAGAGCCCCAGGCCGACGCCCTTGTCGCTGCCCGTGCGCTCCTGCCGCAGCCGTCTGAACGGCTCGAAGAGGTTGTCGATCTCGTACGCGGGAACCACCGGTCCGGTGTTCGACACCACCAGGACCGCCTGGCCGCCCTCCGTGTCCGTGGTGACCTCCACCCAGCCGTCGTCCGGCACGTTGTAGCGCACGGCGTTCTGTACGAGGTTCAGCGCGATCCGCTCCAGCAGGACACCGTTGCCCTGCACGGTGGCGGGCCCGCGCTCGCCGCGGATCTCCACGCCCTTGGCCTCCGCCTCGCCCCGTGTCTGGTCGACCGCGCGGGTCGCGACCTCCGCCAGGTCCACCGGTTTGCGCTCGATGACCTGGTTGTCGCTGCGGGCGAGCAGCAGCAGCCCCTCGACGAGCTGTTCGCTGCGCTCGTTGGTGGCCAGCAGGGTCTTGCCGAGCTGCTGGAGCTCCACCGGTGCCCCGGGATCGGAGAGGTGGACCTCCAGCAGCGTGCGGTTGATGGCGAGAGGGGTCCGTAGCTCGTGCGAGGCGTTCGCGACGAAGCGCTGCTGGGCGGTGAAGGCCCGCTCCAGGCGGTCCAGCATCTCGTCGAAGGTGTCGGACAGTTCCTTCAGCTCGTCGTCGGGGCCGTCCAGTTCGATACGGCGCGAGAGGTCCGAGCCGGCGACCTGGCGGGCGGTGCGGGTGATCCGGCCGAGCGGCGACAGGACGCGGCCCGCCATGGCGTAGCCGAAGGCGAAGGCGATGATGCTGAGCCCGAGCAGCGCGAAGAGTGAGCGGCGCAGCAGGTTGTCCAGGGCGATCTCGCGCTGGTGCGAGACGCAGGCCCGCAGGGCGGCGTTCGCCTCGTCGGCGGAGAGGTCCGAGGTGAGGCCGGCACAGCTGTTGTCGGTCAGCTGCACCCTGCTGTCGGGGAGCAGCTTGATCGGCACGCCGTTGCCGGCGTGCAGGGCCTGCGCGGTCAGCAGATAGATGATCGACAGCAGCAGGATGCCCGCGATCAGGAACATCCCGCCGTACAGCAGCGTGAGCCGTATCCGGATGGTCGGACGCAACAGGGGGCGTACCGGGTCGCGCGGGTCCCAGGTCGGCTTCGGGGGCGCCTCGGGCGGCGCGGGAGCGGCGGTCACGGGGTCAGATCCGGTATCCGGAGCCGGGCACGGTGACGATCACGGCCGGTTCGCCGAGCTTGCGGCGCAGGGTCATGACGGTCACGCGCACGACGTTGGTGAACGGGTCGGTGTTCTCGTCCCAGGCCTTCTCCAGCAGCTGCTCGGCCGAGACGACCGCGCCCTCGCTGCGCATCAGGACTTCGAGGACCGCGAACTCCTTGGGGGCGAGCTGGATCTCCCTGCCGTCGCGGAAGATCTCCCGGCGATTGGGGTCCAGCTTGATCCCGGCTCGCTCCAGGACCGGCGGCAGCGGCACCGTCGTACGCCGGCCGAGCGCGCGCACCCGGGCGGTGAGCTCGGTGAAGGCGAAGGGCTTCGGCAGATAGTCGTCGGCACCGAGCTCCAGGCCCTCGACCCGGTCGCTGACGTCACCGGATGCCGTCAGCATCAGCACGCGGGTCGGCATGCCGAGTTCGACGATCTTCCGGCAGACGTCGTCGCCGTGGACGAGGGGCAGGTCGCGGTCCAGGACGACCACGTCGTAGTCGTTGACACCGATCCGTTCCAGGGCCGCCGAGCCGTCGTACACGACGTCGACGGCCATGGCCTCCCGGCGTAGTCCGGTGGCCACCGCATCGGCGAGCAGCTGCTCGTCCTCGACGACGAGTACGCGCACGTCGCGTTCCTTCCTCCGGGGCCCGTCACCCATGATCAGGGCTGGTTGAGCACTGTCTGTGTGTCTCCATCCTGCCCGTTACGCGCGTAAACCGGCTGTAAGGCGCAGACGGCCGGCCCCGGCGGACCAGGGTCTTCCGGAAAGGGGCGGATTCCTGGGCCGGTTGAGGTTTCCCTGAGGGAGGCGCCGGGGAGGACGACTAAACACCCGCGATCACGCCCTGTGATGTGGCACGCCACAACCTGTTCCAGGGTGGATCACCCCACCTCTGCTGCGGCAGGGGGACCCCGAAGGCACACCCCCGTGCCACCGACCCACGACGAGGGGGCGCACATGGACGCATTCACCGCAGGACTGCTTCAGCGCATAAAGGCCGCAGAGACCGACCTGACACTGGCGCGTGAGACGGGCGACGACTTCCTTGCGGATGTCGAGCAGGCCGAGCTGGACGACCTGCACCGCCTGGCCGCCGAGCACGGTGTGCACGTCGACGAGGAGCAGCGGGTCGGCGCAGCCTGACGCCGGACCACGCACAGGGGCCCCGGCGCCGCGGGACGGCGTCGGGGCCCCTGTGCGTGCTGGTTCCGTCGCGTGCGCGGGGTTCCGTACGCGGGGTTCCGTGCGCGGGGAGGGGCGTCAGTCGTGCCAGGCCCCGAACTCCTCCAGCAGCCCCTGGAGCGGCTCGAAGACGCCCGGGCCCGCCGCCAGCGTGAGGTCGTAGGACGGCCGCTCCCCGGGGCGCCCGCCGGTCAGCGCGCCCGCCTCGCGGGCGATGAGGTCACCGGCCGCGAGGTCCCAGGGACTCAGCCCGCGCTCGTAGTACCCGTCGAGGCGGCCCGCCGCGACGTCGCAGAGGTCCACGGCCGCCGAACCGCTGCGGCGGATGTCGCGCAGCAGTGGGATCAGCCGCTGGGCCACGTCCGCCTGGTGGCTGCGCACGGTCGCCACGTAGTTGAAGCCGGTCGAGACGAGGGCCTCCGCCAGCGGGGGTGCGGGCCGGCAGCGCAGCGGCCGGTCATTGGCGTAGGCGCCGCCGCCGGTCACCGCACGGTAGGTCTCCCGGCGCATGGGGGCCTCGACGACACCGACGAGCGTTTCGCCGTCGCGCTCGGCGGCGATGGAGACGGCCCAGGTCGGCAGGCCGTACAGATAGTTCACCGTGCCGTCGAGCGGGTCGACGACCCAGCGGATTCCGCTGGTGCCGGCGGTGGAGGCGCCCTCCTCGCCGAGTACGCCGTCTTCGGGACGGCGTTCGGCCAGGAAACCGGTGATCAGCTTCTCGGCGGCGATGTCCATCTCGGTGACGACGTCGATGGGACTGGACTTGGTGGCGGCGACGCCGAGGTCGGCGGGGCGGCCGTCCCGCAGCAGCTCCCCCGCCCGCCGGGCGGCCTCCAGGGCGATGTCGAGCAGTTCGGACAGGAGAGGGTCGGTCACGGCGACTCCTTGGGCGTACGGATCATGCGTACGGGCTGTCGGCGCCGGCGGCCGCGGGACGAGGAGCCCGGGCGGGGCAGCAGCCGATGGGGCAGAGGTCGTGGGAGGGGCCGAGGGCGCCCAGCGCGCAGCGCTCGGCGGGTGCTCCGCGCTCGGCGGCGGCGCGCTCCAGCACCAGGTCGCGGATGGCTCCGGCGAAGCGCGGGTCGGCGCCCACGGTCGCCGACCGGCGTACGGGCAGCCCCAGCTCGGCCGCCTTGGCGGTGGCCTCGGTGTCGAGGTCGTACAGGACCTCCATATGGTCGGAGACGAAGCCGATCGGCACCATCACCACCGCCGGAACGCCGGAGCCGTGCAGCTCCTCCAGGTGGTCGCAGATGTCCGGCTCCAGCCACGGGATGTGCGGGGCGCCGCTGCGGGACTGGTAGACGAGCTCCCAGGGGTGCTCGATGCCCGTCCGCGCGTGCACGGCGTCGGCGATCTGCCGGGCCACGTCCAGGTGCTGGCGTACGTAGGCGCCGCCGTCCCCGTGGTCCTCGACGGGGCCCGAGGTGTCGGCCGCGGCGGTCGGGATCGAGTGGGTGGTGAAGGCGAGGTGCGCTCCTTCGCTCACCTCGGCGGGGAGGTCCGCGAGGGCGCGCAGCACGCCCTCGGTCATGGGGCCGACGAAGCCGGGGTGGTTGAAGTAGTGCCGCAGCTTGTCGACGCGCGGGAGCTCCAGCCCCTCCGCCTCCAGGGTGGCGAGCGCGTCCGCGAGGTTCTCGCGGTACTGGCGGCAGCCCGAGTACGAGGCGTAGGCGCTGGTGGCGAGGACCGCGATACGACGGTGGCCGTCGCGGGTCATCTCGCGGAGGGTGTCGGTCAGATACGGCGCCCAGTTGCGATTGCCCCAGTACACCGGCAGATCCAGTCCGTGGTCCGCGAAGTCCATGCGCAGGGCGCCCAGGAGGGCACGGTTCTGGTCGTTGATGGGGCTGACGCCGCCGAACAGGAAGTAGTGCTGCCCCACCTCCTTGAGCCGCTCCGTGGGGATACCGCGGCCGCGCGTCACGTTCTCCAGGAACGGAACGACATCGTCCGGGCCCTCGGGGCCGCCGAAGGAGAGCAGCAGCAGGGCGTCGTAGGGGCTGGGATCGCGATCGTCGGACATGAAAACGATCCTGCCACCACCCCCGCGCCGTCCGTCGGGGACCCACCCCACGCAGGCGAACCGGAAACTGCGGTGCGCGGCCTCCCCCAGCGGACGTAATCTGTCAACGTCACTGATACGCCTTACGGAGCGCCCCGTTGCCGAGTCCCTACCGCGCCATCTTCGCCGCCCCCGGCAGCAAGGGTTTCTCCTTCGCGGGGTTCTTCGGCCGTATGCCGCTGTCGATGATGGGCATCGGCGTCGTGACCATGATTTCCCAGCTCACCGGGCGGTACGGGCTGGCCGGCGCGCTCTCGGCGACGCTGGCCATATCGGCCGCGGTGATGGGCCCGCAGATCTCCCGGCTGGTGGACCGGCACGGCCAGGCCAGAGTGCTGCGTCCGGCCACCCTCGCGTCGGTGGCCGCCGTGGCGGGCCTGCTCGTCTGCGCGCAGCAGGGTGCGCCGGACTGGACGCTGTTCGTCTTCTCGGCCGCGGCCGGGTGCGTGCCGAGCGTGGGCTCGATGGTCCGCGCCCGGTGGGCCGCGATCTACCGGGGCTCGCCCCGCGAACTGCACACCGCGTACGCGTGGGAGTCGATCGTCGACGAGGCGTGCTTCATCCTCGGTCCGATCGTCGCCATCGGTCTGTCCACGGCGTGGTTCCCCGAGGCGGGACCGCTGCTGGCGGCCGTCCTGCTGCTCATCGGCGTCTTCTGGCTGACCGCGCAGCGCTCCACCGAGCCGGTGCCGCATCCGCGCGAGCAGCACACCAGGGCGTCGGCGATGCGCTCCGGCGGACTTCAGGTCCTGGTGCTCACCTTCGTGGCCACGGGCGCGATCTTCGGAGCGGTCGACGTGGTCACCGTGGCGTTCGCGGAGGAACAGGGGCACAAGGCCGCGGCCAGCGTCGTGCTGGCGGTCTACGCGCTCGGCTCCTGCGTCGCGGGCCTCGTCTTCGGACTGCTGCACCTGAAGGGCCCGGCCGGCCGGAGGTGGCTGGTGGGAGTCTGCGCGATGGCCGTGAGTATGATCCCCCTCCAACTGGCCGGGAGCCTCACCTTCCTGGCCGTGGCGCTCTTTGTCGCGGGCCTGTCCATCGCACCGACGATGGTGACCACGATGGCTCTCGTCGAAGCGCACGTACCGCGCACCAAACTGACCGAAGGCATGACCTGGATCAGCACCGGCCTCGCGGTCGGAGTGGCGCTCGGCTCCTCGGCCGCCGGCTGGACGGTCGATGCCGCCGGAGCGGAGGCGGGGTACGCGGTGCCCGCTGTCGCGGGAGCCGTCGCGGCCGTGGTGGCGTTCCTGGGGTATCGCCGGCTGAACAGGCCGGTGCCGACGCGGGAGGGGCGGGCCGATGAGCACGATCAGCACGACGAGCACGAGCCGCACGTGGCGTAACTGGGCCGGAAACGTCTCCGCTCGCCCGGCCAGGGAGGCTTCCCCCGCATCGGCCGAGGAGGTCGCCGACGTCGTACGGCAGGCGGCCGAGGCCGGTCTGCGGGTGAAGACGGCGGGTGCCGGTCACTCCTTCACGGCCGTCGCCGCCACGGACGGACTGCTGATACGGCCCGACCTGCTCACGGGCATCCGGCACATCGACCGAACGGCGATGACCGTGACCGTCGAGTCGGGCACCCCGCTGAAGCGGCTGAACGCGGCCCTCGCCCGGGAGGGCCTGTCGCTCACGAACATGGGCGACATCATGGAGCAGACGGTGGCGGGCGCCACCAGCACCGGTACCCATGGCACGGGCCGCGAGTCCGCCTCGATCGCCGCCCAGATCAGGGGACTCGAACTGGTGACGGCCGACGGCTCGTTGCTGACGTGCTCGGAGAGGGAGCGTCCTGAGGTCTTCGCGGCGGCCCGGATCGGTCTCGGCGCTCTCGGCGTGATCACGGCGATCACCTTCGCCGTGGAGCCGATCTTTCTGCTGAGGGCGCGCGAGGAACCGATGACCTTCGACAGGGTCACCGCGGAGTTCGACGCGCTGCACGCGGAGAACGAGCACTTCGAGTTCTACTGGTTCCCGCACACCGGCAACTGCAACACCAAGCGCAACAACCGCAGCATGGGCCCGGCGGCCCCTCCCGGCACGGTCAGCGGCTGGATCGAGGACGAGCTGCTCTCCAACGGGCTGTTCCAGGTGGTCAATTCGGTGGGCCGGACCGTACCGGCGACCATCCCCGCGATCGCCAAGGTCTCCAGCCGGGCGCTGTCCGCCCGCACCTACACCGACATCCCGTACAAAGTCTTCACTTCACCGCGCCGGGTGCGCTTCATGGAGATGGAATACGCGCTCCCGCGGGAGACCGCGGTGGCTGCGCTGCGCGAGGTGAAGGCAATGATCGAGCGCTCCCCGCTCAGGGTCAGCTTCCCGGTGGAGGTCCGCACGGCCCCGGCCGACGACATCACGCTGTCCACGGCCTCGGGCCGGGAGAGCGCCTACATCGCGGTGCACATGTACCGCGGGACGCCCTACCAGTCGTACTTCACGGCGGTCGAGCGCATCATGACCGCGCACGGCGGCCGGCCGCACTGGGGCAAGGTGAATACCCGTGACGCGGAGTACTTCGCCGAGGTGTACCCGCGCTTCGGCGAGTTCACGGCGCTGCGTGACCGGCTGGACCCGGAGCGGCGGTTCGGGAACGACTATCTCCGGCGGGTCCTGGGCGACTGACCGCTCACTGGGCGTCCCCGGCCCGGAGACCGTTCACCGGCTGTCGTCAGTACCCGCGTCCGTTCACCGGCCGTCGTCGGTGCCGCAGTCCGTTCACCGGGCGCCGTCGGTGCCCGCGTCCGCGCCGGTTCCTGTTCCGGTGCCGGAACCGGGATCCGGGGCGGAGCCGGACGGCGTGGGAGTCGGTGTGGGCGTGGGCGTGGGGCGCTGTGTCCCGTCGTCGCCGGTGGACGGCGACGAGTCGGGGGTGGTCGGCTCGGTGTGCGCTCCGTCGCCCTGCCGGCCGGTCCCGGAATCCTGTGAACGGCCGCTATCGGGGCTCGTGTTCGTCTCCCCCTCCGGAGAGCGCCCCTGATCGCGGTTGTCGTCGGGACTCTGCGACGGGCTGGTGGCCGGCGAGGGATTCCCGCTCTCCCCGCCCCCGCCGCCTCCGCCGCGGACGGCCGAGCCGACGGTCGTGCCGTTGCCGCCGCCCAGCTCGGACCCGGAGGCCACCTCGTACCCGGTGATCCCGAGCATGGCCACCCCGAACACCACGGACGCCGCGACGAGGGGCCGCTTCCAGCCGCGGACGCGGGTGCCATGGGTACTCGCCGCGCTGAACTCCTCCCGTGCTTCGTCCCGGTGGACCTGCCGGAGCATCTGTGTCGCGTCGTCGGCCGGAGGCAGCGGCACCTGACGGCCCCTCGGCTTCGCCTGGACCGTCACATCGCGGATCTGCTCTCCGGTGCGCCGGAAGAAGTGCTGGAACACCGAGCCGCCACAGGTGGCGATGACACTGACGAGGCCCGCCCCGATGATCGTGCCGTAGACGCCGAGTTGGGAGGCGAGCACCGCCGCCGCGATCGCCGCGAGCCCGCTGCCCGCCACTTGCGGGACGCTCAGGTCCAGTCGCTGTCCTCCCTCTTCCGTGCGCTGTGCTCCGGTGTCCGGCTTCTGATGCATCCTCAGTCCCTGCTTGCCCTTCTGTCACGTCTGTACCAATGAAGGACAAACGAGCGAAGTGAATAGTTCCCTTTGGGAAGATTCTGTGAATCACGACACCCGTCACCCACGCCCCCGCCCCGAACTGCCGTACGCAGGCAGAAGTTCGGCGGCGCGGCAGTCCACCCACATGGCCCGAATGGAGTACTGTGGCGAGCCCTGGGCCCGGCGTCCCTTGTGGATGCCAGGACCCCAGGTAGGGGGCCGAATGTGGCGCTCGATCCGGCGGCGCCGCGGTACCGCACGGGAACCTGCACGCAGAGTGACCGATGGTCACGCTGAGTGCCGAACAGGTAACCGTGCCATAACGGCGATCCAGGGCCTGTGCCCGACACGCCGGGCAACTCGGCAAGGTTGTGGCAGGCTGCACCCGGGCAGGCCACACTCGACTAGCGGAAGCAGCGACGCACGTGACGTCGGCAGGCACCACCCGGGAGGTCCCCATGCCCGAACTGCGTGTCGTGGCCGTCTCCAACGACGGCACACGACTGGTGCTCAAGGCTGCGGACAGCACGGAATACACGCTTCCGATTGATGAGCGGCTGCGCGCCGCCGTGCGCAACGACCGCGCCCGCCTCGGGCAGATCGAGATCGAGGTGGAGAGCCACCTCCGTCCCCGCGACATCCAGGCACGTATACGCGCAGGTGCCTCCGCCGAAGAGGTCGCGCAGATGGCCGGCATCCCGGTCGACCGCGTACGCCGCTTCGAGGGGCCCGTGCTCGCCGAGCGCGCGTTCATGGCGGAGCGGGCACGCAAGACTCCCGTGCGCCGCCCCGGCGAGAACACCGGACCGCAGCTCGGAGAGGCCGTGCAGGAGCGGCTGACCCTGCGCGGCGCGGAGAAGGACGCCGTGCAGTGGGACTCGTGGCGCCGTGACGACGGCACCTGGGAAGTGCTGCTGGTCTACCGGGTGGCGGGCGAACCGCACTCGGCGAGCTGGACGTACGACCCGCCGCGGCGGCTCGTCCAGGCCGTCGACGACGAGGCGCGCGCGCTGATCGGCGAGACCGACGACACGATCGCCTCGCAGGAGCCGAGCTTTCCGTTCGTCCCGCGCATCGCGCGGCTGCCGCGTGACCGGCCGCTGGACCGTGGCACGGAGCGTCCGGCGGAGCCCCCGTCGGCGGAGGACAACGGCAACGGCAACGGCACCAGTGAGCGCGATTCGCTGACGAGTCTGCTGGAGGCGGTACCGAGCTTCCGCGGCGACATGGTGGTGCCGGAGCGCCCGGCCCCGCCCGAGCCGCCGGCGGAGCCCGCGCAGGAGCCCGAGGCGGAGGAGCCGGTGGCTCCGGCGGCCTCCGCGGGCGCGGGTTCGGCGTACGCGGATGTGCTGATGCCCCGGTCGGTGGCGGGTCACCGCGACCGTCTGACCGGCACCACGGACCGCCAGGCCGAGGCGGACGGCGTCCGTCCGGGCCGGCGTGCGGCGGTCCCGAGCTGGGACGAGATCGTCTTCGGCACGCGGCGCAAGAAGCAGGAGTAGCAGGTGAAGTGACGCGAAGGGCCCGGCACCGTGAGTGCCGGGCCCTTCGCCTGTCCCGTCCGGATGCCGGCGGGCGCCCAGGCCCTTTCGTTCGGACCGGGCCGGATCCGAACGCCAGGACCTAACCCCTGTCCGGGCCCGTCGCCACCGGGCGGTCCGGGTCCTGGGACCACTCCGACCAGGAGCCGGCGTAGAGGGCGGGGTGGAAGCCCGCCAGTTCCAGGGCGAGGACCTCCTGGGCGGCGGAAACGCCCGAACCGCAGTAGACGCCGATCTCCGTACCGGGTTCGGCTCCCAGCGCCGCGAAGCGTGCCCCCAGCGCCTGGGGCGGGAGGAAGCGGCCCTTGTCGTCCAGATTCTCGGTCGTCGGGGCCGAGACCGCGCCGGGGATGTGGCCCGCCACCTTGTCGATCGGTTCGACCTCACCCCGGTACCGCTCCCCCGCGCGGGCGTCCAGGAGCAGGCCCGAGCGCGCCAGCGCGGCCGCGGCGTCCGCCGTCAGGACCCGCAGCGCCCCCGGGGCGGGCAGGAAATCGCCCTCCTCGGGCTCCGGTGCGTCGGTCTCCAGCGGCCCGGTCCACGCCGCGAGGCCGCCGTCCAGGACCCGTACATCGGTGTGGCCGGTCCAGCGCAGGAGCCACCAGGCGCGGGCGGCCGCCCACCCCTGGGCCGCGTCGTACGTGACCACGGGCGTGCCGGAGGAGACTCCGGCGCGGCGCATCACCGCTCCGAACACGGAAGGATCGGGCAGCGGATGGCGGCCCGCCGCTCCGGGCGGGTTGGCCAGTTCCGCGTCCAGATCGACGAAGACCGCGCCGGGGATGTGGCCGGCGTCGTAGTCGGGCCGCCCGTGCGGCCCGCCGAGCTGGTAGCGGACGTCGAGGAGCACCGGCGGGCGGGGGCCGGCCAGCTCACTCGCGAGCTCGGCGGCGGGGATGATGGGGTTCATGAAAGCCATCCTCGCGCAGCACCGGCCCCTCCCGTAACGCCGCTGATTCGGATGTGCCGCCTCAAAACGGGCATCCTCCATCGGGAACCCGCCAAATCCGGCGCGGCCGGGGCGCGTCGGACGCTTTGGAGTGCAAGCATCTGCTGGGGCGACCGGCCGTTCCGCACAACGGCCCACATCCTGTTCCCCCGCACGGCCACCACGATGGTCCGAGGAGAGAGAAGACAATGACCGAGGCGACTCGGCACACGCCCGGCACACCCTGCTGGGTCAGCTTGATGGTGCACGGCCTTGAGGCGACTCAGGCTTTCTACGGCGAGCTGTTCGGCTGGGAGTTCTCGCCCGGGCCGCAGCAACTCGGCCCGTACGTCCGCGCCCTGATCGACGGCAACGAGGTCGCGGGCATCGGACGGCTGCCCGTCGACCGGCATCTGCCGACCGCGTGGACGCCGTATCTGGCGACCGACGACGCGGATGTGACCGCGGAGGCGGTCCGCAGCTGCGGTGGCACGGTGGGCGTCGGCCCGCTGGACGCCGGCGACGCCGGCCGCATGGCGATCGTGACCGACCTGGCGGGCGCCGTGTTCGGTCTGTGGCAACCGGCCGCACACGCGGGGACCGCCCTGCACGGCACACATGGCACGCCGGTGTGGAACGAGCTGCTCACCACGGAGACGCAGTCCGTCGCGAAGTTCTACCAAGCCGTTTTCGGCTACGACATCGAGCCCGGCGGCGATCCCGGCGAGGACCGGGTGACGCTGTGCCTGGACGGCCGTCCCGTGGCCGCCCTGCACGGCGTCCCGTCCCGGACCCGCGACCGGGGCAGCCACTGGATGACCTGGTTCGAGGTCGAGGACCCCGACATGACCGCACGCCAGATCGCCAGGCTCGGCGGCCAGGTCCTCGAACCGCCCGCGGACGGGCCCCACGGACGGCTTGCGAGGGTCGCCGACCCGGAGGGCGCGGTGTTCACGATCGTACGGTCACTCCGTTGACGTCCACCGGCAGAACGTCCGGGGACAGCGTCGCGGCACGGGCGCTCGCAGCGGTCATCCGGCGCCGATGGTGCCGCCGGCACAACACCTCGTAGCCCACCTCGTCGCCCGCGTTGACGTCCCCGACCACGACCTGGGCGCCTTCGACGACCATCACCCCGCCGACCGTACGGGCGTTGTGCGTGGCCCGAGCGCCGCACCAGCACAGCGCCTCGACCTGAAGCACCTCGACCCGGTCCGCGAGTTCCACCAGCCGCTGCGAGCCCGGGAAGAGCTTGGAGCGGAAGTCGGTCGTGATGCCGAAGGCGAAGACGTCCAGGTCCAGGTCGTCCACCACACGGGCGAGCTGGTCGATCTGCTCCGGCGCGAGGAACTGCGCCTCGTCGGCGATCACGTAGTCGCAACGGCCGCCCTGGGAGAGGCTCTCGACCAGGTACGCGTAGAAGTCGAAGCCCTCCGCGGCCTCGACCGCGTCGGTCACCAGGCCGAGCCGGGAGGAGAGCTTGCCCTCACCGGCCCGGTCGTCGCGCGTGAAGATCATGCCCTGGAGACCACGCGTGGACCGGTTGTGCTCGATCTGAAGAGCGAGGGTGCTCTTTCCGCAGTCCATGGTTCCGGAGAAGAACACCAGCTCGGGCATGGGAGGTTGAGGACCTTTCGGGTCTGTGGGCGTCGTTCAGGGGGTGAGGTACGGGGCAGCGAAACGGCTACGAGCGTACTTCGATCAGCGGCACGAGCTGCTCGACGGGGGTCATCGAGCCGTGCATCCCGACCATGGCCGACTCGTTCGGCTCACGCACGGAGGCGGTCACCACGACGTCGTCGCAGGCCGCGGCCACCACATCGCCGATCCGGCCGTGCACGCGGTCGTCGATCACGGGACCGAACCAGCCCGCCTCGATCGCCTCCTCGCGGCCCGCCACCCAGAACTGCTCGCCGAGCACCTCGCGCCAGACGGCGAGGACGTCGGCCTCGGCGCCGGGCACCGCGTAGACATGACGGGCGCGGCCCTCGCCGCCCAGCAGGGCGACTCCGGCGCGAAGTTCCCAGTCCTCGTCGAAGTCGATGCGCGACTGCTCGTCGAAGGGGATGTCGATCATGCCGTGGTCGGCGGTGACGTACAGCGCGGAGCGGGGCGGCAGTTGCTCGGCCAGTCGCTGCACCAGTCGGTCGACATACATCAGCTGGCCGCGCCAGGCGTCCGAGTCGACACCGAAACGGTGGCCCTTGCCGTCGACCTCGCTGTAGTACGTATAGACCAGCGAGCGGTCACCGGCGGCCAGTTGCTCGGCCGCCAGGTCCATCCGCTCCTCGGCCCCGAGCCGTCCGTGAAACGTTCCTCCGCTGAGCGCGACCTGCGTGAGCGGGGTCTGCTCGAAGGTCGGTGAGGAGACCTGCGCGGTGTGCACGCCCGCCGCGTCCACGAGCTGGAAGACCGTTGGGTACGGCTGCCAGACCTTCGGCGGCGTCCACGGCTTCCAGCGCAGCTGGTTCATCAGAGTGCCCGCGTCGGGGTCGCGGACGGTGTAGCCGGGCAGGCCGTGCTCACCGGGCGGCAGACCCGTGCCGACGGAGGCCAGCGAGGTCGCGGTGGTGGCGGGGAAGCCGACCGTGATGGGGCGTCCCGTGCCGCCGCGCGAGGTGCCGAGCAGCGAGGTGAGGTAAGGGGCCTCGTCGGGGTGGTTCTTGATCTGCTCCCAGCCCAGTCCGTCGATCAGGAAGACGCAGTTCCGGTCGGCGGGGGTGAGCTCGGGGATGCTCCGGGTGAAGCCGGGGACGCCCAGACCGGCGGCGAGCGTCGGCAGCAGGTCGGCGAGGGAGCCGGTGCCGTAGGCGGGCACGGGCGCGGTGTCGACGCCGAGCGGGGCGGGGTGGACGTTCCCCCAGCCGGCAGGCTCCGAGGTCGGGGTCGAGTCGTCTCTCCAGGCAGCGGGCCGGGCCATCAGCGCGTGGCTGCCGTGGCTTCGGAGAGCGCCTGGGCGAAGACGAGCGTCTGGCGGACCGTGTCGGGTCCGTCGCCGGCCTCGCTGACTCGCAGGCTCAGGTCGTCCGCGGTGGAACTGCCGGTGTAGCCGTGGTCCGCCTCGCAGTTGGGATCGCCGCAGGCGGCGGGCTCCAGATCGAGCCGGGAGACGGCGCCCCAGCCGATCGTGAGGACGACCTCACGGGGCAGGGTGCCGGGGGTGTACGACTCCGGATTGGCCACGACCCGGCTGACCACGACCGACGAGATCCGGCTGAGCTTGACCGATTCGGTGGAGGTGGTGGCGTACGGCGTCGGTGAGCTGGAGTCGGCGGCCTGCTCGTCGGTGTGGCTCACGATGAAGCGGTTGGCCG
This sequence comes from Streptomyces sp. NPDC096193, assembly GCF_040302905.1. Classification (NCBI taxonomy): domain Bacteria; kingdom Bacillati; phylum Actinomycetota; class Actinomycetes; order Kitasatosporales; family Streptomycetaceae; genus Streptomyces; species Streptomyces sp. NPDC096193. Next base: position 128,072 of record NZ_JBEOSJ010000002.1, on the reverse strand, counting down.
TCAGCACGAGGACCGTCACATGACGGCGCACCTCATTGGCGTCGAACGTGGTCTCCTGGTGCACCAGGTAGGACGCGATCTGCTCGCCTCCGACGGCGGCCTCCACCGCCTCGGCCACGAGAGCCGGGTAGTAGCCGCTGCGCTCGATCGCCGCGCGCAGCCCCTGGGTCGTCGTACCGGTCTTCGCCATGGGGCCCATCCTACGGGGCCCCGACAGCGGTGAGCGTTCAGTAGCTGGGGAGTCGTCGGGGTCCCAGGTCGGTCTGGGTGGCAGGTGGGGCGAGGCGGACGGACGCGCCGAGGACCGTGAGCCCGTGTTGAGCGACAACGACCGGTTCAAGACTGATCCCGATCACTTCCGGATGGTCGTCGACCAGTCGTGACACGCGGAGCAGCAGTTCCTCCAGGGCAGGAGTGTCGACGGGCGCCGAACCCCGCCAGCCGAACAGCAGCGGAGCCGAGCGGATCGACCGGATCAGCTCGGCCGCGTCGCGATCCGTGGCCGGAACGAGACGGTGCGAGGTGTCCCCGAGCAGCTCGGAGGGGGCGCCCGCGAGTCCGAAGGAGAGCACCGCGCCCACGGCGGGATCGAGGGCGGCGCGCACCACGGTGTCGACCCCGCGCGGAGCCATCGCCTGCACGACCGGCTGCAGCTCCGCGGGCTTCCCGAGCAGCTCCGTCAACTCGGTGTACGCCTGCCGCAGTTGCTCCTCGTTGGCCAGATCCAGCCGCACACCGCCGAGATCGGCGCGATGCCGCAGGTGGGGGGCGGTGGTCTTGAGAGCGACGGGGTAGCCGAGCCGGGCGGCGGCCCTGACGGCGTCGTCCGGCCCGGGAGCCGGCAGGGTCGGCCGCACATGGATCCCGTACCGGGCGAGCAGATCGTGGGCGTCGGCGGGGGCGAGGGTGATGCCGCGGGCGTCTCCCGGGGCCTGGAGCAGCGCCTCGATCCGGGCGCCGGCACCGCTCTCGTCGATGTCGTCGTACTCGGGGACCCGCCCCGGGTCCGCGGCCTGGCGTCGCCACTGGGCGTAGCCGACCGCTTCGGACAGGGCACGGACGGCCCGCTCGGCCGCGGGATAGGCGGGGATGCGGCTGCCCGCGGGACGGGCGCCGGACGCGTCCTGCGCGGCTCCGTCGGTCTCGCTCACGTCGGCGGGGCCGCGCGTGTCCGGGGCTCCCCCGGGCGGCGCCGCGGCCGGAGACGGCTGTCCGGGAGCGGTGCGTGTGCTGGTCGCCGCCGACAGTGCGTCCGCGAGACCGCCGAGTTCGACGTGCACCACCATGACCGGCTTCGCCGGGGCGGTGGCGGCCGCGTCACGGAGCGCCGCCGCCAGGACCTCGCCATGGCCCGCCTGGGGATCGCCGTCCTCCCCCACCCACGGAATGGCCGTCACCACCACCGAGTCGCAGCCCTCGTCCGCCAGGGCCCGCGCCAGTGCCGCGCGGAAGTCCGACGGCGTCGCCGCCGTCGTCAGGTCCAGCGGGGGCAGCGGGCGCAGACCGGCCGCGAGGCAGGCGTCGTAGGTGAGCAGACCGAGGGACTCGGAATTGCCGAGGATGGCGACCCGTGGGCCCGCGGGCAGGGGCTGGTCGGCGAGGAGGATGCCGGCGTCGACGAGTTCCGTGACGGTGTCGACCCGGATCACACCCGCCTGGCGGAGCAGCGCACCGACCGTCGCGTCCGGGACACGGGTCACCGGCACCGCATGACCGGGCGGCTCGCTGCCGCTGTGCCGGGCGCCCTTGACGACGACGACCGGCTTGACCGCCGCCGTGCGCCGGGCGAGGCGGGAGAACTTGCGCGGATTGCCGATCGTCTCCAGGTAGAGCAGGACGACATCGGTGTCCTGGTCCTCGTACCAGTACTGGAGGAAGTCGTTGCCGGACACGTCCGCGCGGTTGCCGGACGAGATGAAGGAGGAGAGCCCGGCGCCCCTGCGGTGCAGCCCCGCGAGGAGCGCGATGCCGATCGCCCCGGACTGGGTGAACAGACCGATGCGGCCGGCGGCCGGGGTCTCGGGCGCCAGCGAGGCGTTCAACCGGACGGCCTGCGAGGTGTTGATGACGCCGAAGGCGTTCGGACCGATGATCCGCATGCCGTACGACCTGGCCCGGCGCACCAGTTCCCGCTGGAGGAGCCGTCCCTGCGCACCCGACTCCGCGTACCCGGCGGACAGCACGACGAGGCCCTGAACGCCGTGCTCTCCGCAGTCGGCGACGACATCCGGCACCCGTTCGGCGGGTACGGCGACGATCGCCAGGTCGACCTGCTCCGCCGTCTCGGCGACGATCGCGCCGACCGAACGGAACGCCGGCACTCCGTCCAGCTCCGTCTGCGACTCGGGGAAAGCCCGGTTCACCGCGTACGTACGGCCGGTGTAGCCCGCCCCCAGCAGATTGCGCAGCACCGTACGGCCCACACCGCCGGGCGCCCGGCCGGTGCCGATGACCGCGACCGAGCGCGGCGCGAGCAGCCGCTGCACCGAGCGCGCCTCCGCACGCTGCTCGCGGCCGCGCTGCACCGCGAGGGACTCCGCCGTCGGTTCGAGGTCGAGGGTGAGATGGACGGAGCCGTCCTCGAAGCTGCGCTTCTGGGTGTAGCCGGCGTCCCGGAAAACCTTGATCATCTTGCTGTTCGCGGGCAGCACCTCGGCCGCGAAGCGGCGGATACCCCTCTCCCGGGCCACCGCCGCGATGTGTTCGAGCAGGGCGGAGGCCACTCCTCGGCCCTGGTGCGCGTCCTGGACCAGGAACGCGACCTCGGCCTCGTCCGCGGGCGCGCTCGCCGGGCGTCCCGTGGGATCGATCCGGTCGAAGCGCACGGTCGCGATGAACTCGCCGCCGACCGTGACCGCGAGACCCACCCGGTCCACGTAGTCGTGATGGGTGAACCGGTGGACGTCCTTGGCGGACAGCCGGGGGTAGGGGGCGAAGAAGCGGTAGTACTTCGACTCGTCCGAGACCTGTTCGTAGAAACTGACCAGGCGATCGGCGTCCTCGGTGGTGATCGGCCTGATGCGCGCGGTGCCCCCGTCGCGCAGCACCACGTCTGCTTCCCAGTGAGCGGGGTAGGCGTGGTCCGGCTGGGTCTGCATGGCAGAAAGCGTACGGCGCGATCACCGGTCGCGGAGGGTGTTGGGGCGCGGCAGTCTGAGGATGGCCCGCAGGCGTCCGCGGTCGGACCCGGGGCCGGTGCCGACCCGCGACCGTACATGAGAGACTGGTCTAGACAACCGCTAAGACTTGAAGGGCAACACCATGGCTGAGCGCCGCGTCAACGTCGGCTGGGCCGAGGGCCTTCACGCCCGCCCCGCTTCCATCTTCGTCCGTGCCGCCACGGCTTCCGGCGTCCCCGTGACGATCGCCAAGGCCGACGGCAACCCGGTCAACGCCGCCTCGATGCTCGCCGTGCTCGGCCTGGGCGCCCAGGGTGGCGAGGAGATCGTGCTGGCCTCCGACGCGGACGGCGCCGACGCCGCCCTTGACCGGCTCGCCAAGCTGGTGGCCGAGGGCCTCGACGAGCTTCCCGAGACCGTCTGACCACCCGACGGTCCGGCGGCCAGGAGCCGCGGCGTCCCGAATACGGGAAGCCGCGGCTTTTTCCTTTCCCGGACCGGCTCGTCCGCCATTTCCCGGGCACCCTTGGATATTCGGACGACTCCGCCGGACTTTCCGGTCCCGTGAAAGGAATCCGGACAGCAGAAAAGAAGCCCCCGCGGAATGCTTCCTCTTTGTATACGGCGCGACTGTTAATTGCGGGCGCTCGCGGTGTTTACGGAATGTTGCGAAGTCCTCACGCGTTCCGTGCTCCGCGGCCGGTGCGCTGCCGCCGCCCGCTCGGCGTGCAGGGCGGTCAGCGCCCGGGCCCGTTCGGCGTCGCCCCGTGCGACGGCGTCCACGATCGCGCCGTGCTCCGCCCACGACTCGACAGGCGCGGCCGGCTGCTCCACGACGTACATCCAGGCGATCTTGTGCCGCAGCTGGGTGAGCAGAGCGATCAGGCCCGGGCTGCCGGAAGCCTGGGCGAGCGTCTCGTGGAACCAGCCGCCGAGCGAACGCAGATCCTCGCCCTGACCACGGCGAGCACGCTCCTGGCCCAGCCTGACCAGGCCGCGCAGCACCTTGAGATGGGCCTCGGTGCGCCGCTGTGCCGCCCGGGCCGCACCCAACGGCTCCAGCAGCATCCGCACCTCCAGCAGGTCGGCCGCCTCCCGCTCGGTCGGCTCCGCCACGCACGCGCCCGCATGACGCCGGGTGGTGACGAAGCCCTCGGACTCCAGCGTCCGCAGGGCCTCGCGCACCGGGACGCGCGAGACGCCGTAACGGCGGGCCAGCTGCTCCTCGGTGAGTCTGCTGCCGCGCCGGAACACACCGGAGACGATGTCGTCGCGGATCGCCGTGCATACCGAGTGCGCGGGAATGCGCATGACCGAACCTCCGCTTTAATCCGCGCGAAACGCAGCCGATTGACGACCGTTCGGTGACTCTATTGCAGCGGTCCACATTTTCCGATGCCCGGCGGGCATTCATGGATATCTTTTGGCCAGTCGCCGGCTTGCCACCACGCGACATGCCCGCGCCTGCGCACACATCGGCCCACGCGGAAGGCCCCGGCGGTGGGCCGGGGCCTTGGGTGCGGCCGGGACGATCCGCCGGCCCGGACGATCTGCGAGCCCGGACGGTCTGCGGGCTCAGATGATCCGCCGGCCCGGACGATCCGCGGGCTTCAGACGGTCACGCGGCTCAGATGGTGACGCCGTGCGAGCGCAGGTACGCGACCGGGTCGATGTCCGAGCCGTACTCGGCGCCACTGCGGGCCTCGAAGTGCAGGTGCGGCCCGGTGGTGTTGCCGGTCGAGCCGGCCAGGCCGATCTGCCGGCCAGGGGTCACGGTCTCGCCGACCGAGACGTTCAGCGACGACAGGTGGCCGTACTGGGTGTACGAGCCGTCATTCATCTTGATCACGATGTTGTTGCCGTAGGCGCCGCCCCAGCCGGCCTCGACGACGGTGCCCGCGCCGACCGCGTGCACCGGGGTGCCGGTGGCGGCGTGGAAGTCGATGCCGGTGTGGGTGCCGGAGGACCAGACGGCTCCGCCGGCCCGGTAGCCGGTGGAGACGTACGAGCCGGAGACCGGTGACACGAAGGCGTTCAGGCGCTTGCGCTCGGCCGCGCGGGCGGCACGCTCCCGGGCCTCGCGGGCCTCCTTGGCGCGGGCCTCGGCCTTGCGCTCGGCCTCGGCGGCGGCCTTGGCGCGGGCGACGGCCTCTTCGGCCTCCTGCTCCTGCGCCGCGGCCTGGTCGGCTATCTCGGTGGCGAGCGAGTCGGCGCCGACGGCCGTGCTCAGGCCGGTGCTCTCGAGAGTGACGGTGCCGGACGCGGCGGATCCGGTCTCGGCGGCCAGCGACGGAGAGGCGAGGGTTCCGATGACGCCGGTGGTGGCAAGGGCCGCGACGCCGGCGATGCTCGCGCCTCTGCGCGTCACACGGTTCGGGGCACGGTGCTTCCCGGTGGGACGGGCGAACGCCATGAAGTGGCTGGTCCTTTCCTTCCTTCTCGCCTACCGGGTTAGCTGACGGGTTCGGAGCAGGAAGGTCTCCTACGGGCGCCTCCGCCGCGGCACAGCTGCGAAGGCATCCGATTCACCCCAGGGACTGCGTGTGGGTCCCCGGCTCCCCAGGCTCGCGCCTGACGGGGACTCGGCGATGGCTGTCCGTGCCGCGGATGCGGCGGTACTGGCGAACAGCCGGACCGACGCTAAGCGTGGCAACTTTCAATCACCAAACAGACAGCCCTGTTTGTAGCGCATGCCACAGGGCAGAGGGGAAGCCCCGCAGCAAATCGGGCAAACAGCGGAACCCCGGCATCGTGTGATGCCGGGGTTCCCTGGCCGCGCCCACCGGACCGCGAAGACCGCTCCACCGGGAGGCGGAAGCCGCTCCGCCGAGAAGCAGAAGCGGGGCGACGGCCTCAATCAGCTGGTGACAACCGTCACTTCACCGATGCCGAGGGCCTTGACCGGTTCCTCGATCGCGGACGCGTCACCCACGAGCACCGTGACGAGACGGTCCTGGGGGAAGGCGCTGACGGCCGCTGCCGTCGCCTCCACCGTGCCCGTCTCGGCCAGCCGCACATACAGCTGCGCCTGGTAGTCGTCGGGCAGGTGCTGCTCGACCTGATCGACGAGGGTGCTCGCGACGGACGCCGCCGTCTCGTACTTCAGCGGGGCGACACCCACCAGGTTCTGCACGGCGACATCGCGCTCGGCGTCGGTGAGACCCCCGTCCGCCAGCGTGCGCAGCACCTTCCACAGATCGTCCAGCGCCGGGCCGGTGTTGGGGGTGTCCACCGAGCCGCTGATGGCGAGCAGAGAGGCGCCCGTGCCGTCGGGTGCCGAGCGCAGGACCTGGCCGAAGGCCCGTACGCCGTAGGTGTAGCCCTTCTCCTCGCGCAGCACGCGGTCGAGACGGGAGGTGAGCGTGCCGCCGAGGCAGTACGCACCGAGCACCTGGGCGGGCCAGACGCGGTCGTGGCGGTCCGGGCCGACGCGGCCGATCAGCAGCTGCGTCTGCACGGCTCCGGGCCGGTCCACGATGATCACGCGACCGGTGTCGTCCGCGGTGATCGCCGGGACGGGCCGGGACTGCGCGGTGTCGCCCGTCCACTCGCCGAGGGTCTCGGCGAGCACGGCGTCGAGGTCGACCCCGGTGAGGTCGCCGACGATCACCGCGGTCGCGGTAGCGGGCCGGACATGGGCGTCGTAGAACGCCCGGACGCCCGCGGCGTCGATCCGGGCCACCGTCTCCTCAGTGCCCTGACGCGGGCGCGACATCCGCAGCGATGCCGGGAAGAGCTGCTTGGACAGCTCCTTGGCGGCGCGGCGGGCCGGGTTGGCCATCTCGTGCGGGATCTCGTCCAGCCGGTTGCGCACCAGCCGCTCGACCTCGCTGTCGTCGAAGGCGGGGGCACGCAGGGCCTCGGCGAGCAGCCCGAGCGCCTTGGGGAGCCGGGAGACCGGGACCTCCAGCGAGACCCGGACGCCGGGGTGGTCTGCGTGGGCGTCGAGGGTGGCCCCACAGCGCTCCAGCTCGGCGGCGAACTCCTCGGCGGAGTGCTTGTCGGTGCCCTCGGACAGGGCGCGCGCCATGATCGTGGCGACGCCGTCGAGGCCCTCCGGCTCGGCGTCGAGGGGGGCGTCGAGAGAGATCTCCACGGCCACGACCTGCTGACCGGGCCGGTGGCACCGCAGGACGGTCAGACCGTTGTCCAGGGTGCCGCGGTCGGGCGCGGGGAAGGCCCACGGCCTGGCGGTACCCGCCTGCGGCTGCGGGTGGAACGTCATCGCGGTCAACGGCTCGGCGGCGTCGCTCACTGGTCCGCCCCTTCTTCCTGGTCGCTCTGGTCGTCCTGGTCGGCGGAGACCGGTTCGTACACCAGCACCGCCCTGTTGTCGGGGCGCAGCCGGGCCTGGGCGACCGCCTGCACCTCCTCGGCGGTGATGTCCAGCACGCGGTTGACGGCCGTCAGCGCGAGCTGCGGGTCGCCGAACAGCACGGCGTAACGGGCCAGTTCGTCGGCGCGGCCGGCGACCGTGCTGAGCCGGTCCAGCCATTCGCGTTCCAGCTGCGCCTGTGCGCGCTCCATCTCCTCCGGCGTCGGGCCCTCGGCGGCGAACCGCGCGAGCTCCTCGTCGACGGCGGACTCGATCTGCGGGACCTCGACCCCACCGGACGTCTTCACATCCAGCCAGCCGAGCGAGGGCGCGCCGGACAGACGCAGCAGGCCGAACCCGGCGGCGACGGCCGTGCGGTCCCGCCGCACCAGACGGTTGTGCAGCCGGGAGGACTCGCCGCCGCCGAGGACGGTGAGCGCCAGGTCGGCGGCGTCGGCCTCGCGGGTCCCGTCGTGCGGCAGCCGGTAGGCGGCCATCAGCGCACGCGCCGGAACCTCCTCCCGGATCTCCTCGCGCAGCTGCTCACCGATGATCTCCGGCAGGGAGCCGTCGCGCGGCGGCTGCTTGCCGTCGTGGGAAGGGATGGAGCCGAAGTACTTCTCGATCCAGGCGAGCGTCTGCTCCGGGTCGATGTCGCCGACGACCGACAGCACCGCGTTGTTCGGCGCGTAGTACGTGCGGAAGAAGGCGCGGGCGTCCTCGAGGGTCGCGGCGTCGAGGTCGGCCATCGAGCCGATGGGGGTGTGGTGGTACGGGTGGCCCTCGGGGTACGCGAGGGCGGTCAGCTTCTCGAACGCCGTGCCGTACGGCACATTGTCGTAGCGCTGACGGCGCTCGTTCTTGACGACGTCGCGCTGGTTCTCCATGGACTCGTCGTCGAGGGCGGCGAGCAGGGAGCCCATACGGTCGGCCTCCAGCCAGAGCGCGAGCTCCAACTGGTGGGTGGGCATCGTCTCGAAATAGTTGGTGCGCTCGAAGCTGGTGGTGCCGTTCAGCGAGCCGCCGGCGCCCTGCACGAGCTCGAAGTGACCGTTCCCCTTCACCTGGCCCGAGCCCTGGAACATCAGGTGCTCGAAGAGGTGAGCAAGCCCTGTACGGCCCTTGACCTCGTGGCGCGAGCCCACGTCGTACCAGAGGCAGACCGCGGCGACCGGGGTCAGGTGGTCCTCGGAGAGCACCACGCGCAGGCCGTTGGCCAGCCGATGCTCAGTCGCTGTCAGGCCGCCGGAGCCGGCCTGCGCTGTGGCCGTGTGACCCATGGGCATGTACGTCCCTTCGATCGCGATATGGAGAGTGCTGCCACTGTATGCAAGCGGGCTGACACCTGGCGAAGTTCCCGGGTCGTGGTCTGCGTTGTCAGTGGGACGGTCCACAATGGTCCGCGTCAGATCCAGATCCGGTACGTGAAGGAGCAGCAGCCGCGATGGCCCGCCGCAGCACGAAGACCCCTCCGCCCGACGACTTCGAGGAGCGGATCCTCGACATCGACGTCGTCGACGAGATGCAGGGCTCCTTCCTCGAGTACGCGTACTCCGTGATCTACTCACGCGCCCTGCCCGACGCCCGCGACGGCATGAAGCCGGTGCACCGCCGCATCGTCTACCAGATGAACGAGATGGGCCTGCGGCCCGACCGCGGATACGTCAAGTGTGCACGTGTCGTCGGCGAGGTGATGGGCAAGCTGCACCCCCATGGCGACGCCTCGATCTACGACGCCCTGGTGCGGATGGCGCAGCCCTTCTCCATGCGGGTGCCCCTGGTCGACGGACACGGAAACTTCGGTTCGCTCGGTAATGACGACCCGCCCGCGGCGATGCGTTACACCGAGTGCCGAATGGCCGACGCGACGTCGCTGATGACCGAGTCGATCGACGAGGACACCGTCGACTTCTCGCCGAACTACGACGGCCAGGAGCGGGAACCGGTCGCTCTTCCGGCGGCCTTCCCGAACCTCCTGGTCAACGGCGCGTCCGGGATCGCGGTCGGTATGGCGACGAACATGCCGCCGCACAATCTGGGCGAGGTCATCGCCGCGGCCCGCCATCTGATCAAGCACCCGGGCGCGGACCTCGAGACCCTCATGCGATACGTCCCGGGGCCGGACCTGCCGACCGGCGGCCGGATCGTGGGCCTCGCCGGCATCAAGGACGCGTACGAGTCCGGCCGCGGCACCTTCAAGATCCGTGCCACGGCCGTGATCGAGGACGTCACGCCCCGCCGCAAGGGACTCGTCGTCACCGAACTGCCCTTCACGGTCGGCCCGGAGAAGGTGATCGCGAAGATCAAGGACCTGGTCTCCGCGAAGAAGCTCCAGGGCATCGCCGACGTCAAGGACCTCACCGACCGGGCGCACGGCCTGCGTCTGGTGATCGAGATCAAGAACGGCTTCGTCCCCGAGGCCGTCCTGGAGCAGCTCTACAAGCTGACGCCGATGGAGGAGTCCTTCGGCATCAACAACGTGGCACTGGTCGACGGCCAGCCGCTGACGCTGGGGCTGAAGGAGCTGCTGGAGGTCTACCTCGACCACCGCTTCGAGGTCGTGCGCCGGCGCAGCGAGTTCCGCCGCACCAAGCGCCGCGACCGGCTGCATCTGGTCGAGGGCCTGCTCGTCGCGCTGATCGACATCGACGAGGTCATCCGGCTCATCCGGTCCAGCGAGAATTCCGCGGAGGCGAAGCAGCGACTGATCGAGCGCTTCTCGCTGAGCGACATCCAGACCCAGTACATCCTCGACACCCCGCTGCGTCGGCTGACCAAGTTCGACCGGCTGGAGCTGGAGAGCGAGCGCGACCGGCTGAACACCGAGATCGACGAGCTGACGGCGATCCTGGATTCGGACGCCGAGCTGCGGAAGCTGGTCTCGGGCGAACTGGCCGCGGTGGCCAAGAAGTTCGGCACCGACCGGCGCACGGTGCTGCTGGAGTCCGGTGCCACGCCGGTCGCGGCGGTGGCGCTGGAGGTCGCGGACGACCCGTGCCGGGTGCTGCTGTCCTCGACCGGACTGCTGGCGCGTACCGTCACCGGCGAGCCGATCCCGGACGACGAGGTCAAGCGCGCCAAGCACGATGTGATCGTCTCCGCCGTCCCCGCGACGGCGCGAGGCGATGTGGGAGCGGTGACGTCGACGGGCCGGCTGCTGCGGATCTCGGTGATCGACCTGCCGCAGCTGCCGCACACCGCGTCCGCGCCGAATCTGTCGGGAGGTGCGCCGCTCTCGGAGTTCCTCTCGCTGGAGACGGACGAGACGGTGATCTGCCTGACCACGCTCGACGAGTCGTCCCCGGGCCTCGCGCTCGGCACCCTCCAGGGTGTCGTCAAGCGGGTGGTGCCCGACTATCCGGCGAACAAGGACGAGCTGGAGGTCATCACCCTCAGGGAGGGCGACCGGATCGTCGGCGGTGTCGAGCTGCGGACCGGCGAGGAGGACCTGGTGTTCATCGCCTCCGACGCACAGCTGCTGCGCTATCAGGCCTCGCAGGTACGGCCGCAGGGCCGGGCGGCGGGCGGCATGGCCGGCATCAAGCTCGCGGACGGCGCACAGGTGATCTCGTTCACCGCGGTGGACCCGGCCGCGGAGGCGGTGGTGTTCACGGCCGCGGGCTCGACCGGCGCGCTGGACGACTCCATCACGACGGTGAAGATGACGCCGTTCGACCAGTACCCGCGCAAGGGGCGGGCGACCGGTGGCGTGCGCTGCCAGCGCTTCCTCAAGGGTGAGGACGTCCTGCTGCTGGCCTGGGCGGGCGCGAACCCGGTCCGGGCGGCCCAGCCGAACGGCACCCCGGCGCGGCTCCCGGACCTGGACCCGCGCCGGGACGGCTCGGGCACCCCGCCGCCGTCGCAGGTGGCGGTGCTGGCCGGCCCGTCGAGCTGATCGAGGCGCTGGATCCGAATGGACAGGTCGGCGGGCTCTACGAGCCCTCCGGCCCGTCCGGTACGAAGCGCAGGACGCCCCACAGGGTGTGTTCGTCAGGGGCGTCCTGCGGTCCGGCCACGGGGAGGGCGTCGAGCTCCTTGCGCAGGGCCGCGGTGTCGATGCCCGAGCCGATCAGGACGATCCCGCTCTGCCGCCGCTCGCCTGCCGGCCAGGGCTCCGGGTGGAACCGGAGGAACCGGCCGACGGCGTGGACGGCGTAGCGATTGCGCGGATCGAGGGCGCCGAAGTCGACAAATCCCTTGATGCGGTACAGGCCTTCGGGCCGCGAGTCGAGGAAGTCCAGCAGCCGGCGCGGGTGCAGCGGCTCGTCCGCGGTGAAGGAGACGCTCTCGTAGGCGGCGTGCAGATGGTCGCCGTGCGCACGCCCATGACGGTGGCCGTCGCCGACCTCGCACCCGTCGCCCCGGTCCCCGTCCCCGGCGCCGGCCGCGTCCTCGTCCTCTTCCCGCAGGTCCTCGAACGAGAGCTGGCCGACGCGCTCGCCCCGGGGCCGGCACTCGAAGAGCAGCTCCGGGTCGATCCGCCCGTACGTCGCACTGACCAGCGCCCCACGGCCGAGCCCGCGGATCCGCTCCCGCAGCCGCTCCCCCGCCGCGTCCCCGACCCGGTCAGCCTTGTTGAGCACAATGAGGTCGGCGATGCCGAGGTGCCGGGCGATCTCGGGGTGCCGCTCCAGGGTGGCGTCGAACTCGGCCGCGTCGACGACCTCGACGAGCCCGCCGTACATGACGCGCTCGTTCTCGCCGGCGAGCACCATCCGCACGAGTTCCTGTGGCTCGGCGAGCCCGCTCGCCTCGATGACGATGACGTCGAGACGCGCGTCGGGGCGGGTGAGCCGGTCCAGGAAGACGTCGAGTTCGCTCGCGTCGACAGCGCAGCACAGACACCCGTTCCCGAGGGACACGGTGGAGTCCCCGAGCTGCCCGGCCACGGTCATGGCGTCGATCTCGATGGCCCCGAAGTCGTTGACGACGACGCCGATACGGGTGCCACGGCTCGCGCGGAGAAGGTGGTTGAGCAGGGTGGTCTTGCCGGATCCCAGGAAGCCCGCGAGGACGATGACGGGCACGGGTTTGCTGGTCATGGGGCTCGAGCGTAGTGGACGCGGCCGACAACTCCGGGCCGCGCACCGCGCTTCAGGACGCCTGCCGCAGCACCGGCGGCGGCCCGACATACCTCGCCGCCGGGCGGATGATCTTGGAGTCCTCCGACTGTTCCAGAATGTTCGCGCTCCAGCCCACCACCCTCGCCGCGCAGAACGTCGGCGTGAACATCTCCCTGGGCAGACCGCACAGCTCCATGACCACGCCCGCGTAGAACTCCACGTTCGTGTGCAGCTCCCGGCCGGGCTTCAGTTCCGCCAGGATCGCCTCGACCTGTGCCTCCACCTGGACCGCGAACTCCACCAGCGGGCCGCCGAAGCTCTCCGCGATGCCCCGCAGCATGCGTGAGCGCGGGTCCTCGGTGCGGTAGACGGGATGGCCGAAACCCATGATGCGTTCGCCCGCGAGGACCCGTTCGCGGATCCAGGGGTCGATGCGGTCCGGGGTGCCGATGGCGTCGAGGGTGTCCAGGGCCCGGCTCGGGGCGCCGCCGTGCAGAGGGCCCGAGAGCGCGCCCGTCGCGCCGACCAGGCAGGCCGCGAGGTCCGCGCCGGTGGACGCGATGACCCGGGCGGTGAAGGTGGAGGCGTTGAAGCCGTGGTCGACGGTGGAGATGAGGTACTGCTCGATCGCCCTGGCCCGGGCGGGTTCCGGCTCCGAACCGGTCAGCATGTAGAGGTAGTTGGCCGCGAACGGCAGGTCCTCGCGCGGTTCGACCGGTTCGAGTCCCCGGCCCAGCCGGTGCAGCGCCGTGAGCAGCGTCGGCACGGCGGCGCACGCGGTCAGCGCGTCCCGGCGGCGCGACTCGGTGTCGAGGTCGTAGACCGGCCGCAACCCGGAGGCGGCACCCAGCAGCGAGAGGGCCGTCCGCAGCCCGGCGAGCGGGCCGGACGGAGCGCTGGAGCGGGCGATCGCCGGCAGCGCCGCCCGTACGTCGTCGGGCAGCCGGCGCAGGGCCGCCGTCTCGGCGAGGAAGGCCCGCCGCCGGTCGGCGTCCGGGAGCTCCCCGTAGAACATCAGATGCCAGACGTCCTCGAACCCGGTGCTCTGCGCGAGCTCGACGGCCGAGTACTGGCGGTAGTGGTAGAAGCCCTCTCGCCCTCTGACGTCTCCCAGTGCGGTGTCGGTGACCACGACCCCGGCGAGTCCGCGCGGTACGTCCAACTGCCTGTCCATCTGCATCACAGCTCCTCGAATTGATTCGACTGTCCATGCTTGATTACATCACTGTCAATATTGATCGCATCAATATGTGTACTGCTTGTGTACGGTGTCCCCCATGACGGAGAACGCACCGGAGACGGACCGGATCACCACGCGCGAGGCGGCCGAGCGACTCGGTGTGAAGCCCGAGACGGTGTACGCGTACGTCAGCCGCGGACAGCTCTCCAGCCGCCGCGACCCCACCGGCCGGGGCAGCACCTTCGACGCCAAGGAGGTCGACGCGCTCGTCCGCAAGGGGCGGCGGGAGCCCTCGGCCGGCAGTGACGTCACCCAGCGGATCCGCACGGGCATCACGCTGATCGACAAGGACCGCTACTACTTCCGCGGGGTGGACGCCACCGAGCTGGCCCGCAGCCACTCCTACGAGGAGATCGCCGACTGGCTCTGGACCGGCACGCTGCACAGGGGCATCCGCTTCACCTCCCCTCCCGAACCGCTGGCCGCCGCCCGCCGCGCGGTCGAGGCGCTGCCCGTGCACAGCGGGTCGACGGACCGGCTGCGGGTGGCGGCGATCGCCGCGGCCGTCGCCGATCCACTCCGTTTCGACCTCGGCCGTGACGCCGTCCTCGGCAGCGCCCGCTCCCTGATCCCCGTCCTGGTCGACGCGCTGCCCTCGGTCGGTGAGCCGCACCGGGGAGAGGGCCGGCTGGCCTGGCGGCTGTGGTCACGGCTCACCACGACCCGCCCCGACGAGGCGTTTCTGCGCGCCCTGGACATGGCGCTTTCGTTGCTCATTGACCACGACTTGGCCGCGTCCACCCTCGCGGTGCGGGTCGCCGCCTCCGCGCGCGCCCATCCGTACGCCGTCGTGTCCGCCGGGCTCGGCGCCCTGGACGGGCCGCTGCACGGGGCCGCCAGTGGGCTCGCCCACCGGATGCTCGCCGACGTCCTCGAACGGGGCGGGGCGGCACCGGTCGTCGCCGACCATCTGCGGGCGGGACGCCGGGTGCCTGGGCTCGGGCACCGTCTCTATCCGGCCCAGGACCCGCGCGCCGAGGCCCTGTTCGGCGCACTGGAGCAGATCCCCGCGGCCCGCCCGGCGCTGCGGGCGGCTCGCGAGGTGGAGTCGACGACGGCCCGCCATGTGGAGCTTCACGCCAATGTGGACATGGCGCTCGCCGTGCTGTCGCTGTCGTCGGGGATGCCGGCCGAGGCGGGCGAGACCGTGTTCGCCGTGGCGCGTACGGCCGGCTGGATCGCGCATGCGCTGGAGGAGTACGAGGAGCAGCCACTGCGGATGCGGCCGAGCGGTCACTACAGCGGCCCCCGCCCGCCCAGGCCCGCGCCGTGAACAGGCGGGAAGGGCCCGGGCGTCGGGGGCGCGCGTCCGTCGGGAACGGTAGGTCCTGGGGCCTCCTGGGGCCTCCTGAGGGGCCCGGGGAAAGGGGCCGGCGGCTCCGGCCGCGGGTCAGGACCGTAGCCAGGCCGCCGTGTCCTGCGGGAGCCTCCCGTCGCCGTCCAGGGGGCCGCTCGTCAGCAGGATGCCGGTGTGGCCGGGGAGTTTGACGGGCTCTTGGGAGAAGTTGACGACGCAGATCAGGCCGCCGGTCCTGACGAAGGCGAGGACGTCCGGGGCGGTCGGCAGCCAGTTCAGGGGACCGTCGCCGAAGCCCTCCTCGGTGCGGCGGAGGCGCAGGGCTTCGCGATAGAGGACGAGCATGGAGTCCTCCCTCGCGGCCTGCAGGTCGGCCGCGTAGGCCGTCCAGTCCGCGGGCTGCGGCAGCCACGGCTCCTGCTCGGAACCGAAGCCGAAGTGCGGGGCGTCCGCACGCCACGGCAGGGGCACCCGGCAGCCGTCCCGTCCGGGGTCCACCCCGAGCGAGCGGAAATGCATCGGGTCCTGGATGCGGTCCAGCGGTATGTCCGCCTCGGGGAGGCCCAGTTCCTCGCCCTGGAACAGGTAGACGCTGCCGGGCAGCGCGAGGGAGAGCAGGGCGGCGGCGCGTGCCCGCCGGGTTCCGGTCACGAGGTCGGACGGTGTGCCGAAGCGCTTCTTCGCGAAGTCGAAGCCGGTGTCCTCGGCCCGTCCGTAGCGGGTGACCGTGCGGGTGACGTCGTGGTTGCAGAGCACCCAGGTGGCGGGCGCGCCCACCGGGGCGTGGAAGGCCAGTGTCGTGTCGATGGAGGCACGCAGCTCCGCCGCGTCCCAGGGCCGGGCGAGGAAGTCGAAGTTGAAGGCGGTGTGCAGCTCGTCGGGGCGCAGATAGCGCGAGAACCGGTCCGGATCGGGCACCCACAGTTCGCCGATGAGGACACCGTTGTACTCGTCGGCGACGGCCCGCCAGGAGCGGTAGATGTCGTGCAGTTCGTCGCGGTCGACGTAGGGGGTGGTGTCGTCCTCGGCGGCGTCCGGCAGGTCGGGGTCCTTGGCGCACAGGGCCGCCGAGTCGATGCGTACGCCGGCGGCTCCCCGCTCGAACCAGAAGCGCAGGACGTCCTCGTGCTCCTGGCGGACAACCGGGTGACTCCAGTTGAGATCCGGCTGCTGCGGCGTGAACAGGTGCAGATACCACTCGCCGTCCGCAACCCTGGTCCAGGTCTCCCCCGAGAACTGCGACGGCCAGTTGTTGGGCGGCAGTTCACCGTTCTCGCCGCGGCCCGGGCGGAAGTGGAACAGCTCGCGCTCCGCGCTGCCGGGCCCCGCCGCGACGGCGGCCCGGAACCAGGCGTGCTGGTCCGACAGATGATTGGGGACGATGTCGACGATGGTGCGGATGCCCAGTCCGCGTGCCTCGCTGATGAGCTTCTCGGCCTCCGCCAGAGTGCCGAAAGCCGGGTCGATGGAGCGGTAGTCGGCGACGTCGTAACCGCCGTCCGCCATCGGGGAGAGGTACCAGGGGTTGAACCAGATGGCGTCGATGCCGAGTTCGGCGAGGTAGGGCAGCCGGGCCCGCACCCCGGCGAGATCACCGGTGCCGTCGCCGTCACCGTCGGCGAAGCTGCGTACGTACACCTGATAGATGGCGGCGGCGCGCCACCAGTCGTCCGTGTGATCCAGAGGGGCTGCCACGTGAGGTCCTTTCGGGCAGGTGGGACTCCGCCGCCGGCCCGGACAGCGGGGCGCCAGGGCAAGGCCGGCGGCGGAGGCTCGAGGGGAACAGGCGGTGCGGGCCGGGGTCAGCCCTTGAGTCCGCCCGCGGTGAGACCGCTCATGATGTTGCGCTGGAAGGCGAGGAAGATCAGGAGCGTGGGGATCGAGGCGATCGTGAGCGCGGCGATCAGCACGTTCTCCGGCACGCCGTGGGAGAGGGAGTAGATACCGACGTTGAGCGTCTGTTTGGTCGGGTCGGGCAGGGTGAGCATCGGCCAGAGGAAGTCCTTCCAGACGCCGACGACCGCGAAGATCGACACGACGCCCAGAATGGGCCGCGAGATCGGCAGCACCACCGACCACAGGGTTCTGAACCGGGACGCACCGTCGATGGCGGCCGCGTCGAGCAGCTCGTGCGGGATCGAGTCGAAGAACCGCTTGAGCAGGAAGATGTTGAAGGCGTTGGTGACCGAAGGAAGCCAGATCGCCCAGGGCGAGTTGAGCAGATTGCGCTCGATGATCGGGACGTCCAGCACGGTGAGGTACTGCGGTACGACGAGGACGGTGGCCGGGATCATCAGCGTCACCAGCATCATCGCGAGGATGGCCTTGCCGAATACCGGCCGCAGCCGGGAGAGCGAGTAGGCCGCGGCGACGTCGAAGACCAGCTGGAACGCGAGCGCCCCGAAGGCGTAGTACAGGGTGTTGAACAGCAGCCGGGAGAGGTCCATCACCTCCCAGGCCCGGGAGTAGTTCTCCGGGTTCACCGAGCCCGGGACCAACGTGGGCGGCGACTGGACGACTTCCTGGGTGGTCTTGAGCCCGCCGGAGACCATCCAGTAGAGCGGTCCGAGGAAGACCAGCGTGAACAGGATCATCACCAGGACGAAGGCGGTCCAGTAGAGCAGTCTGCCACGGGGCCTGGCGAGTTGGGCCGGTGAGATGAGTGTGCGTGTGGTCATGGCCGTCTTCCCGCCTACTCGTCCTCGGCGCGGCTGAGCCGGACGTACGCCGCGGAGAACCCCGCGAGCAGTACGAGCAGGACCAGGCCGAGCGCGGCCGCGCTGCCGTAGTTGTTGAAGTTGAAGGCGTACTGGTAGATCAGATAGACGACCGTCGTGGTCGAGCCCTCGGGGCCGGCGCCGCCGGTGAGCAGGAACGGCTCCGTGAAGACCTGCATCGTCGCGATGATCTGCATCAGCAGCATCAGCGAGAGGATGAGCCGGGTCTGCGGGATGGTGACGTACCAGATCTTGCGCAGCAGGCCGGCGCCGTCCAGCTCGGCCGCCTCGTAGAGCTCACCCGGGACGCCCTGGAGTGCGGCGAGGTAGATGAGGGTGGCGCCGCCCATGTTCATCCAGGTGGCGGCGATGACCACGGAGAGCATCGCGGTGTCGGGGTCCTGGAGCCATTGCTGCTGGGGAAGGTGCGCGAGCTCCAGCAGCCTGTTCAGCAGTCCGTAGCCCGGGTCGTAGAGGTACTTGAACAGCAGGACCGAGGCGACCGGCGGCAGCATCACGGGCAGGTAGACGAGCAGGCGCAGGAACCCCTGGCCGTGCCGGAACTCGTTGAGGACCAGGGCGACGACGAACGGCACGATGAATCCGAAGACCAGCGCGAGCCCCGTGAACAGGAGCGTGTTGCGCCAGGCCTGCCAGAACGCCGGGTCGTTGAAGACGGTGGTCAGGTTGGACCAGCCGGCCCAGGTCGTCTGTCCGTTCTCGGTCTTCTGGAAGGCCAGGATGAACTCCCTGACCATGGGATACCAGGAGAAGAACGAGAAGCAGACGACAGCGCCGATCAGAAAGCCGTGCGCCGACAGGTTGCGGCGCAGGGCCCGTACGAACGCCTCCCTCGATGCGTTCGTACGGGGCCCGCCGTCGCGGCCGGGACGCGGTGCGGCCTTGCGTGGGATGAGAGTGGGGGCCGACATCGGCTACTGGTTCGCCAGGATCTGGTTGACCTGCGACTCGGCGGTGGCCAGCAACTTGCCCGCGTCCGCGTTCTTGTTGGTCAGGACGCCCGACATCACGTTGTCGAGGACCTTGTAGATCTCCTGGGCCTTGGGCGGCTCGGCCTTGCCCTGCACCGGGTTGTCCATGAAGGGCTTGAAGTTCTCGACCGGCATGGTGGCGTTGGCCGCGCGCGCCGCGTCGTCCTTCGCCTTGCTGGCGCCCAGCCAGAAGTTGGGCTGCGGCACACCGACAGGCAGACCGTCGGCCTTGCTACGGGCCCAGTCGAACTGGCCCTTGCCGACCGTGAGGTTCTTGAAGTTGAGCCAGGCGACGGCGGCCTTGATCTTGTCGGGCGAGCTGCCCTTCTTGACCATGTAGTTGTTGCCGCCGTAGAGGGTGGCCTTCTGGCCGGGGATCGGGCCCATGCCGAAGTTCTCGTACTTGGCGCCGAGTTGCTGGACCATGTACGCGATGTCGTCGGGGGCGGCGAGGAACATGCCGAGCTTGTCGCTGGCTATCTGCTTCTGCAGGTCGCCCCACTTGAGCAGCTGGGTCTTGCCCATGCTCTCGTCCTGCCAGCGCATCGCCTTGAGGTTCTCGACGACCTGCTTGCCGGTCGCGTCGTTGAAGGCGGCCTTCTTGCCACTCTCGTCCACGATGTTCCCGCCGAGGCCGTACATATGGGCGGTGAAGTGCCAGCCGCCGGTGTTGCCGGCGCTGTACTCCCCGAACCCGGCGGTGCCGTTGCCGAGTCCGGCGATCTTCTTCGCGGCCGCGCGGACGTCTTCCCAGGTCGTCGGCGGGGCGTCGGGGTCGAGCCCGGCCTGCTGGAAGAGCTTGCGGTTGATCAGCAGGCCCATGGTGTAGTTGCTCGTGGGCAGGCCGTAGAGCTTTCCGTCCTTCTTCAGGGAGTTCAGGACGTTCGGGTCGATGTCCCCGACCGCCGGGACGGTCTTCGGAGTCACGTACGCCGTGATGTCCTCGGCGCCGGCGTTGTCCAGCACCTGCGTTAGGTCCGTGAAGTACGTGTAGAAGACGTCCGGCTGGGATTTGGCCTTGAGCATCGCGGTGAACCGCGGCGGCTCCAGGCACTGGCCGGGAGTGGACCGGCCCTCGATCCTGATGTTCGGGTACGTCTTGTTGAACGCCTTGACGTCCTCTTTCCACTCCTTGAGTTCCGCGGCCTTCGCGGCCGGCGGCATGCAGTCGATCGTCAGCGTCAGCTTGGTCTTCGGGTCCAGGGGAGCTGACGGATCGGACGAACCGCCGCCGGATCCCTCGTCGTTGTCACCGCTGCTGCTCGTGCCGCAGGCGGCCAGCGCGGTCAGGGCGAGCGCGGAGACGAGCGCGGTCGCGGCGGAACGGCGCGTACGGCGGAACCCAGCACTTCTCATCGGTGGTCCCCTTCGGGCCTGAGCGTGGATGACCCGCGGCTGACAAGCAGCGGGAACGCGCCACACTCAACCACCGGCGACAGAGGACCGCAATATGTCGCGCCGATTTCGTAAATGATTGACAGTCGGTTGAATCAGGTGCGCGGAGCCTTTGCGGTGGAGCCGCGCACCACCAGTTCCGGCTCGAAGAGCAGCTCACCGGGCGGGACCTCGCCGCCCTGGATCTGCGCACAGAGCAGTTCCACCGCGGCGCGGCCCATCGCCTCGATGGGCTGGCGCACGGTCGTCAGCGGCGGCTCCGTGCAGTTCATGAAGGCGGAGTCGTCGTAGCCCACGACGGAGATGTCCCCGGGGACGGCGAGCCCTCGCCGGCGAGCCGCGCGCACGGCACCGAGGGCGAGGGGATCGCTCGCGCACAAGATGCCGGTGACACCGCGGTCGAGCAGCCTGGAGGCCGCCGCCTGCCCGCCTTCCAACGAGAACATGGAGCGTTCGATCCGCTCGTCGGCCAGCTCCCCGCCGGACGCCTTCGCGGCCGCGTGGGCCGCCGCGAGCTTGCGCCGGGACGGCACATGATCGAGCGGGCCGAGGACGAGACCGATGCGGTCGTGGCCGAGCGAGGCGAGGTGGCGCCAGGCCTGCTCGACCGCCACGGCGTCGTCGCACGCGATGCAGGGGAAGTCGAGATTCTCGATGGCCGCGTTGATGAGCACCACCGGGATCCGGCGTTCGGCCAGCAGCCGGTAGTGGTCGTGCGGGGCGTCCTCCTGGGCGAAGAGCCCGCCGGCGAACACCACGCCGGACACCTGCTGCTGGAGCAGCAGTTCGACGTAGTCGGCCTCGGAGACCCCGCCCTTCGTCTGGGTGCACAGGACGGGGGTGAGGCCCTGCTGGGCAAGCGCTCCGCCGATCACTTCGGCGAACGCCGGGAAGATCGGGTTCTGGAGCTCCGGCAGCACGAGGCCCACCAGGCGCGCGCGCTCGCCGCGCAGCTGGGTGGGGCGCTCGTAGCCGAGGACGTCCAGCGCGGTCAGGACGGACTGGCGCGTGGCCTCGGAGACCCCCGGCTTGCCGTTGAGCACCCGGCTGACCGTGGCCTCACTGACCCCTACCTTCTTCGCCACCTGAGCAAGTCGTCGCGTCATGCACGCAAGACTAGCGCAAGCCATGCAAGCGGCTTGCGCTAGTCCGCGTGTGGATCAGTAGCCGATCACGGGCTTGATCCCGGGGTCGATCTAGGGATTGATGTTGATCTTGAAGGTGGAGGTGGTGTTCTTGATGTCCTGGACGTTGCCGGCGAACCGCAGGCCGTTGAAGGTGACCTCACCCACCGCGGGCCCCTGGCCCGGCTCGGGCATCTCGTTCGCCCAGAGGCCGAAGCCGGACTTGGCGTCGAAGGCGTCGCCGCTCTTGCGTGCACCGGTGATCGAGATGTCAGTGAGCACGGTGTCCTTGATCGGGAACTGCGGCTGACCTCCCACGTAGTTGGTCTGGAACATGATGCCGCTGTACGTCGGATCGACGATGTCGACGTTGTTGACGCGGATCCCCTGGAACACCTTCGAGGCCGAGAACAGCCAGATGCCGGGGAAGGTCTGCGCCCCCCAGAAATGGCCGCCGGCCCGGACGATCGAGACGTTCTCGACGGTCGTCGGCTCGGTCCCGAAGCCGTTCATCGGATACCCGAAGTCCAGCGAGCTGATCGTGATGCCCGAGTAGACGAGGGTGTCGGCGACGTGGATGTTGCGGAAGGTGTTGTTGTAACCGCCGTAGACGGCGATGCCGGCCGCACGCCAGGTGAGGATCGACGTCAGGTTCTCGTAGACGTTGTTCTCCATGTCCGCCCCACCGGCGTCGATCGCCGAGAACAGGGCGAAACTGTCGTCACCGGTGGCCCGGGCCTCGTTGTTGGTGACGAGGTTGTCCGTCGAGCCGTTCGTCATGTTGATGCCGTCGGCGAACATGTTGCGGATCCGGGAGTTCTTGATCGTGATCTTGTCGGTGTTCGCGCCCCAGTAGAGGCACACCATGTGCTCGTTCCAGATGTTGTCGATCACGATGTCGGTGACGTTGGAGAAGTCGAACACCTTGCCCGGGCCGTCGATGCGCGAGGTGTAGTTCCCGAAGTAGGCGAAGCCCGCGAACGACGAGCCCTTCGCCGACGCCTCCGCCCGGAAGCCCACATCGGTGTTGTCCTGGGTCGAGGGGGCGTTGAAGCGGGTGTACCAGGGCCCCGCGCCGGCCACCTTGACGGCCTTGCCGTAGACCTGGAACTTGCTCGCCGTCTGGTAGTCACCGGCCGGCAGGTACACGCCGACCAGCGTGCCGGTGGTGTCCATGCGCACCTTGTCCAGGGCGTTCTGCACGTCCTGGTGCGTGAATCCGGCCGGGACGGTGTACCTCGCCGGGTCCGGGTTGGCGACCGGCGCGACCTGCTCCAGATTGACGAAGTCGATCGCGTAGCGCGAGGTGTTCGCCGCGTCCTTCTGCAGCCTGATCCTGCTGCCCGCCGGGACGGTCTCGCCCAGCATGACGTGCGCCTCGTCGTAGATGTGCCGAGGGGCGCCGGCGCCCGGCGAGTTCCCGGGACTGGCCTCCGCGCCGTACAGCCAGGAGTACTTCGACGTGAGGTCGATGGCCTTGCGGAAGGTGCCGTTGACATACACGTTCAGCGTGGAGTCGATGCCTCCGCCGCCGGGAGCGTCCGGGATGGAGAACCGGGTCACCAGGGTGTTCGTGCTGGCCCTGGTGGTGAACTCCACGTAGTTACCGGTGTTGTTGAGGGTGACGGCCTTTCGGCCCGAGGCCTCTCCCGCGATGTCGCCGACCGTGCGGTTCGGCCCGACGACAGCCGCTCCGCCGCCCGCGGAGCCGTCCTCGGCCTCGTACATGTCGTAGGGCATGTTCGCCCCGCGGCCGATGAACAGCGACTGGCTGCTGGTGTTGTTGGCGCGCTTCACGGGCAGTTCGTTGGCGTCGTCGGCGACGACCACCTTCACGGTGTACGAGCCGTTGGCGGCGGCCCAGGTGCCGAGGTTCACCGGCGCGGCGGTCGCGCCCGCGGCGATGACCCCGCTGTGCGCACCGGTGAGGGTCTTCACTGTGGCGCCCTTGGAGTCGGTCAGGGTCAGGGTGATGCCATGGCTGCCGCCTGCCGAGGCGACCGTGCCCTGGTTCTTCAGGGCCACGGAGAAGGTGACGGTGTCACCGGCGGAGGCGCCGCTGGGCGTCCAGTTCACGGCCGAGGCGAGCAGGTCGGAACTGTCGACGGGCTTCACCACCAGCGAGGTGGGGCTGGTGTAGGTGTTGTTGGACTCGTTCTGCTCGATGACGGCGTTCGCCTCGTCGGCTACCGCGCTCAGCTGGTAGGTACCCGCGTCGCGGGCGCCGATGGTGGCGCTGACCGTGGTCTGCGCCCCGGCCGCGAGGGCCCCGACCCCGGCCGATCCCACCTTCGTCCCGCCGAGGCGGAAGGCGAGGGTGCTCGCGGCGGAGGCCGCGGGACCGCTGTTGCGGACGGTGGCGGACAGGGTGATCGGATCCGACTCGACGGGCGCGGCGGGCGCGGCCGTGAGACCGGTGACCTCCAGGTCCGGATCGGGCGCGGCGACTCCGATGACCTGGAACTCGGCGATCTGTCCTGCGGACGAACCGGAGTTGGAGGTGAACCTCAGCTGGACGTCGGCGACGCGGGCGTCGACCGGGACGGTCACCGCGTTCTGGCTCGCGGGGTTGAAGGTGTAGTCCTTGGCGGTCACCAGGCCGGCGAAGCCGGATGCGCTCTGTTCGCGGCCGAGGACCTGGATGTTCTGGGTACGGCTGCCCCAGGAGCTGTCCGGGTTGAGCTTCAGGACGAGGCTGCTGACGTCGGCGTTGGCGCCCAGCTTGACGGTGAGGGTGTTCGGGTAGCTGCCGGCAGCGCCCTCCCAGTAGGTGGCGAGGCTGTTGTCGTTGGCGTTCTCGGCGACGAACGTGTGGATCACGGACGACGCGGTGATCGGCTTGCCGACCGCGAGGTTGGACCCGTTGCCGCCGCTGCCGTTGCGGGTGACGGTGTTGCTGTTGCCGGACCGGTTACCGGCCGCGTCCTTGGCCCGCACGAAGTACGACACGGTCGCGCTCGCCGGCTGGGTGTCCGTGAACGTCGTGACATTGCCCGCCACGCTCTGGCGCAGCGAGTTGTTCGCGTAGATGTCGTAGCCGGTCACCGCCGTGTTGTCGGTCGACGCCCCCCAGGTCAGCCTGATCTGTCCGGCGGCGGGTTCCGTGAAGGCGAGGTTGGACGGGACCGTCGGGGCCCGGGTGTCGCCGGTGTCGCCCCTGCGGGTGACGGTGTTGCTGTTGCCGGACTGGTTACCGGCCGCGTCCTTGGCCCGCACGAAGTACGACACGGTCGCGCTCGCCGGCTGGGTGTCGGTGAACGTCGTGACATTGCCCGCCACGCTGGTCCGCAGGTCACCGTTGGCGTAGATGTCGTAGCCGGTCACGGCGGTGTTGTCGGTGGACGGCTTCCAGGCCAGCCTGATCTGTCCGGTGGCCGGTTCCGTGTAGCTGAGTTCGGTGGGCGTGGTCGGAGCCTGGGTGTCCCCGGTGGCCGGACCGTAGATCTCCAGCTCGGACAGCTGGGCTGCCGCCCGCCCGGAGTTGGCGGTGACGAGGACCCGGACGTACCGCGTGGTGGCGGCGTCGAAGGTGATCGTCGCAGACTGTCCGCCTGCCGCGTTGAAGGCGTACGCCTTGGACGCGGTCAGGTCCGTGTAGTCGGTGCCGTTGGCGCTGCCCTGGATCTGGAGGGTCTGCGTTCGATCCGGCCAGCCGTCCGGCAGCCGCAGCACCACGCGGTCGATGCGGACGGATGCGCCGAGGTCGGCTCGGATCCACTGCGGGAGGCTGCCGTTGGCGCTCTCCCAGTAGCTGGCCTTGTTGCCGTCGTTCGCGTTGGCCGCGGTGTAGACCTCGGTGTGGCTGCTCGCGGTGAGCGTCCTGCCCCGGGCCAGATTGACGGACGACGCGCCGGCCGCGTGCACCTCCAGCTCACTGAGCTGGGCGGCGGCCCAGCCGGTGTTGGCCGTGATGTGGACGCGGACGAATCTGGTCTGGGTGGCCGGGAAGCCGACCGTCACGGTATTGCCCGAGCCCGGCTGGAAGCTGTAGGCGGCCGAGGTCTTGATCGTGGTGAAACTGGTGCCGTCCGCGCTGCCCTGCACGGACAGAGTCTGGCTGCGGCTCTCCCAGCCCGCGGGCAGCTTCAGCACCACCTCGTCGACCCGGCTGGTGGCCCCGAGGTCGGTCTGCACCCACTGCGGAAGGCCTCCTCCGGCGCTCTGCCAGTACGTCCCCTGGCTGCCGTCGGTGATGTTCCCGGCGGAGTACTCGGCATGGGCGGTGCTGGCGGTCGCGGGCCTGCCCGCGGCGATATTGGGGCCGTCGGCCGCCGAGGCGGTGAGCGTCGGCCATCCGATCAGCAGAAGGCTGGTCGTGATCACGGCGGAGAGCACCCGACAACTCCGGCGTTGCGGTCTCATTTGTCCCCGATCTTCGGCCTCGCGCCGAGGCGAGGCGCGGCTCTGTCGGCGTACATGACGACGTGCCCGTGCGACTGGCGTTTGTGCACGGTTGAACTGAGACTTTTGCGTTCAGCGGTCAGAGAGTTGCAGAGAACTGCTAAGTCGTCTACCGCCATGACCGCGTCAAATTTCGCCGTGGATCGCCCTGGAACTCCTGAGTCCGCCCACACCAGCGGCTTTATCGCCGACTTTCAGGAAATCGCAAACGGACCGCATATAACGCAAGCGGCTTGCGTCACCGTCGGGAAATTTCAGAAAGAGCTGCTCGACCTCTACCGTTCGTAGGCATGAGTCCCGAACCGACCCCGCCGGCCGGCCGCCGGCGGTTCGGCTGGCCGCGGCGGGTTTTCTCCCAGGTCCTGCTGATGCAGCTGGCCATCGCGACCGGTGTGACCGTCCTGGCCACCGGTCTCTTTCTGGCGCCTCTCAGCCAGCAGCTCGACGACCAGGCCATGCGCCGGGCGCTGGCGATCGCCGAGACCACGGCGTCCACCGAGGTGGCCGAGGACCTCACCGGGACCGAGCCCACCCCCACGGGACCGGTCCAGGCCGAGGCCGAGCGGATCCGCAGGGCCACCGGAGCCGAGTACGTCGTGATCATGGACCGGACCGGGGTGCGCTGGTCGCACACCTCCACCGCCCAGATCGGCCGGGTCGTCTCGACGGACCCGAGTGACGCGCTCGCGGGCCGGGACGTCATGGAGATCGACAGCGGCACGCTCGGCCGCTCCGCCCGGGGCAAGGTCCCGCTGCGCGACGACAGCGGCGCGATCGTCGGAGCTGTGTCCGTCGGCATCGAGTACGACAGTGTCCGCGCCCGTCTCCTCGCGGCGATCCCCGGCCTGCTCGCCTACGCCGGGGGCGCCCTGGCCGTCGGGGCGCTGGCCGCTTATCTGATCTCCCGCAGACTCCAGCGCCAGACCCATGACCTGGCCTTCTCCGACATCGCCGCCCTGCTGGCCGAGCGGGAGGCGATGCTGCACGGCATCCGCGAGGGCGTGGTGGCCCTCGACGCGGCGGGCAGGGTCCGGCTGATCAACGACGAGGCGCAGCGGCTGCTCGGCCTCGGCTCCGATGCCAGGGGCCTGCCGCTCACCGAGGTGCTGGGCGAGGGCCGTACGGCCGACGTCCTCACCGGCCGCGTCACCGGCGAGGACCTCGTCACCGTGCGCGGCCACCGCGTGCTGATCGCCAACCGGATGCCCACGGACGACGGCGGCGCCGTCGCCACCCTGCGTGACCGCACCGAACTGGAGCAGCTGGGCCGGGAGCTGGACTCCACCCGCGGACTCATCGACGCCCTGCGGGCCCAGGACCACGAGCACGCCAACCGCCTGCACACCCTGCTCGGGCTGCTGGAGCTGGAGATGCACGAGGAGGCGGTGGAGTTCGTCACCGAGGTCGTCGGGGTGCACCGGGCCACGGCCGAGCAGGTCACCGAGAAGATCCACGACCCGCTGCTGGCCTCCCTTCTGGTGGGGAAGGCGACCGTCGCGGCCGAGCGCGGAGTCTCCCTGCGCATCGCGCCGGACACCCTGCTGCCCGACCGCCTGGTGGATCCGCGCGGCATCGTCACGGTCGTCGGCAACCTCGTCGACAACGCCATGGACGCCGCGGCCGGCTCCGAGGAGGCCCGCGTCGAGCTCCGCCTGCGGGCAGAAGGGCGTACAGCGGTGCTGCGGATCTCGGACAGCGGCCCCGGAGTCCCGCCCGAACAGCGTGAGCAGATCTTCACCGAGGGCTGGTCCACCAAGGAACTCCCGGCCCACGGCAAGCGCGGCATCGGGCTGGCACTGGTGCGCAGACTCGCGGAACGACAGGGCGGCAGCGCCCGGGTCGGCGAAGCGGCGGGCGGAGGCGCGGAGTTCACCGTCGTGCTTCCCGAAGCACTGACCGAACTCGCCGATCCGGAGCCGGCAGTCGCCGGGGAGGCACGGTGAACGACCGGCCCGCCGAGAACGCCGGTGACCCGGTCGAGGTCCTCGTCGTGGACGACGACGTACGCGTGGCGGAGATCAACGCGGCCTATGTGGCGAAGATGCCGGGCTTCCGGGTCGTGGCCACAGCGCATTCGGCGACCGAGGCGCTTGCCCGGATCGCCGACACGCCCGTGGACCTGGTGCTCATGGACCACTATCTGCCGGACGGGAACGGTCTCGCGGTCGTCCGGGAGCTGCGCCGGCTGGGCCATCAGACCGACGTCATCATGGTGACGGCGGCCCGCGACGTGGCCACCGTCCAGGCGGCGATGCGCCACGGCGCGCTCCAGTACCTGGTCAAACCGTTCAACTTCGCGGGTCTGCGGGCCAAGTTGGAGGCGTACGCGGGGCTGCGGCGCACGCTGCGTGGTGGCGGCGAGGCGGAACAGGCCGAGGTGGACCGGATCTTCGGCGCGCTGTCGGCCGGATCGGTCGCCCCCGATCTGCCCAAGGGCCACTCGCCGACCACCGCCGAGGCCGTACGCCAGGTGCTGCTGGCGGCCGACGGGCCACTGCCCACGCAGGAGATCGCGGACCGGGCCGGCGTCAGCAGACAGACCGCCCAGCGCTATCTGAAACTGCTGGAGCGCACGAACCGCGTGCAACTGAGCCTGCGGTACGGCGAAACCGGTCGCCCTGAGCACCGCTACTCCTGGTCGGCGAGTCTCTGACCGAGCGTCGTGGATACCGCGTCGGACCCCGCCCGCGCCAGACCCCGCCGCGCCAGACCCCGCCCGCGTCGGACGAAACCCGCGTCAGACCGCGCCCGCCCCGGTCAGCGCCCGTACCTCCGTCTCGGCGTGCCGGGCGTCGTCCGGCGGCTCCGAGGAGGTGACGGTACCGATCCAGCCGGCGAGGAAGCCCAGCGGAATGGAGATCACGCCCGGGTTCTGCAGCGGGAAGAGATGGAAGTCGACGCCCGGGAACAGGGACTCCGGGCTGCCGGAGACCACCGGCGAGAGCACCACCAGCAGCATGGCGGGGATCAGTCCCCCGTACACCGACCAGACGGCGCCGCGCGTCGTGAAGTTCCGCCAGAACAACGAGTAGAGCAGGACGGGCAGATTGGCGGAGGCGGCGACCGCGAAGGCCAGGCCCACCAGGAACGCCACGTTCAGATCGCGGGCCAGCAGACCGAGGGCGATGGCCACGGCACCGATCCCGGCGGCGGCGAGCCGCGCGACCGCGACCTCGCTGCGCTGCTTGGCGTGCCGGCGCTTGAGCGAGGCGTACAGATCGTGGGCGACCGAGGCCGACGAGGCAAGAGTGATACCGGCGACCACCGCCAGGATCGTCGCGAAGGCGACCGCGGCGACCACCGCGAACAGCACCGTGCCTCCGGTGGAACCCGCGCCGCCCCCGAGGTCCAGGGCGAGCAGCGGTACGGCCGTGTTCCCCGCGGCGTTGGAGGCGCGGACCTCCTCGGTGCCGAGCACCGCGGCGGCGCCGAAGCCGAGCACGATCGTCATCAGGTAGAAGCTGCCGATGAGGCCGATCGACCAGACCACCGAACGGCGGGCGGCCCGCGCGGTGGGCACGGTGTAGAAGCGGGACAGGATGTGCGGCAGACCGGCCGTGCCCAGGACGAGCGCCAGACCGAGGCTGATGAAGTCCAGCCGCGCGGTCCAATCGCCGCCGTACCGCAGGCCGGGCGAGAGGAAGTCCTTGCCGTGGCCGCTGCGTTCGGCGGCGGTGTTGAGCAGGTGGTTGACATCGCCCTGAAAGCGGGCGAGGACGAGCAGCGTCATGGCGATCGCGCCCGCCATCAGCAGGACGGCCTTGACGATCTGGATCCAGGTCGTCGCCCGCATCCCGCCGAACGACACATAGATGACCATCAGCGCGCCCACGCCGATCACCGTCCAGGACTGAGCGGCCTCGCTGGTGCCGCCGAGGAGCAGGGCGACGAGGCTGCCGGCGCCGACCATCTGCGCCAGCAGGTAGAGCACCGACACCGTGACCGACGACGTGCCCGCCGCGATGCGCACCGGCCGCTCCCGCATCCTCGACGCGACGACGTCGGCGAGGGTGAACCGGCCGCAGTTGCGCACGAGTTCGGCCACGAGCAGCAGCACGACCAGCCAGGCGACGAGGAAGCCAACGGAGTAGAGCATGCCGTCGTACCCGTAGAGGGCGATCAGACCGGAGATGCCGAGGAAGGAGGCGGCGGACATGTAGTCGCCGGCGATGGCGAAACCGTTCTCCATCGGGGAGAACAGCCGTCCGCCGGCGTAGAACTCCTCCGCCGAGCCGTGTCGGTTGCGGCTCACCCAGGTGGTGATGCCGAGCGTGACCGCGATGAACGCGCTGAACAACAGCAGCGCCAGGGTCTGGTGGTCGCCGGTCACCGCTCGCTCCCCCGGGCCGTCTCCTGCGCCCTCGCCCGGTCGAACACGGTCCAGCGCAGATCGAGCGCGGCCCGGTCCCGGTGCAGTCGCGCATGGCGGGTGTAGGCCCAGGTCAGCAGGAAGGTGGTGAGGAACTGGCCGAGGCCCGCGACCATGGCGACGTTCACGGCGCCCGCGACGGGCCGGGCCATCAGACCGGGAGCGGCGGTGGCCGCCACGACGTAGGCCAGGTACCAGAGGAAGAAAGCGAGGGCGGCGGGGACGACGAAACGGCGGTAGCGGCTGCGGACCTCCTGGAAGGCGGCGCTGCGGTGCACCTCCAGGTAGATCTCGGCGGTCCCGGGCCGGTCGGCGGCCTGCTCCACCGGCTGCACCGGGGCGGCGGTGGCGGGAGCCCCCGTGCTGTCCACTTCGCCCCAGCCGGCGGCCAGCGCGTCGTACCACGGGTCGTCGAGCCGCACCGCGGCGGCGTCCTGCCCGTCCTGCTTGTCCACCGATCAACTCTCCTTGTCAGCGAACCGTTTCGGCCGCGTGCCCAAGGATGGACAGAGCGGGAAGATCCCGGACTCTTCTCCCGCCGGTCTTCACCCCATCAGGTGACGCTCGTCCCAGGTGGCTGCGCCAGACCTTCCCGGTAGGCGTAGCGCACGGCCTGGGCGCGGTCGTGCAGATCGGCCTTCGAGAAGAGGTTGTTGATGTGGGTCTTCACGGTGGCGGTGGAGATGTGCAGCCGTCGGGCGATCTCGGTGTTGTTGAGCCCTTCCGCGATGAGGGTGAGCACCTCGCCCTCACGGGCGGTCAGACCGTCGGGCAGCGGCGGCGCGGCCGGCGGGCCGGCGGCGGTGACCTGCTCCAGGAGACGGCGCTGGACGACCGGTGAGAGTCCGGCCCGGCCGGCCATGACGTCCTGGATCGCCCGGACGATCTCGTCGCCGTCGGCGTCCTTGGTGAGATAGCCACGTGCTCCCGCCCGCAGCGCGGGGAAGAGGGACTCGTCGTCGGCGTACGTCGTCAGCACCACGATCTGGGTGGCGGGATACTCGCTGCGGATCCGGCGGGTGGCCTCGACGCCGTCGCAGCGGGGCATCCGCAGGTCCATCAGGACGACGTCGGGGGCGAGTTCGGCGACCAGGGCGACCGCTTCGTCGCCGTCCCTGGCCGAGCCGACGACCTCGATGCCGGGCAGCAGCCCCAGCAGCATCACGATGCCCTCACGCACCACCGCCTGGTCGTCGGCGACGATCACTCTGGCGTTCCGCTCGCTCATGCCGGCACTCGCAGCCGCACCACGAAACCCTCTCCCTCCGGTCCCGCCTCCAGGCTGCCGCCGAGGAGTTCGGCCCGCTCGCGCATTCCCAGCAGACCGTACCCGGAGCCGGAGGCCCCGAGCTCGCCGGTCTTCTCGGCCGTGCCCGAGTCCCGTACTTCCAGCATCACGTGGTCCGTCTCGTAGGCAAGCAGCACCCGGACCGTGGCGCCTGGGGCGTGTTTGCGCGCGTTCGTGAGGGCCTCCTGGGCCACCCTGCGTACAGCTTGTGAAGCCTCGGCGGTCAGCAGCCGCGGGTCGCCTCTCACCTCGGTCGCGGCTCCGTCGGCGACGGCCGGCTCCCGCAGGAAGTCCTCGACGGGCACCATCTCGCCGCGGAGCGCGGACAGCGCCTGCCTGGTCTCGGCGAGCCCTTCGCGCGCCATGCCGCGGGCCGCGACCACCCGCTCCAGGATCCGGTCGCGGAAGGGCCCTGCCGGCTCTCTCTCGATCTGGATCCGGGCGGCCTCCAGGTGCACGAGCTGCGCGGAGAGGCTGTGGGCGAGGACGTCGTGGATCTCCCTCGCGATCCGGGCGCGTTCCCCGAGAGCCGCCGAGGTGGCCTCGGCCTCGCGCGCGGCCCGCTCCTGTGCGAGCAGCCGGAACCCCGCGCCGCGGGCCTGCCCGTCCAGACGGAGCGAGTAGCCGCCGAAGAGGATGGCGGCCACGGTGATGCCCGACCCGAGCGGTCCGCCCTGCTGCATCATCGCGAAGGAGCCGACCATCAGCACCCCGGTGGCCAGGCCGTACGCGAGCGGCAGCCGCTCCATCGCCAGGATGGCCGCCGTGATCCACGGGACGGCCGCGGCCACCTCGGCGCCCTTCGCGTACGCCCCCCAGCCCACCACGGCGAGGACGAGCAGCATGCCGAGGGACGGCAGCAGCCGGTGCTTCAGAGTCGTCTCGTGGAAGGCGAGGACGGCGCCCACGCAGAGCAGCAGCCCGACGACCGGCAGGACCGTCTCCAGGCCGCTGAACGCACCGGAGGCGTAGGAGCCGGCCAGTGCCCATGTGGCCAGTCCGGCGAGCACGATGCCGTCCAGGACCGCGCGGGTGCGCGGCACACCGATCCGGGACAGCGACTCATGCGTGGGCCACGCGGTCCCCCTGCTGCTCAGCACGTTCATGCCCCTCCTCCATCGCCTCGATGCTACGGAGGAGGGGCGCCGCCCGGAATCGGCTCAGGGGTGGAGCCGGCGGCTCCACCCCTGGGTGGGCGGACGGTGGATCAGGCGTCGATCCGGGACCGGTCCAGCGTGGCCGCGGAGCTGGTGATGAACTCCTTGCGGGGCGCGACCTCGTTGCCCATCAGCAGGTCGAAGACCTGCTCGGAGGAGTCGAGGTCACCGATGTTGATCCGGCGCAGCGTGCGGTGACGCGGGTCCATCGTCGTCTCCGCCAGCTGGTCGGCGTCCATCTCGCCGAGACCCTTGTAGCGCTGGATGGAGTCCTTGAAGCGGACCCCCTTGCGCTGGAACTCCAGCAGGGTCTGCCGCAGCTCGTTGTCGGAGTAGGTGTAGACGTACTTGTCCTGGCCCTTCTTGGGCTGGACCAGCTCGATCCGGTGCAGCGGCGGCACCGCGGCGAAGACCCGGCCCGCCTCCACCATCGGCCGCATGTAGCGCTGGAACAGCGTCAGCAGCAGACAGCGGATGTGGGCTCCGTCGACGTCGGCGTCGACGAGCAGCACGATCTTTCCGTAGCGGGCGGCGTCGATGTCGAACGTCCGGCCCGAGCCGGCTCCTATGACCTGGATGATCGCGCCGCACTCGGCGTTCTTCAGCATGTCCGACACGGACGACTTCTGGACGTTGAGGATCTTTCCGCGGATCGGCAGAAGCGCCTGGAACTCGCTGTTCCGCGCCAGCTTGGCGGTACCGAGCGCGGAGTCCCCCTCGACGATGAAGAGCTCGCTGCGCTCCACGTCGTCGCTGCGGCAGTCGGCGAGCTTGGCCGGCAGCGAGGACGACTCCAGGGCCGTCTTGCGGCGCTGGGCCTCCTTGTGCTGCCGGGCGGCGATCCGGGTGCGCGCGGCGGAGACGGCCTTCTCCAGGACGGCCCTGGCCTGCGCCTTCGCGTCACGTTTGGTGGAGGTCAGGAAGGCCTTGAGCTCCTTGGCGACGACGCCTGCGACGATCCTGTTGGCGGCCGAGGTGCCGAGCACCTCCTTGGTCTGGCCCTCGAACTGGGGCTCCGCCAGCCGGACGGTGACGACCGCGGTGATCCCCTCCAGGGCGTCGTCCTTGACGATGTCGTCCTCGGCGACGCGCAGCATCTTGGCCGAACGGAGCACTTCGTTCACCGTCCGGGTCAGCGAACGCTCGAAGCCGGAGACGTGGGTGCCGCCCTTGGGGGTGGCGATGATGTTCACGAAGGACTTGACCGTGCTGTCGTAGCCCGTGCCCCAGCGCAGGGCGATGTCGACGCCGAGCTCCCGGGTGACCTCGGTGGGGGTCATGTGGCCGCGGTCGTCCAGGACCGGGACGGTCTCCTTGAAGCTGCCGGTGCCGGTGAGCCGCACCACGTCGCAGACGGCCTTGTCCTGGGCGAGGTACTCGCAGAACTCGCTGATGCCTCCGTCGAAGCGGAAGATCTCCTCGCTCTTGCCCTCGCCCTCCAGGTCCCGCTCGTCGCGCACGACGATGGTGAGACCGGGCACCAGGAAAGCGGTCTGCCGGGCGCGCTGGTGGAGCGTGTCCAGGTTGAGCTTCGCGTCCTTGAGGAAGATCTGGCGGTCCGCCCAGTACCGCACGCGGGTGCCGGTGCGGGCCTTGGGCACCCGCTTGCCCTTCAGCAGGCCGTTCGCCGGGTCGAACGGGGCGTCGGGGCCCTGCTCGGTGAACATGCCGGGCACCCCACGGCGGAAGCTGATCGAGTGGGTGGCGCTGTTGCGGTCGACCTCGACGTCGAGGCGGGCCGAGAGCGCGTTGACCACGGAGGCGCCCACGCCGTGCAGACCGCCGGAGGCGGCGTACGAGCCACCGCCGAACTTGCCGCCGGCGTGCAGCTTGGTCATCACGACCTCGATGCCGGACAGGCCGGTCTTGGGTTCCACGTCGACCGGGATGCCCCGGCCGTTGTCCCGGACCTCGACGGAGCTGTCGTCGTGGAGGATCACTTCGATGTGGTCGCAATAGCCACCGAGGGCCTCGTCGACGGAGTTGTCGATGATCTCCCAGAGGCAGTGCATCAGACCGCGGCTGTCGGTCGACCCGATGTACATGCCGGGGCGCTTGCGGACCGCTTCGAGCCCTTCGAGGACGAGCAGGTGCCGCGCGGTGTAGTTGGACCCGTCACGGTCTGCGGTCAGTACCGCACTCGACGGCACGGACGTTTCGGCGGTCACGCGGTTCGCTCCTCGCTGAATTTCAGATGTGGCCAAGTGGGGTAGAGGCCCGGCGTCGGTCGCCGGTCAGAGGGTACCGAGGCCTGGTAGAGCCGATGTAACGCCACCCACGTGATTTTTCATGCTAGTGCAGCGTCGCATACCTGTTCGATCCCTCGATGGAGTGACGCGTACATCACGTTCCCTTCGAGGCATGAACCATTTAGGCTCCGGGCACGTCCTCATCAACAACCGGCAACCCAGCCGGGAGGGCCCATCGAGACAAGCAACGCGAAATCCGTAGAGCGATGCAATACGGCTCATTCGCCGCCAACCGGCAGCAGACAGCCACCTTGAGAAGAAGTTTCGAGGAAAAGCCCCGAGCGGGAACGTTTTCGGGCTGGTTGGATGTTGACCCTGGTACGACAGCTCGTCGAGCTAGAGAAGAGGCGACGTGACTACTGTTCTGACCCCCGCGAGCCCGCTGACGGCTGGTGACCGCTGCGACCGCTGCGGTGCGCAGGCCTATCTGCGTGTCCTCCTGACCAGCGGCGGTGAGCTGCTCTTCTGCGCCCACCATGGACGCAAGTTCGAGCCGGAACTCAAGAAGATCGCCGCGGAAATACAGGATGAGACCGACCGACTCACGGCCGTACCGGCCGCCGTCGGTGAAGAGGATCACTGATACCTCACATCCACGACGAGCCAAGGTCGGTCCAGGACCGACTGACGGGCGGCAGCCCCTGAACACCAGGGGCGGCCGCCCGCTCTCGTACCGTGACCGCGTCAGCGGTCCTTTCTGATCCCGGGACCTTTCAGGGCCCGGACACCGCGGAGACCCGCGTGTACACCCCCGGACTGTCGGCCCGCCCGCAGCCGCTCCCCCAGGACACCAGCCCGATGAGACGGCCCTGGGCCACCAGCGGCCCTCCGCTGTCCCCCTGGCAGGCGTCGTGGCCCCCTTGCGGGTCTCCGGCGCAGAGCATCGTGGAAGCCACGTAGCGGCCCCCCTGACCGCCGGGATAGGCCTGCTCGCAGGTCCCGTCCGACAGGACGGTCACGCGGGCGGCACGCAGCGACGAGGCGTAGCTGCCGCCGCCGCTCATGTCGCCCCATCCGTAGACGGTGGCGCTGGTGCCCGGCGCGTACGCGGCGTCACCGGCTCCCGCCACTGGCAGGACGAACGACGCCGGGAGCGCCTTCGCCAGCGTCAGCACGGCCATATCCGCACTGTTGGTCGCCGGGTCGTAACGGGGTGAGACCGAGCTGCCACTGACGGCGACCTCCTGCCCGCCCGTGCCGGCCAGCGCCGACCGTCCGGCGATGACCCGCAGGTCCGCGACGTCACTCACCTTCTGGCCCAGCACGGTCCGGCTCAGGCAGTGGGCCGCTGTCATCACCTTGGTCGGCGCCACCACGACGCCGCCGCAGAACTGACCCGCGCGGGTTCCTCCGAACCGGTCACGGCTGGAGAGGGCCACCACCCAGGGACTGTCGGCGGCGCGGACCGGGGAGCCACCCACGACGACGCCGTCGGCGGCGGCCGGGACGGACGCCACCAGGGGCGTGAGGGCCGCCGTGGAAATGAGGGCCAGCGCCCCTGTCAAGGCTCGGACGAGGGGACGACGCATACGGCCTCCTGACTCTGCGTGAATTGAGTCCACTCAGAGTCACGCAGGTCGACCTCAGCCGCACCCTCACAGATGCCGAGGGCCCGGATCCCTGACGGGATCCGGGCCCTCGAACGACCGGAAATCGACTGTGCGGATCAGTCGAGGTAGTCGCGCAGAACCTGCGAACGCGACGGGTGACGCAGCTTCGACATCGTCTTCGACTCGATCTGGCGAATCCGCTCACGCGTCACGCCGTAGACCTTGCCGATTTCGTCCAGCGTCTTCGGTTGACCGTCGGTGAGACCGAAGCGCATGGAGACCACGCCGGCCTCACGCTCGGAGAGCGTGTCGAGCACCGAGTGGAGCTGCTCCTGCAGCAAAGTGAAGCTGACCGCGTCGGCCGGGACGACGGCCTCGGAGTCCTCGATCAGGTCACCGAACTCGCTGTCGCCGTCCTCGCCCAGCGGGGTGTGCAGGGAGATCGGCTCACGACCATACTTCTGGACCTCGATGACCTTCTCGGGGGTCATGTCGAGTTCCTTGGCCAGCTCCTCCGGGGTGGGCTCGCGGCCCAGGTCCTGGAGCATCTGACGCTGCACACGCGCGAGCTTGTTGATGACCTCGACCATGTGCACCGGGATACGGATGGTGCGGGCCTGGTCGGCCATGGCGCGGGTGATCGCCTGACGAATCCACCAGGTGGCGTACGTGGAGAACTTGTAGCCCTTGGTGTAGTCGAACTTCTCGACCGCGCGGATCAGACCGAGGTTGCCCTCCTGGATCAGGTCCAGGAAGAGCATGCCGCGGCCGGTGTAGCGCTTGGCCAGCGAGACGACCAGACGGAGGTTGGCCTCCAGCAGGTGGTTCTTGGCGCGGCGGCCGTCCTCGGCGATGATCTCCAGCTCGCGCTTGAGCTTCGGCGCGAGCTTGTCGGAGTTCGCCAGCTTGTCCTCGGCGAACAGGCCGGCCTCGATGCGCTTGGCGAGCTCGACCTCCTGCTCGGCGTTGAGAAGGGGGACCTTGCCGATCTGCTTGAGGTAGTCCTTGACCGGGTCGGCGGTGGCACCGGCGACCGCGACCTGCTGGGCGGGCGCGTCGTCCTCGTCGTCGTCGGACAGGACGAAGCCCTTGCTCTCGCCCTCGGTCTCTTCCTCTTCGCCCTTGGCGCCGGGCTGCGCGTCGTCGACGAGCTCCTCGCCCTCGGCGGGCTCGTCGGAGTCCTTCTTCGACGTGGCCTTCTTCGCCACGGTCTTCTTGGCGGCGGTCTTCTTGGCCGCCGTCTTCTTCGCAACCGTCTTCTTGGCGGCAGCCTTCTTGGCAGGCGCGGCCTCCGAGACCTCGTCGTCGGCCTGGACGTCGACGGACTCGGCCGTCGGCGCCGCGGAGGCCGCGACCGTTTTCGCCGTGGCGGTCTTGGCCGCGACGGTCTTGGTGGCGGTGCGCTTTGCCGGGCTCTTCGCAGCGACGCTCTTGCGGGCGCGCTTCGGCGACTCCGCGGCACTGACCATCAGCGTCACACCCTCTTCCTCGAGGATCTGGTTGAGGCTGCGCAGAACATTCTTCCACTGGGTTGGCGGAATCTGGTCAGCCTCGAAGGCCCGACGCACGTCATCGCCGGCGATCTGCCCATCAGCCTTTCCCCGCTCGATGAGCGCCATCACAGACTCGGACTCGGCGATCTCCGGCGGGAGCGTACGGGATGTGCTGGCCGACACGAACAACCTCTCGGAACGATGGAAACGGCTTCCGGCCCCGCCCATGATCGGGCCGGAGCCGACGACCACCTGGCTGCGGATGTGCCGGTGGCGCGGGCGGAGCCTTGGAACTGCACAGCGCCGTGAACGACTGCTGTATTCCCTCCTCGGCTGTCACCTCTTAGGTCATCGCACTGTTTCGAGGAGTGTTACGCCCAATCCGCGTGGCCCGAGTCACACCCCAATCTTCGCGAAACGACCAGAACAGTCGTTCCCCACGCAATCGTGCCGCCGGACCCCCGTGGAATCCGGCGACACACGGTGCGTACGCCTCTGCGTTCCGGCCGGGACCGGATCAGTGTTCGCGGGGGGCGGGCACGACGCGCTCCACCTCTGGGTGAACCGTCAACAGTTGACGCATGGCGGACTCGGCGCCGGGCGCGTCCCCGGCCGCGAGTGCCTCGACGATACGGCCGTGGTGGGCCAGTGAGGCCTCGTTCGGACGGTCACAGCCCGTGACCGGGCCGCCGGAGACCTGGAGGGCGGCCGAGACGATGCCGGAGAGGTGCTCCAGCATGCGGTTCCCGGCGAGCTGGATGAGCAGGGCATGGAATTCGTTGTCGGCCCGCGAGAACGTGATGCCGTCACCCTGGGCAAGGGCATGGCCCATGATCTCGACCATGTCGGAGAGTCGCTGCTGGATGTCCGCACGGCCGTGGCCGGCGGCGAGACGGGCGGCGAGGGGCTCGATGGTCCAGCGCAGCTCGGAGAGCTCGCGACGCTGATCGTCACGCTGCGGTCCGAAGGCGCGCCACTCGATGATGTCGGCGTCCAGAAGATTCCAGTCGCTGACGGGCCGGACCCGGGTGCCGACATTGGGCCGGGCGCTGACGAGACCCTTGGCCTCAAGGACGCGCAGCGACTCACGGACGACGGTGCGGGAGACCTCGAAACGCTGGCCGATCTCCTCGGGGACGAGCGGGCGGTCGGCACCCAGATCCCCGGAAACAATCATCTGGCCGAGCTGCTGCACGAGTTGGCCGTGCAGCCCGCGGCCCCGGTTTCCTGCCGCGCGGCGGCCGACCCGGCCCAACTCCGTTTCCGAACCCTCCCAGGAGGGCGGGCCGACACGGTCGACACCCGGGGACTCCGGGTAGGGGTAGCGGTCGAGTTCGCCCGGTCCTGCGAGGCCCGAATCGGCGGGGCGGGCGGCGGTCATCATGGTGTGCGCAAGGGTACTCACGCATCCTTTGTCGGCGAGGCTCCGGCGGCCCTTGAGGTCTTTGGTGAAAAGCACACGAAAGGGTGATCGGCGCCCGCCTCGCAATTGACGCCTTATCGGACGGAAACGGGCGCACTCTAAGGAGTTGTGGGCAGAAGACCGTTCCGTGGTCGCCCATGATCACCATGGTGCCCTACGGCGAAGGCCGGTGACCATATATGCGCAGATCAGGACCGACAATGACAAGACCAGTGCGGCTCCGACGGGTTGGGCGAGAACACGCACCCCGGCCACGAGCAGCTCGTCGGCCTGCCGGGGAAGCCGTACCCAGGTCAGTTCGCGAAGTCTCCCGGAGATTCCGGCAATCGAACGCACGGACGGTCCGATGATCGCCTTCTGCACCAGCGGGGCAATGATGATCGGCACGGCGAGCACGGCGGCAACGCCGGCGGCCGTGACGCGGAAGACTCCCGCGGCCAGCAGACCGGCCCAGGCGCAGCCGACCGAGAGGCCACCCCAACCGGCCGCCAGAGCGGCCCAGTTCCTCGGCAGGTCGGTCGCGTCGCTCCCGTACACGACGCGCAGAGCCTGGGCGTCGGCCACCACGACGACGAGCGCCAGCAGCAGGGCGGCAGCGGCGGTGACCGTGAGTTTGGCGGTCAGCAACCCGAGTCGGCGCGGAACGGTGCCGCGGGCGGCGGCGAGCGCGGGGTGCCGGAACTCCTCACCGAAGGACAGGGCCCCGATCAGGCCGGCACCGAAGGCCGCGGGCGGCAGCGGGAAGAACGGCGGCCAGGCGGCGAGCACGACCGGCAGCGGCATGGTCCGGGACCGGGCGAGCAGGATGCAGACGGCGAGGGAGACGAGAAGGACCACGGCGAGGATGACGACCGGAGTACGCACGCCGAGGAGCCGCAGGAGTTCGTAACGCAGCGGCCTGACAGGGCTGGTGGCGGGACGGGGCAGCGGCGGAGGACCCCCGGCGGGCTGCGTGGGCCGCGCTCCTGCCGCGGTATCGGTGTCCTCGCCGGCCGGGGACACGAGACCCGTGTCGCCGATCTCGTCGGTGAGCCGGTGTACGAGTACGCCGTGCCGGAAAGCCGTTTCACCGATCTCGGCGCAGCTGCTGCCGTAGACGGAGAGCCGGTTGCCGGCCTCGGTCACCACTTCGACCGACCGCTGGGCTGCCCGCGCCTCGCGCTGCACGACGGCGGCGAGGCGCGCCGTGTGGGGGGTGCGGACGGCGACCCGAGGGCGCAGCCGCGTGCGTGAGAACTCGCGGGCGTCCTGGTCGCCGACGAGCCGCCCGGCGTCGATGGTGACGACATGATCCGCGAGGCGGGCCGCCTCCCTGGGGTCGCTCGTCGTGCAGAGCACGGTTCCGCCGTGTTCGGCGTGCTCGCGCAGCAGCGCGTACAGCCACCCCGTCTCGCGCGGGGCGAGGCCCTTGCCGGGTTCGTCGAGGATGAGGGTCTGCGGGTCGCCCAACAGGGCGGAGGCGAGGCCGAGTCTGCGGTCCATGCCGCGCGAGAGGGTGCCGAGCTGCTGCGCTCCGAGGCCCGCGAGCCCGACGACGTCGAGCATCTCGTCGGCGCGGGCCACCGGCACGCCGGCGGCGGCGCAGAGCATACGGAGCTGGCCCCGGGCGGTGCGCGCGGGATGGCCGGGCACATCGCCGAGGAGCACGCCGACCTCGCGGGCGGGGTGGGCGATGCGGTGCAGGGGGTTGCCGCGGAAGTAGGTGATGCCGCGGCCCGGTTCGAGTTCGAGCATCAGGCGCAGCGCGGTCGACTTGCCGGAACCGTCCGCCCCGAGGAGGGCCGTGACCTGGCCGGGCCGCGCCTCGAAGGTGAGGTCGTCGACAGCGGGCGGGAGATCCCGCCGGTGGGCGCTGGTCAGTCCGATGGCCTGGAGCATCTGTTCTCTCGCGGAGGAGCGGTGGACCGCTCGGCGGCGTGGGCGTGGGCTACCGCAGCAAGATAACGCGACATTTTGGACTTTTTGCGCAGGGTGGCGAGTTGGCTCGGCGGGTGTCAGACAGCGCGGGGCGCGGGACGGTGGGGGTAGGGACGGCGGCGGGGGTGCGGCGAAAGGCGGGCGGGTCGGGAGGGGGGGTGTCGGGAGGGGGCGGAGGGAGCAAGGTGCCAGGCGGCGGGGCGGGTCCGGGAGGTACGGGAGGGGAGGGAGGGGCGGGCGTTCGGGACGGGGGTGTCGGAGCGGGGCTCAGACCGGGGTGCGCGGGCCCCAGGGGCGCGGGTGGGGCGGGGTAGGCGCAGGGCAGGGTGCCGGGGGCAGGGCGGGCCCCAGAGGCGCGGGAGGGGCGGGCGCTTCGGGACGGGATGTACCGGACGGGGCTCAAACCGGGGAGCAGGGGGCCCAGGGGCGCGGGAGGGGTGGGTCGGCCCAGGCGGCGTGCCTGGCGGCGGGGCGGGCCCAGAGGTGCGGGAGGGGAGGTACCGGAGCAGGGCTCAGACCGGGGCAGGGGCGTGGGCGGGCGCCCCCTGGCCCTTGGCGCAGGGCTCGGGCGCGACGCCTCGGTGTCAGACTTCCGGTCGCAGCATCGGGGGGTTCAGCACAGTGGCTCCGCCCGCCCGGAAGAGTTGCGCGGGCCGGCCGCCCTGACGGGTGGTCGTACCGCCCGCCGGGACCAGGAACCCCGGCGTGCCGGTCACCTTGCGATGGAAGTTTCTCGGGTCCAGAGCGACACCCCACACCGCCTCGTACACCCTCCGCAGCTCACCGACGGTGAACTCGGGCGGACAGAAGGCTGTGGCCAGTGACGAGTACTCGATCTTGGACCGCGCCCGCTCCACCCCGTCCGCCAGAATCCGCGCGTGGTCGAACGCCAGCGGAGCCGCCGACTCCCCCTCGCGCGCGAACCCGCTCTCCTGGCCGAGAAGGTCCTCGACCGGCGCCCACCGCGCACTGTTCGCGTCGCCGCCGGCCCGTGGAGCGGGCAGATCGGGAGCCAGCACGAGATGAGCGACGCTGACGACCCTCATCCGTGGGTCCCGCTTCGGATCGCCATAGGTGGCGAGCTGCTCGAGGTGCGCCCCGTTACCGGGGGCCGGCGAGAGGGGGTCGTGGACACACAGGCCGGTCTCCTCGGAGAGCTCACGCGCCGCGGCCGCCGACAGATCCTCGTCCCCGCGGACAAAGCCACCGGGCAGCGCCCACCGGCCCTGGAACGGCGGCTCCCCGCGGCGAACGACCAGTGCGCAGAGCGCATGCCGACGCACGGTGAGCACGACCAGATCGACGGTGACAGCAAACGGGGGGTAGGCCGACGGGTCGTAGGGAGGCATGCCGTGATCATAGTCGTCTGCCTGACGATAAACACTCGTTTCGTCGGGGAGGGGGGTGCTTTCTTCCCCCCTCCCCCCACCCACCCCGCCCACCCCCTCACACCCCCAGCTGGAGGCCCCGCGCTGCCTCCTCGACCATGCCGACACCCAGCCTGCTGACCCGTACGGCGAAGAGCTCACCTGCCACGCTCAGCCCGGAGATCCCGACCGCACCGAGCGGAGCACAACGCACCGGGCGCACGGCCACCGTCCGGGCCGGAGCATCGGGGCGGATGCCGGCCAGCGTCGTCAGGAGCTGGATCCCCGACGCGGCCGCCACCGCCGCCGGCCTGCAGGCGGCCGGATGCGGCACGGGCCGACCCCGTCCCGAACGCTGCAGCCCCGCGTACATCTCGGGCAGCCGGTAGTCGAAGGACTCTGCGGCGTCGAGCAGACCCCGCAGCAGCGACACCGCCTCCTTCTCGTATCCGGCAGTGGCCAGTCCGGCCACCGCGACGGTGGTCTCGTACACCCGTACGGCCCCGGCGCGGTGCCCGAACGGGTTGTGCCCCGGTTCCTTCTCCCCCAGGCTTCGCAGCCCCCAGCCGGAATCCAGAGCGGGACTGCCGAGCAGCCTGGCCAGCTGCTCGGTCTGCACCTTGTCGAGGAGGCCGGGTGCGTGCCGGCCGCCGCCCAGCAGTCCGGTGTCGAGGAGGTGCGCCGCTCCTCCGCCCAGGTGCGGCACGAGCTGCCCGTCCCGGTGACGGCCGGCCGCCGGACGGCCACCCTGTCGGTCGTCGATCCAGAAGTCCTCCCGAAATCGTCTGCGCAACGCCCCTGCCCATTCGCGCCAGGCGTCGGCTCCCGGGCGGGCGCAGGCCGCCATGAGGTCGGCGCCGAGCAGCGCGGCCCGGTGTGCGTGCGCCTGGGTCTCGGCACGCTGCAGCCCGGAGGGGCCGGGCTCGGCCAGAAATCCTTCGTCCCCTGCGGCCTGCCGGAGCCAGGCGAGGCAGCGCTCCGCGACCGGCAGCAGCCCGGCCAGTTCCTGTTCGGGCATCCCCCAGCGCCAGGCCTCGGCGAGCACAGCCGGGAAGGCGAGCGTCGCCTCGATCCCCGTGCAGCTCGGCGGCAGATGCGGTCCGGAGTCCCTGATCGGTCCGGGGATGAGCCCGAAGTCCCGCCCCTGCGCGGTCACTTGTGTGCGGGCGAGGACGCGCAGGGTGGCTCCCGCGAGCCGGGTGGAGAGCGGGAGCGCCATCCGGGCGGCCCAGAGCGCCTCGGCGGGTGCCGGCCCGCAGCGCCACGGCACACCGGCGGCCGGATACATGTCCCCGGACCCCTGAGGG
This sequence comes from Streptomyces sp. NPDC096193, assembly GCF_040302905.1. NCBI lineage: Bacteria > Bacillati > Actinomycetota > Actinomycetes > Kitasatosporales > Streptomycetaceae > Streptomyces > Streptomyces sp. NPDC096193. The sequence goes on along the minus strand of NZ_JBEOSJ010000002.1, from coordinate 84,289 downwards.
TCCCGCTGAAGCAGCGCCGTGAGGTCGGCCAGACCGGTCGCGAGCAGGGCGGGCAGGCGCGGATCGTCGCCCTCGGCACGCGCCTCGGGCAGAAGGTGGCTGCCGGTGTGTCCGGATGGGCGGGCGGGGCGTTCGCCGTGGACGCGGACCTCGATGGTGCTGGGGGTACCGGGGGCCAGGTCCACGTCCCAGCGCAGCACCCCCGCTGAGGCGAGGGCGTCGTTCGGGGCCGGCTCGGCGGTGACGAGTGCGTACGCGCCCGTGCCGGTGGTCCATCGCATGCCCGTGTCGTGGACGCTGGGCGGGAGTTCGGGACCGGGGCGTCCCGCCGCGATCGCGCCCCAGGTCGGCGAGATCGGTGCCGAGCGCGATCTCGACGGGGAGCCTGATGGGCCCTGGGGCGAAGCTGCAGAGGGTGATGCGTTCGGTGCCATCGGCGTCGCGTGAACGCTCGACGGACACGTCGGGGTCGGGACCCGTGCCGGACGGTGCTCGCACACTGGCGACGAATGTTGCGCGGTCCGCGGCGACCAGTTGGCTCTGCACCACGACGGGTTCTCGTTAGGCGACCCGGAGCCGGGACCGGGAAAGGAGCCGGCGTCCGGACCGGTAGACGCCTTCGAGGCCCCGTCCGGTGAGCTGTCCGTCCGTGGGAGAGACGGCCAGGCAGGGCAAGGAGACGCAGATGAGCGCGCGGTGCACCGGTGGCAGGTCGGAGGGCCACCGCGTCCCCGCCCCCGGTACCGGTCCGGTGGCCTGTGTCGACTGTGGGGGGCGGGACGAGCGCGGGGCGGTGAATGCCATGAGTGTTGTGATGTGCCTTCCGTAGGCTCCGGACAGCCGCTGCGTGTACGAGGGCACGGGTCGCACGACCCCGCCACGACGGTGAACGGCTGCACAGGCATACGGGTCACGGTTGTCATGGCTCGCTCCGCGTGTCCTGGCGGCCGTCGCGCCGGCTGTCCGGGCTGCGCTGCCCTGCTGCCTTGCGGGGATGGGTCGACGGGGAGGCCGTCTTCGCGGACAAGCGGGGCCGAGCGCCGATCGGAGCCCGGGCCTGCCGGGTGCGCGGTCGGCCGCGCCTCCACGCCGGGTCGCGTGTCTGCGGCTGGTCGGGGGTCTCGTGGATACGCCGGCTTTCGCCGTCGGCGGCGTTCTGGAGCCCCTCTCGTGCAGTGCGCTCCTTGCGGAGGCAATTGCGCAGGGTCTCCGGATCCAGGCCCTCGTTGCAGGCCTGGTGAAGGAGGCGGGCGAAGACGTACTGGTCGTCGAGGCGCAGGGCCAGCCCGAGGGCGACGCGGGCACCGGGTTCGTCCCCGGTGGACCACGCGACCCAGCCCGCGAGGGTGAGGGGTGCTGTGGCGTGCTCCGCATAGGGAGCGACGCATCGTCGGCACAGGGCCCGCCAGAGACGCAGGGCGGAATCTGCCTCCGGTCCTTCCATCCATTCCGCTGCGCGGTCCCGGGTCTCGCGGTCTTGTAGTCCGAGAATCATGATGGCGGCTTCGTCGTGGCTGAGGAGTGCGTCATCGGTGGCGTCCGCCTGTGACCTGCTGGAGGTCCAGGGTGTCTCGGCGATGCGTGCCATGAGGGTGCGGGCCAGGGTGAGCGTCTCAGCGGCCACCTGCTTGCGACCCAGTTCGTCGAGAATCCTCGGCACGAGTGCCGCTCCTGCCCTGTCGAGCGCTCTCGCCTGGGCCTCGGCCGACGGAGCCGTCGTGGGCGCGAGCCGCGACTCCATCTCCCGCAGTGATCCGCGCACGTGGACCCCGGCGTAGGCCGCGGCGGCCGCCATCACCGACGTGCCGGGGATGGCGAGCCCTTTTCCTTCCGGCGGACAGCAGCGTTCGTCGGGGCAGCAGTAGGACCAGAAACGTCCGTCTGAGATGCACAGCGCCTCGTAGACGGGCACGTCGAGGGAACCGCAGGCGGTCCGCAGACGCTGGGCGAGCGGACGCAGCCGCTCCATCACGCTTCGGCTCGTCTCGCCTTCTGCCGGGTCCTGGCAGAGGTAGACGACAAAGCCGTCGGGACGCGACCCCCGCCGCTCGCTCCCTTCGATCAGGCATTCCGCGAGCTGCTGGGCCACGGGTGACCATTCACGCTGCGATCGTGGAATGCCGAGCCTCACCCGGCCTCCGAAGCGGCCGCGGCTGCCGTGGAGCGCGACGATCACGATGGAGTCGGTCGGGTGAAAACCCATCATGTACGGAAGGGCGTCGGCGAGTTCGGCGGGGCCACGCAGGGTGATCTGCTGGTCGTCGGTGCGGTGGACGGGTTCGTGGTGCTTGTTCATGGCATGACGGTCTCGCGGGAGATCACCGTCCGCGACCCCTGTGGATAACGTTATCCACAGGCTGGCGGCTCATTCGCGCTTTGTCGGTGCCATCGGGTTGCATGGGGTCATGACCAACGCAGACCTCGCGGATTCCGCGGACCTCAGGGCCTCGGCCGACGCCGTGCTCGCCCGCCTCGTCTCGGACGGTTCGGGCAGGGCCCGGCTGCGCGAAGACCAGTGGCGGGCGATCGAGGCGCTCGTCGCCGACAAGCGCCGGGCCCTGGTGGTACAGCGGACCGGCTGGGGCAAGTCGGCGGTGTACTTCGTCGCGACGGCGCTGCTGCGCGGGCAGGGCAGCGGCCCGACTGTGATTGTCTCTCCGCTGCTCGCGCTCATGCGCAACCAGGTCGACGCAGCGGCTCGGGCGGGCATCCGCGCCCGGACGATCAACTCGTCCAACACGGAGGAGTGGGACACCGTCCAGGAGGAGGTGGCCGCGGGTGAGGTCGATGTGCTGCTGGTCAGCCCCGAGCGGCTGAACAACCCGGACTTCCGCGACCAGGTCCTGCCCAAGCTCGCCGCCGCCACCGGCCTCCTGGTGGTGGACGAGGCCCACTGCATCTCGGACTGGGGCCACGACTTCCGCCCCGACTACCGGCGGCTGCGGACGATGCTGGCGGAGTTGCCGGCCGGGGTGCCGGTACTGGCGACCACCGCGACGGCCAATGCCCGGGTGACCGCGGACGTGGCGGAACAGCTGGGCACGGGCGCGGGGACGGACGCCCTCGTGGTGCGGGGTCCGCTGGATCGGGAGAGTCTCAGCCTGAGCGTGCTCCAGCTTCCCGATGCCGCAACCCGCCTTGCGTGGCTGGCCGATCATCTCGGCGAGCTCCCGGGGTCAGGAATCATCTACACCCTCACGGTCGCGGCGGCCGAGGAAGTCACGGCGTATCTGCGCCAGTGCGGGCACACGGTGGCCTCGTACACGGGTCGCACGGAGAACGCGGATCGCCAGCAGGCCGAGGAGGATCTCCTCGCCAACCGCGTCAAGGCGCTGGTGGCCACATCCGCGCTGGGGATGGGATTCGACAAGCCCGACCTCGGTTTCGTGGTCCATCTGGGCTCGCCGTCGTCGCCCATCGCCTACTACCAGCAGGTGGGCCGTGCGGGGCGAGGAGTGAAGCACGCGGAGGTGCTGCTGCTGCCGGGCAAGGAGGACGAGGCGATCTGGGAGTACTTCGCGTCGGTCGCCTTCCCGCCGGAGGAGCTGGTGCGGCGCACTCTCGATGTGCTGGCGCAGGCGGACAGGCCGCTTTCGCTGCCGGCGCTGGAGCCGTTGGTGGAGCTGAGGCGTACCAGGCTTGAGACCATGCTCAAGGTCCTCGACGTGGACGGCGCCGTGCGCCGTGTGAAGGGCGGCTGGACGGCCACGGGCAGGCCCTGGCAGTACGACGCCGACCGCTATGCGTGGGTGGCCCGGCAGAGGGACGCCGAGCAGCAGGCGATGCGGGAGTACGCGCGGTCGACAGGTTGCAGGATGGAGTTTCTGCGTCGGCAGCTGGACGACGAGGAAGCGGTTCCGTGCGGCCGCTGTGACAACTGCGCGGGGGGCCGGTTCAGCGACAAGGTCTCCGAAACGGCGCTGGACGCCGCTCGCGGAGAGTTGAGCAGGCCCGGTGTCGAGCTCGATCCCCGCAAGATGTGGCCGACCGGCCTGTCCGCGGTGGGCGTCAATCTCAAGGGCCGGATTCCGGAGGGCGAGCAGGCCTTCACCGGTCGGGCGCTGGGCAGGCTCTCCGACATCGGCTGGGGTAACCGTCTGCGGCCGATGCTGACCGCGCAGGCGGCGGACGCGCCGGTGACGGACGACGTGGTGAACGCGGTGGTGACGGTCCTGGCCGACTGGGCGAAGGGTCCCGGCGGCTGGGCATCGGGTGCGCCGGACGCACCGGCGCGTCCGGTCGGCATCGTGACCGTCGCATCGCGCAGCAAGCCCCAGCTGGTCGGATCCCTCGGTGCCAGGATTGCCGATGTCGGCCGGATGCCGCTGCTGGGCTCCGTCGAGTACGCACCCGAGGCAGCGGACACCCGTATCTCGCGTACGAACAGCGCTCAGCGGGTCCGGGCACTGCATGAGGCGTTCACTGTGTCGGCCGAGCTGGCCGGAACGCTGGCGGCGGCCGACGGGCCCGTGCTGCTGATCGATGATCTTTCGGACAGCGGCTGGACCCTGGCTGTGGCGTCGCGGCTGCTGCGCAGGGCAGGCGCCAAGGGCGTGTTCCCGCTGGTCCTTGCAGTCCAGGCGTGACCACAGGGGTCAATGAACCTGTTGATGGGCAGGGATATCTGCGTCATACCCGCCGAATCCCGCCGGTGGCGTCAAATTGCTCGTTGCCGCATGCCGACGCGCCAGCGAGAATTGGAACGCTCCCCGCACGGCCCGTTCGCGGTCCGGAAGAGCCGTGCCGCGGTGCGCCTTCACCCGATCCTGCCCGCACTGTGGGCGCGTATGCGAAGGGAGTTTCGTGACCTTCGGATTCGCTTCGTCCGCAGCCACTTCGATCACCAGCTCGGGCAGTTCCACCAACCGCCTCGCCAGGCTGCTCGAACCTGCCGAGTGGGCGGCAGCGGGAATCCCGTTGCTGCGCAATCCGCGAGAGGTGGTCAGCGGTCTCCACGCCCGGCACAGTCCGGCGCCGGCGACGGCGGTCGTTGCCGTCCTCGACCATGAGGAACGGCTCGCCGCCAGTGCCTCGTTCGCACGACGCTCCGCGCCGGTCGACGGCTGGGAGTTCCGGAACGTCCTGCTGGCCCATCTGCGCCGGGTCATCCCGCACGACCTTCGCCGTCGTACGCCGGTGCGGACAGCCGTGCTGCTCTACTGCCGGGAGGGCGACGAGCGGTGGACGGAGGAGGACGGTGCATGGATGTGGGGGCTGCGGGACGCCTGCACCCTCCACGGGCTGCGCTGTGGTGCGTACATCACGCTGACCCGAGGCGGTTGGCAGGTCCTGGGCGAGGGGCGGGGTGGCCGCCGGCCGAGCTCCACGTCGGCCCCGGGTGATCTGGCGGAGATGGCGGCGGTCGGCGAGCCCTTGGAGCTGCGTACCGCCAGTGGCGCGGTGGACGTCCTGCGCCGCACGGCCGCTCGCTGAAGTCCTGAACTGCCGGCGCGCGAGTCGGCGGCGGCCACGGCGGCTGATCAGCGGCGGGCCCCGGGCTGCCGCACGAAGCTGCGACGACTTGGGCCATGACCCGATGCGGGACAGGTCCGGCCCGGCGTCCTGCCACGCATCTGCCCGTCGACCGGGCCCACGTACGACGACGTACCCCGTCAACTCACCGGGTGACCCACCGACTGACAGGGACTCATGGCATCGCGCGGATGCGCGCCGCGGCTCCGTCACCGGGCGACACGCACACCGAAGGGCCCTCTGTGCCTCGCCCTTGTCCGGCCGCCTTTGTCAGGGCAGCCGGACAACGGCACACCGGGAGGTTCCGGTGGGGCTCGCGGTCAGGCAGCCGCACCGAGTGCGGTGTTGATCCGCTTCGGGTCACCGCACACGATGAGCAGAGCACCTGCCTTGGCCATCGCGGCGGGGAGCGCCGTGGCGGCTTCCTCGTCGGTACCACCGTTGAGTGCGACGACCACCACGGGACGGGTGGAGGCCCGGCCCACTGCGGTGGCGGCGGCGTAGAACACGTCGTCGCCGGCGTCGTGCTGTGCCCAATAGGTGGCTTCGCCGAAGGACAGCTCATGTGCGGCCCACGGGTGCTGTTCGCCCGTGGTGAGCACCAGGACGTCGCCCGGTGCCCTGCCTGTGTCGAGCAGGAGGTCGATCGCCTCCTCGGCGGCGTCGAGTGCGCCGTCCGCGGGGGCGGGGATCAACTGGATCTGCGGCTGGGAACGGTTCTCCGACCGGGTGGCCTGCGGCTGTCCGGTGGAGGCGTGCGTACGCGGCGTCGGCGCGGGCCGGGTGGAACCCGGGCCCGGATGTCCGGGACGCGGCGAGGCCATGGAACGCGGACCGGGTACGGGACGGGGGGTCGGCGCGGTGCGGCCGGCGGCCGGTGTAGCGCGGGGACCCTGGGCGCTCTCGTGAATCTGAGGCTCCTCGGGAATGAGAGGCATGGGTGGATGTCTATCAAATGCCGGTTCGAACGGCATAGGCGGGTGGGCACATGAGTACGACTGCCCTGCCGGCAGGGCTGGTTCAGAATTCGAAGCCGAGCTGGCCCCCACTCTCCAGTTCTGCCGCCTCCGGAGAGAGTCGAATCTTCTTCAGGTGCCGCCATGCGGGCAGCGCGTCGAGATACGCCCAGGAGAGCCGGTGGTACGGCGTGGGGCCGAGCTCCCTGAGAGCGGCCTTGTGGACGGGCGAGGGGTACCCGGCGTTGTCGGCGAAGGCGAAGTCGAGGAAGTCGCCCTGCAGTTCAGCCATCATCGCGTCCCTGCGCACCTTGGCGAGCACCGAGGCCGCGGCGACCGCGACGCACGACTGGTCTCCCTTGATGACCGTACGGACGCGCCACGGATCCCCGAGGTAGTCGTGCTTACCGTCGAGGATGACCGCGTCCGGACGTACCGGCAGAGCGTCCAACGCGCGGGTGGCCGCCAGACGGAGGGCCGCGGTCATGCCGAGCTCGTCGATCTCCTCCGGCGAGGCATGCCCCAGTGAGTGGGCCGTGACCCACTTCTCCAGCTGGACCGCCAGCTCCTCGCGGCGCTTCTGGCTCAGCAGTTTGGAGTCGGTGAGCCCGACGGGAGGCCGGCGCAGTCCGGTGATCGCGGCGCATACCGTGACGGGACCGGCCCAGGCCCCTCGTCCGACCTCGTCGACACCGGCAATGATCTTGGCGCCGGTGGTCGCTCGGATCGAGCGCTCGACTGTGTGGGTGGGTGGTTCGTACGGCATGGCGCCAGCAAGCCTACGCCGACCGGCCCCGCCCGGAACAACCGGATTCCCGTCACGGTTCGGCTGCGCCGGACAGCCTCGTCCGGAGAGTCACTCAGTCCTTGTGCGGACGGAGCAGCGGCACCATCACCTGGTCGATCATTTCGGCGATTTCTCCGTCTGGCCATTCGCTTCCGCGCACCTTGGAGCGGTACATCATCAAGCCCGGAATCACGTCGATGACGAGGTCGTGAGCGGCATCGGGGCGGACGTCTCCCCGAACCATTCCGCGGCTTACGACGTCACGGAAGAGCTGGGTGGACGGTTCGATCACCTGGCGGACGATCACTGCGAGGAATCGCTCGGCAGCCGCAGAGTCGCACTCGTGAAGCACTGAGCGGAGCGCGAAGCCGGACCGCGAGTACATCGCGTCGCGCACACGCCGGCACAGCTGGAAGAGGTCCTCGCGGATGCTTCCGTGATCATCGGCCTCGACCAGCTGGGGCAGGGCGGCCTGCAGGGCATCGGCGACGAGGTCCTCCTTCGAGGGCCAGCGCCGATAGACGGCCGCCTTCCCGGTCTGAGCACCGGCGGCCACACCTTCCATGGTGAGTCCGCTCCAGCCGACCGTACTCAGCTGGTCCAGCGCGGCATCGAGGATCGCGCGTTCCAACACCTGCCCTCGACGGCGCAGCGAGACCGGGGATGTCTCGGCAGCGACCGTCCAGCGCGAATTGGCCATCATCTTCTCTCCGTTGGGGACTGGAGTTCAGTGAACGCTTGCGTTCACTGATGGGGACTCTCTACGGTTGACAACAGTGAACGAACACGTTCACTAACGCACTTGTGGGGGGACACCAGTGACAACTTCCGAACTAGCAGCTCCCAGCACGCCCGGGGCAGCGCGCCGACCAGGACGTCCCGGGATTGCCCTCACTGTCATCGCCGCCCTCCAGCTCATGGTGGTCCTCGACACCACGATTGTGAATATCGCGCTCCCCCACATCCAGGGGACACTCGAGTTCACCACGACCCAGCTGTCCTGGGTGGTCAACGCCTACACACTCACCTTCGGCGGGCTGCTGCTGCTCGGCGGCAGGGCGGGCGACATACTCGGCCGCCGAAGGGTCTTCATCTTCGGCGTGCTGCTGTTCACCTTCGCCTCGCTGCTGTGCGGCGTCGCGCAGGAAGCGTGGCAGATGCTCGCCGCGCGTGCACTCCAGGGAGTCGGCGGCGCGATCGCCTCGCCCACCGCGCTCGCACTCATCACCACCACGTTCCGCGAAGGCCCGGAGCGCAACCGCGCGTTCGGCATCTTCGCGGCCGTCTCGGCCAGCGGCGCGGCCATCGGTCTGCTCGCCGGCGGCATGCTCACCGAGTGGCTCGACTGGCGCTGGGTGTTCTACGTCAACCTGCCGATCGGCATCCTCATCGCCGTACTCGCGCCGATGTTCATCAACGAGTCCGACCGGCACTCCGGGCGCTTCGATGTCACGGGTGCGCTCACCTCGACCATGGGCATGGCGTCCTTGGTCTACGGATTCATCAGGGCCTCCGAGGACGGCTGGAGCGACGGTCTCACGCTCGGCGCCTTCGCCGCGGCGATCATCCTGCTCACCGCCTTCGTCATGATCGAACGCAAGGCACGCGAACCGATCACTCCGCTGCGTATGTTCGCCGACCGCAACCGCTCGGGCACGTATCTGATCATGATGAGCCTCGCTGCGGCCATGTTCGGCATGTTCTTCTTCATCGTCCTGTTCGTGCAGAACGTGCTGGACTACAGCCCCATCACCTCCGGTCTCGCGTTCCTGCCGGTCACCGTCATGATCGTGACGGCGGCCGGGCTCTCGTCGAAGCTGCTCCCCGTGCTCGGCCCCAAGCCGTTCCTGGTGGCCGGGGCGCTGTTCACGGGAAGCGGGATGGCGTGGCTCACCGCGCTCTCACCCGAGAGCTCCTATCTGGGCGGCGTGCTGGGACCGATGCTGCTCTTCGGTTTCGGCATGGGCCTGGTCTTCGTGACCGCGACGCTCACGGCGGTCTCCGGTGTCTCGCAGCACGAGTCGGGCGCGGCCTCCAGTCTGCTCAACGCCACCCAGATGGTGGGCGGTTCGCTGGGACTGTCGATCCTCATGACCATCTTCAGCACCGCCAGCCGCGACGAGGCCGAGCGACAGCTGCCGTCGTTCCTCGCAGAGTCCACTCCGGCGCAGAAGGCCGTCTTCGAGAAGACGCACGAATTGCCGCCGCCTTGGGGGCACCAGGTACTCGCCGAGGGCATCGCGACCTCGTTCTGGGCAGGTGTCGGCCTGGTCGGACTGGCGGCGCTGATCGCACTGTTCGTCCTTCGGGTCCGCAAGAGTGACTTGGATGCGCTCGGTGGGACAGCGGGCCCGGGAGGGCACGCCGCGTAGCGCCGGAGTGCGGGCCGCGCCGGCGATCGACGCGGCCCGCACACGCCCCTGCCGCCGACGCGGCTCGTAGCAAGGCCCCGTGAGCGGCATGAGCGACAGAACCCGAACAGGCCGAGACCGCCTCTCACGCGGAGCAACTCGACGATCAGCGGCAGAGCCTCAGCGAGCCGCTGCCGGAAGCCAATCCGGCAGCGTCTCCGTGCGCTCCAGCCACGCGGCCGGCGGCTGTCCGGCCTTCCCCGCGGCAACCACCCCGCAGGCGATGGCGCACGTGGTGTCCACATCGCCCCCCACCTGCGCGGTCGTCCAGAACGTCCGCTCGAAGTCATCGAGCGACCGAGCGGCCGACCAGAGTGCGAACGGCACGGTGTCGTGCGCGCTCGTGCGCCGGCCGCTGCCCAGGACCGCGGCGACGGTCCCGGCGTCGTTGTAGTCGAGCATGTCCCGCGCCCGTCGCAACCCCGCCCCCACCGCACTGCGCGGCACGAGCGCGATGACGCCGTCGAGCAGATCCGTGGGCTGGGGCGGTCCCGCCGGATTCGCTGCGATCGCTGCTGCCGCCGCCACAGCCATGGCGCCGACCACAGCCTCACGGTGCTGGTGCGTGGTGTACGAGGAGATCTCGGCCTGGTGCGTGGCCTGCTCCGGGTCGTCCGCGTACCAGGCGCCGAGGGGCGCGATCCGCATCGCGGATCCATTTCCCCACGAACCCTGGCCCTGGAACAGCCCTGTGGCCAGTTCTCGCCAGTCGCCGCCTTCTCGGATCAGCCGGAGCATGCGGTTGACGGCGGGGCCGTACCCACGGTCGAAGTCATGGTGCTCGGCGAAGGAGCCGGCCAGCGCGTCCTGGTCGATGCGGCCGTGATGCGCGAGCACGGCGAGCACCGAGGAGGCCATCTCGGTGTCGTCGGTCCACTGCCAGGTGCCCGAGGGCACCTCGCGCCGCTTCAGCAGCGGGTAGTTCGACGGTACGAAGTACTGGGAGCCAAGAGCGTCTCCCACGGACAGTCCGCGCAGGCTGTCCAGGGCGCGTGCGAAGCGCCGGTCACGAGAGGAGTCAGCGGTCATCTTCCTGCCACTCTATCCGGTGACGCCGTACGGCTCCGGGGTGCGCCAGCGCTCGAACGGCCGGTCAAGGGCGTAGCGGCCGTCCTCGCCGAGCTCCAGCACCCGCATGTCCCCGTTGCAGGGGTTGGCCAGCGACTCGAAGTCCGCGACCGTCCAGTGGAACCAGCGCATGCAGAAGAGCCGCATGGTCAGTCCGTGCGTCACGAGGAGCACGTTCGGCGGGTGGTCGGGCGACTCGAAACTCCGGTGGAGGCTCTCCAGGAAGGCGCCGACCCGGTCGTACACGTCCGCTCCGGACTCGCCCTGTGCGAAGCGGTAGAAGAAGTGCCCATAGGCGTCCCGATAGGCCTTCTGGAGCCGCACGTCGTCCCTGTCCTGCCAGTTTCCCCAGTCCTGCTCCCGCAGGCGCGGCTCCTCGCGGACCCGGACAAGTTCGGGATCGAGGTCGAAGGCGCGGAAGGTCTGGTGCGTGCGGCGGTAGGGGGAGACGTAGACGCTCACCTGCTCGCGGCCGAACAGCTCACGCACCCGGCGGCCCGTCTCCTCGGACTGGGCCCAGCCCTTGCTGGTCAGCCCCAGCGCATGGTCGGGCTCGCGCTCGTACACGGTGTCGTCGGCGTTCCCTTCCGACTCACCGTGTCGGACGAGGACGATGCGTTGCGGTCTTGCCATGTCTCGACCCTAGATCGCCCTGGGGCCTGCTGAGCGACGGGACAGGTTCCGGGTGGCCGATCGGGCCCGTGAGGTGTGGCACATCAGGGGCCCGCCGCCCCGTCGGCCGGAGTCCGTCAGACGGTCCAGGACGGTTCGAGCTGGACGACATCACCGCTGAGTGCGGCCACATCTGCCTCGGTCTGTGCCCGCAGGAGCAGCCTCTCCACCCGCTCTCTGCGGTACTTCCCGTGCTCGGCGGCCGACTGCCACATCGACATCACCAGGAACTCGTTCTCGGGAGCCTCGCCGAACAACCCCCGGACCATGCCGGGCGAGCCCGCCATGGCCGGGTTCCACACCTTCTCCTGCATGAGCGCGTAGTGCTCGACCCGGTCCTCGCGGACCTTGCAGTGCGCGACCCGCACCACATCGGCCCCGGTGAACCGCGGCTCGAAGCCGGTCTTCACATCGAAGCGGTGGTCGAACAGCTTGGCCTGGCTGTCCTTGTACGTGCCGGACTGGCCGGACGCCAGCCGGTCGTGGGAGCGCGCCATGAACGAGTCGTAGAACGCCCGGCTCTCCCAGAAGGCGAACACATGGGCCACATGCGGTCGCCCCTTGCTCCACCCACCACCCTGTCCCCGGAATCCCGGCTCACCCAGCAGCCCCGCCCACTTCCGCTGTCCCCGCTCGAACCCACGACGGTCCACCACGGTGCAGCGAATCCACTTGACCAGCACCGCGCCATCGTACGGCTCGGAACGTGGCGCCGGTCACTCTCCCGAGGAGTGCACTCCTTCCGGACCGACACATGCCCCGGCCGCCGGTTCGATCTCGCACCCGACGGAGTCGATCCGGGGCAGACCGACCCTCGGGAATGATCAGTTCCGGGCCGTGTGCCGCTCGGAGGCGGGAGGGGGGCCCCGCCCCTCCCCGGAAAAGCCGGCCGCACTGTCGGACCCACGCTGCACAATGATCGTCATGACGGCGTTGCACACCAATCCTCTGTTCGCCCGGCTGGAGTCGGCCGAGCGCGTCCTCGTCGCGGGCGCGGGCGGCGGGTTCGACGTGTACGCCGGCCTGCCGGTGGCACTGTCCCTGCGTCACCAGGGCAAAGAGGTCCACCTCGCGAATCTGTCGTTCAGCGCCCTCGAAGGTCTGCCGACGGACGCCTGGCTCGCACCCGACGTCGCGGTCGTCACCCCGACGACATCGCTTCACCAGACCTACTTCCCCGAGCGCACCCTTGCCCAGTGGCTCGACCTCCACGGCTGTCCGAGCACGGTCCACGCCTTCGCCCGCGTGGGAGTCCAGCCGTTGCGGGCCGCGTACACCGCCCTCCTGGAGCAGTACGACATCGATGCCGTGGTCCTGGTGGACGGCGGCACGGACATCCTGATGCGCGGCGACGAATCGGGGCTCGGTACCCCGGAAGAGGATCTGACGAGTGTGGCCGCGCTCCACGGAATCCCGAAGGAGCTCGCGCCGGAGCGGGTGGTCGTCTCCCTCGGTTTCGGCGTCGACGCCCACCACGGGGTGAGCCACGGCCTGGTGCTGGAGAACATCGCCGCGCTGGACGCCGACGGTGCATACCTCGGCGCCTTCTCGGTGCCGCGCACCACCGTTGAAGGTGCGCTCTTCCTGGACGCCGTGGCCCATGCTCAGGCGCACACCGCGGATCACCCGAGCATCGTCAACGGCTCCATCGCCGCCGCGGTCCGGGGCGATTTCGGCAACGTCCAGTTCACCACCCGCACCCGGGGCAGCGAACTCTTCATCAACCCTCTGATGTCCCTCTGCTTCGCCTTCGAGCTGGCCGGACTGGCCCGGCGCTGCCTCTACCTGGGCCGTATCGAGCACACACATCTCATACGCCAGGTCAGCAGCGCGATCGAGGCGTTCCGCGAGGAGATCGTCCGGCAGCGACCGCCTCGCCGCATCCCGCACTGAGCCGATAACGTCAACCGACCGTGAAATCCCGACAGTTACGGGAAGGGCAATCTGGTGAGCAGCCTCAGCAAGGGTGTCAGCAAGGTCGAGGTGTCCCTCCGATGGGATCCGAGTCCCCTGGGCGAGGCGCCCCACGACCTGGACATAGTCGCAGCGACCTATACCGCGGAAGCCCCCCGTGGTGAACCGGCGTACGTCGTGCACTTCGACAGCCGGTCACCCGACGGCACCATCACTCTGACCCGGGACAGCAAGACGGGGCAGGGCTTCGGGTCCGACGAGGTCATGACGCTGGAGTTCGACCGGCTGGCGCCCACGTACGGACGTGTCCTGGTGGGTGTGGTCATACAGCAGCGTGACGGTCGCCGGGTGTTCGGCGATGTGGCGAACACCGTGGTGAAGGTCGCCGAGGGCCATACCGAGCTCGGGCAGAACGACTTCTCGAATCTCCCGACGGCCACAGCGGCCGTCGTCGCGGAGTTCGTCCGCGGTGATACGGGCGAGTGGCAGTTCCGTGAGGTCATGCGGGGGTACAACACCGAGCCGCAGGACTTCATCTCGCTGATGGGCAGCGACTGAGAGGACGGCCCGGATGGATCAAGAACTTCGGAAGCGTTTCGCGACGCTGACGACGGCCCACCTCGCGGACGCCTGCATCCGCGCCGGGCTGCCGGTGCGCTGCGCACCGGCAGCCATGCGCGCCGTGGTGCCGGGCAGCCGGCTGGCCGGGCGGGCCGTGCCCGCGCGGCATGTGGGCAGCGTCGACATCTTCCTCGAGGCGTTCGAAGGGGCGCGGCCCGGTGACGTGCTCGTGGTCGACAACCAGGGCCGTACGGACGAGGCGTGCGTCGGTGACCTCGTGGCCCTGGAGGCGCTGGACGCGGGTCTGGACGGCATGGTGATCTGGGGCCTTCACCGCGATACGGCCGACATCCGGGAGATCGGCCTCCCGGTCTTCAGTCTGGGAGCCGTCCCGACGGGCCCGCTGAGTCTCGATGCCCGGCCGGAAAACGCCCTGGAGTCGGCCACGGTCGGCGAGTGGACGGTGGACCGTGCGGATCTGGTGCTGGGCGACGAGGACGGCGTCGTGTTCATCCCCGCGGCGCGTGCCGATGAGCTGTTCACTCTCGCGGAGACGATCCGGGACACGGAGCGCCGCCAGGCGGAACGCGTCCGTGCGGGTGAGTCACTGCGCAGCCAGGTCCGGTTCGGGGCCTTTCTGACCGCGCGGGAGCAGACGCCCTCCCTGACCTTCCGCGACCATCTGCGCGCCGTGGGCGGGGCGATGGAGGAGTAACCCCCGCCCCCGGGATCAAACCGCGGGGCGGGGAGCCGGAAGAATCCGACTCCCCGCCCCGACAGGGTGGTTCACCCTCGATGGGTGCCCGCGATCAGCTGCAGCCGCTCGTCGAGCCGCAGCCCTCGCAGATGTAGCAGGAGCCCGCCCGCTGCATCTTCGTCCCGCAGGAGAAGCACAGCGGCGCGTCGGCGCTGATGCCCAGCTGCATCTCCACCAGCTCCGCCGAGGTGTGCGCCTGCTGCGGGGCCGGGATGGCCGCCTCAGGAGTGGCGACCGCCTTCAGTTCCTGCTGCCGCGGAGCGGACTGGGCCAGGCCCTCGACGTCCAGCTCCTCGTCGGTCGGCTCGTACGACCCGGTCTCGAGGTGACGCTGACGCTCGTCGGCCGAGTGGATGCCGAGCGCCGAGCGGGTCTCGAAGGGCAGGAAGTCGAGCGCCAGGCGGCGGAAGATGTAGTCGACGATCGACTGCGCCATCCGCACGTCCGGGTCGTCCGTCATACCGGCCGGCTCGAAGCGCATGTTGGTGAACTTCGAGACGTACGTCTCCAGCGGGACGCCGTACTGCAGACCGACCGAGACGGCGATGGAGAAGGCGTCCATCATGCCCGCGAGGGTCGAACCCTGCTTGGACATCTTCAGGAAGACCTCGCCCAGACCGTCGTCCGGGTAGGAGTTGGCGGTCATGTAGCCCTCGGCGCCGCCCACCGTGAACGAGGTGGTGATGCCGGGACGGCCCTTCGGGAGGCGCTTGCGAACCGGGCGGTACTCGACGACCTTCTCGACCGCGGTCCGGATCGTCTCCTCCGCCTTCGCGGTGACCTCGGCCTTCTCCTTGTCCTTGGTCTTGGCGGAGAGCGGCTGGCCGACCTTGCAGTTGTCGCGGTAGATCGCGAGCGCCTTGACGCCCATCTTCCACGCCTCGAAGTAGACCTCTTCGACGTCCTCGACGGTGGCGGTCTCCGGCAGGTTGACCGTCTTGGAGAGGGCGCCGGAGATCCACGGCTGGATGGCCGCCATCATGCGGACGTGTCCCATCGCGGAGATGGAACGCTCGCCCATGGCGCAGTCGAAGACCTCGTAGTGCTCGGTCTTGAGGCCGGGGGCGTCGATCACATTGCCGTGGTCGGCGATGTGGGCGACGATCGCCTCGATCTGCTCCTCCTGGTAGCCCAGGCGGCGCAGGGCCTGCGGGACGGTGCCGTTGACGATCTGCATCGAGCCGCCGCCGACGAGCTTCTTGAACTTGACCAGGGCGAGGTCGGGCTCGAGGCCCGTGGTGTCGCAGGACATCGCCAGACCGATGGTGCCGGTGGGCGCGATGACCGAGGCCTGCGCGTTGCGGAAGCCGTTCTTCTCACCGAGGCGGACGACGTCCTGCCAGGCCTCCGTCGCGGCGGCCCAGATCGGCGAGTCCAGGTCGTCCATGCGGACGGCCGCGGTGTTGGCGTCGGCGTGCTGCTTCATGACGCGCTGATGCGGGGCGGCGTTGCGGGCGTAGCCGTCGTACGGGCCGACGACCGCGGCGAGTTCGGCGGAGCGCCGGTACGAAGTACCGGTCATCAGCGAGGTGATGGCGCCGGCGAGCGCGCGGCCACCGTCGGAGTCGTACGCGTGACCCGTCGCCATCAGCAGGGCGCCGAGGTTGGCGTAGCCGATGCCGAGCTGGCGGTAGGCGCGCGTGTTCTCGCCGATCTTCTGCGTCGGGAAGTCCGCGAAACAGATGGAGATGTCCATCGCGGTGATGACCAGCTCGACGACCTTGGCGAAGCGCTCGACGTCGAAGGACTGGTTGCCCTTGTCGTCGTCCTTGAGGAACTTCATCAGGTTCAGCGAGGCGAGGTTGCACGAGGTGTTGTCCAGGTGCATGTACTCGCTGCACGGGTTCGAGCCGTTGATACGGCCGGACTCCGGGCAGGTGTGCCAGTTGTTGATGGTGTCGTCGTACTGGATGCCCGGGTCGGCGCAGGCCCAGGCCGCCTCGGCCATCTTGCGGAAGAGCGACTTGGCGTCGACCTCCTCGATGACGTCCCCTGTCATCCGGGCGCGCAGACCGAACTTGTCACCGGCCTCGACGGCCCGCATGAACGCGTCGTTCACCCGCACCGAGTTGTTGGCGTTCTGGTACTGGACGGACGTGATGTCGTCGCCGCCCAGGTCCATGTCGAAGCCCGCGTCACGCAGGGCGCGGATCTTCTCCTCTTCCTTCACCTTGGTCTCGATGAAGTTCTCGATGTCGGGGTGGTCGACGTCGAGGATGACCATCTTGGCCGCGCGGCGGGTGGCGCCGCCCGACTTGATCGTTCCTGCAGACGCGTCCGCACCGCGCATGAAGGAGACCGGACCGGAGGCGTTGCCGCCGGAGGACAGCAGTTCCTTGGAGGAACGGATCCGGGAGAGGTTCAGGCCGGCGCCCGAGCCACCCTTGAAGATCATTCCCTCTTCCTTGTACCAGTCGAGGATCGACTCCATGGAGTCGTCGACGGACAGGATGAAGCAGGCAGAGACCTGCTGCGGCTGAGGCGTGCCGACGTTGAACCACACCGGCGAGTTGAAGCTGAAGATCTGGTGCAGGAGGGCGTACGCCAGCTCGTGCTCGAAGATCTCGGCGTCGGCGGGAGAGGCGAAGTAGTTGTAGTCCTCACCGGCCTTCCGGTAGGTCTTCACGATCCGGTCGATCAGCTGTCGCAGACCGGTTTCGCGCTGCGGGGTGCCGACGGCCCCGCGGAAGTACTTGCTGGTGACGATGTTGACCGCGTTGACCGACCAGAAGTCGGGAAACTCGACGCCCCGCTGCTCGAAGTTGACCGAGCCGTCGCGCCAGTTGGTCATGACGACGTCACGGCGCTCCCAGACCACCTCGTCGTACGGATGCACTCCGGGGGTGGTGTGGATTCGCTCGATGCGCAGACCCTTGCTCGCCTTGGACCCCTTGGCGCGGGATCCTCGTGCCGGGCCGCTCGTCGTCTCTGTCATGCCGCCTCCCATACATGGGCAAAAACGCCCTGATGTGCCCAGATCTTCCCGAGGCACAGTTCTTGTCCGATGCCGCGAACGCCGCAGGGCGCCGTGGCAGGTTCTGGTGCCGCCTGACTGTGGTCGGCGGGCGGTCGGGGGTCCGACCGCCGCGGCCGGCGTCACTCAGTCGGCGGCGGTGGCGGGCACGGGGACCTCGAGGGTCTCGCCCGTGCCGCCTTCCTCAGCGGGCGGCCGTTGCACGCGGAGCTCCGCGATGGCCGCCTCGAAGTCTTCGAGTGAGTCGAATGCCCGGTAGACGGACGCGAAGCGCAGGTAGGCGACGAGGTCGAGCTCCTGCAGGGGGCCGAGTATGGCCAGACCCACGTCGTGGGTGGTCAGCTCGGCGCTTCCGGTGGCACGCACCGCCTCCTCGACCCGCTGGCCGAGCTGGGCGAGGGCGTCCTCGGTGACCGGCCGCCCCTGGCACGCCTTGCGCACGCCGGAGATGACCTTGTTACGACTGAAGGGCTCGGTCACGCCGCTGCGCTTGATCACCATCAGCGAGGCGGATTCCACCGTCGTGAAGCGGCGGGAACAGTCGGGACACTGCCGACGGCGCCGGATCGACGTCCCGTCGTCGGTGGTGCGACTGTCGACGACACGACTGTCGGGGTGCCTGCAGAAGGGGCAGTGCACGGTTCCCAACCCTCCTTCACAGCACGACTGAATAGCCTCGACAGGCGGTCGAAGCCCTTTCGAAGCAGCCCCAAGCATAGGCGATGACCACGGTCTTGGAGCACCGGGGACCACAACTTGTGGGCGGCAGACACAATCCAACCACTAGATCTGGGGTTGGGCCGCCTTTTTCGCTCCTGGAGCGTGTCGCGTGGCGAGCACGGATCGCGGACGGCGTACGGGCGGTGACACCCCGACACCGAGGGCTCCCGGCGGGCGGTGACGCCCCGGCACCGAGGACTCCTGGCGGGCGGCGAACCCTGCCGCGAAGACGCTCACGGCGTCCGGTGCGGCGACGCTCAGGAAGACCGGCCACGAGGGTACGCGAGAGGCGCGGCGCCACCGCTTTCCGGGGCCCGGATGCAAGACTGCGGGCACCGTCCTGCCGTTCCGCGAGGCGGGTGGTTACCGTAATGGCCCGAATTGCTCACTGGGCGATCGTTCGCACATACACCCAGCCGCGTGCTTGCGTCAGCTAATCTGCCATATTTCACTCGAACGTGTGTTTGGCGCAACCTTTCGAAAGCAACTACCGTTGTCCAGCTAGGGAGACCATTCGAGAGGGGCCGACGTGACCACCACCGCAGACAGTGCCACCATCACTGCCCAGGACCGCTCCCAGAACCGATTCGAGCCGGTGCATGCCATGAATGACGCAGCCACGACCCCGGAGGGTCCCAAGCCGACGCGTTCGCTGCCCGGCCGGCCCCCAGGGATCAGGGCGGACAGCTCCGGGCTCACGGATCGGCAGCGGCGTGTCATCGAGGTGATCCGTGACTCCGTCCAGCGACGGGGATACCCACCGTCGATGCGCGAGATCGGCCAGGCCGTCGGCCTGTCCAGCACCTCATCGGTCGCCCATCAGCTGATGGCGCTCGAGCGCAAGGGCTTCCTGCGGCGGGACCCCCACAGGCCCCGGGCCTACGAGGTGCGCGGCTCCGACCAGCCCAGCACCCAGCCGACGGACACCAGCGGCAAGCCCGCCGCGTCGTACGTCCCGCTGGTCGGCCGGATCGCGGCCGGCGGCCCGATCCTGGCCGAGGAGTCGGTCGAGGACGTCTTCCCGCTCCCCCGGCAGCTGGTCGGTGACGGCGAGCTGTTCGTCCTCAAGGTCGTCGGTGACTCGATGATCGAGGCCGCCATCTGTGACGGCGACTGGGTGACCGTGCGGCGACAGCCCGTCGCGGAGAACGGCGACATCGTGGCAGCCATGCTCGACGGCGAGGCCACGGTGAAGCGGTTCAAGCGGGAGAACGGCCATGTCTGGCTGCTCCCGCACAATGCGGCGTACCAGCCGATCCCCGGCGACGAAGCGACCATCCTCGGCAAGGTGGTGGCTGTGCTGCGGCGGGTGTGACACCACCCGCCGGCTCCGACCGGGCCCCGGGACCCACTGCGCCGGTCCCGGGGCCCTGCCATGTCCGCAGGGCCCCGCATGTCGACCGCGTCCCGCGCTGTATCCGGTGTCAGAGTGCTGCCTTGGCCGCTGCGTCGATCGCGGACAGTGAGCGACGCACCTGGTTGCGGTCCGTGGTGTACCAGAAGTCCGGCAACGACGCTCGCAGGTAACTCCCGTACCGGGCGTTGGCAAGCCGGGGATCGAGTACGGCAACGACGCCGCGGTCGCCCGTGGCCCGTACGAGACGTCCGGCGCCCTGCGCCATCAGCAGGGCGGCATGCGTCGCCGCGACGGCCATGAAGCCGTTGCCACCCGACTCTTCGACCGCCTTCTGGCGGGCGCTCATCAGCGGGTCGTCGGGCCGCGGGAACGGAATCCGGTCCATCACCACCAGCTGACAGCTGGGACCCGGCACATCGACGCCCTGCCAGAGCGAGAGGGTGCCGAACAGACAGGTCTCCGGTTCGGCGGCGAAGGCCTTGATCAGCTCGCCGAGCGTCTCCTCGCCCTGCAAGAGGATCCGGTTGTCGAGCCGCCCGCGCAGCTCCTCGGCCGCTGCCTGGGCAGCCCGCATGGACGAGAACAGTCCCAGTGTGCGGCCGCCTGCCGCCTCCACCAGCTCGGAGAGCTCGTCCATCATGTCGGCGCGGGACCCCTCGCGGCCCGGCGTCGCCAGATGGCGCGCGACATAGAGAATCCCCTGCTTCGGGTAGTCGAAGGGCGAGCCGACGTCGAGGCCCTTCCACTGCGGGACGTCCTCCCCGGCGATCCCTTCGGGGGACAGACCGAGCGACGCGCCCACACCGTTGAAGTCGCCCCCGAGTTTGAGGGTCGCGGAGGTGAGCACCACCGACCGCTCGGTGAACAGCTTCTCCCGCAGCAGCCCCGAGACGGTCAGCGGAGCGACCCGCAAGGAGGCGCCGAACCGGTCGTGGCGCTCGTACCAGACGACGTCGTACTCGGAGCCTTGGGTGATGCGCTCCGCGACACCGTGAATGTTCTCGACGGCGGCCAGAGCCTGCTTGCGAACCGCGTCCTCGTCCTGGACGGACTTGTCACGGGTGGAGCCGAGCGCCGAGATGACATTGCGCGATGCGTCGCGCAGCGCCAGCAAGGCGTATCCGAGATCCTCGGGGATCTCCTCCAGCCGGCCGGGAAGGGCGAGCTCCATCAGTCGCTCGAAGGTCTCCGCCGCGGTCTGCAGGGCATCCGCCGCCTTCTCGTTGACCAGCTTGGCCGCGCGCCGCACCGCCCGGTTGACCTGGCCCGGCGTGAGCTCCCCGGTCGCCGCACCCGTCACCCGTGAGACGAGTTCATGGGCCTCATCGATGATCAGGACCTCGTGGCTGGGCAGCACGGGCGCGCCCTCGATCGCGTCGATGGCCAGCAGCGCGTGATTGGTGACGACGACGTCCGAGAGCTTCGCGCGCTCCCGTGCCATCTCGGCGAAGCACTCGGCGCCGTAGGCACACTTGCTGGCGCCCAGGCACTCGCGGGAGGAGACGGAGATCTGTCCCCACGCCCGGTCGGAGACGCCGGGCGTGAGGTCGTCCCGGTCGCCCGTCTCCGTCTCGTCGGCCCAGTCCCGCATGCGGAGCAGGTCCTGTCCGAGCTTGCTGGTGGGGGCGGCCGCCTCGAAGGGGTCGAACAGGCCGTCCTCCTCTTCCTGCGGCACGCCTTCGTGCAACCGGTGCAGGCAGAGGTAGTTCGACCGGCCCTTGAGCATGGCGAACTCCGGCCGGCGGCGCAGCAGGGGATGCAGCGCGTCCACCGTGCGCGGCAGGTCCCGCTCGACAAGCTGCCGCTGGAGGGCCAGGGTGGCCGTGGCGATGACGACGCGCTCCCCGTGCGCCAGTGCGGGCACCAGATAGCCCAAGGACTTTCCGGTGCCGGTACCGGCCTGGACCAACAGATGCGAACCGTCGTCGACGGCGGTGGCCACGGCCTCGGCCATGGTGACCTGGCCAGGCCTTTCCACACCACCGACGGCGGTGACGGCGGCGTGGAGTAGTTCGGGGAGGGATGGCTTCGTCATAGGCCGACCACCCTACGGCTCACCACTGACAACTCCGATCCGATCACGCCAGAGGGTTGGGGACGGTGCCGTGGACGGCGGCGTGCGGGCGCTGCGGGCGGTCCCGGTAGCCGTCCAGGTGGAGCCGGTTGCGGTTGAGACAGATCCGGTCGATACGGGGAGTGAGCAGGTCGAACGCTTCGTAGCGGTCCTTGAGCTCGGGGAATCGCCCCTGATGACGCAGGATTTCCGCCCTGACCAGCGCCCAGAAGTCGGCTTCCGGCACGCCCAAGTGCTCTTCGCACAGCGGCGCGAGGTAGCGGAAGACGCCGATGAAGAGGCCGGAGTGGATGAACTGGGTGAGGAAGGCGGGCTCCTCGGTGAGCAGCACGGACCGCACGTCTTGGGGCATCGAGTCGTGCTCGGGCAGCGGCTGCGCGCTGACGTTGACGTCGTCGACGAAGTCCTTGATCGCGAGGCGTTCGGGCACGTCCTGGTCGTCGAAGACGACGATGGCGTTCTCGCCGTGCGGGGAGAAGACCGTGCCGTAGCAGTAGAGAAAGTGCAGCAGCGGCGGAAGCAGGGCGGCGAACAGGCGCTGCAGCCATACGGCTGGGTCGAGACCGGAGCGGGTGACGAGTTCGGCGGTGAACGAACGGCCTTGCGGATCGGTGTGCAGCAGCGACGCGAGCGTCCTCGCCCGCTCGCCGGGTGCCAGGCGCGGCTGCAGGGGCTCGCGCCAGATCGCGCCGAGCAGTTCCTTGTACTGGTACGGCACCTCGGGAAGGCGGTCGTAGAGCGGGTGCTCGACGCTGACCGACGCGACTTCACCCAGAAGGATCACGCCGCACTCGTCCCGCAGGAAGGGGTCCTCGTCGCGCAGTCCGTGCACCCAGGCGGTGACGGCGGGGGCGGCGAGCGTGCGCTCGGTCGGCAGGCCGCGCCAGACGAGGGTGTTGAGGATGGACAGCGGCAGCTTGACGGTGTGCCGGTGGGAGCGGTCCAGGTTCACGAAGGTGCGGATGGACTGCTGGGGCAGCCGCAGATCACCGTCGGTCGGCAGTGGCACGATCTCGCCACGCGCGATAGCCGGCGCGTAGAGGGGAAGGATCACCTCGTCCCACTGCCAGGGGTGCACCGGCAGGAAGAGGTACGAGTCGGGGTCGAGCTGCCTGGCGCGCAGGGCGTCGACGAAGGATTCACGTACCGGGGCGTCGAGTTCGTGGGCGTACAGGTCGCCTGCGGCGGCGAGGGAGGAGACTCCGCGGAAGGAGGCGAGGGATGTACTGACGGCGATCCAGGGCAGCCGGGCGGGCCTGCGGGCCTCGGGCGCCCATGCGGCGGTGTCGGTGGCGGAGAAGCCGATACGGCCCTTGTTGAGTACGAGCCAGGGGTGGCCGGTCTGGTGGCCTTCGAGCTCGGCGTAGCCGAGATCGGCGAGTGCGGCGGCGGACGGTGCCGCGTGGTCGAGGCCCGTGTCGGCGACGAGGGTGACGCTGAGCTCACGGAGCAGGTGGCCGAGGGTGGCGCCGTCGAGGTCGATGAGACGGCGGGCCCGGACGAGGAAGTCGAGCGGGTCGGCGTACGGCCTGTCGTCGCACCGGATGGAGTCGGCATCCACGCGCCAGCTGCCGTAGGCCCCGCGGCGGGCGCGGAAGGACAGGCGGGCGGCGTCGTCCAGATCGAGGGTGAAGCGAGCGGGCCGGGGGTGGCCGTTCCCGCTCGGAGCTATGTCCGGTGCCTGTGGGTGCTGGGCGTCGGCCTCCCGGTTACGTTGCCCGGCGTCCGGCGCGGGTGCCTCACCGGCCTTGTCGGGCACCGGCTCGATGATCTCCTCGTAGGCGAACTCGCCGAGCATCTTGGCGAGCAGGCGGGCTCCCACCCGGTCCCAGCGCTGCGCGGTGAGACCGGGTGGGCTGAAGGGTGCCGCGGACGGGTGCTCGGAGTCGGAGCTGGCAGGAGGCTGGGGCACGGGGACTCCTCGAGTGGAACCGATGCGGGGCGAGCGGTGTAGGGAAGGCAGCGGATCGTTCACAGCAGGTTGCGCAGCGCGCGGTCGCGGACCATGAG
Organism: Streptomyces sp. NPDC096193; assembly: GCF_040302905.1. Taxonomy (NCBI): domain Bacteria; kingdom Bacillati; phylum Actinomycetota; class Actinomycetes; order Kitasatosporales; family Streptomycetaceae; genus Streptomyces; species Streptomyces sp. NPDC096193. Next base: position 60,556 of record NZ_JBEOSJ010000002.1, on the reverse strand, counting down.
AGCGGCCCGCTTGCGGGGGAGGTCGATCTCCGCGGAGTAGCGGAAGCCACCACTGAGGAAGGCGGAGACGGAGGGAGTGTTGCGAAGGTCGGGTTCCGCGATGACGCGTGTGCACCGGGGGCGCTTGTCGAAGATGAGATCGGCGACGGCTCTGAGCAGGGTGGAGCCGACGCCGCGGCCGCGGTCGGCGACACCCCCGACGAGGAGGTGAAGGCCGGTGTCATGAGGACGAGCCGGATAGTGCCGCGCCAGAGGATCCAGATCGGCGCGGTAGATCTCGAAGTAGCTCATGGGCACGCCCTCGAGCACACCCAGGCAGGGGAGGCTGCGGCCGTCGCCGTCGAGCTGGGTGCGCAGGTGGGCAGCTGTGACGGAGTCGGGTCCGGCCAGCTCCCAGAAGGCTGCGACAGCAGGGTCGTTCATCCAGCGGCTGATCAGGACCAGGTCCCGCTCGATGCGCACGGGGACAAGCTGGAAGGAGCCGTGGGAGGTGGTCGCCGGCCCCCATTCGGCGAGGTGGTCGAGCAGATCTCCGGCACAGCCGTCGGCCTGCTCTGGGTCGGCGTCGGGCTCGCCCTCCCGGAACAGCGCCAGGAGCTCGTCGGGGATGCGTAGATCGAGGGTGTCCTCGACGCTGTCGGCGAGCTGGGGTGCGGCGGCACCGGCTTCGGTTCCGTTGCTCGCATCGATGGGAGGCATTGCGGCGCTCTCCTCTCGCAGGTCGGTCAGGGGTGTGCTTCCTCAAGAACGAAGGGGGTTGGCGATGGTGACGTAGACGGACTGGGTGTCGACCGGGCCCACGAGCTCGTCGAGGCCGCGCAGCCGGGTCAGCAGATTGGCCTTGGAACGCAGGGTGGGGGACTCCAGGAGCTGCGCGGGCAGCGGCGAGCCGAGGCCGTTGGCCGCCGCGAGGAAGCGGCGCAGGCCGGCGATGAGGATCCGCTCGTCGGCGAGGCGCTGTGCTCCGAAGGCACCGATCAGGCCGAGGATGTTGTTGATGCCGAGGTAGTAGGCGAAGCGCTCGTCGGTGACCGCGTCGGAGACGAACGTGTCGCTGAGGGTGCCGATGCCGGGGAGTCGGCGCTGGAGTTCGTCGCGGCGCGACTCACGGAAGTAGTAGCCCTGGTTGTCCCGGTAGCGGCCGCCGATGGGCCAGCCCTCGGGGTCGAGGATCACGAGGGTGTTCTGCTGGTGGGCTTCGAGGGCGATGCCCGCGGTGCCGTCCAGCCAGAGCACGGGGCGGACGACACGGTCGAGGTAGCGCAGGAACCACTCGGCGGCGACGGCTCCGAGGGGCCTGCCGGTCCGCGCGGCCAGTCGGCCCACGAGCTCGGCCAGGCGCGAGTGCATGCCCGGGCGTCCGGGCCAGGGTCGGAGGGCGGTGAGTCCTGCCATGCAGGCGGCATCGTCCCCGGGTCCGAACGGGTTGTGCCGGAGCAGGACGTCGAGCCCCGGCACCGGTTCGCCGTCGGCCGTGTCCACGGCGAGCCAGGCGGGATCGCGGACGATGTCGAACCCGGGGTGAGCAGCGCGCCACTGTTTGGCGAGGCCGGTGCGCAGCAGACGGTGGACCTCGACACCACGGTGGAGTTCCTTGCGGAGATTCTCACGACGGGAGTTGGTGATGCGCAGGCCGAGGGAGAGCTTGAGCATGGCCGGGGCACCGGGGCGGTGCACGGTCCGGATCGAGGAGGTGGGGTGCCAGTGGTCTCCGTGGGCGCCGAGGTCATGGAGGAGACCGCCCTCGAAGAGTGCGGCGACGGCGGGGCGGCTCCGCAGTTCTCGTGCCTGCCAGGGGTGCAGGGGCAGGGCGACGCACCTGTCGGGGAGGGCCAGGTCGCCGCTGAGCCCGGCGGTGAGCTGCTCGGCCGGCAGCGGGCGGCCCTGCTCGGTCCACGCCGAGTCGGTGGCGAGGACGGATCGGTCGACAGCCATCCAGTGCAGGGGGAAGGAGCCGTACAACTCCGGTGAGTAACACCGGATTTCGCCCTCGGAGAGTCCTTCGCGGCTCTTGGGTGTCGGGTGCAGGGGGTGGCCGAGCAGCAGCGACTGCTCGGCGTTGAGGAAGAGGTCCGCCTCGGCCGCGGGGGTGGGGCGGACGCGCCGGTCGGCGATGAAGTCGGCTGTGCGGCGTGCGGAGTCGGCGACGCGTCCGACCAGGTCGGTCCCTTCGCCGTGGCCGGCTTCCCGGCTGAGGAGCGCCGCTACGGTCACGGCGTCGACGGCCTGCGCATCGCGGAGAGCTCCCTCCATGGAGAGAGCACCGAAGCGGTGCCAGCCTGCGGGCGACCAGTAGCGCACGGGGACGAGCAGCGCGGTGCCGCTGGAGTGCAGCGGGATGCGCAGGACGGTTCCTTCGGGCTTGTCGAGGTTGTTCTCCCGCACCCAGCAGCGGAGCAGGCTCTCGACCGCTGCCGCGTCCGCCGCGCGGTGGGGGTCGGGATGGTCGAGAAGTTCGGTGCTCAGAGCCCCGGTGGGCAGCGCCGCAGGATGCGGTTCACCATGGCTCCCCTGCTGGCGCGGCACCGTCGCCGTCTCCGCCGCGAGGCGGCCGTGGTCACCGTCCTGTCGGCGGTCGGCAGCGGTGGAACGGCCGTCGGCCTCGGGGGCGTCGGGAGCGGGAATGGGGTTCACGGATGCTTCCTTGCGTTCTGTCCGGATCAGTAGGACTGCCTGCTGCCGTTGCTTCCATGCAGGGACCGCTCGGCCGCGGCCAGGGCGTCGGCGAAACGGTCGAGGACGGCCATCGCCTGTTCGTCGGTGAGAGTGAGAGGAGGAAGGAGCCGTACGACCGCGGAGTGCCTGCCGCCGAGTTCGACGATGAGTCCGCGGTCGAGGCACTGCTGCTGGACGGCCGAGGCGAGCTCCGGGGCGGGTGGGGGCACCATCGCGTCCGGGGCCGCGGAGTCCGGGTCGACGAGTTCGACGCCGATCATCAGGCCGCGCCCCCGGACGTCCCCGATGCAGGGGTGGGCCGTCGCCAGGCCCTGGAGGCGGCCCAGCATGCGGGCGCCCAGGGTGGCGGCGCGGTCGGCCAGCCGGTTCTCGCGTACGAAGGCGAGAGTGGCGGCACCGGCAGCCATGGCGAGCTGATTGCCACGGAAGGTGCCGGCGTGGGCGCCTGGTTGCCAGGCGTCGAGCTCGGAGCGGTAGACGATCACAGCCAGCGGAAGGGAGCCGCCGATCGCCTTGGAGAGGACCATGACGTCGGGGACGACTCCGCTGTGTTCGACGGCCCAGAAGGCGCCGGTGCGCCCGACTCCGGTCTGCACCTCGTCGGCGATCAGCGGGATGCCGCGGTCGGCGGTGATCCCCCGCATTCTGCGCATCCAGTTGTCGGGGGCCGGGTTCACCCCGCCCTCCCCCTGGACGGGTTCGACGATCATTCCGGCCGGCGTCGGCACACCGCTCTTGGGATCGTCGAGGAGGCTCTCGGTCCAGCGCGCGCCCAGTTCGGCGCCGCGCTCACCGCCGACGCCGTAGGGGCAGCGGTAGTTCTGCGGGAACGGCAGCCGGCTGACCCGGACGTCCGTCGCTCCGCCGGACACGTCGAGGGCTCCGGCCGTCATGCCGTGATAGGCACCCGTGAAGGCGAGGAGACCGGAGCGGCCGGTCGCCGTACGGACGAGTTTGAGGGCGGCTTCGACGGCGTCGGTACCCGCGGGCCCGCAGAACTGGATGCGAGCGTCCTCGGCCAACTCCCGCGGCAACGTGGCGAAAAGCTCGGTGGTGAAGGCGTCCTTGACCGGGGTCGCGAGGTCCAGGACGTGGAGGGGCGCGCCGGAGTCGAGGACCTTCTTGATGGCTTCGAGCACCACTGGGTGGTTGTGACCGAGCGCCAGGGTGCCCGCTCCGGAGAGGCAGTCCAGGTAGCGCCGGCCGTCCGCCCCCTCGATCGTGAGCCCTCGTGCGCGCACGGGAACGATGGGCAGCGAGCGCGCGTAGGTCCTGGCCGCTGATTCGCGCAGCGACTGCCGGCGGAGAATTCCCTCGTGCGCGGCCGGCGGCGCCGGAGCAGGTTCGGTCACGGCCACGGCTGTTGGTCCTCCAGCTGTAACAGTTGCGTTGCACATCGGTACGGCGGCCGTACGCCACCCACCTGGGATGAACGCTGTCCTGGTGTCCCCCGTACGTACCAACGACGCCGGAAGCCGGAGATCACGGGCAATCGGAAGATCCTTGGGGCGGCGGAACCGCGAACCTGCCGGGAGCCGTCCCCATCGGCACCGGCATAGTGGGGACGCCTTCCGGCTCCGGGCGTCACGGCCGGGAGCAGGGGCCCTTGTAGGGTTCCGGCAGTTCGACGGTTCAGTAGTTCATCAGTTCTGAAGTCCCAGGGGGATCACGACATGCGACCCATTCGCCCGAAGCTGACAGCGGCATCCTTCGCCGCCGTGCTCGTACTGGCTGCCACTGCCTGCGGTCCGAGCGAGGACAACGCGGGCGACAAGCCGAGCGCCGCCGCCGGCGAGTCCACCGACGGCAAGATCACTATTCCGGACGATCTCAAGGACCGGCTCAAGGAGCACGGGATCGACCTGGACCAGTGGAGGAACGGCGAGTGGAAGAACTGGGACCGGGACAAGTGGCTGCGCGAGGCCCAGGACTTCGTCAACCCGATCATCGAGGACCTGTGGGACCCGGACCGGATGCGCGAGGCGCAGAAGCCGCCGGAGAAGCCGGTCGCCCCCGACATCTCCGGTGACGAGGGTGTCACCGACCCGACGCCGGACCCGGTGAAGGCGCAGGCGGTGAAGGCCACGTACAACTCCAGCGAGCCCGAGGCGGGCAAGCTCCTCTTCGACGGCCCCGAGGGTTCCATGGTTTGTTCCGCGACCGTCGTGAAGGACCCGGCGCACCCCGGCAAGTCCAACCTGGTGTGGACCGCGGGCCACTGTGTGCACGCCGGCAAGAACGGCGGCTGGTACCGCAACATCGCCTTCGTGCCGTCGTACAACGACAGCGCCAAGTCCACCGCCGAGCTGGCGAAGGCGCCCAGGGAGGAAATCGCTCCGTACGGTGTGTGGTGGGGCGACTGGGCGCAGACGTCCGAGCAGTGGATCAACCAGGGTGCGCCGACCGGCGGTCAGGGCGCTCCGTACGACTACGCGGTGATCCATGTGACCCCGGAGAAGGGCGGCACGGGCAAGTCGCTGGAGGAGACGGTCGGTTCCGCGCTGCCGGTCGAATTCAACGCACCGCCCGCGACGGACATCGCCAAGATGACCGCCACGGGGTACCCGGCGGCGCCGCCGTTCGACGGCGAGAGGATGTTCCAGTGCGCCGACAAGCCGGGGCGTCTCTCCATCAAGGCCGACGAGCCGACGATGCACCGCATCGGGTGCACCATGACCGGTGGCTCGTCCGGCGGCGGATGGGTGGCCGAGGGCCAGGACGGCAAGCCCGCGCTGGTGTCCAACACCTCGATCGGCCCGGTCACGGCCGGCTGGCTGGCCGGCCCGCGCCTCGATGACGGGGCGAAGGCCATCTACGACGCCGTGAGCAAGAAGTTCGCGGGCCAGTAGGCACACGGTTCGCGGGAGGGGCAGGGGCCTGAGACCGAGTGGTCGCGGCCCTGCCCTCTCCAGGCAGGGATCAGAGGCCGGGGCCTTTCGCTCGGCCTTCTGAACGGGCGTTGGCCTCTGCCCCCGAGCCCGGTGTTGTCCTGCCTCGTGGAGACTCCGTGCAGGTGAGGGTCTGCCCCAACTCGGCGGCCCGGCACCGTCATAGAGTGGCGCCGCGGTAGCGGGCGGCCCCGGAAGGCCGCCCTTTCGCATGACCGGTACACGGCATGTCCCGTGACACGTTCATGACGCGTTCCGCAGCACGTCAGAAGCATCTACAGAAGCACCTTCAGGGGGAATCGTTTCCATGCGATCCATACGTCCGCTGGTGGCCGTCATCGGCACCGCAGCGGCGCTCGCGCTGACGGCCACCGCATGTGGCCCGGGCGAGGACAAGGCCGCCGACAAGCCCGCTTCTTCCAGTTCCGCCGCCGATCAGGGCGGCACCGAGATTCCCGCGGATCTGGCCGACCGGCTCAAGGAGCACGGTGTCGACCCGGAGAAGTGGAAGAACGGCGAGTGGAAGAACTGGAACAAGGACAAGTGGCTGCGTGAGGCCAAGGACTTCGTCAACCCGGTGATCGAGGGGCTGTGGAAGCCCGAGCGGATGACGACGGCCAAGGCGCCGGCGAAGACGCTCGCCGCCGGCGACATCACCGGCGATCAGGACGTCACCGACCCGGAGCCGCGCCCGGTGCAGGCCGTCCCGGAGAAGAAGCCGTACCACCAGAACGCCGCACCGGTCGGCAAGGTCTTCTTCGACGCCCCGCAGGGCTCGATGGTGTGCTCGGCCACCGTCGTCAAGGACCCGAAGAACCCCGGCAAGTCCAACCTCGTCTGGACCGCGGGTCACTGTGTCCACGCCGGTCAGGCGGGCGGCTGGTACCGCAACATCGCCTTCGTTCCCGCCTACAACGACAAGGGCCAGTCCCCCGCGGCGCTGAATTCCGCGCAGCCGCAGGACGTCGCCCCGTACGGCGTGTACTGGGCGGACTGGGTCTCGACCTCGGGCGAGTGGATCAGCCAGGGCGGCCCCACCGGTGGTACGGGCGCTCCGTACGACTACGCCGTGATGCATGTGAAGCCGGAGCGGGGCAGCAAGTCGCTGGAGGAGACCGTAGGAGTGGCGCTCGACGTCAACTTCGCCGCTCCCGAGGCACGGAGCATCAGCTCGATGGGCGCGTGGGGCTACCCGGCCGCGCCGCCGTACGACGGCGCGATCATGCACAAGTGCATCGACCGTCCGGGCCGTCTCTCCATCGCCTCGGGTACGCCCACGATGTGGCGTATCGGCTGCACGATGACCGGCGGTTCGTCCGGCGGCGGATGGTTCGCCACCCAGCCGAACGGCAAGCTTGCGCTCGTCTCCAACACGTCCATCGGCCCGGTCACCGCGGGCTGGCTGGCGGGTCCGCGCCTGGGTGAGGGCGCTCAGCAGATCTACACGACGATGAGCGACAAGTTCGCGAACCAGTAGTCCCGGCGCGGGCCGCAACCCGCGGTTGATCGCGGACCGCGACCGCCGGACGGTCCGCGCAGCAGAGCGACAGCGCCCGCCCCTCTCGACGAGGGGCGGGCGCTGTCGGCTGTGATCAGTGCGCGATCGGCCGGGCGATCAGTGAGGCACCGGTACGTAGGGGGCCAGCGCCGCGGCCAGCTCCTCGTGCACCCGTGCCTTGAGCAGGGTGCCTTCCGTGGTGTGCTCCTCGGAGAGGACCTCACCGTCGGCGTGCACCCGCGAGACCAGGCCGCCCTGCGTGTACGGGACGAGTGCCTCGATCTCGACCTCGGGTCGCGGCAGTTCGATGTCGATGAGCGCGAGCAGCTCGTCGATGCCCTTGCCGCTCCGGGCCGACACCGCGATCGCGTGCCGCTCGATGCGCAGCAGCCGCTGCAGCACGAGCGGGTCGGCCGCGTCCGCCTTGTTGATCACCACGATCTCGCGTACGTCAAGCGCACCCACATCGCGGATCACCTCGCGCACGGCGGCCAGCTGCTCCTCCGGTGCGGGGTGCGAGCCGTCCACCACGTGCAGGATCAGGTCGGCGTCACCGACCTCTTCCATGGTGGAGCGGAACGCCTCGACGAGGTGGTGCGGCAGATGCCGTACGAACCCGACGGTGTCGGCCAGGGTGTAGAGCCGGCCGCTCGGCGTCTCGGCCCGGCGGACGGTCGGGTCCAGGGTGGCGAACAGGGAGTTCTCCACCAGGACGCCGGCGCCCGTGAGGCGGTTGAGCAGGGACGACTTTCCGGCGTTGGTGTAACCGGCGATCGCGACGGAGGGCACCTTGTTGCGCCGGCGCTCCTGCCGCTTGATCTCTCGGCCGGTCTTCATCTCCGCGATCTCCCGGCGCATCTTCGCCATCTTCTCGCGGATCCTACGACGGTCCGTCTCGATCTTGGTCTCACCGGGGCCTCGGGTGGCCATGCCGCCACCGCCGCCGCCACCCATCTGCCGGGACAGCGACTGTCCCCAGCCGCGGAGCCTCGGCAGCATGTACTGCATCTGTGCCAGGGCCACCTGCGCCTTGCCCTCTCGGGACTTGGCGTGCTGGGCGAAGATGTCGAGGATCAGTGCGGTCCGGTCGACCACCTTGACCTTGACGACGTCTTCCAGGTGGATCAGCTGGCCGGGGCTCAGCTCACCGTCGCAGACGACGGTGTCGGCGCCGGTCTCGAGCACGATGTCCCGCAGCTCCTGCGCCTTGCCGGAGCCGATGTAGGTGGCCGGGTCCGGCTTGTCGCGGCGCTGGATGACACCGTCGAGGACCAGGGCGCCCGCCGTCTCGGCGAGGGCCGCAAGCTCTGCGAGGGAGTTCTCCGAGTCCTGCACCGTCCCCGTGGTCCAGACACCGACGAGCACCACACGCTCCAGGCGCAGCTGCCGGTACTCGACCTCGGTGACGTCCTCGAGCTCGGTGGAGAGACCCGCCACACGCCGCAGCGCGGCGCGCTCGGAACGGTCGAACTGATCGCCGTCCCGGTCTCCGTCGATCTCGTGGCTCCAGGCGACGTCCTCTTCCATCAGGGCATCGGCCCGAAGGCTCTCGGTGCGCGTCTCCGCGAAACTCTGCTCGTCCTGGGAAGGGGATGAAGAGGAGGTCATTGGATCCTTTGCGTCGAAGAAAAATGCCGTGACGTGCCGGAGAACTCCGGTACGTATGTCAGTGACAACGTGTGACGGGCCCGGATCATTCCCCTGCGGAAATTCCGGCCCCGGCCGCCTCGCCGACCTGCTGATGGTCGCACGGTGCCTCCGGGGCCGTCACCCATATTTCACCGGGCCGCGGCCTTCTTCGGGGCCGTGGTCCGCCAGTCCGGATGACCCGGCATCGCCGGGGTCCGCTGCCCGTAGAGCCACTCACGGAAGAACACCGAGAGGTCACGCCCCGCGATCTCGGAGGCGAGGGCGGTGAAGTCCGCGGTGGTCGCGGTGCCGTCCCGGTGCTCGCTCACCCAGGTCCGCTCCAGCTGCTCGAAGGCCTCCTTGCCGATGGTCTGCCTCAGTGCGTAGAGCGCGAGCGCGCTGCCGTCGTACACCACCGGGCGGAAGAGGCTGATCTTCTTCCCCGGGGCGGGCGGCTTCGGCGCCGCCGGCGGGCCGCCGTCGGTCCGCCACTGGTCGGAGTGCTTGTACGCCTCACGCATCCGGCTCTCGACGGTGTGACCGGACTTCTCCTCCGCGTAGAGGGCTTCGTACCAGGTGGCATGTCCTTCGTTGAGCCACAGGTCGGACCAGGTGCGGGGCGAGACGCTGTTGCCGAACCACTGATGGGCCAGCTCGTGCACCATGATCGAGTCGACGTACCACTCCGGGTAGGCGGGGTTCGTGAAGAGCGAGCGTTCGAAGAGCGAGAGCGTCTGGGTCTCCAGCTCGTACCCGGTGTCCGCGTCGGCCACCAGCACGCCGTAGGTCTCGAAGGGGTAGGGGCCGGCCTTCTCCTCCATCCACTCCAGCTGGCCGGGCGTCTTCGCCAGCCACTTCTCCAGCCGGTCCCGGTCCTTCGCGGGGACCACGTCGCGCACGGGCAGTCCGCCGGGACCCTGGCGGTGCACCACGGCGGAGGAGCCGATCGAGACCTGGGCCAGCTCGGTGGCCATGGGGTGGGTGGTGCGGTACGACCAGGTGGTGGTGGCGCCGTTCTGGTGCTTCGACTCCGCGAGCCCGTTCGCCACCGCCGTGAGCTCGCTGGGAGCGGTGATACGGAAGGCGAAGTACGCCTTGTCGGCGGGATGATCGTTGGACGGGAACACCCGGTGCGCGGCGTCGGCCTGATTGGCCATGGCCAGCCCGTCCCCGGTGCGCACCCAGCCGCCCGCACTGGCCGCGCCTCTCGGGTCACTGGTGTGTGCGACGGTGATGCGCACCTGGGAGCCGCGCTGGAGGGCGACGGCCGGTTCCACGACGAGATCCTCGCCCGCGGTGGCGAACTCGGCCGGGAGACCGTTCACCACGACCTCGCTCACCGTGCCGTGGGTGAAGTCGAGGTTGATGCGGTCGAGTCGCTGGGTGGCGACGGCTTCGATCCTGGTGACGGCGTCCAGCGGTGTGGTGTTGGTGCCGTTGTACGTGAAGGCGATGTCGTAGGCGACCACGTCGTAGCCGGGGTTGCCGAGGTGCGGGAACAGCGGATCGCCGATGCCGAGCGGCGTCGGTGACGGCAGGGCGGCGGCGACGAGGGTGGCCGACGCGGCGGCCAGCAGGGCGGCACGCAGACGGCGCCGGGAAGAGAGCAGCATGCCCTACCGCTACCAGCGCGTACGGCGGCCGTGGTGACGACGCGCGTCGCGCCACCCGAACGAGGTCAGGTGATGGCCGCCGGATGCTGGGTGCGGCTCACGTCGTACACCCCCGGCACATCGCGCATGGCCCGCATCAGCGCGGGAAGCCCGGCGGCGTCCGGGAGTTGCAGGGTGTACGTGTGCCGGACGCGCGACTGGCTCGGCGGCTCGACGGTCGCGGAGACGATCGCGGCGCCCTCGGTGGCGATGACCTCGGTGAGATCGGCGAGGAGCCGGGGGCGGCCGAAGGACTCGGCGACCAGGGTCACCCGGCACGCGGCGGCGTCGCCCCAGCTGACCTTGATCGGCTCACGCTCCAGGGACTTCATCCGCGCGACGGCGGAACACTCCTCGCGGTGGACGGTGACCACTCCCCCGCGTACGGCGAAGCCGGTGACGGCGTCGGGCGGTACGGGTGTACAACAGCCTGCGAGCCGTACGGTCGCGTCGGGCAGATCGACGACCGCGTTCGCGTCGGTGGGCCGCTCGGTGGTGACGGGTGCGGGCCGGCGGGGCGCCGCCGCCGCGTCCTTCGTCTCCTCGGGATGGGCTTCGAGCCACGTGGTGATGGCGATGCGCGCCGCGGGGGTGCGGGCGTGGTCGAGCCATTCGGGCGAAGGCCCCGAGGCGGAGTCGTGGGCGAGCAGCAGATGCACCGTGTCGCCGTCGCTGAGCACCGTACTCAGCGTGGCCAGACGGCCGTTGACGCGCGCGCCGATGCAGGCGTGGGCCTCCTCGCCGTACTGCGCGTAGGCGGCGTCGACGCAGCTTGCGCCGGCGGGCAGGCCGAGCATCCGGCCGTCGGCACGGAAGACCGTGATCTCGCGGTCCTGTGCCAGATCGGCATGCAGCGACGTCCAGAAGGTGTCCGGGTCCGGGGTGGACTCCTGCCACTCCAGCAGCCGGGAGAGCCAGCCCGGCCGGGTGGGGTCGGCGCGTTCGCCGTCGGCCGGTTCCGCGCCTTCCAGGGGTACGTACGGGTTGCCGAGCGCGACGACGCCTGCCTCGGCGACCTTGTGCATCTGGTGCGTACGGATGAGGACTTCGGCGACCGCGCCGTCCGGGCCCGCGACGGCGGTGTGCAGTGACTGGTACAGGTTGAACTTGGGGGCGGCGATGAAGTCCTTGAACTCGGAGATCACCGGCGTGAAACAGGTGTGCAGTTCGCCGAGGACCGCGTAGCAGTCGGCGTCCTCGCCGACGAGTACCAGCAGGCGTCCGAAGTCCGTACCGCGCAGATCGCCGCGCTTGAGGCTGACCCGGTGAACGGAGACGAAGTGCCGGGGTCTGATGAGCACTTCGGCGGTGATGTCCGCCTCCCGCAGGACCGCGCCGAAGCGCTCCGCCATGGCGTCGAGCAGCTCCCCGGCGGCGGTGTTGTCGGCGATCAGGGCACGGGTGCGCTCGTACTCCTCCGGGTGGAGGATGGCGAAGACGAGGTCTTCCAGCTCCGTCTTGAGCGCCTGGACGCCGAGTCGTTCGGCCAGCGGGATGAGGACGTCGCGGGTGACCTTGGCGATGCGGGCCTGTTTCTCGGGGCGCATCACGCCGAGCGTGCGCATGTTGTGCAGCCGGTCCGCGAGCTTGATGGACATGACGCGGACATCGTTGCCGGTGGCGACGAGCATTTTGCGGAAGGTCTCGGGTTCGGCGGCAGCGCCGTAGTCCACCTTCTCCAGCTTGGTGACGCCGTCGACCAGATAGGCGACCTCGGCACCGAACTCCGCCTTCACCTGCTCCAGCGTCACATCGGTGTCCTCGACGGTGTCGTGGAGCAGAGAGGCCGTCAAGGTCGTGGTCTCCGCGCCCAGTTCGGCGAGGATCAGGGTGACCGCGAGCGGATGCGTGATGTAGGGCTCGCCGCTCTTGCGGAACTGTCCGCGGTGCGACGTCTCCGCCAGGACGTACGCCTTGTGCAGGATGGCGAGGTCCGCGTCGGGGTGGTGGGCGCGGTGCGCTTCGGCGACATGCCCGATGGCGTCGGGCAGCCGGTCACGCCCGGCGGGTCCGAGGAGCGCGGCACGCCCCAGCCGGCGGAGGTCGATCCTGGGACGGCCGCGTCTGCGGCTGTGGGCACCAGGGTTGGCGGCCTCTGCACTCATGGGGGCACCTCCGGCAACAATCGACCGGCGGTGGAAGAGCAGGCGTGCCCTCCGGGCCGGTGCTTGATGCTACCGAGCCCACCACGTGGCGCAGTCCGGCTCTCGCCGAGCGTGAACCGGATCACCCATTCGAGCGAAGCTCTATCCGAGCGGGGTTTCGGTCTGTGCGAGGAGCGCGGGCTCGATGTACCCCTCGGCGACGATCACGGCGGGCCCGGTCATCTCGACCTCCCCGTCGGGACGCTCCGTGATCACCAGTCGTCCGCCCGGCAGGTCCACGGTGTACGTCACGGGCACACCGGTGACCGCGGGGTCGATGCCGTCCCTGCGGGCCGCCGCCACGGCGACGGCGCAGGCACCGGTGCCGCAGGAGCGGGTTTCACCGGAGCCGCGTTCGTGCACCCGCATGGCGACATGGCGTTCGCCGCGGTCGACGACGAACTCGACGTTCACCCCGTCCGGGTAGACGGCGGCCGGGGAGAAGGGCGGTTGGGCGTACAGGGTGCCCGCGTCGTCGAGGTGCTCGACGAAGGCGACGGCGTGCGGATTGCCCATGTTCACGTTGTGTGTGGGCCAACTGTGGTCCTGCACCGTGACGGTGACGGTCTGTCCGGACAGGGCCGCCCGGCCCATCGACACGGTGATCTCGCCCGCGTCGGCTCCGCCGCCGGGCGCGGCCTTCGCGATGTGCACCGTCTTGACGCCGCCGCGGGTGGCCACGGCGAGATCACCGGACTGGACATGGCCCGCCCGCTGGAGGTAGCGGGCGAAGACGCGTACGCCGTTGCCGCACATCTCGGCGACGGACCCGTCGGCATTGCGGTAGTCCATGAACCATTCGGCCTCGTCGGCCATGGCGCGCGCCTCGGGATGGGCCGCGGAGCGCACGACGTGGAGCAGCCCGTCGCCGCCGATGCCGGCCCGGCGGTCGCACAGCCGCCCGACGACGGACGCGGGCAGGTCGATGACGTTGTCCGGGTCGGGGACGATCACGAAGTCGTTCTCGGTCCCGTGACCCTTGAGGAAGGGGACCGCCGAGGTCTGCGAGGTGCTCACGCCGTCCATCGTACGAGGAGGGTGCGACAACGGTGATCCGAGGCGACCCCCGGGGTGGCTCGCCGGGGCGCCGCGGCAGGGGTCAGCGGAGGCGGGCCACGCGCCAGACGGCGAGCGCGACGATGACGACGCCCACGCCGACGTAGAGGGCGATGACACGCCAGTCGGGACGTTCGCCGGAGCCGCGGGGCGGCAGACCGGGCCAGATGTGGCCGACCCGGCGGGCGGCCATCACGCCCCAGCCCGCGGCGCAGCAGCTGATCAGGAGGCCGAGCATGGCGACGACCGCGCCGCCGTCCCCGGTGCCGAAGGCGAGGGGGAAGGCGAACATCAGCGAGCCGAGGGCCGCGAGCGTCACGATGGGGGCGAGCTGCCAGATCCGCAGCCGGCGCGGCGGGCGGAGTTCGACCTCGACCTCGTCCGCGAGGACGTCCTGCTCGTCGGGTCCGTCAGGGCTCAGCCGGGACGCCCTGTCCGTGGGGCCCAGCGGTTGTCGCTCTGTGTCATGAGGGCCGGCCTCCATCGCCACGCGCCCTCCCAACTCGGACTCACCGTCGATCGATGCTCGATGATGGCACGGTCCGGGGCGCCGAAATGACGGGCAGGGCGTCCCGATGCCATCACGTGATCAGGCTGTAACCGCTCGTTCGACCAACGTCAGCGCCTGATGCGGAAGTTCCTCCCGGTGGGCGGCGGCCCCGCTCAGCCAGTGCACACGGGGGTCCCTGCGGAACCACGAATCCTGACGGCGCGCGAAGCGTTTGGTGGCGCGTACGGTCTCCGTGCGCGCCTCCTGCTCGGTGCACTCCCCCACGAGCGCCCTGAGGACCTGCTGGTAGCCGAGCGCGCGTGAGGCCGTGCGCCCCTCCCGCAGCCCCTGCGCCTCCAGCGCGCGCACCTCGTCGACGAGCCCCGCCTCCCACATCCGGTCGACACGCAGCGCGATGCGTTCGTCGAGTTCGGGCCGCTCGACGTCGACACCGATCTGCACGGTGTCGTAGACGGCGTCATGGCCGGGCAGATTGGCCGTGAAGGGCCGGCCGGTGATCTCGATCACTTCGAGGGCGCGGACGATGCGGCGGCCGTTGCTGGGGAGGATCGCCTTTCCGGCGCCGGGGTCGGCGGCGGCGAGCCGGGCGTGCAGAGCGCCGGGCCCGAACTCGATGAGTTCGTCCTCCAGGCGGGCGCGGATCAGCGGGTCGGTGCCGGGGAATTCGAGGGCGTCGATGGCGCCGCGCACGTAGAGCCCGGAGCCGCCGACGAGAACCGGAGTGCGGCCCGCGGCGAGCAGCCGGTCGATCTCCGCACGGGCCAGCCGCTGGTACTCGGCGACGCTCGCGGCCTCGGTGACGTCCCAGATGTCGAGGAGGTGGTGCCGGACGCCGCCGCGCTCCTCGGGCGTCAGCTTGGCGGTGCCGATGTCCATCCCCCGGTAGAGCTGCATGGAGTCGGCGTTGACGACCTCGCCCCCGAGCTGCTGGGCGAGAAAGACACCCAGATCGGACTTTCCGGCCGCGGTGGGACCGACGACGGCGATGACCCGCGGTGCGGGAGCTGCAGTTCTCACCGACCCAGTTTCGCAAACATGCGGAGGAGTCCCCGAACGAGCGAGGTGACGGTACGGCCGGGGGTTCGTTGCCTGTTGCGAGGTTCCGAACGCCGGTTTACCGACCGGTGCCCGCGGGCGGCGCAAGGAGACGCTCCGGGCGGTACGGAACTTCGCCCACACGAGTACGTTTTGGAGTAGATATGGGCGTTTTTTCACGTTTCCGCCGCAAGGCGACACCCGAGGCACCGTCCGAGGAGACGAGCGCCGCGCCGGTGACGGCGGAGGCCCCGGCGGAGGGCGCTGCCGAGGCGGTCTCCGACGCGGCTTCGGAGACCGCCCGCGAGGCCGCCCCCGAGGCGGAGGCTTCGGCGGAGACGTCGGAGCGGGCGCCGGAGGCTGCCGCGGCCGACGAGCCGGTGGCCGCGGAGGCCCCCGCAGCTGACGCTGTGGAGATCCCGAAGCAGCATTCGGCCGAGGAGGCGGCGGAGACGACGGCGGGCGAGGGCGCACGCAGCTGAGGCTGCTCGGCAGCCACTGCACCGCCTGCTCTCCGGGCCGGCGGTACTGAACGGCGGACGGCCGCGGACATGTCCTTCCGCGGCCGTCCGCCGTTGAGTCGACGAGCCCGGGAGCGGGTTACGACCGGTCCGGGGGCCCTGGGCCGGTCTACGACCAGGTCGCCACGAAGTAGCCCACACCGTACGGGGCGTCCTCATAGAGCAGCCGACCCTCGAGGTCGGCGTTTTCGGCCGCTCCGGCGAGAACCTGCCACGGGGCACGGCCCGCCGCCTTCAGTTCGTCCGCCAGGGCCTTGTCCAGCGCCTTCAGCGTCTGGACGTCGGCGTCGCCGAGCGCCCGGGCGGCGAGGGCGTCGAAGTCCGCGGCCCGCTCGTCCAGATATCCCGGCGCCTTGAGGGTGCGGCAGGCGCTGCCGTCGCCCATCACCAGCAGAGCCACCCGCCCGGCCCGGCTCCCGAGCTCCCGGCCGCTCTCGGCACAGAGCCCGGGAGAGAGGTCCTCGCTGATACCGAGGCCCTCCACCGGCCCCGACCACCGGGCGCGGTCGAGCAGCCAGGCGCCGACGGCGAGGGACAGCGGCAGGATCCGGTCCAGTTGTTGAGCACTGTCGCCGCCGAGGCGGACATCGACGTCCACGCCGTAGCCGCGGAAGGAACCGGGTGCTCCGGCGGCGTACGGACCGCCGGCGCTCTCATCGGTGGGCCCGACGACGACCAGCAGATCGGGGCGTGCGGCGGCGAGCACCCCGAGGGCGTCCGCGCACGCGGTCCGCGCCACGTCGAGTTCGGGCGCGGCGCCCGCGGCGACCTCGGGAACGAGCAGCGGCGGACAGGGGCAGACGGCGGCGGCGACAAGCATGATCGGCAGCCTAGTCCGCACAGGGAAGCCGCCGCGCGGTCGGTCGAAGGCACCGCGCGGGGCCTGACGCCGTCCCGTCGCTCAGACCCCGTCCGGACCGGGTCCTAGTCGCAGCCGCAGCCCGGTGCCGCGGCCGTCGGAAGCGGCTCCGGGACGCCGATCTTCGGCAGACCCAGCATCACGCCCGCGGGCTGCGCCGCTTGCGTGGCATTGCGCTTCTCCCAGGCGTCGCCCGAGCGGGTGCGGCGCACCGAGGTGGCCCGCCCCTCCGCGAGCAGGTGGTGCGGCGCTGCGTAGGTGATCTCGACCGTCACGACGTCGCCCGGCCGCACCGACTCGTCCGGCTTGGTGAAGTGCACCAGGCGGTTGTCGGGCGCGCGGCCCGACAGGCGGTGGGTGGCGCCGTCCTTGCGGCCCTCGCCCTCGGCAACCATGACGTCGAGGACCCGGCCGACCTGCTTCTTGTTCTCCGCCCAGGAGATCTCCTCCTGGAGGGCGACGAGACGCTCGTAGCGCGCCTGCACGACCTCCTTGGGGATCTGGCCGGCCATGGTGGCGGCCGGGGTTCCGGGGCGCTTGGAGTACTGGAAGGTGAAGGCGTTCGCGAAACGGGCCTCGCGCACCGTGTGCATCGTCTGCTCGAAGTCCTCCTCGGTCTCGCCGGGGAAGCCCACGATGATGTCGGTGGAGATGGCGGCGTGCGGGATCGAGGCGCGCACCTTGTCGATGATCCCGAGGAAACGCTCCTGCCGGTACGAGCGGCGCATCGCCTTGAGCACGGTGTCCGAGCCGGACTGCAGCGGCATGTGCAGCTGCGGCATCACGTTCGGGGTCTCGGCCATGGCCTCGATGACGTCGTCCGTGAAGTCCCGGGGGTGCGGGGAGGTGAACCGCACGCGCTCCAGACCCTCGATCGTGCCGCAGGCGCGCAGCAGCTTGCTGAAGGCCTCACGGTCGCCGATGTCGGAGCCGTACGCGTTGACGTTCTGGCCGAGCAGGGTGATCTCGGAGACGCCCTCGGCGACGAGTGCCTCGATCTCGGCGAGGATGTCGCCCGGCCGGCGGTCCTTCTCCTTGCCCCGCAGCGCGGGGACGATGCAGAAGGTGCACGTGTTGTTGCAGCCGACGGAGATCGAGACCCAGGCCGCGTACGCCGACTCGCGGCGGGTCGGCAGCGTCGACGGGAAGGCCTCCAGCGACTCGGCGATCTCGACCTGCGCCTCTTCCTGGACGCGGGCCCGCTCCAGGAGGACGGGCAACTTGCCGATGTTGTGCGTACCGAAGACGACATCGACCCAGGGCGCTCTGGTGACGATGGTGTCGCGGTCCTTCTGGGCCAGGCAGCCGCCGACGGCGATCTGCATGCCCGGCCGCTTGGTCTTCATCGGGGCGAGCCGGCCGAGATTGCCGTACAGCTTGTTGTCCGCGTTCTCCCGCACCGCGCAGGTGTTGAAGACGACGACGTCGGCGTCACCGTCGGCCCCCTCGGGCGCACGGACGTATCCGGCGCCCTCCAGCAGGCCCGACAGGCGCTCGGAGTCATGGACGTTCATCTGGCACCCGTAGGTGCGCACCTCGTAAGTTTTCGCACTCATCGCGCCAACCAGGGTACGGGGTGGCACCGGCCCTCCGCCCCGGGCTTCCGCGAGGCCGGGCCTGGCCATCACAGGGAGTGAGCTGGCAGGATCGCCACATGCTCCAGCCTTTGTCCCGTGTCGCCCGTCGTCGTGCTCTGCAGACGTCGGCCACCGCTCTCGCGGTGGTGGGACTGCTGCTCTGGTGGCTGCTGCCGTTCGGCGGCGCCTCGCCGGAGGGCTCGGTCACGTTCAGTACGGGCTCGCAGAGCGGCGTCTACCAGCGTTACGGCGTGCTGCTGAAGGAGGCGCTCGCGAAGGATCTGCCGGACGTCGACATAGACCTACGGCTCAGCGAGGGTTCGCAGGAGAACCTGGCACGGCTGGCCTCGGGCGAGGCCGACTTCACCATCGCCACCGCCGATGCCGTCGCGAAGTACAAGCGGGAGAGCAAGCCCGGCGCCGACCGGCTGCGGGGCTGTGCGCGACTGTACGACGACTACGTCCAGCTCGTGGTGCCCCGGAGCTCGCCGGTTCTGAAGATCGAGGACCTGCGCGGCAGGAAGATCGGCGTCGGCCAGGTGGGGTCGGGTGTGCGTCTGATCGCCGAGCGGCTGCTGACCGCCGCGGGCATCGACCCGAAGAGGGACATCACGGCCGTGCCGGCGGGCATCGACACCATGCCGTCGCAGCTGGAGCGTGGAAAGCTCGACGCCTTCTTCTGGTCGGGCGGTCTGCCCACCAGCACCGTGCAGAAGCTGTCGGAGCGCTATCAGATCCGGTTGGTGCCGCTGGAGTCGGACCTGGTGGAGAAGCTGCATGTGACCAGCGACGCGGCGAACTACTACCGCTCGGCCGTGATGCCGCCCGACGCCTATCTGCAGGCGCAGAGCGGGGCGCCCGTACCGACGATGGCGGTGGCGAACCTGCTGGTGACGACCGACCGGATCGATCCGGCGATGGCGGAGGGCTTCACCCGTACGGTGATCAGGAGCCGCGACCGGATCGGGAACACCGTGCACCCCGCCCAGCTGGTGGATCTGCGGACGGCGGTCTACACCGACCCGCTGCCGCTGCACGAGGGCGCCCGGCGCTACTACAGCTCGTCGAAGCCCTGAGCCGTCGGCTCCACTGAGCACCCGAGCTCCCGAGCCCGCGCGGTCGTGCCCTTGCCGCTCCCGGCATGCCTCACGGAGCTGTGCGCGGCACACTCACCGTCACCACAAGTCCGCGCGGCTCGTGGTGCGCGTAGGTGATCCGACCGCCGCCCGCCGACAGCAGGGCACGCGAGATGGAGAGCCCGAGGCCCGAGCCCTTGATGTTCTGGTGGCGGCCACTGCGCCAGAAGCGGTCGCCGACGCGGCTGAGTTCCTCGTCGGTCAGGCCGGGGCCGCGGTCGGTGATCACGATGGTGGACGTCTCGCCGTTGGAGGCGACCGTCACCGTGACCTCCTCACCGGCCGGCGTGAACTTCAGCGCGTTGTCGATCACCGCGTCCAGGGCGCTGGACAGGGCGATCGGGTCGACCCAGGCGGTGACGGCGGCCCGGTGCTCGATGAGCCGGACGCCCTTCTCCTCGGCGAGGGGACGCCAGGCGGCGACGCGTTCGGCCGCCAGCTCGCCGATGTCGGTGAGCCGCAGATCCGCGGCGGCGTGCTCGGCCAGCGCCAGGTCCAGCAGATCGTCGAGGACCCGGGCGAGTCGCTTTCCCTCGGTACGGACGGAGGCGATCTCCTCGTTGCCCTCGGGCAGTTCGAGTGCGAGGAGCTCGATACGCAGCAGCAGCGCGGCCAGGGGGTTGCGCAGCTGGTGGGAGGCGTCGGCGACGAACGCGCGCTGCTGTTCCAGCACTTGCTCGACGTTGTCGGCCATCTCGTTGAACGAGCCCGCCAGCCGTCTGAGCTCCGGCGGCCCGCCCGCCGCGGCGACCCGCGACTTCATCCGGCCCGTCGCGATGTCGTGTGTGGCGGCGTCCAGAACGCGTACCGGCCGCAGCACCCATCCGGTCAGACGGAAGGCAGCACCGACAGCCACCAGCATGGCCGCGCTCTCACCGGCGATGATCAGCAGCCAGCCGCGCAGCACACGCGAGCGCAGCTGGTCGGTGGGTGAGTCGGTGAAGACGACGGCGACGACGTCCCCGTCCCGTACGACGGGTGAGGCGACGACGAGACGGCCGCCCCGCTGCCACGGCCACACCTGGGGCGGGTCCTGGCTGCGGCGCCCCGACAGGGCGTCCCTGAAGGCCTCGCGGCCCTCGCCGTCCGGCGGCACGGACCAGTCCTCGGGCGCGCGGGCCATCGCGTCGCCGTCGCGGTAGAAGACGCCCGCCTTGATGCCGTAGGTGGCGTGGTAGCGGTCGAGCTGTTCCTGGAGCGTGGAGCGCCGCTCGTCGAGGCTGGAGCGGTCGGTGACGAACTGCGCGAGCGCCGCGAAGCGCACTGTGTCGTCGATACGGTCCACGACCACCCGCTGCTGCTCCGCGGCGGCGACGCTCACCGCGAGCGGAAAGCCGAGCGCGAGCAGCACGCCCGCCATGAGGACGATGAGGAGCGGGAGAAGTCGGGTACGCACAGGGGTTACGCGGCCGGGGCGACCAGGCGGTAGCCGACGCCACGCACGGTCTCGATCAGTGCGGGCATCCGGAGCTTGGAGCGCAGGGAGGCGACGTGCACCTCGAGCGTGCGGCCGGTGCCTTCCCAACTGGTGCGCCAGACCTCACTGATGATCTGCTCCCGGCGGAAGACGACACCCGGCCGCTGGGCGAGCAGCGCCAGCAGGTCGAACTCCTTGCGGGTGAGCTGCACCGGAGCGCCGTCGACGCTGACGCGCCGGGTGGACAGTTCGACGGTGACAGCGCCGAGCCGCAGCGCCTCGTCACCGACGGCCACCGCAGGTTCATCGCCGCCCGACTTGCGCCGGCTGACGGCGTGAATACGGGCCAGCAGTTCGCCGGTGTCGTACGGCTTGACGACGTAGTCGTCGGCGCCGAGGTTGAGGCCGTGGATACGAGAGCGCACGTCGGCGCGGGCGGTCACCATGATCACCGGAGTCGATGTGATCTTCCGGAGCTTTCCGCACACCTGGTAGCCGTCCTGGTCGGGCAGCCCCAGGTCGAGCAGGACGACGCCGAACGGCGGCTTGTCGGGGTGCGTCGCGGGCAGCACCGCGTGCAGAGCCTCTTCGCCGTTGCGAGCGTGCACGACGTCGAAACCGTGCCGGGCGAGCACCGCGGACAGGGCGGCGGCGACATGATCGTCGTCCTCGACGAGCAGCAGCCTCATGGCCCCCCTTCGGTCGTGCGGTCTTCCGGCGTACCAGGGCATCAAGGCTTATTCCCGGGCGGACAGTCAAGAGACTTTCCCATGCCCGACGCGTTCCGTTACCCACCCGGTACGCCGACGGTACGCCCTGCGTCACCGTGTTCACACATAGTGTCCGTTTGCGGCCGGATCGTTATGCTCAATTTCCGCTCAGATGTAATGACGCTGGTCGCGGTGCGTGACTAAGGTCCCTCCCAACCGAGGAGGACGGAGCAAGAAGCCGATGAGCGGAGTTTCAGTGACCAAGGGCGCCGAGGACGCCGTACCCGCAGCGGGCGACCTGGTCGTGCTGAGCAACGTGAACAAGCACTTCGGCGCGTTGCATGTGCTCCAGGACATCGACCTGACCATTGCCCGTGGCGAGGTCGTGGTTGTCATCGGGCCCTCCGGGTCCGGCAAGTCGACCCTGTGCCGCACAATCAACCGCTTGGAGACGATCGACTCGGGCGCGATCTCGATCGACGGCAAGCCGCTGCCCGACGAGGGCAAGGAGCTGGCCAGGCTGCGTGCAGACGTCGGGATGGTCTTCCAGTCTTTCAACCTCTTCGCGCACAAGACGGTGCTCGAGAACGTGATGCTGGGGCAACTCAAGGTTCGCCAGATGGAGAAGAAGCTCGCCGAGGAGAAGGCTCGCGCCCTGCTCGACCGGGTCGGCGTGGCCAACCAGGCGGACAAGTACCCCTCGCAACTCTCCGGTGGTCAGCAGCAGCGTGTCGCCATCGCCCGCGCATTGGCGATGGACCCCAAGGTGATGCTCTTCGACGAGCCGACGTCCGCGCTCGACCCGGAGATGATCAACGAGGTTCTGGAAGTCATGCAGCAACTCGCCCGGGACGGCATGACCATGGTCGTCGTCACGCACGAGATGGGCTTCGCGCGTTCGGCGGCCAACCGTGTGGTGTTCATGGCAGACGGCAAGATCGTCGAAGAGGCTACCCCTGACAACTTCTTCAGCAACCCGCGCAGTGACCGCGCCAAGGACTTCCTTTCGAAGATCCTGCACCACTGAGCCCGGCTCAGCTGAACCACTTACATCGCGTCAACTCAAGGGAAGTCACCATGAAGCTTCGCAAGGTCACCGCCGCTTCGGCCGCCGTCCTGGCGCTCGCCCTGACCGCCACCGCCTGCGGGTCCGGCGACAAGGACAGCGACTCGGGCGCCTCGGGTGGGAAGATCAAGGTCGGTATCAAGATCGACCAGCCCGGTATCGGCCTGAAGACCCCGGACGGCAAGTTCACCGGCTTCGACGTCGACGTCGCGACCTACGTCGCCAAGGAACTCGGCTACGACGCCAAGGACATCACGTTCACTGAGACCAAGAGCGCCGACCGCGAGACGGCGATCGAGCGCGGTGACGTCAAGTTCATCGTCGCCTCCTACTCGATCAACGACGAGCGACTGCAGAAGGTCGACTTCGCCGGCCCTTACCTGCTGGCCCACCAGGACATCCTGGTCCGCGCCGACGACAACTCGATCAAGTCCCCCGCGGACCTGAACAAGAAGAAGCTCTGCTCCGTCGCCGGTTCGACCTCGGCGAAGAACGTCAAGGAGAAGCTGGCGCCGCAGGCTCAGCTGCAGGAGTACGGCGGCTACTCCGAGTGCCTCACCGGCCTGGAGAACAAGGCGGTCGACGCGCTGACCACCGATGACTCCATCCTCGCGGGCTACGCCTCTCAGAAGGAGTTCCAGGGCAAGTTCAAGCTCGCGGGCTTCAAGATGAGCAACGAGAACTACGGCATCGGTCTGAAGAAGGGCGACGCCGAGCTCAAGAAGAAGATCGACGCCGCACTGACCAAGATGGTTTCGGACGGCTCCTGGGAGAAGGCCGTGAAGGCCAACTTCGGTCCGGCCAACTACAAGTACGAGCCGGCCCCCAAGGTCGGCAACGTCGTCAAGTAGTGCAGCAGGGCTGACGAGGCGCGCCGCCCAGGAAGGCGGCGCGCCTAGCCCTCCCACAGGCGGAAGCGCGGGAGATCGTGTTCGACTTTCTTGAAGGTTACGACGTACTGGGGGCCTTCTGGGTGACGGTGAAACTCGCCGTCTATTCCGGCCTCGGTTCCCTGATATGGGGAACACTGCTGGCCGGCATGCGGGTCAGCCCGGTCCCTCTGATGCGCGGCTTCGGTACCGCCTATGTGAACGTGGTCCGGAACGTCCCACTGACGATCATCATCGTCTTCACCTCACTGGGCCTCTTCCAGACGCTCGGGGTGAGCCTCGGCGCCAGCGATTTCAAGGACATCAACTTCAGGCTGGCCGTGCTGGGCCTGACCCTGTACACAGCGGCCTTCGTCTGTGAGGCGCTGCGGTCGGGCATCAACACTGTGCCCGTCGGACAGGCAGAAGCGGCACGTGCGCTCGGTCTGAGCTTCACGCAGGTGCTGCGGATGATCATCCTTCCGCAGGCATTCCGCTCTGTCGTCAACCCCCTGGCCAATGTCCTCATCGCCCTGACCAAGAACACCACCGTGGCTGCCGCGATCGGTGTACTCGAGGCGGCGAACCTGATGAAGACGATGATCGAGGCAGAGGCACAGCTGCTGCTGATCTCGGCCGTCTTCGCGTTCGGATTCATCTGCCTCACCCTCCCGACCGGGTTGATCCTCGGCTGGGTGAGCAAGAAGGTGGCGGTGAAGCGATGACTTCCGTCCTGTACGACGCCCAGGGGCCCCGCGCCAAGCAGCGGAACATCCTCTACACGGTGCTGTTCGTCATCGTGCTCGCTGCCGTCCTGTGGTGGGTCTACGACAGCCTCAACGCCAAGAACCAGCTCGACTGGAACAAGTGGAAGCCCTTCTTCACCAGCTCCCAGCCCTGGACGACCTACCTCTGGCCGGGACTGCAGGAGACGCTGAAAGCCGCGGCTTTCGCCCTGGTGATCGCGCTGCCGCTCGGAGCCTTGTTCGGCATCGGCCGGCTGTCCGACCATCGGTGGGTGCGGGTGCCCGCCGGCACGGTCGTGGAGTTCTTCCGCGCCATCCCGGTGCTCATCCTGATGATCATCGCGAACGCTGTGTACTCGGAGTACACGACCATCAGCAGCGACATGCGTCCGCTGTACGCGGTGGTCACTGGCCTGGTGCTCTACAACGCTTCGGTACTGGCCGAGATCGTCCGGGCCGGCATTCTGTCCCTGCCACAGGGGCAGACCGATGCCGCCAAGGCGATCGGTATGCGCAAGGGTCAGACGATGCGCAGCGTGCTGCTGCCGCAGTCGGTGACCGCCATGCTTCCGGCGATCGTCAGCCAGCTCGTGGTCATCGTGAAGGACACCGCCCTCGGCGGAGCGGTGCTCACCTTCTCCGAGCTGCTGGCATCGGTCCGCCCGATGAGCGCGAACTACGGCGCGAACACCATCGCCTCCTTCACGATCGTCGCGGTGCTGTACATCATCGTGAACTTCGCGCTGACCTCCTTCGCGAGCTGGCTGGAGCGCAGGCTGCGGCGACGCAAGAAGAGCACGGGGGCTGTAGTAGGCGCTGATGCCATCGCGGATCTGGCCGCACCCGGACCGGATCACATCGGGCCCGAGGGTCCCGTCAGCAAGGCCTGACCGCTTGCACCTCACGGAGGGCTCCGGCAATTCGCCGGGGCCCTCCGTTGCGTACCGTGGTCGCTTGACGCGGGCACGCGCAATAGGTTGCATACGTTCTGTGATCGCGCACCGGGCTCCTACCGCACCTCTCCGCACGTCCCTCCGGGCCCGAGGAGTCACGCCGTGGACCCGGTGATCATCGTCGGCGCGGGTCCCGTGGGACTGGCGCTCTCCGTAGCCCTTGCCCAGCGAGGAGTCCCTTCTGTCCTGCTCGACGACAGCGTCGGTAAGGAGGAGCCCCGCCCCGCGCGCACGGTCGTGCTGCGCCACGATGTCGCGTCCATGATGGAACGGCTCGGCTGCACCACTCTTCGTGACGAGGGAGCCCGCTGGGCCGGCTGGCGCACGATGCGGCGGAAGCAGGACGTCCGCGTGGTCGCGCTGGGGGACGACTTCGCCCCCTCACCGCTGCACATCCCTCAGCACTCCCTGGCCCGCGGAATGCGCGACGCCGTCGCCGCCCAGTCGCTGATCAACATCGTGACCGAGAGCCATGTGGACTCGCTGGAGCAGGACGACGACGGGGTCAGTGTCCACACCCGTGGCCCGGAGGCGACATGGTGGCGCGGAAGCCATCTCGTGGGGTGCGACGGCGCGCGGTCGACGGTCCGCAAGCTTCTCGGTGTGCGCTTCCCGGGGCGTACGGCGGTGGAGCGGCACGCGGTCGCCACGCTGCGCACCGAACTCCCTTGGCCCGACGAGGCGTTGCTGCACCGCCTGCCGCCGTGGCGGACGGGCGGCGAGGAGATCACCGCGCGCCCGCTGCCGGACGACGTCTGGCGGCTGGACTGGCTGCTGCCGGCCCGCGGCGAGCTCGTCACCCCCGACGCCCTGATCGCCCGGGTCCGGGACACGCTGGCCGGCTGGTCCGGCGGGACGGCGTCGTACGAGCTGATCGACACCGGCGTTTACACCCTGCACCACCGGCTGGCCCGGCGCTGGCGCGTGGGCCGGGCCTTCCTCGCCGGCGACGCCGCACATCTGCTCGGCGCGGTGGGCACTCAGGGGCTCGACGAAGGGCTGCGGGACGCGGAGAACCTTGCGTGGAAGCTGGCGCACGTCTGGCACCACGGCGGGTCCGAACTGCTGCTGGACAGCTATCAGGCGGAGCGCCGGTCGTGTGTGGCCGCCCGGCTGCGGGCCGCGGATCAGTCGCTGCCGATACTGCGCGGCAGTAGCCCGCTGCGTTCGTATCTGCCCGGTGCGGCGCGCGGCCACGACGCCCTCCTCATGGACGGCCATCTGGGGCTGGGCCCGCTCGGTGCGCCCCCCGTCTACACGCACTCACCTCTCGCGCCCGAATACGCCCCTGCGCAGACCCTCGTCGGTACGGAGGCCGGCGCTCCGGTCGTCGACGTCCGGGTGACCACGCCCGACGGGACGAGCGCGCGACTGCGGGACCGGCTGAGCGACGGGCAGTTGCTCGTGGTCCTCGTCGCACCGGGTACCGGGGTCTGGGACCAGCGGCACTGGATGGGCGCGGGCTTGATGCCACGCCTGGCGGCGGCGGTGACGGCTCTGCCCGTGCGGGCCGAGCTGCTGGTGACGGAGAGCTATCCCGGCGCCTCGGCACACACCGTGCTGCTGGTGAGGCCGGACGGCCATTTGGTCGCCGCGTTCACGGGTGTCCGGCCCGCCGAGCTGTACGCGGCGGCGGACGCGGCGCGGGGTGGCCCGCCGTCATCGGTGCGCAGTGACCGCACCGCGGACATCAATTGACCGTCGCGGACCCGCGTGGTGTACTCCGGAACGTGACCGACACCGATGTGCGCCTGTGGCGGAGGGTCCATATGGACCTCGTCCGCTATGCGGGCTGCGTGTGTCGACCCTCCTGCTGAATTCGCCTTTCCCCAGCGCGCGGGCCCACTGAGCCTGCGCGCGCTCCCGCGAACTCCCAGGACGGTTTCCGTGTCCCAGTCTGTCGTCACCCCTCTCCCCCTTGCGTCCGACACGTCTGCCTCTGACATCTCGGTCTCCACCACCGCTGTCTCCGGCAAATCTGTCTCCGGCAAATCTGTCTCCGGCACCTCCGCCTCCGAGCCCGCCGTGTCCGTCTCCGGCGCCCCGGTCGAGAGCGCGCCGGCCTCGGTGGACGTGGTGGCCGAGCCGTCGGCTCCGACCGCGGCCGAGCTTCTCGAATTCGTGCGGAACGCCGTCGCCGACACCGACCTCATCGCCTCACTGCCCCTCGACCCCGAGGGCCGTACTTGGGTACGGCTCGAAGGACCCGGCGGCAGCGAGGCCTGGCTCATCGCCTGGCCACCCGGCACGGGCACCGGCTGGCACGACCACGCCGAGTCGTTCGGTGCGTTCGCCACGGCCGCAGGTGAGCTGAAGGAGAACTCGCTCGCCGTACGGCTGCCCGCGAGCGGCTGGAAGACCTTGGAGCTGCACGAAGGCGTCGACCGCGAGCGGAAGTTGGGCGCCGGACGGGGCCGCGCCTTCGGTACACACCATGTGCACGAGGTGCTGAACGAGTCGGCGAGCGAGCATGCCGTCTCGGTCCATGCCTACTACCCGCCGTTGCCGCTGATCCGGCGTTTCAGCCGGACCGGTGTGGTGCTCCGTCTCGAGCAGGTCGAGAGCCCGGAGGACTGGCAGTGAGTGAGCAGTTCGACCGGATCGGGATCGACGAACTGCTGGAGCGGGTCCGCGAAGGACTGGACCGTGTCGAGCCGAAGCAGGCCTTCGCGGAAGCGGCGGACGGCGCCCTGCTGGTCGACATCCGCTATGCCGCCCTGCGCGACCACGACGGACTCATCCCCGGCGCGCTGGTGGTGGAACGCAACGAGCTGGAGTGGCGCCTGGACCCGCAGGGCAGCCACCGCGCACCCGAGGCGGTCAGCCACGACCTGCGGGTCGTGGTGATCTGCAACGAGGGCTACGCGTCCTCGCTCGCGGCGGCTTCACTGCGCGACCTGGGTCTGTACCGCGCGACGGACCTCATCGGCGGGTTCCAGGCCTGGAAGGCAGCTGGTCTCCCGGTCGAGGTGTAGGGCGGCACGGGGAGGCCGGCCACACCAGTTCCGGCTTCCGGCTTCCGGCTTCCGGCTTCCGGCTTCCGGCTTCCGGCTTCCGGCTTCCGGCTTCCGGCTTCCGGCTTCCGGCTTCCGGCTTCCGGCTGGATGGTAGGCCGGTCCGCGTGAGTTCCTCCCCCACGGGGCGGGAAGGCTAGAACGCCCCACCCTCGTCCAGGCCTTCCACGTCCTCGCCCTCTTCCTCCAGGGCCCGTCTGACCACCCGCAGCGCCATGCCCTCCGGGTAGCCCTTGCGGGCCAGCATGCCCGCGAGGCGGCGTATGCGGCGGTCGCGGTCGAGGCCGCGGGTGGAGCGGAGTTTGCGGGCGACCAGCTCGCGCGCGGTCTCCTCCTCCTGCTCGGAGTCGAGCTGCCCCACCGCCTCGTCGATCAGGGACGACTCCACGCCTTTCGTCCGCAGTTCCCGCGCCAGCGCCCGTCGAGCGAGCCCGCGGCCGTGGTGGCGGGACTCCACCCACGCGTCCGCGAAGGCCGCATCGTTGATCAGGCCCACGTCCTCGAAGCGGGAGAGAACCTCCTCGGCCACCTCCGAAGGGATCTCCCGCTTGTGCAACGCATCCGCGAGTTGCTTGCGGGTGCGCGGCGTCCCGGTGAGCAGGCGCAGGCAGATCGCCCGCGCCCGCTCCGCCGGGTCCTGGGGCGACAGCTCCTTCTCGGCCCTCGACGAGTCGGCGCTGTCGCCCGGCCATTCGGTTCGCCGGGCCATGCGCTAGCCCTTGGCCGCCGCCGTCTTGGCCGACTTGGCCTTGGTGGCGGGCGCAGGCACCGACTTCGCCGCGTCCTCGGCCGGAGCAGCCGGGCTGCCCGCCGCGTCCGCACCGGGCTCGGCCGCCGGCGCCTCCGGCTTCACGCCGACGCCCAGCTTCTCGAGGATCTTCTTCTCGATCTCGTTGGCGAGATCGGGGTTGTCCTTCAGGAAGTTGCGGGCGTTCTCCTTGCCCTGTCCGAGCTGGTCGCCCTCGTACGTGTACCAGGCGCCCGCCTTGCGCACGAAGCCGTTCTCCACGCCCATGTCGATCAGGCCGCCCTCGCGGCTGATGCCCTGGCCGTAGAGGATGTCGAACTCGGCCTGCTTGAACGGCGGTGCGACCTTGTTCTTGACGACCTTGACCCGGGTGCGGTTGCCCACCGCGTCGGTGCCGTCCTTCAGGGTCTCGATACGCCGGATGTCGAGACGCACCGAGGCGTAGAACTTCAGCGCGCGACCACCCGTCGTGGTCTCCGGCGAGCCGAACATCACGCCGATCTTCTCGCGGAGCTGGTTGATGAAGATCGCGGTGGTCTTCGACTGGTTCAGCGCGCTGGTGATCTTCCGCAGCGCCTGGCTCATCAGCCGCGCCTGCAGACCGACATGCGAGTCGCCCATCTCGCCCTCGATCTCCGCCCGCGGCACCAGCGCGGCGACGGAGTCGATGACGATCAGGTCGAGCGCGCCGGAGCGGACGAGCATGTCGACGATCTCGAGCGCCTGTTCGCCGTTGTCCGGCTGGGACAGGATGAGGTTGTCGATGTCGACGCCGAGCTTCTTCGCGTACTCGGGGTCGAGGGCGTGCTCCGCGTCCACGAAGGCCACCGAGCCGCCCGCCCGCTGGGCGTTGGCGACGGCGTGCAGCGTGAGAGTCGTCTTACCGGAGGACTCCGGGCCGTACACCTCCACCACACGGCCGCGAGGCAGTCCGCCGACGCCGAGCGCGACGTCGAGCGCGGTCGACCCGGTGGGGATGACCTCGATGGGCTCGTTCGGCCGCTCACCCAGGCGCATCACCGCGCCCTTGCCGAATTGCCGTTCAATCTGTGCGAGCGCGGCGTCGAGCGCCTTCTCGCGGTCGGTTCCTGCCATGGGTTCCACCCGATTTGCTTGAGTCGATCGCTTCACGTCAAAGACGCTATCCCCTGCCACTGACAATGGGCCTCGACGTCCTTCCAGCCTGTGGACAACTCCCGGGTCACCGCGACCGGAATCCCATAAGAATGGATGTTCGATTTTGGTGTCAAGCGCGCCACGAACCGTCGCCCGCGGCCCGGCCGGCATGCCTGCACCCTGTCTGGCAGCGCTCGTCAGGCGGGACGGTCGGGGTCGTCGGTGCCGGGCTTCGCACCGGGTTCGCCGGACGGGCCCCCTGCCGAGGGACCGTCGGCGCCGGCCGAACCGGCGGCCGGTGGCTGAGCGGCGGGCGGCTCCCCGCCCTGCGCAGCTTCCGCAGGCGGCTCGGCCTCGTGCGCGGCCTCCGCGGGCGCGTTCTTCCCCGCCCCCGGAGCATCCCGCTTCTTGCCCAGCACATCGCGCATCCGCCGGAGGGTCCGGCCGCCGCGGTGCCGATGCCCGTGCACCCGCGGGTCGTCGGTCACTTCGTACCGCTTCACATAGGCACCCAGGAACGCCTGGAGCGTGGCGACCGCAGGAATCGCAACCAGGGCACCGACCGCTCCCAGCAGCGCCGTGCCGGCCACGACCGACCCGAAAGCCACCGCGGGGTGGATGTCGACCGTCTTGGAGGTGAGCTTCGGCTGCAGCACATAGTTCTCGAACTGCTGGTACACCACCACGAAGCCGAGCACCCACAGGGCGTACCAGGGGTTCACGGTGAAGGCGATCAGCATCGGCAGCGCGCCCGCGAGGTAGGTGCCGATGGTCGGGATGAACTGGGAGACCAGGCCGACCCACACGGCGAGCGCCGGGGCGTAGGGCACCCCAAGGATCTCCAGCAGGATGTAGTGCGCGCCGCCGGAGATCAGTGCCATCAGGCCGCGCGAGTAGATGTAGCCACCCGTCTTGTCGACGGCGATCTCCCACGCCCGCAGCACCTCGGTCTGCCTGGCCGGCGGAAGGACGGAGCACAGGGCGCGGCGCAGCCGGGGTCCGTCGGCGGCGAAGTAGAACGAGAACAGGAAGATCGTCAGCACCTGGAACAGACCGCCGAGCACCGTGGCCGAGATGTCCAGCACGCCGCTCGCGCTGTTCTGCACGTAACGGCGGAGCCAGTCGGAGCGCAGCAGGCTGTCCTGGACCTCCACCCGGGACAGCTCGGTGCTGAAGGTGTCGTTGATCCACTTGATGACCGAGTCGAGGTATTGGGGGAGGTCCTCGACGATCTGGATGATCTGACCGGCCAGCATCGAGCCGAGCAGGAAGACGAAGCCGGCTCCCGCGATCATTACGGCGATGAAGACGAGGAAGGTGGCGAGTCCTCGCCGCATCCCCCGCGCGGCCATCCTGCCGACTGCGGGCTCGATCGCCAGCGCCACGAAGAAGGCGATCAGGATGTTGATCAGCAGCCCGATGAGCTGATGGAAGGCCCAACTGCCGAGCTGGAAGCAGGCGTAGAGCGTCAGCCCGAGCACCATCGCGCGCGGCAGCCAGCGGGGCATCCGGGCAGAACCGGCGGATCCGGCCACCGGCGGGCCCGGCGGCACCTGCGGAGGAGTCGCGCCTCCCGCGGGCGTGCCCTGCTCGGTTCTGTCCTGGTCGCTCTCGTCGGTCTGGGCCACGGGCTCAGTCTCGCCTACAGCCGCGGCCGCTGGTCGGCCGCCCGGATGTCCATCACATGAATCACCTCTTGTCGGCAGGTACATCCATGGCTGCGCACACGGCCCGCCAGACGTCCTTCGCCTCCCAGCCGGACTGCAGCGCCTCGTGGACCGTACGCCCTCCGAGCTCGGTCATCACATGGTCGCGCGCGAAGGAGTCGGCGTAGGCAGGGCCGAAGTGGTCCGCCATCCGCTCCCAGAAAATCGTCAACCGCATGACTGCATTATCCCGCTCCCGGGGGTGCGGCATCGTCCGTCCCGCATGCCGAAAGCTCTTTCCGCCCTACCGTCGGAGGATGGCTGGAACCGGAGCAACTCCTGTGCCCTCTCCCGCGTCACCACTCGCCCGCGCCGAGCAGTTCGTCTGGCTCACGGCACGGGTCCTGGAGCAGCGGCGTTTCGCTTATCACTTCCTGGGAGGGAGCTCTGACGCCGTAGAGACCGCCCTGGCCGCCTATCTCGACGAGGACGGCGGCTACGGCCACGCCCTCGAACCGGATCTGCGCGGGCCCGTGAGCCAGCCTCTGCACACCGCACACGCCCTGCGCGTCCTGGACTCCATCGGCCGTTGCGGCGGGCTCCGCACCGAGCGGATGTGCCGCTATCTCACCGATGTCTCGACCCCGGACGGTGCGCTTCCCGCCGTCCATCCCTCGCAGCGCGGCTATCCGTCGGCGCCGTTCGTCCCCGTGGTGGACGACCCGCCGAGCGAACTCCTCACGACGGCACCGGTGGTCGGGCTGCTGCACCGCAACCAGGTCTGGCACGCGTGGCTGTTCCGGGCCACGGACTACTGCTGGACCGCCGTCGACGCTCTGGAGAAGTCGCATCCGTACGAGATCGAGGCCGCGATCACCTTCCTGGAGGGTGTACCGGACCGGGTCCGGGCGGAGGCCGCTGCCGACCGGCTCGGGCGGCTGGTGCGCGAGCAGGGACTGGCGGTGCTGGACCCGGCGCGGATCGAGGCGTTCCCGGTCGCCGACGGCTATGCGCCGGGGGAGCACCACTTCCCGCACGACTACGCCCGTACACCTGAGTCCCTGGCCAGACGCTGGTTCACGGACGAGGAGATGGAACGGTCGCTGAACCACCTGGAGAGCAGGCAGCAGGAGGACGGCGGCTGGCCCGTGAACTGGCGCCAGTGGGCACCCGGTACCGCCCTGGAGGCCCGTCCGCTCGTCACGATCGAGGCGCGGACGCTGCGGGCGTACGGCCGCGCGATCGGCTGACCGCGCGGGCCGCAGCCCGCTTCATCGCCGCACTCGCCGCCCCCGCTTCACCCGCCGAGTGCCCGCACGCCCGCCGTGACCGCCACGGCGGCGCCGACCACGATCAGGAAGGGCGCCCGCAGGATCAGCGCGACCGCCGCCGCCGCGAGGCCTGCCGCGCGGGCGTCGACGACCAGGGAGCTGTTCTCGCTGAACGTCTGCTGGGCGGTCAGGGCGGCCAGCAGCGCGACGGGCAGGAGGGCCGCGAGCCGCTGGACGACCGGGCGCTCGAGGGTGTGGGCCGGCACAAGCAGACCGGCCAGCTTGACCAGGTAGCAGCCGACGGCGGTGGCTGCGATCGCGATCCAGATGCTCATCGGTCGTCTCCCTTCGTACGACCGGACTCACCACGGCCGGTCTCACCAGGGCCGGACTCACCACGGCCGGACGCGTCACGGCCTCGCTCGGTACGGTCTGCCTCAGCCGCGCCCCTCCCGGCAGGGTCCGCCTTCGCTGAGGCGGCCGGCACGGCGGCTCTCGCCGCGACGTCGTTCTCCTGTGCCCTGCGCCCGAGCAGCCCCCGGCCCTTGAGCCAGAGCACGGCGGGCGCAGCGAACGCCGCCACCAGCACCGGGACGCCGGCGGGCAGCACCGGCAGGAACCCGAGCCCCAGGACGACGGCAAGCCCGGCGACGACGCGTTCGGTGGTCGTCCGCAGCATGGGTGCGAGCAGCGCCAGGAACACGGCGGGTCCGGCGGCGTCCAGCCCCCAGGCATCCGTGTCGCCGAGCGCCTCCGCGCCGAGCGCGCCGGCCAGCGTGGTCAGGTTCCACAGCACGTACAGCGTCAGACCGGTGACCGTGAAGCCGATCCGTACGGCCCGCCGGGTCGGCTGCGCGAGGGAGACGGCCGTGGTCTCGTCGATCACCCAGTGCGCGGCGAAGGGACGTACGAAGCGCGGCAGGGCGAGCAGCTGCGACAGCCGCAGCCCGTAGAAAGCGTTCCGCACACCGAGGAAGAACGCTCCCGCTGCGGCGGCGAGCGGGTTGCCGCCCGCAGCGATCGCGCCGACGAGCGCGAACTGCGAGGCACCGGTGAACACCAGAAGGCTCAGCGCGCAGGTCTGGAGCAGGGTGAGTCCGGCGCCCGCGGACGTCACGCCGAAGGCGAAGCCGGAGAGGCCGACGGCGATGCCGACGCCCAGCGCGTCCCGGACGACGGCCGAGTCCGGCTTGGACGGGGGCTCTGGGGGTGTCGTGCGTATCTCCGGCGGGCTCGGGGTGCGGGTCTGGGGAGAAGCTGTCTGTTCAGGCACGTCAGGGACGCTACGCGGGGCTCTCGCCCACCGTCTTGTACGTTCTTGCGCGCTCTTTGCGATAAGCCCCGGGAGGCACGCCCACGATCCGGGTGAAATGCCGGTTCAGATGAGGCTGGTCGGTGAACCCCACGGCGACGGCCGCGTCGACGGGCGCGGCCCCGGCGTCCAGGAGCCGACGGGCTCGGCGCACCCGCGCGTTGGTGAGCCAGGTGTGCGGAGGCATGCCGTACGCCGCCTTGAAGGCCCGCAGGAGGGCGAAGGGGCTCGTGCCGAGCTCCTGCGCGAGCCGCTCCAGGGACGGCGGATCGGTCATGCGCTCCTCCAGCAGAGCCTTCGCCTCCGCCGCCGTACGTGCCCCGGAGGCACTGGGAGTCCGCGAGGGCAGCCGGCTGCCGTGCCGCGCGACCAGCCGGGCCACAGCCACCCGGAGCAGGCTGTCGGCGGCGAGGGCGTTGCCCGCCTCCGCCGCCTGATGGACACCGCGAATGAGTTCGGCGGTCTGCGCGTCCTCGACGATCGTCTCGCCGAACGCGGGCGTGCCGCGCACCGAGGTGACCTCGCCGGCTATCTCGGTGACGAGTTCCACGGAGGGGTACAGGGTCGAGTACGCCCAGCCCTCGTCCACGCCGGCTCGCGCCGAGTGCGGCACCTCGGGATTGATCATGACGACCGTGCCCGGCCGGGCGCTGATGTTCCCCTCGGGCATGCGCACGTCCTCGACCCCGCCGGTGACCGCCCCGAAGACGAAGCCCTCGTGGCTGTGGCGGGGAAAGGTGTGCCGCACATAGCGGGCGCGCAGCAGGTCGAGGCCGGGCAGTTCCTCGTACTGCCAGTGCCGCGCCCACTCGTGATCCGCCGAACCGCTCATCCAGCCATTGTGCGCCCGAGCGGGGCGCCTCTGACCTGCACGTCCATTGCGCGGACAGTAATTGTCAGTGGTCCGGTGCACGATGGTGGACATGGCCAGGACCGCACTCGACTCCTTCTCTCCCGCGACCCGCAGCTGGTTCACGGGAGCCTTCAGCGCGCCCACCGCCGCGCAGGAAGGCGCCTGGCAGGCGATCGGCGAGGGCTCGGACGTCCTGGTCGTGGCGCCGACGGGCTCGGGCAAGACCCTGGCCGCGTTCCTCGCCGCCCTCGACGACCTCGCCTCCACTCCCCCGCCCGCGGACCCGAAGAAGCGCTGCCGCGTCCTGTACGTCTCCCCGCTCAAGGCGCTCGCCGTCGACGTGGAGCGCAATCTCCGCAGCCCTCTGACGGGTATCCGCCAGGAGTCCGTGCGGCTCGGGACGCCCGAACCAGAGATCCGTGTCGGCATCCGCTCGGGAGACACCCCCGCCGCCGAGCGCCGCTCCCTGGCCACGAAGCCGCCGGACATCCTCATCACCACACCCGAGTCGCTGTTCCTGATGCTCACCTCCGCCGCGCGGGACGCGCTGTCGGGCATCGAGACGGTCATCCTCGACGAGGTGCACGCCGTCGCGGGGACGAAGCGGGGTGCGCACCTCGCCCTGTCGCTGGAGCGTCTCGACGAGCTGCTGCCGCGCCCGGCCCGGCGCATCGGCCTGTCGGCGACGGTCCGCCCGGTGGACGAGGTGGCCCGCTATCTCTCGCCGCAGCGGAAGGTGGAGATCGTCCAGCCGACGTCGGGCAAGGAGTTCGACCTCTCGGTGGTCGTCCCGGTCGAGGACATGGGAGAGCTGGGCGGATCCCCGGCGTCCGAGGCCTCGTCGTCGCCGGACGGCGGCGACAAGCCGTCGATCTGGCCGCATGTCGAAGAGAAGATCGTCGACCTCGTCCAGGCCCATCGCTCCACGATCGTCTTCGCCAACTCCCGCCGGCTGGCCGAGCGCCTGTGCAACCGCCTCAACGAGATCGCCTACGAACGGGCCACGGGCGAGGCGATGCCGCAAGAGGCCTCGCCCGCGGAGCTCATGGGGCAGTCGGGGTCCGCGCGCGGCGCCCCGTCGCTCCTCGCCCGCGCGCACCACGGTTCGGTCTCCAAGGAGCAGCGAGCCCTGGTCGAGGAGGACCTGAAGGCAGGGCGGCTGCCCGCCGTCGTCGCCACCTCCAGCCTGGAGCTGGGGATCGACATGGGTGCGGTGGACCTCGTCGTGCAGGTCGAGTCGCCGCCGTCGGTGGCCTCCGGCCTTCAGCGCGTCGGCCGCGCCGGCCATCAGGTGGGTGCGGTCTCCACCGGTGTCGTGTTCCCGAAGTACCGCGGCGACCTGGTGCAGTCGGCGGTCGTCACCGAGCGGATGCGCACCGGCTCCATCGAGGCGCTGCGCGTCCCGTCGAACCCTCTGGACGTGCTCGCCCAGCAGCTGGTGGCCATGGTCTCCCTGGACACCTGGCAGGTCGACGACCTGCTGGCGCTGACTCGGCGGGCCGCACCGTTCGCCTCGTTGCCCGAGTCGGCGTTCACGGCCGTCCTCGACATGCTGGCGGGGCGCTACCCCTCGGACGCCTTCGCCGAGCTGCGCCCGCGTGTGGTCTGGGACCGCGTCGCGGGTACGGTCACGGGCCGGCCGGGCGCGCAGCGTCTCGCCGTGACGTCCGGCGGCACCATCCCGGACCGCGGTCTGTTCGGCGTGTTCCTGGCGGGCGCGGACCCGAAGAAGGGCGGCGGCCGGGTCGGCGAGCTCGACGAGGAGATGGTCTACGAGTCGCGCGTGGGCGACGTCTTCACCCTGGGCACCACCTCGTGGCGGATCGAGGACATCACCCGCGACCGAGTGCTGGTCTCCCCCGCCCCCGGGGTTCCGGGACGCCTGCCCTTCTGGAAGGGCGACCAACTGGGCCGCCCGCTCGAACTGGGCCGCGCGGTGGGCGCGTTCCTGCGGGAGGTCGGCGGACTGTCCCCCGAGGACGCCCGGCTGCGGATGCTGGCCGCCGGCCTGGACGCCTGGGCCGCCGACAACATCCTGGCGTACCTCGACGAGCAGCGCCGTGCGTGCGGGCATGTGCCCGACGACCGGACGATCCTCGTTGAGCGGTTCCGGGACGAGCTGGGCGACTGGCGGGTGGTGATCCATTCGCCGTTCGGTGCCCAGGTGCACGCCCCGTGGGCACTGGCGCTCGGCGCCCGGCTAAGTGAGCGGTACGGCATGGACGCCCAGGTCATGCACGCCGACGACGGAATCGTGCTGCGGCTGCCGGACGCCGATCTGATGGGCCTGGATCTGCTGGACCAGGACCCGGTGCATCTGGATGCCACGTTCGACAGCGACCAGGCACCGGTCGGTGCGGCCGACGCCGTCTTCGACAAGGGTGAGATCAACCAGATCGTCACCGATCAGGTGGGCGGTTCCGCGCTGTTCGCCTCCCGGTTCCGCGAGTGCGCCGCGCGAGCGCTTCTGCTGCCCCGGCGCAACCCCGGTAAGCGCACCCCGCTGTGGCAGCAGCGCCAGCGGGCGGCCCAGCTCCTGGAGGTGGCGAGCGAGTTCGGGTCCTTCCCGATCGTCCTCGAAGCGGTCCGCGAGTGTCTCCAGGACGTCTTCGACGTGCCGGGCCTGACCGAGCTGATGGGCGACATCGAGTCCCGCCGGGTCCGGATGGTCGAGGTGACCACGCCCGAGCCGTCGCCCTTCGCGCGTTCGCTGCTGTTCGGCTATGTCGCCCAGTTCCTCTACGAGGGCGACTCCCCGCTGGCCGAGCGCAGGGCGGCCGCCCTGTCGCTGGACTCCCGGCTGCTGTCCGAGCTCCTCGGCCAGGCGGAGCTGCGGGAGCTGCTCGACGCCGACGTGCTGACCGAGCTGGAGCGCGAGCTCCAGTGGCTCACCGAGGACCGGAGGGTCAAGGACGAGGAGGGCGTTGCCGACCTGCTGCGGCTCCTCGGCCCGCTGACGGACGCGGAACTCGTCGAGCGCGGCGCCGAGCGGCAGTGGCCGCGGGACCTGGCCGCGGCCCGCCGGGCGATCCAGGTGCGGATCGCCGGAGCCGATCACTGGGCGGCGATCGAGGACGCCGGACGTCTGCGCGACGCACTCGGGACCGCGCTCCCGGTGGGCGTCCCCGAGGCCTTCACCGAACCGGTCAAGGATCCGTTGGGCGACCTGCTCGCCCGGTACGCGCGGACGCACGGCCCGTTCACCACGGCACAGGCCGCCGGCCGCTTCGGGCTGGGCGTGGCCGTGACCGACGGTGCGCTGCACCGGCTGGCCGCGAGCGGGCGCGTGGTGCAGGGCGAGTTCCACCCCGCCGGCATCGGCCAGGAATGGTGCGACGCCGCAGTGCTGCGACGGCTGCGCCGCCGGTCGCTGGCGGCTCTGCGCCACGAACTGGAACCCGTACCACCGGCCGCTCTGGCTGCCTTCGTCCCCCAGTGGCAGCACATGGGCAGCAACAGCTTGAGCGGCATCGACGGGCTGGCACGCGCCATCGAGCAGTTGCAGGGCGCGGCCGTCCCCGCCTCCGCCCTGGAGAAGCTGATCCTGCCCTCCCGCGTCCGCGGCTACAGCCCCGCGATGCTGGACGAGCTGACCACGGCAGGAGAAGTCCTGTGGGCCGGAGCGGGCGCGCTGCCCGGCAAGGACGGCTGGGTCTCGCTCTACCTCGCGGACGCGGCACCGCTGCTGCTCCCCCAGCCCCATCCGCTGGAGCTCACCGCGCTCCACGAATCCGTCCTGACCGCCCTCGCCCCGGGCTACGGGCTGTTCTTCCGCCAGATCGCCGAGCAGGTCCGGGCGACGACCCACCCGGACGTCAACGATCCCCAACTGGCCGACGCCATCTGGGACCTGGCCTGGTCCGGTCGGCTCACCAACGACACGCTCTCGCCGCTGCGCTCACTGCTCGGCTCGGGCCGCACCGCCGGATCGACGGCGCACCGCGCCAAGCGGACGGTGCCGCGCGGGCGCTACGGGAGCCTGACGGCGAGCGCCCGCGCCGCGTCCCGTACCGGACCGCCGACGGTCAGTGGCCGCTGGTCGCTCCTGCCGCCCCTCGAACCCGAACCGACGCATCGCGCACACGCCCTGGCCCGGACCCTGCTCGACCGCCATGGCGTGGTGACCCGCGGCGCTGTGGCGGCCGAGGGGGTCGAAGGCGGCTTCTCCGCCACGTACCGGATCCTCGCCGCCTTCGAGGACAGCGGACAGGCGCGGCGGGGCTATGTGGTCGAAGGGCTGGGGGCGGCCCAGTTCGCGATGGACGGCGCGGTGGACCGGCTCCGGGCCACGGCCAACACCCTGGACCGGAGCGGAGGCGACGCGCCGCCCCAGGCGGTCGTCCTGGCGGCCGCGGACCCTGCCAACGCCTACGGAGCCGCGCTGCCCTGGCCCGAGCCGCCGGACGGCGCCGGCCACAAGCCCGGCCGGAAGGCGGGGTCCCTGGTGGTGCTGGTCGACGGCGAGCTCACGATGTACATGGAGCGCGGCGGGAAGTCACTGCTGTCCTGGGCCACCGACCCGGATTCGCCGGCCCTTAACGCGGCGGCCACGGCGCTGGCCAACGCGGCGCGCGCGGGAGCCATCGGCACGATCACGGTGGAACGGGCGAACGGGGTCTCGGCGCTCACCTCGCCGCTGTCCCGGGCCCTGGAAACCTCCGGCTTCCTCGCCACACCGCGAGGGCTTCGGCTGCGCCCCTGAGGATTGCCCCCGCAGTCGAAGCGCGCGAGACCGCGGCCGCACATCATCGGCCCCTCACCTCCCGGACTCCGCCCGGCCCCCGGAGTGCGGCGCCGCGTCGGCCCGCACATCAAGGGCCACTCGCGGACGCCGCCCGCCCCCGCAATGCGCCGCCGCCCCGCCCCCGCAGTGCGGCGGCGCCCCGCCTGACGCAGTACGGCGCCGCGTCGCCCCGCGAACAGGGCTCGCGGACGCGTGCCTCCTCACGCCGAGGGTTCATTCGCGTGGCCCGGCTCCCGCGCCGAGCCGGCCTCCCGCATCATGGATCCATGCCCGAAGGAGACACCGTCTGGCTGACCGCGAAGCGGCTGCACACCGCCCTCGCGGGCCAGGTCCTCACCGTGTCCGATCTGCGCGTGCCGCGGTTCGCGACCGCCGACCTCACCGGTCGGTCCGTTCTCGACGTCACCGCACGCGGCAAGCATCTCCTCACCCGGATCGAGGGCGGTCTCACCCTCCACTCGCACCTGCGGATGGACGGCGCATGGCGTGTGTTCGCCGTCGGCAAGCGCTGGAGCGGCGGGCCCGCGCACCAGATCCGGGTCATCCTCGGCACCGCGGCCCAGACGGCCGTCGGCTATCGCCTCCCCGTCCTGGAGCTGGTCCGCACCGCCGAAGAGAACAACGTCGTCGGCCATCTCGGCCCCGATCTCCTGGGCCCCGACTGGGACCCCGTCACCGCCCGGGCCAACCTCCTCACGGACCCGGCCCGCCCCCTCGGCGAAGCGCTCCTCGACCAGCGCAATCTCGCCGGGATCGGCAACGTCTACAAGTCGGAGCTCGCTTTCCTCGCCGGGGTCACGCCCTGGCTCCCCGTGGGCGAACTGCCCGAGGACGCCCCCGCCCGGCTCGTCGCCACCGCCCAGCGGCTCCTGGAACTCAACAAGAACACCTTCGAACGGCAGACCACGGCCACCGACCGCAGTGTGCTGGCCGGCCCTCGCCGGCAAACCTTCGGCCCCCGGCTGTACGTCTACGGCCGCGGTGGACATCCCTGTCTGCGCTGCGGCGCCGCCGTACGCAAGGCGGACCAGAGCGACGGCACCGGCGAACGCGTCACGTACTGGTGCCCGGGCTGCCAGGCGGGCCCGATCCCAACCCCCTGACGCCCCCGGCCCAACCCTCCGACAGACACCACGCCACCTCTCCCGACACCCCTGCCAGACACCACGCCGCCCTCCCCTGACACTCCCAACCTGACACCCCGGCACCCCCGGACATCATGAGCGCGCGTGGCCGGGCAACCAGTCCACGACGACAATTAGTTGACGGCCCGTCATATCTGGTCGTACGGTCCCGGCATGGGTCTCACCGCGTACGACCTCACCGGCCGGACGGCGTTCGTCACCGGTGCAGCCGGCGGCATCGGCCGGGCGTCGGCCGTACTCCTCGCCGAAGCAGGCGCCGCGGTCCACTGCGCCGACATCGACGAGAAGGGGCTGGACGAGACCCGCAGAATGATCAGCGACGCTGGCGGCACGGCCTTCACCCACCCCCTCGATGTCGCCGACCGGGCGCAGGTGCAGGCCGCGATCGAGAGCGCAGGACGGCTCGACATCCTGGCCGCGATCGCCGGAATCATGCACAGCAGCTCAGTGCTGGAGACCAGAGACGAGGACCTCGACCGCGTCCTCGCGGTCAACTTCAAGGGAGTTCTGTACGCCTGTCAGGAAGCGGCACGCACCATGATCGCGTCCGGCACTCCGGGCTCCCTCGTCACCATGGCCTCCGGAGCCGTGGACGCGGCCGGCGCCGGCCTGCTCTGCTACAGCGCGGCCAAGGCGGCCGTCGTCCAGCTGACCAAGACGCTGGCCACCGAACTCGGCCCGCACTCCATACGAGTGAACGCCATCGCCCCCGGCTGGGTCCGCACCCCGATGACCGACCGCCACGACGCGGCGCTCCAGCATCAGGCGGAGGCGGCGATGGTCCGGCTCTCTCCCCTCCGCAAGGTCGGCGAACCCGAGGACATCGCGCACGCGGTCCTGTATCTCGCCTCGGACGCGTCGTCGTTCACGACGGGGCAGATCATTCGCCCGAACGGGGGCGTCGCCATGCCCTGGTGAGGCCGGAACCGCCGTGGACCTGGGACCCACGCACGGCCCGCGTGACGCGCCGCATCCACGTGCCGCGCCATGCCTTCCCGGTACAGCGCGATCCGCCACCGATGCGAGCAGGCCCCTCGACAGCCGCCCCGCCACCGACCACCGGGCCCCCACCACCGACAACCGGTCCCCCACCGCCTGTCACCCCTTCGGTCACCGTCCCACCACCCCCGCGGGACGCCCTGGCCATCCCGCGGGATGCCGTGACGTGCACCGGCAGCAGGCTCAGCCCCCAGCCGCCTGCCGCCACCGCCCCCTCGACCAGACCGGACTGGTCCGGCGCCAGCAGCAGGCGCAGCACGGCCCACCACCACAGACCGCCGGCTATGAGTCCCAGGGCGACCACAGGCACGCGCGCTCCTCCGCCTCGTGCCATGGCTCGCCTCCCTCCGGCCCCACGCTAGACCGGCGCGATCATCCGCCGGGAGGGCGCACCGGATGCAGGCCCGGCGCGCGAAACGGCACCGGGCTCCGATCTACGCGCTCTCGGCCTGGAACATCCAGGCGTGCTTCTCCAGGTCCGCGGTGAGCCCGATCAGGATGTCCTGGCTCACGGGGTCCGGTTCGTCCGTCACCTCGATACGCTCCCGCATCCGCCCGATCACCGCGCCGAGGGCGTCCACCAGCGTCTTCACGGCGTCGACGTCCTTGATCCAGCCCTCCGGCACCGTGCCGATGGCACTCTGGGACGCCACCGTGCCGGCCCGGCCGTCCGGGGTCACGCCGATGGCCGAGCAACGTTCGGCCACGATGTCCGAATGCTGGCGGGCCGTGTCCACGACCTCGTCGAGCTGGAGATGGACGGACCGGAACCGCGGTCCCACGACGTTCCAGTGGACCTGCTTGGCCACCAGGCCGAGATCCACCAGATCCACCAGGGCTCCACGCAGCGCGTTACCGACCGCCTTGAGGTCGGCCTCGGACAACGGGCTCTTCACGACAGACATGCGTGTCCTCCAGTGGGTGGTCAGTCGGATCAGTTCGGTAGGCAGGCCTTCAACCATGTCCTCGGTAGTCAGCCTTTCCCACCATGTCACAGACGCACGTACCAGACATTCGGGCACAAGCCGCGCAAAGCAAAAACCCCGGCGCGCCGCCCACAGGGGCAGCGACCGGGGCTCGGCTCGCATCGAGCCGCACCAGCCGTATGGTCAGGCGGCCACGACGTCGACCGCCTCCGCAGGCGCCTTGATGGTCACCCGCTCCGTCGGCACACCTGCCACCGACGTCACGGATACGGAATTGAGCATCGGGCGTACTGGCACAGGCACCGTCTCGGTGGCCGCTGCCGACTCGGCCAGTTCGGCCAGCGACAGCTCGTCGCTCACTTCTCGCATGAGCTCGGACATCCGTACGTCAAGCGCGTCGCAGATGGCGGAGAGCAGTTCAGAGGAAGCCTCCTTCTGCCCCCGCTCCACCTCGGAGAGATAGCCGAGCGAAACTCGGGCGGACGAGGAGACTTCGCGCAGAGTACGGCCCTGGCGCTGGCGCTGCCGACGCAGCACGTCACCAAGCAGGCGACGGAGCAGAATCATCGGTGGCTCCCTCCTCGGACCGTGTAGCCGCATCCTTCACGCCCCACCGTACCGCCTCGCGCTGCGGCCGTGCGGGGAGCGATGTCGTGTTCACTCAGGGCTGCAAACATCAATTCCCCCCGTTCTGTTCCGTATCCTGTGCCCTCGCATTTTCGTGCAGTTCGCCGGAGAGCAGCTCGAGCACGCTCCGTACACTCTCTCTACGGATTTCCGCCCGGCCACCGTTCAACCGCAGTGCGGCGACTTTCCCTGAACCGTCCGGCCCGGAGACGGCCACGAATACCGTCCCGACGGGCTTCCCGTCCTGCGGCTCGGGACCTGCCACACCGGTGGTGGCGATGCCCCAGCCGGCGCCCAGGACCGTGCGCACACCGGCCGCCATCTGCACCGCGACCTCGGCGTCCACAGCGCCTCGCTCCGCCAGGAGGGTCCCGTCGACGCCCAGGACGTCCCGCTTCAGCTCGGTTGCGTACGCCGTGACGGATCCGCGGAAGGCCGCCGAGGCTCCGGG
This sequence comes from Streptomyces sp. NPDC096193, assembly GCF_040302905.1. NCBI lineage: Bacteria > Bacillati > Actinomycetota > Actinomycetes > Kitasatosporales > Streptomycetaceae > Streptomyces > Streptomyces sp. NPDC096193. The sequence goes on along the minus strand of NZ_JBEOSJ010000002.1, from coordinate 16,761 downwards.
GACACCGGTGAGCTCCGCGGCCACCAGACCGCCCGTCAGGGACTCCGCGGCCGCCACGGTCTGGCCACGCTCCGCAAGCACCGCGATGATCCCGGCGGCGACGGTCACCGGTCCGCCTCCGCCACGGCACGCTCCCTGGCCAGCCCCTTGCGCCTCAGCACGATCGCCTGTCGCACGTAGTCGAGCCCGGTGAGCACCGTCAACACGACGGCGAGTGCCATCACCCAGAAGCGGAGGGTGGCGAGTGGACCGGTCAGCGCGAGGACGTACATCCCGACCGCCACGCCCTGCACGAGGGTCTTCATCTTGCCGCCGCGGCTGGCGGGAATCACGCCATGGCGGATCACCCAGAACCGCATGAGCGTGATGCCCAGCTCACGGAAGAGGATCACTCCGGTCACCCACCACGGCAGATCGCCGAGCGCGGACAGGCAGATCAGGCCGGACGCCATGATCGCCTTGTCGGCGATCGGGTCGGCGATCTTCCCGAAGTCGGTGACCAGGTTGTACGTACGCGCCAGATGGCCGTCGAAGATGTCCGTGATCATGGCGACGGCGAAAGCGGCCCATGCCCAGGCCCGCCATGCCGGGTCGTACCCGCCGTCCTGCAGCATGAGCAGGACGAAGGCGGGCACCAGCACCAGCCGCACCATGGTCAGGATGTTGGCGATGTTCCAGAGGCTGGCCTGATTGACAGCCGCAGCGCCGAGCTTGCCGCCGGGCGCGGGCCTACCCGTGCCGCCCCCCGCGGATGCCGGCACTCCGGTCATCTGGCCGCCTCCTGAATCCCGTGGTCGTCCTCCAGGACCTCGCAGAACTCGGCCACCAGGTCGACGCCCTCCGTACCGACAGCCTTCGCCACGACCATACGGCCGGGGACCAGGCCCTCGCCCGAGGTGAAGATCACCTGGCCGTCGGTCTCCGGGGCCTGGTGCGCGGCCCGGCCGACCGCACCGTCCTCGCCGTCCACGGACTCGACGAGCACCTCCAGGCGTTCACCGAGGCGCTCCTCGGCGCGCTGCGCGGTCAGCTCCTCGGCGAGCCGCGACAGGTGCTCCAGCCGCTCGGCGATGACGTCGGCGTCCAGCTTGTTGTCGTACGAGACGGCTTCCGTGCCGTCCTCGTCGGAGTAGCCGAACACACCGATGGCGTCCAGACGCGCATGCGTGAGGAAGCGTTCCAGCTCGGCGAAATCGGCCTCGGTCTCGCCGGGGAAGCCGACGATGAAGTTCGAGCGCACACCGGCCTGCGGAGCCTTGGTCCGGATGGTGTCCAGGAGGTCCAGGAACCGCTCGGTGTCGCCGAAGCGCCGCATGGCTCGGAGCACGCCGGGGGCGGAGTGCTGGAACGAGAGGTCGAAGTAGGGCGCGATCTTCGGCGTCGAGGTCAGCACGTCGATCAGTCCGGGCCGCATCTCGGCCGGCTGGAGATAGCTGACTCGCACCCGCTCGATGCCGTCGACGTCCGCGAGCTCCGGCAGCAGGGTCTCCAGCAGCCGGATGTCGCCGAGGTCCTTGCCGTACGAGGTGTTGTTCTCGGAGACCAGCATGACCTCCTTGACGCCCTGCTCCGCCAGCCAGCGCGTCTCACCGAGGACGTCGCTGGGCCGCCGGGAGATGAACGAGCCGCGGAAGGACGGGATCGCGCAGAAGGAGCAGCGGCGGTCGCAGCCGGAGGCGAGCTTCACGGACGCGACGGGGCTGGTGCCGAGGCGCCGACGCAGTGGGGCGCGCGGCCCCGACACCGGGGCGACTCCCTCGGGAAGGTCCTCGGGCACGTCCTCGGGTGCCTGGGCGTGGCCCGGCAGCGCGACCTCGGTGGCCGACTGACGCTCCACCGGGCTGAGCGGCAAAAGCTTGCGACGGTCGCGCGGAGTGTGCGACGCGTGGACGCCGCCGCTGAGGATGGTCTGCAGCCGGTCGGAGATGTCGGAGTAGTCGTCGAAGCCGAGTACACCGTCCGCTTCGGGCAGCGCCTCGGCGAGTTCCTTGCCGTACCGCTCGGCCATGCAGCCGACCGCCACCACGGCCTGGGTTCTGCCGTGGTCCTTCAGATCATTGGCTTCGAGGAGGGCGTCGACGGAGTCCTTCTTCGCGGCTTCGACGAAGCCGCAGGTGTTGACGACGGCGACGTCCGCGTCGGCGGCTTCCTGGACGAGCTCCCAGCCGTCCGCTGCCAAGCGGCCTGCAAGCTCCTCCGAGTCCACCTCGTTACGGGCGCAGCCAAGAGTGACAAGGGCGACGGTACGGCGTTCGGGCATGGGCTCAAGACTACTTTGTCCCGACCCTCACCCCGGCCCCGAGGGTTCCCGGCCGTCCGCCGCCCTGTGGCGTCAGCCGACCTCGGGGTCACCCTTGGTGTACGACAGCCGCTCGACCTGGCCCGTCTCGAACCGGTCTTCGACCTTCTTGCCGTTGACGTACAGCTCGATCGCGCCGGCGTTGCCGAGGATCAGATCGACCCGCTCGTCGTCCTGGAAGGTCTTGGACTCGCCCTTCAGAAGGGTGCCGTCGAAGAGAAGCTTGCCGTTGTGCGACTTGGCGGAGATCCAGCTCTTGTCGGCCAGGACGGACAGCTTGACCGTGACCTTGTCCTTCGGCACCGCGGCGATGGCGCTGTCGGAGGGTTCGGGCTTGGGGTCGACGGGCTTGCTGGTGGACTTGCTGGGCGAGGGCTTCTTGTCGGGCGCCGAGCCCTCGGCGACGTTCGAGCCGTCCTTGCCCTCTTCGTCGCCGTTGAACGTGGTGAAGCCGACAAAACCGATCACGGCGACGATCGCCGCGACCATCGCCGCGGTCCAGTTGGGGCGCTGGCGCTCGGGCCGGATGCGTTCGGCTTCGAACAGCGGCGCGGCGGGCGTCGGCGCGGGCCGCCCACCGTGCTCGGCGTCGAACTGGGAGACGAGCGGGTCGGGATCGAGGGCGACGGCACGCGCGATCATGCGGATGTGGCCGCGCGCGTACACATCACCGCCACAGCGGGAGAAGTCGTCCTGTTCGATCGCGGTGACGATCGGGACGCGCACCCGGGTGGAGGCACTGACCTCGTCGACGGTCAGACCTGCGTCGATGCGGGCTTGCTGGAGCACATGACCGATCGAAGGCCGGTCCTCCTCGGGGGAAGGCCGGTCGTCTTCGGGGGAGTTGCCGATGGACACGGGGGCGCCTTTCGAGCGTGTAGCCACCTGCTGGAGGTTCAGTCTATGGGTGGTACGAAAGGGTGGGGCAACTGGGCGGAGGGAGTTTGTACGCCATCGGAATGGCCGGGTATCCGTGATGGTGGGACATCTGTATGTCTCACCCTCCAACTTGACGTAGGACCGGGGGAAACGGTTGCTCTCAAAACCCTTACGAGTGAGACTCCCCGCGGATCACGGCCAGCACTCCATCCAGCTCATCAGGTTTCACCAGAACATCACGAGCCTTTGAGCCTTCGCTCGGTCCGACGATGTTGCGCGACTCCATGAGGTCCATCAGCCGTCCGGCCTTGGCGAAACCGACGCGCAGCTTGCGCTGCAGCATCGACGTGGACCCGAACTGGGTGGATACCACGAGTTCGGCGGCCTGGCACAACAGATCCAGGTCGTCGCCGATGTCCTCGTCGATCTCCTTCTTCTGCTTGGTGCCGACCACGACGTCCTCGCGGAAGACCGGGGCCATCTGATCCTTGCAGTGCTGGACGACGGCCGCGACCTCGTCCTCGGTCACGAAGGCACCCTGCATACGGGTGGGCTTGTTGGCCCCCATCGGCAGGAAGAGCCCGTCGCCCTTGCCGATCAGTTTCTCCGCGCCCGGCTGATCGAGGATGACCCGGCTGTCGGCGAGCGAGGAGGTGGCGAAGGCGAGCCGGGACGGCACGTTCGCCTTGATCAGTCCGGTGACGACGTCCACGGACGGTCGCTGCGTCGCCAATACCAGATGGATGCCCGCGGCGCGCGCCAGCTGCGTGATGCGGACGATCGCGTCCTCCACGTCCCGCGGCGCGACCATCATCAGGTCGGCGAGCTCGTCCACGATGACGAGCAGATAGGGATACGGCGACAGCTCGCGCTCGCTGCCCTCGGGGGCCTTCACCTTGCCGTTGCGCACGGCCTGGTTGAAGTCGTCGATGTGCCGGTACCCGAACGCCGCGAGGTCGTCGTAGCGCAGGTCCATCTCCCGCACGACCCACTGGAGCGCCTCGGCGGCCCGCTTGGGGTTGGTGATGATCGGGGTGATCAGGTGCGGGATGCCCTCGTAGGCGGTGAGTTCGACCCGCTTGGGGTCGACGAGCACCATCCGGACGTCCTCCGGGGTGGCCCGCACCATGACCGAGGTGATCAGGCAGTTGATGCAGGACGACTTGCCGGAGCCGGTCGCACCGGCGACCAGGACGTGCGGCATCTTGGCGAGGTTGGCCATCACATAGCCGCCCTCGACGTCCTTGCCGAGCGCCACCAGCATCGGATGGTCGTCCTCGGCCGCGTCCGCGAGCCGCAGGACGTCGCCGAGGTTGACCATCTCGCGGTCGGTGTTGGGGATCTCGATACCGACCGCGGACTTGCCGGGGATCGGGGAGATGATCCGTACGTCGGGGCTGGCGACGGCGTACGCGATGTTCTTCGTCAGCGCGGTGATCCGCTCGACCTTGACCGCCGGGCCGAGCTCCACCTCGTAGCGGGTGACCGTCGGGCCCCGGGTGAAGCCGGTGACGGCCGCGTCGACCTTGAACTCCATGAAGACGTTGGAGAGCGAGGCGACGATCGCGTCGTTGGCGGCGCTGCGGGTCTTGCCCGGCCCGCCCCGCTCCAGCAGGTCGAGCGACGGCAGGGAGTACGTGATGTCCCCGGCCAGCTGGAGCTGTTCGGCGCGCGGCGGCAGGGGCTGGGAGTCGTCGGGGGCGGGCTTGGTGAGGTCGGGGACGGGCCCGCTCTGTGAAGGAGTCTCCTCGGGTTCCTTGACCCGTGGCTTCCTGGGCTCCGCCTGCTCGGGCTCGCGCGCCGCCGGCAGCGGGGACGCGGCACGCTGCCGCTCCGCGGTGACGTCCTTGGTCAGGTCGGCGACCAGGGGCGAGGGCGGGAATCCGTTGTAGACGGCTCCATCGAGCGCGGCGGCCGCGGCGGCCGCCACGTCCACGGCGTCCATCGGGCGGTCCATGGCGGGCTGCACCGAGCCGCGGCGCGGCCGGCGCCGCCGGGACAGCGCCTCCGACTCGGCCTGGTCCGGGTCGTGGTCGACGGGAGCTACGCTGCGGCGGGCGCCCGAGCGGCGGACGCGAGCCGGGACGGCCTCGCGCCACTGCTCGTCGTAACGGCGGTCGTCGTCGGTGCCCTCCTCGTATTCGTCGTCCCCGTACTCCCCCGGTTCGTACACCGGCTCGAGGATGCCGAGCTTGGAGCCGAGCAGTCGCAGGCGCTGCGGAATGGCGTTGACCGGCGTGGCGGTGACGACGAGCAGACCGAAGAGCGTGAGGAGGACCAGCAGCGGTACCGCCAGCACCTCACCCATGGTGAAGATCAGCGGCTTGGACGCGGCCCAGCCGATCAGACCGCCGGCGTCCTGCATGGCGCCGGTGCCCTCGCCGCGGCCCGGGGAGCCGCACGCGATGTGCACTTGGCCGAGCACGCCGACCACGAGAGCGGACAGGCCGATGACGATGCGGCCGTTGGCCTCGGGCTTCTCGGGATAGAGGATCAGCCGGACGGCGACCGCGCCGAGCAGTATCGGCACCAGCAGATCGAGCCTGCCGAAGGCGCCGGTCACCAGCATCTCGACGAGATCGCCGACCGGACCGCGGAGATTGGACCAGGTTCCGGCGGCGACGACCAGGGCGAGACCGAGGAGGAGGAGCGCCAGGCCGTCCTTGCGGTGGGCCGGGTCGAGTCCCTTCGCGCCACGCCCTATGCCGCGGAGCATCGCTCCCAGGCCGTGCGCGAGTCCGAGCCACAGCGCGCGGGCGAGCCGATAGACACCACCGGTGGGAGACGGTGCCGGTTTCGGCGCGGCTTTTTTGGCAACGGCCTTCTTGGCCGGTGCCTTCTTCGCGGGCACGGTCTTCTTTGCGACGGCTTTCCTGGCGGGCGCCGCCTTCTTCGCGGCACCGGTCGTACGGCCGGGGCGCGGCTTCGCGGTGCCCGCCGTGCCCTGGGAACCCTTGCCGGACGTACGTGAGGCCATAGTGGTGAGGTTACCGGTGTGGGAGGCAGTGGACACGTGTGCTTACTGCTTCACCCGTTCGTGTCGCCCTTCGGAGGCGGCAAAGTGACGTTCCCTCACCCACCGGACGACGCCTGGGCCGCTCAGTTCTGCGTGGGCAGGGCGCTGGGCCCGCCGGTGCCCGGTTCGAGTGCGTCCAGGGCTCTGCGCAAACCCGTGAGTTTGCGCTCGAGATGGGCCGCGGTCGCCACGGCGGCGGCATCCGCGGAGTCGTCGTCGAGCTGCTTCGACAGCGCTTCAGCCTGCTCCTCGACGGCCGCGAGGCGCGCGGAGAGCTCGGCGAGCAGGCCCGCCGGCTCCTTGTGGCTGTCAACGCCCGACTGCCCGCCGCCCTCCAACTGGAGCCTCAGCAGCGCGGCCTGCTCCCGCAGTTGGCAGTTCTTCATGTACAGCTCGACGAAGACCGAGACCTTGGCGCGCAGCACCCAGGGGTCGAACGGCTTGGAGATGTAGTCGACCGCGCCCGCAGCGTAGCCCCGGAACGTGTGATGCGGTCCGTGATTGATCGCGGTCAGGAAGATGATCGGGATGTCCCGGGTCCGCTCCCGCCGCTTGATGTGCGCCGCGGTCTCGAAACCGTCCATTCCAGGCATCTGGACGTCCAGCAGAATGACCGCGAAGTCGTCTGTCAGCAGCGCCTTGAGCGCTTCCTCCCCTGACGATGCCCGCACCAGTGTCTGATCGAGCGCAGAGAGAATGGCCTCCAGCGCCAGCAGATTCTCCGGCCGGTCATCGACCAGGAGGATCTTGGCCTTCTGCACCATGCCCCGTCCTCCTCGCCCCGGCGTGGGGTCTCCCCAGCTCTTCGAGCCGGGGGACGCACCGGGCGCCGCCCCAGGGGACGACTCCCTTGCGTCGCCCGTCCTTGTGCCGGTCATGGTAGCCGCACCCCGCCCGTCGCCACACCCTGTCACCGCGATGTCACTGTGCACGAAGCGGAAACGTAGCGGGAGACCAGAAGGTTCCCCGGATACCACCGCCTCACACGCCTTCGGCCACAGCCGGTCCACAACGGGCGAAGATCCGAACAGCGGCCGCTCACTCGTCGCGCATCCACTGCTCCATCACAGAGAGCAAATGGTCAGGATCGACCGGCTTGGTGACATAGTCGGATGCCCCCGACTCGATCGCCTTCTCCCGATCCCCCTTCATCGCTTTCGCGGTGAGCGCGATGATCGGCAGTCCGGCGAACTGCGGCATCCTGCGGATCGCCGTCGTCGTCGCATAGCCGTCCATCTCCGGCATCATGATGTCCATCAGTACGACCGTCACATCGTCGTGCTGCTCCAGGACTTCGATGCCCTCACGGCCGTTCTCCGCGTACAGCACGGACAGACCGTGCTGCTCCAGCACACTGGTGAGCGCGAAGACATTGCGGATGTCGTCATCGACGATGAGTACCTTCTCGTTGTCGAAGGTGAACGTCCGCCGCTGCTCCGGCGACTCCTGGCCACCGCGGCCGCCCTGCCACTCCTCCTGGCCCCGGGCACCCTCGCCCGACGCCCCGGCACTCTCGCCCGACGCCCCCTGCCGACCGGGCAGCGCCGTCCGCTCGTCGGTCGCCTCCAACGCCTTTCGGCGGCGCCGGAAGAGCGCGGCCGGACCCTGCGGCGCGGAACGCTCCGGGCGTGGCGGCTGCGAAAAGGCCTCGTCCGCCGCGACGTCGGCCGGCGCCGGCTGCGCCTCCACGGCGCCCGAGGTGACCTGCGCATAACCCTGCGGCGGCAGTTCACTCGGGTGAAGGGGCAGATAGAGCGTGAACGTCGAACCGCGGCCCGGTTCGCTGGCCGCGTGGATCTCACCGCCGAGCAGCCGCGCGATCTCCCGGCTGATCGACAGACCCAGGCCCGTACCGCCGTACTTACGGCTCGTCGTACCGTCGGCCTGCTTGAACGCCTCGAAGATCACGCGCATCTTGCCCGCCGCGATGCCGATGCCCGTGTCGGTGACGGAGAAAGCGATCAGATCGGCGTCCGCGTCCTGCAACGACCCGGCCTCCAGCAGCTGCTCGCGGATCGACTGCGGCACATCCGCACTCGCCGGCCGGATGACCAGCTCCACGGCGCCGGAGTCGGTGAACTTCACCGCGTTCGACAGGAGGTTGCGCAGCACCTGGAGCAGTCGCTGCTCGTCGGTGTGCAGCGTCGCCGGCAGCTCCGGCGAGACACGGACCGAGAAGTCGAGACCCTTCTCCGCGGTCAGCGGCCGGAAGGTGGCCTCCACATAGTCGACCAGCTGCACCAGCGCGATACGCGTCGGGCTGACATCCATCTTGCCCGCCTCGACCTTCGACAGATCGAGGATGTCGTTGATCAGCTGGAGCAGGTCCGAGCCGGCGCCGTGGATCGTCTCCGCGAACTCCACCTGCTTCGGCGAGAGGTTCCCCTCCGCGTTGTCGGCGAGCAGCTTGGCCAGGATCAGCAGCGAGTTGAGCGGCGTACGCAGCTCGTGCGACATGTTCGCCAGGAACTCGCTCTTGTAGCGCATCGAGACCGCGAGCTGCTCGGCGCGCTCCTCGAGGACCTGCCGGGCCTCTTCGATCTCGGTGTTCTTGACCTCGATGTCGCGGTTCTGCTGCGCGAGCAGTTCCGCCTTCTCCTCCAGCTCGGCGTTGGACGCCTGGAGCGCCTTCTGCCGGTTCTCCAGCTCCGCGGAGCGCTCACGCAGCTGCTCGGTGAGCTCCTGCGACTGCTTGAGCAGCACCTCGGTCTTGGTGTTGACGCTGATGGTGTTGACGCTCGTGGCGATCATCTCGGCGAGCTGGTTGAGGAAGTCCCGCTGGATCTGCGTGAACGGCTGGAACGAGGCCAGCTCGATCACGCCCAGGACCTTCCCCTCGAAGAGCACCGGCAGCACGATCACATACGCCGGCGACGCCTCCCCGAGGCCCGAGGAGATCCTCAGATAGCCCGGCGGCACATTGACCTGGATCGTCCGCTTCTCCTCGGCGGCCGTTCCGATCAGCGTCTCGCCCGGCCGGAACGATGTCGGCATGAGCCCCGCGGAGTAGCCGTAACTGCCGCGCATGCACAGCTCGTACGACGGCTCCCCGTTGCTCGGGACCTCCGAGGTGCCACCCGTCGGCATGGCCAGGAAGAAGGCGCCGTGCTGCGCCGAGACGACCGGCGTGAGCTCGCTCATGATCAGCGAGGCCACGTCGTCCAGGTCGCGCCGGCCCTGCATCAGACCGGAGATCCGGGCGAGGTTGCCCTTGAGCCAGTCCTGCTCCTCGTTGGCGAGGGTGGTGTCGCGGAGATTCGCGATCATCGTGTTGATGTTGTCCTGAAGGACCTGGATCTCACCGGCGGCGTCCACATCGATCTTGAGGTTCAGATCGCCGCGGGTCACCGCGGTCGCGACGGCCGCGATCGCACGCACCTGCCGGGTCAGGTTCCCGGCCATCTCGTTCACCGACTCGGTGAGGTCGCGCCAGGTGCCGTCGACGTCCCGCACCCGGGCCTGTCCGCCCAACTGCCCGTCCGTGCCCACCTCGCGGGCCACGCGGGTGACCTCCCCGGCGAACGAGGACAGCTGGTCGACCATGGTGTTGATGGTGGTCTTCAGCTCCAGGATCTCGCCGCGCGCATCGATGTCGATCTTCCTGGTGAGATCGCCCTTCGCGATGGCGGTGGTGACCGTGGCGATCTGCCGCACCTGGCCCGTCAGGTTGGAGGCCATCGAGTTCACGGACTCGGTGAGGTCCTTCCAGGTGCCGGAGACGCCGGGCACATGCGCCTGACCGCCCAGCTCGCCTTCGGTGCCCACCTCGCGGGCCACCCGGGTCACCTCGTCGGCGAACGACGACAGGGTCGTCACCATCGTGTTCACGGTCTCGGCGAGTTCGGCGACCTCGCCGCGCGCCTCCACCGTCACCTTCTTGGTCAGATCACCGTTGGCGACGGCCGCGGAGACACGGGCGATGTTGCGCACCTGGCTGGTCAAATTGTTGGCCATCAGGTTGACGTTGTCGCTCAGGTCCTTCCAGATGCCGGTGACACCGCGCACCCGGGCCTGACCGCCCAGCACACCTTCCGTACCCACCTCGCGGGCGACCCTGGTCACCTCGTCCGCGAAGTCGGAGAGCTGGTCGACCATGGTGTTGACGGTCGTCACCAGCTCCAGGATCTCGCCCTTGGCGTCGACGGTGATCTTCTTGGAGAGATCACCCTTGGCGACCGCCGTCGTCACCTCGGCGATGTTGCGGACCTGGCTGGTCAGGTTGTTCGCCATGAAGTTCACGGACTGCGTGAGGTCCTTCCAGGTGCCGGAGACACCCTGCACCTCGGCCTGACCGCCGAGGATGCCCTCCGTACCCACCTCGCGCGCCACCCGCGTGACCTGCTCGGCGAAGTTCGAGAGCTGGTCCACCATCGTGTTGAGGGTGTTCTTCAGCTCCAGGATCTCGCCGCGCGCGTCCACGTCGATCTTCTGCGACAGGTCACCCCGCGCCACCGCGGTGGCCACCTGGGCGATGTTGCGAACCTGGGCGGTGAGGTTGCCCGCCATGCCGTTCACGGAGTCGGTCAGATCGCGCCACACACCGGCGACACCCGGTACCTGTGCCTGACCGCCGAGCCGGCCGTCCGTACCCACCTCGCGGGCCACCCTGGTGACCTGCTCGGCGAACGCGGAGAGCTGGTCGACCATCGTGTTGATGGTGTTCTTCAGTTCCAGGATCTCGCCGCGCGCGTCCACGTCGATCTTCTGCGACAGGTCACCCCGCGCGACCGCCGTCGTCACCTGGGCGATCTGCCGCACCTGCGAGGTCAGGTTCCCCGCCATGAAGTTGACGGAGTCGGTGAGTTCCTTCCAGGTGCCGCTGACGCCGTCGACCCGGGCCTGGCCGCCGAGACGGCCCTCCGTACCCACGTCCCGCGCCATCCGGGTCACCTGGTCGGCGAAGGACGACAGCTGCGCCACCATCGTGTTGACGGTGTTCTTCAGCTCCAGCATCTCGCCGGCCACATCGACCGTGACCTTCTGCGACAGATCACCGTTGGCCACCGCCGTCGTCACCTGGGCGATGTCACGGACCTGGCCGGTGAGGTTACGGAAGGCCGTGTTCACCGAGTCGGTGAGGTCCTTCCAGGTGTTCGCGGCGCCCGGCACCTCGGCCTGACCGCCGAGGCGTCCCTCGACGCCGACCTCCCGCGCCACCCGCGTGACCTCGGCGCCGAAGGACTGGAGCTGGTCCACCATCGTGTTGACGGTGTTCTTCAGCTCCAGCATCTCGCCGGCCACATCGACCGTGACCTTCTGCGACAGATCACCGTTAGCCACCGCCGTCGTCACCTGGGCGATGTCACGGACCTGCGTGGTCAGATTGCGGAAGACGGTGTTCACCGAGTCGGTGAGGTCCTTCCAGGTCCCGGCGGCGCCGGGCACCTGCGCCTGGCCGCCGAGAAGGCCCTCCGCGCCGACCTCGCTCGCCACTCGGGTGACCTCGTCCGCGAACGTCCGCAGCGTCTCGGTCATCTGGTTGATCGTCTCGGCGAGTTGAGCCACTTCGCCGCGTGCGCTGACCGTCACCTTCTGCGACAGGTCGCCGTTGGCGACCGCGGTGGTCACCTCGGCGATACCGCGCACCTGGGAGGTCAGGTTGCCGGCCATGGTGTTCACGGAATCGGTGAGGTCTTTCCACACGCCCGCCACACCCGGCACCTCGGCCTGACCGCCGAGCTCGCCTTCCGTGCCCACCTCGCGGGCCACCCGCGTGACCTCGGAGCCGAAGGACTGGAGCTGGTCCACCATCGTGTTGACGGTGTTCTTCAGCTCCAGCATCTCGCCGGCGACGTGGACGGTGACCTTCTGCGACAGATCGCCCTTGGCCACGGCCGTCGTGACGAGAGCAATGTCACGCACCTGCGCCGTCAGCCGGTACGCCATGGTGTTGACCGAATCCGTGAGGTCCTTCCACGAACCGGACATACCGCGCACCTGCGCCTGGCCGCCGAGTTTACCCTCGGTGCCGACCTCCAGGGCGACCCTGGTCACCTCGTCGGTGAACGCCGACAGCTGGTCCACCAGGCTGTTGACGGTCCGCGCGACCTTCAGGAACTCGCCGCGCAGCGGCCGTACGGCCCCCTCCCCCTCCGGGGCGTGGGAGCGCAGCTCCATCCGCTGTTCCAGGTCGCCCTCGGCGACGGCCGACAGGACACGGCCCACCTCGGACACGGGTCGCGCGAGATCGTCGACCAGAGCGTTCGAGGCGTCGATCGCCGCCGCCCAAGAGCCCTCGCAGGCCCCCGTCTCCAGCCGTTCGGTCAGCTTTCCCTCGCGTCCGACCACCCTGCGCACCCGGGCGAGCTCGCCCGTGAGATGAACGTTCCGGTCCGCGACCTCATTGAAGACAGCCGCGATCTCGGACATCACCCCGTCGCCGGACACGGTCAGGCGCCGACGGAAATTGCCGTCCCGCATCGACACCAAAGCTCCCAGCAGCCTGTTCAGGGCCGCTGTGTCCACCTCGGTTGTCCCATTGCTACGGGACCGTCCGCCTTTCGCACGCGTGCTCTTGCCACGCGCCGCCACGCCAGACTCCACCGTGTCCCTCCCGCAGGGGTTGACCGTACTGTCCGGGCTGTACCTGGAAGCCTGCCCAGTGTTTCACCTGCGCCGAACCAGGCCATAACAGTTCGGCAGCTTCGCATAGCGTCCCCGTCCCCGTCGGACGGAAACAGCGGCAACCGGCATCCGCTCGGACAGCGAAGGTAAGTAACCTGGCATCCGGCTGTCCAACCGCCCCGGTCCGCCCGGCGGGGGCGGCCCGGACGCAGTACTACCACCGGGCACCGGGAGGGGCAGGCCGAATCATGGCAGAGCCGGGCGTCGAGACGCGTACGAGGAGTTCTGTGATCACCGCGCGGGCGGCTGCCACCTTCGACCCTGTCGGGCGGTCCGTCGCGACCGCCCGGGCCTTCGTGCGCGACACACTCCACGGGTGGGGGTTCGCGGACGTCGTCGACGACGCGGTCGTCCTCACCAGCGAGCTCGTCACCAACGCCGTCATCCATGCCGGCACCGCTGCCGACGTCCTGTGTCTGCGCTCGGACGACGGCGTACGGGTCGAGGTCGCCGACCGCTACCCGGAACGCGAGGTCCCGATACAGGGCACCGGTCTTTCCCTCGGCAGCCCCGACCGCGAGAACGGCCGCGGACTGCTGCTGTGCGCGGCGCTCGCCTCCCGCTGGGGCGTCGAGTACAGCCCCACCTACAAGCAGGTCTGGTTCCAACTCGATCTCCCCCAGCGCCCGGTGGGCACCCGGTCCGCGGGACCCGTCCTGCCGACCACGCTCCTCCCGGTCGCCGACGAACGCGTCCGCGTCGCCGTCACCCAGATCGACAGAAGCGGCGCGATCTCCGTCTGGAACGACGACGCCGAGCACCTCTTCGGATACGCGGCCGAGCAGGTCGTCGGCAAACCGCTCACCGACCTCGCCGCCTGGCCGCACACCCCCGGCATCGGCACCGGCATCGCCGAAGCCCTCCAGCTCTCCCGCTGGGAGGGCAGTTACGGCATCCGCGACACCGACGGCCGGGTCGTCCCCGTCTACGCCTCGCACCTGCGGGTCCGCGACACCCACGGCGAACCCTCCACCGTCTGTCTGCTCGTCAGGGACGACGAACGCGCCGTGCTCCAGAGCCCGCAGCGCGCCCCCGTGACCGACACGGGCTCCGAGAGCCACACCACCGACCCGTTCGAAGTCTTCATCGGCTCCCCCGCGCCCGACGACCTCGACGGCCTCCTGCAGCGCACGGTGGAGCGCGCCCGCGACATGCTCGACGGGGACGCGGCCTTCCTGCTGCTGGCCACCGACGACGAGACCGAACTGGAAGTACGGGCCAGCACCGGCCTTCCCTCCGCACGCCAGCGCTTCGCCCGCGTGCCCGTCGAGGCCGGCACCGGACGCTACGGGTCGGCGCGGATGCCCGCGGTACACGAGGACCTCACCGTGGTGCCGGGCGCCGTCCCCCTCCTCAACTCGACAGGCATGCGCTCCGTCGTCACCGTTCCCCTGAAGGTCGAGGGCCGCCTCACCGGATCGCTGGGCGTCGCCGCGGAAGCATCGGGCCGGTACTCCAACGAGGAGGCCCTGCGCCTCCAGTTCGCCGCCGACCGCATCGCCCTCGCCGTGGAGTCCGCCCGTCTCGGCGAGCTCGAACGACTGCGCCGCGGTTCCCTCTCCTTCCTCGTCGAGGCGTCCGACCTGCTCGCCGGCACCCTCGACCGCGACCAGACGCTGGCGCTCATGGCACAGATGACCGTGCCGACGCTGGCCACCTGGTGCGCCGTCTACACGATCGCCGACCAGGCCTCGGACCCGTACCTCAGTTATGTGCTCCACGAGGACGAGGAGCGCATCGACGGCCTCAAGGCCCTCCTCTCCAAGATCGCACCCCCGGACCCGGTGCCCACCCCCGGCGCACGCGTGTGGACCGCACCGGCCGAAGCAGGTCAGCAGGCGGCGCTGTTGACCTCCAAGCGCGAACTCGGCATCGGATCCACCCCGCCCGTCTCCTCCGGCATCGGCACCACGCTCGCGACGGCGGCCGCCGTCGGCGGCGAGACGGTCGTACTGCCCCTGGTGGCGCGCAACCGCGTCATCGGCATGCTCACCCTCGGCAAGCCCTCCGACGACCACTTCCGCCAGGAGATCCTGGAACTCGCCGAGGACCTCTCGCGCCGGGCCGCCCTGGCCCTCGACAACGCCCGGCTGTACTCGGAGCGCGTGGCCATCAGCCAGTCCCTCCAGCGCAGCCTGCTGCCGCCGGAGTTGCCGCACATCCCGGGCGTCGAGGTCGAGGTCATCTACCGCGCGGCCGGCGAAGGCAACGAAGTCGGCGGTGACTTCTACGACCTCTTCCCCATCCGCGACGGCGCGTACGGCTTCGCCATCGGCGATGTCTGCGGTACGGGCCCGGAGGCCGCGGCGGTCACCGGCCTCGCCCGGCACGCTCTGCGCCTGCTGGCCAGGGAGGGCTTCGGCGGCCCGGCGGTCCTGGAGCGTCTCAACGCCGCGATCCTCGACGAGGGCGCCCGCAGCCGCTTCCTGACCCTGCTCTACGGAGAGTTGTGGCCGCAGGAGGACGGCAGCGCCGTTCTCAAGGTCGTCTGCGCCGGCCATCCGCTCCCGCTGCGCCTGCGCCAGGACGGCACCGTCGCACCGGCGGCCGAACCGCAGCCCCTGCTCGGTGTCATGGACGACCTCGAGCTGTACGAGCAGATGGTCACCCTCGACCCGGGCGACGTCCTGCTGTGTGTCACGGACGGCGTCACCGAACGCCGCGAGGGCACACGCATGCTGGGCGACGAGGGCCTGGCCGATGTGCTGACCACCTGCACCGGACTGACCGCGGGCGCGGTGGCGGCCCGTGTCCTGCGGGCGGTCGAACGCTTCGCCGCCGAGCCGGCCTCGGACGACATGGCCATCCTCGCGATGCGCGTACCGGAACCTCAGCACTCCTGAACAGTAAGAAGGCCCCCGCCACTTGGCGGGGGCCTTCTTCGTACGAGCCCCAATACGGAATCGAACCGTAGACCTTCTCCTTACCATGGAGACGCTCTACCGACTGAGCTATTGGGGCCTGCTGCGCTGTGGCAACGGGATAGATCATACCCCGAACCGAGCCGTGGTTCGAACCACCTGGGCCAGAGAACCTGCGCCGCCGCCGGCGGCCGGTCCTGAACGCAAAAATGCCTCAACCCCCGGACATGGTCCGGGGGTTGAGGCTAAAAATTGTTCGGCGGCGTCCTACTCTCCCACAGGGTCCCCCCTGCAGTACCATCGGCGCTGAAAGGCTTAGCTTCCGGGTTCGGAATGTAACCGGGCGTTTCCCTAACGCAATGACCACCGAAACACTATGAAGATATCGACCCGGAACCCACACAGACGGGGGTTCGACAGTTCGTTACTTCAGAACTAACACAGTGGACGCGAGCAACTGAGGACAAGCCCTCGGCCTATTAGTACCGGTCAACTCCACCCATTACTGGGCTTCCATATCCGGCCTATCAACCCAGTCGTCTACTGGGAGCCTTACCCTCTCAAGGAGGTGGGAATACTCATCTCGAAGCAGGCTTCCCGCTTAGATGCTTTCAGCGGTTATCCCTCCCGAACGTAGCCAACCAGCCATGCCCTTGGCAGGACAACTGGCACACCAGAGGTTCGTCCGTCCCGGTCCTCTCGTACTAGGGACAGCCCTTCTCAATATTCCTACGCGCACAGCGGATAGGGACCGAACTGTCTCACGACGTTCTAAACCCAGCTCGCGTACCGCTTTAATGGGCGAACAGCCCAACCCTTGGGACCGACTCCAGCCCCAGGATGCGACGAGCCGACATCGAGGTGCCAAACCATCCCGTCGATATGGACTCTTGGGGAAGATCAGCCTGTTATCCCCGGGGTACCTTTTATCCGTTGAGCGACGGCGCTTCCACAAGCCACCGCCGGATCACTAGTCCCGACTTTCGTCCCTGCTCGACCCGTCGGTCTCACAGTCAAGCTCCCTTGTGCACTTACACTCAACACCTGATTGCCAACCAGGCTGAGGGAACCTTTGGGCGCCT